>CAVGWH010000024.1:0-18999 GCA_963633065.1 Oribacterium sp.
CCGAATCGGCAACCCGTACTAGCTAATAATGCTGGTAATAATGTTGTTGCCGATGTTGCACATGATGTAATGCCTTTCCGTTTGGCGTCGCCCTTATGGCTCCACTCGCGTAACGTGTCTGAAATAATGACGCTTTAGTTTGGCAAAGTCAACGGGAATTTTCGAATAAATATTGTCAGGGCAAAAAGGAGGAGCGTCGCAGGCGACGCAGCGGGGCCGAATGCGGCCCCGCCGCCGAAGGTCAACTACGTTTTATCTCATCGTCTGATGAAAGCCAAAACGCCCCTGCAACAGACGACGAGACCTCCAACGCGTTTAATGCCTGAGAACGTAACCTGCGCGCTTGTGCGTAGGCACGCCATCGCGAACCGCCAACGTTCCGTTGACGATGACATGCACTATCCCCTCCGGATACTGCGCGGGATCGGTAAACGTGCCCTTATCCGCAATCGTATCGGCGTTGAAGATGGTGACATCGGCATAGTTGCCCACACGAAGTTCGCCGCGGCGCTCGATTCCATAGTGGTCAGCCGCGCGCTTGGTGAGGTGACTCACGCCCTCTTCAAGCGTCATTACCTCCTCGTCGCGTACGTACTTCCCCAGGATACGCGGAAAGGCGCCGTACACACGGGGGTGCGGCTTTCCACCCAACAGACCATCGGTGCAGGCATTCATTTCAGGACGGGTCATGAACAGCTTCACGTGGTCTTCCAAGCCGTAGAAATCGACCATGCCGACCGCGTTTTCCTCTTGGAGCAGCAAATCGAAAAGTGCGTTATACGGGTCGCATCCGCGCTTCTCAGCAAGCTCCGTCAACGAAAGGCCCACAGCGTCGGCATTGGCCTCGGTTTTGACGCTCGTGCAATAAATGTTGTCGAATCCGGCAAAGTCGACGAAGTTGTCCCATCCGGGAATACCGTTTTGGATGTCTCGGATCATGCGCTTGCGAAGTTCCGGTTGCGCCAGGCGCTCAAGCGCACGATCGGTGCCGCCATCGTGCACCCAAGGCGGAAGGCAGGCACCCATCATCGTGGAGCCGGCAACATAGGGATACTGATCGAAACTCACATCGATGCCCTCAGCCTCGGCCGCCTCTAGGATCTCGATCATCTGAGGCACATACCGCCAGTTCTTCTTACCGCACACCTTGAAGTGCGAGAAATGAACGTGCACGCCCGACTCCCGACCTATACGGATCGTCTCATGCATGGAGTCGACAATGGTATCGGCCTCTGAGCGCTGATGCGTGACGAAAACGCCACCATGGCCGGCCGTGATGCGGCAAAGCTCGATAAGCTCCTCGGTGGAACCGTAGGCACAGGGGATGTAAATAAGCCCCGTTGAAAGACCGAACGCGCCCGCCTCCATCTCGCGGTCGACGATCTTCCGCATCCGCGCAATCTCGTCCGGAGTCGCTGGACGGTCCTCAAGCCCCATCGCCTCCATACGCACATTGCCATGCGGGAGCAGATAGCCCTCGTTAAGTCCAGGTTTCACCCGCTCGATCATACCGAGATAGTTCTCGGTGGTCTCATAAGTCCAATCGATCTCGTCGCTATCGCCATCCAAACCGGCAAGGTTCTTGCGCCAAGACTCGATGTAGCGCACGGGCAGAGGTGCCATGGAAACGCCATCTTGACCCAAGATCTCCGTGGTAATGCCCTGCATGACCTTGGGCAGTACTTCGGGCTCGACGAGCACGTTCAGATCGGAATGGCTATGCGTGTCGATAAAGCCCGGAGCCACGATAAGGCCCGCGGCATCGATAACGTCCTCGTCTCCCGTGGGCTCGATCACAGGCTCAATCGCGCTGATAGCATCGTCCTTGATGAGCACATCGGCACGTTTGCGCTCGGCACCCGTACCATCGATCACGGTTCCGTTTTTAATCAACAAGGCATGCATGTCCTCAACCTTCCGCTTGTCCGAAAAGAGGGCCAACGAACACGACGCGCGCATCCGCAAGCCCTCTTACCAGAGAAAATCATTACTTGCAAAGAGCGCGCATGATACCCATGTAGCACTCAGCGGCACCGGTGAGCTGATCGAGTTCCGCATATTCGTCAACGGTATGCGCAAGGTTCTCCTTGCTTGGACCCAGCCCAAGGGTTTTGATGTGGGCCTCGCCCGCATAGCTCGAACCATTGGTGCAGAAGTTGTAGACGCGCACGTCAGGATCGTACCCCATGCCCCTGAGCTCAGTGAGTGTGTCGGCAACAAACGGCTCAGCCTCGTCGTAGAGCCAGCCGGGGAAGAAGCGATCGGATTCGATTCTCTCACCCGTGTAGCAACGCTCCTCGCCATGCGCATACGTGACCGTGGCTTTGACCTCAGGGCCCGCGGCCTCAAGTCGTGCAATGGCCTCCTTAATGGGAGCAAGCACCTCATCGGGCGTCTCGTCCACCAAAAGACGTCGGTCATAGGTCGCGCGGCAGCGATCGGGGACCACGGATGCGCCCGGATACGGACTCGACTTGATATCTGTAAGCTCGAGAATACCCTTGCCCAGGCGTTCCTGCTCGGGAGGGACTATGGCGCGAATAGCGGGAATAACCTTGCTCATGGCATATACCGCGTTGACGCCCTTCTCGGGATTTGCGGAGTGGCAGGAAACACCCTTCGTCTCGACGACGATCTCAGCGCGTCCGCGCTGCCCCACCTTGAGGTCGAGGTTGGAAGACTCGCCAATCACGACGATATCGGGTTTAACGGAAGAAGCCACCTCACGCGCTGCAACACCCTCGAAGCACTCCTCGTGCACGATGCCTGCCACGTAGACCTCACCCGCGAAATCGCGTTCGGTATCGGCGCCGAAAAAGCCGGCGGCACAGGTCATGGCACCGAGCGCGCCCTTCATATCGGACGTACCGCGCCCATACATACGCCCATCGACGATCTCTGCCGCAAAAGGATCGTGCGTCCACTCGGAAGGGTCGCTCACGACGACGGTATCCATATGCCCATCGAAAAGAACTTTGGGGCCCGGTCTGCTGCCCTTAAGGCAACCGATCACGTTGCCGTAGCGATCGACCGTGACCTCATCGAAGCCGCACGTGAGCATCGAGGACCGTAGATAATCGGCAACCTCGCCCTCTTCACCGGAATAGCTCCGACGCCTCACCAGTTCTTGAACGGTGGAAATCACTGCATCTTTGCGTTCTTCGCTCAGCATGAACGACCCGCTTTCCTCATGGGGTATGCGCCCCTCCAAACCACATCTCTATAGCCCGCGCGATCGGTGTCTCCTTCGGTGGAAAAGCACAGAACGACACTTTCATCGGTAAGCCCCAAACGCTCGCGCTCCTCCGCGAGCGCTGGCTCTTGCATAAGGGCGGCAACGGCACCGAACGTCGCCGCGCCTGACTCACCCGAGACCACGCGCACGTCGCTTCCGACCGGCGCCGCAAGCATGCGCATTCCCAGCGCTGCAAACTCATCGGGCACGCTAAGGAAATGCCTTGCATACGCGCGAAGGTAGGGCCATCCAACAGTACAGGGCTCGCCGCATGCAAGACCTGCCATGATCGTGGGCATATCCCCTGCAATGGGATGCAACAAGCCGTCGTCCGCGGAGGCCGTGCGATAGACGCAATCGGCAAGCTCGGGCTCCACCACGCAGATCGCAGGAGGTCGATCGGCATAGGCTGCCGAGAAAAATCCCGTCACACTGGTCGCCAGGCTACCAACACCTGCCTGCACGAACACATGAGTCGGGCGCTGCGGCAGTTGGTCGAATGCCTCGAGCGACATGCTCGAATAGCCCTGAATGATCCATCGGGGAATGTTCTCGTAGCCTTCCCACGCCGTGTCCTGCACCATCACCCAGCCGTTGATCTCGGCCTGCGAAGCGGCGAACCGGACGGCATCGTCGTAGTTGAATTCGGTGATGCTCGCTTCGGCGCCCGCCGCCCGGATATTCTCCAGGCGATCGATTGCGGAACCCTTGGGCATGTAGACCACGCTTTTTGCCCCCAGACGTTTCGCCGTCCACGCCACGCCGCGTCCATGGTTGCCATCGGTGGCAGTCACGAACGTGATCTTGGAAATCTCTTCATGCAGGGACGGATCCATAAGCGCCCGAAAGCTCAACTCATCCTCGGGGATACCGAAGCGCTCGGCGAGATACCTACCGATCGCATATGACCCACCGAGCACCTTGAACGCATTGAGGCCAAAGCGATAGCTCTCGTCTTTAACGTAGAGTCCGGCCAGCCCCAGGTCGTGCGCGGTATCGGACATCTCCACCAGCGGCGTGGGCTCGTACTCGGGAAAACTCGCATGGTACGCGCGAACGTTCTGCGCCGTGGCGACATCCAAAAAGCCTTCAAGCGAGGGCCGTTCATCCAACGCGCGAGGCTCCGGGGAGGCTATACCGATGCTGCTCATGCCACCAGCTCCCGACAAAGCTCATCGAAGCTGATGACACCGTTGTGCGAACCCGTCTCATCAAGTGCCTGCGCGATACGTGTCACCAACGGCGGCTTTACATACCCCTCGATCAAGCGCTCTGGCTGGCTGAATACCTCGGACGGGGTTCCATTCATGAGAATGGCACCTTTTTTCATGACGACGATACGGCTAGCGTACTGCGCCACGATGTCCATCTCATGCGTGATGATGAGGATGGTATTGCCCGTCTTGGCGTTCATCTCTTTGAGGAACTCCATGATCTCGAGCGACTGGCGATGGTCCTGACCCGTTGTGGGCTCGTCGACGATGATGAGCTTGGGACGAAGCGAGAGAATCGATGCGATGGCGATGCGCTGGCGTATACCGCGCGCAACAAGCATGGGAGATTCCTCAAAAAGTTCTTCGCGCACACCGGCGATGGATGCCGCCTCGCGCACGCGCGCATCGACTTCGTCCTCGCTCAGGCCGACATTGCGCGGCGCATACGCGATCTCGTCATAGATGGAGCTGTTGAACAGCTGGTGGTCGGGGTTTTGGAAAACGTAACCGATGTTCAAAACCAGATCTTTAATGGAGCAGCCCGCCGATACATCGAGGCCACCCACCGCGATCGAGCCGCTCGTGGGTTTGAGAATGCCGTTCATGAGCTTGGACAGCGTGGTCTTACCGCAACCGTTCTGACCGATCAAAGCCGTAATGGAGCCCTTCTCAAGCGACAGATTGATGTTCTCGAGCGCGACAGTCCCATCAGGATAGGCAAAGGTAAGGTCGCGGATTTCTACGATATTGTTTGCATCCATGGTTATCAGACCTCCACGCTTGCGAATGACGGACAGGCAAGGCCCGCACGCTCCCATGCGGCGGCATCGCCGATCAGGGATTTGATCTCGGTCATAGCCTCATCGAACTTAACAGGGGCCACACGATCGATGCCTAGCTTGGAATACAGGGCATACTCCAAACGAATGGTCTCGGGAACTTTGAGGCTGTTCTTCTCAAGCAAATCGACCGCCTGGAAGAATTCATCGGCCGGGGCATGACGCAGCACCTTGCCGTCGCCCATGAGTACGATCTCGTCTGAAAGCTCCGCGATCTTCTCGATGTTGTGCTCCACTACGACGACGGTCATCTTGAGATCGCGTTTGATGGACTCGAGAATCGAGAACACCTCGTCTTTGCTCTTGGGGTCGAGCATGCTGGTAGGCTCGTCCAAAATGATCATCCGCGGTTTGGTGGCAAGCACCGCGGCGATGGCCACACGCTGCTTTTGTCCACCCGAAAGGTCAAAGGGAGGCTTGTCAAGCAGACCCTCAAGATGGCACAGACCGCTCACCCAGGCGATACGCGCACGGATTTCGTCGATAGGCACCCCCAGGTTCTCAAGGCCGAAGGCGATCTCCTCCTCAACGCTCATCGTGGTGAACTGCGAATCGGGATCCGAAAAGACGATACCCGCGAGGTCGGCCATGCCGTTGGCACCCTCTTCGGTTACGTCTTTGCCGAACAGTTTGACCTCGCCTTTATAGATGCCCGTCAGCGAATTGGGGATGATCCCCTTCATGCATTCGACGAGCGTGGTCTTACCCGATTCGTTGCTCCCCACGATGCCGCAGAAGACGCCTTCGGGAATCGCGAGGTTGAGGTCCTCGAATAAAAACTCATCAGTGCCGTCATATTTCCAGCTGAGATGGCTGATCTCTATCGCATTCACTACGCAACGCCCCCCATGAATCCTGCAAGCACCGAAGAATCCAACGTAAAGGCCCCACGCGCGGCAGCGATACCGCAAACGACGAAAACGACGACGAGCAAAGCAACGAGCGCATAGTCCTTTGTTCCCGCCGCATAAAGCGTGCGCATGTAATCGGGACGCGGCGTGCTCTTGTCCTTCTGAATCAGAACCGTACCTTTGGCATAGAGGCCGACCGAAATATCATCCGAACGGCGGATAGCCAACGTGAAGAGCGGCACCATATACATAGGGAAATGCGTGATCTTGGTAAGAAGCGGCGCCTTGGACATATCAAGCCCGCGTGCCTTCTCGGCTTCTTTGACCACATGGTAGTCATCGAGGAACGTGCCTGCGCTGCGCAATACGAGCCCTATGAAATAGCTCACCACGAAAGGCACGTGCAGTGTACGCAAAGCGACCAAGATGTCGCGCTCGCGGTTGGTGGAAAAATAGACGATCGTTGCAAAAAGGAGCGCCACCACGCGCGTGTAGACCAAAAATCCGCGAAGGAGCGAGCCGCGATAGACCATGAAGGGACCGACGGCAACGGGCAGGTCACCCGCGTTTTTTGTGGGAAATACCAGGTAGGAAAAGCTGATAAAACAAAAGACGAGCACCATCATCGGCGCATACATCTTGAGGTTGCGTACCGGAACGCCGCTGCCGACGTACATGGCAATCGAAACCAAAACCAGAGCGATCTCAAGCTCGGGTGCCTGAAATAGCAGGGGTAAAAAGCTCATAAACAGATAGATGCACAGACGCGTAGCGGGATGCAGCGCGTAGATGGGCGATTCGGCGGGAACGAACCCCATAACCGTCTTGGCCATCTTGCGATGCGGCCGGTCGGTGGTCGCGACGGTTGCTGGTGCCGTGCTCGTCACGGCAATGCTTGCGGAAGACACGATGAACCTCAATCTAGAGAGGCACCCGTGACTCGAGTTTAGTCAACGAGTGCCGTTGATGATGCGATGAAGCTTATGCATGGTTGCGCTTCAAGAGCGCTACCTTATGCCCAAAGGCCCTTGCAGAACGTACGGGTCTTCATGACGAGCGGGCTCAGGAACTTGAGCATGATGACACCGAGGATCGCAGAGGCGATGGTGTTGCCCAAGAACCAACCGAAGAAGCTCAGGGGCACAGCCTCGGCGGTGATCATGCCGAAGAGGTAGAGCACCAAGTTGCCCTCGGCGGCACCGATGGCGTTTGCCAGCACGGTACCGAAAACCAGAAACACGATCCAATCTTTAGCGCTCTTGAGACGCGGATCGCAATCGAACTTGCGGAATGCCCATGCGCCGAGAGCAGACTGAGCGAGATTGCCCGGAATATAGCAGATGGAGATGGGCAGGGCGACGGCACCTGAGATGGAGTTGGAGATCATGGGGAACACGATGCCCGCGATGGCACCCCAGCCGCCATACCAGATGGTGCCGACGCTCTGAATAGCCTGTCCGGGCCAGAAGGCGGAAACAGGCCCGAGCGAGATGGCAAGACTACCGAAGGTGCCGACGACGACACCGACACCTGCGAAAAGCGCCATCATGACGAAGTGCGCCAGTGCAGGTTTGCGCACCTCTCCGTCCTCGAGTTTCCAGATGCTTTTGCTTTTGTCGTCACTCATGATAACGACCCCCTTTTCGTCGTGGAGCCAAGGGCTCCGGCGTACTTGTGGGCTTGCGCCCTATTTCAAACAGGCCATTGCCTGAAGAAACCTCTTAATCACCGTGCGTCATGTGCGGCGGACACGCCTCACGCGATAGCCAAACAGGCGCTGGAGCGCACGCATCGTGAAGGTTACGGAAGCCCCGCATCGTAGGCACCACGGCGCGAAACGCGTGCACCGTCGGCCACAAGACCGATCAGTGTCGTGACACCGCAAGCAACCGGGTCGATAACCTCAGCACCCAACTCACGCGAGAGCGCGCGTACATCAAGGGAGCACATCCCCGCGCAGCCGTAGATAAACACATCGGCTTGGACTGGCTGCTTTGCGAGCGCTTTGTCGATAAGGTCGCGAAGCGCGCCGGTGTCGCCCAGGAACCCCCCGATGGAAGCACCGAGCGAAAGTGAGCCCGCGCTCCGCGCCTCAAGGCCGTAATCGCAGACAAGGTCGTTCATCATCCACGAAGCCTTATCGCTAGCGGCAAGGATGGAGAAACGAGCGCCGAGAAGCTGCGCGCGAGCCATAGATGCCTCTGCAATGCCGATGCAGGGAACATCAACGAGTTCCTTGCACGCCGCAAGGCCCGGATCCCCAAAGCACGATATAAGCACGCCGTCATAGGCGGCGGCACCGCCATTTTCCAAAAACCGGACCATCTGCTCGGCGGCAATGGCGTAATCTCGATAGCTCTCGAGCACCTCAGGCGATCTCGGCATGCATACGGTGTCCACCTCTACGTACGCAGGTGCTGCAGCACGAGCGCTGCGCTCGATGTCGGCTGTCATCCGCGCGGAGCTGTTGGGGTTGATCACGAGGATACGCATGGTTACGCCAACTTGCGCACGAGGAATTTGCCGCTACCCGGCTCGGCACAGAACTCACCGTCGCGCGCGATGACCTCACCTCGACGAATCGTGGTTACCGCACGCCCGCGCACGCGCTTGCCCTCATACACCGAGCTATCGATACCATAATGAAGCGAGCTGGCACTCAGCGTCCATTCGCAGTCGGTATCGACGATAGCGATGTCGGCATCGGCTCCCGGCTGAATCATGCCCTTCTGAGGGTAGATGCCGAAGATTTTCGCAGGATTGGTCGAAGTGATCTCGACAATCTTCTCAAGCGTCAAGCGCCCGGCAGCGACACCGTCCGTCAGCAGCAAGGGCAGGCGTTCTTCAAGACCAGACACGCCATTTGCAACACGCTTGCAATCGTGGATCGCCGCTCAGTTGGCCGCGCGTTCGAGGCCCGACAGTTTCTCCCTATCGTCGTAGAGGCAGTTGTCCGAGCTGACCACCTTGAGCGCGCCCGCACCAAGGGCGCCCCAAAGCGCATCCGCATCTTCCTTATCGCGCAGGGGAGGCGAGCAAATGAAGCGATACCCCGTTTCAGGGTCATCCATGGTGTGTTTATCGAGCTCAAGATAGTGCACGCATGTTTCGGCAAGCACGTTCTGCCCGCGATCGAGCGCCGCGTTAAGCTCGGCCAGCGCCGCACGCGAAGTGAGATGGTAGATATAGAGTCCGCTACCGGCCTCATGGGCAAAGTCGATCATCTTGCGCGTTGCCAGCGCCTCAACCAGAGGCGGTTTGGACAGGTAATGGTATTTCCAATCCGTGGTTCCCGCGCGGTCGAACTTGTCGTCGTTGTACTCCGAAAGCGTGTTCTCCTCGGCATGCACACCGGGACGCGCTCCCCACTTGGCACACTCCGCCATGACTTTGACGATATCGTCGTCCTCGATCATGACGCCCGCACGACGATAGGTCGTGAACATCTTGATGGTAGGACAACCCTCTTCGACCATACCGGGGATCTCGTCGAGAATCCCGGGCGTAGCCTGCACAATCTTAGAGTGGCAGCCGTAATCCACCGCCGCGCACTCCATATCGGCCTTGCGAGCATGAATGCGCTCGATGACCGAATCGCCAGGCATCGTATTGGTGAAATCGATGATACTCGTAACGCCACCGAAGGCCGCGCACCTACTGGCCGAATAGAAATCGAGCGGACCCGTGCAGCCCATGAATGGCGCGGCGATATGCACATGGGGATCGATAAGACCGGGAAGCAGATACTTACCCGTAGCGTCGATGATCTTAGCTGCCTGGCCCAAATCGTCCGCACGACCCAAGGCGGCAATCTTGCCCTCCTTCACGGCAACATCCATCATGCAACGCCCTGAAGGCGAAACGACACAGCCGCCCTTCACGATCAAATCGAACATACGCCCAGCCTCTTTCCCGCATACGCATAGCGCTTTTATTCGCAAGTGATGCTAGGAGGGTCAGGTTTCGGACGTATTACCAAGCACGATCATTTTGATTAATTGGGCGCGACCATTTTGTTACGGAGCGCTATTGCAAAGCCCTACATTTACGCAAATCAATAGACAGGACCTTTAGAAAACACCGTATATAACTGGCATTTTACAGATATGCAATCAGGTAATCTTTGCAAGCGCAACGTAGACAATCCGTCGACCGGAAGATCGGCAAAACCATGTTTCGATTTTTACAGCGCTTCCAAACCTTCGAATCACGGAAACGTCAATGAAACATAAAGGGGCGTTTTATTATAAGGGATACCTATACGAGCACCCCGTCACTCCCCATCGTCCACACCCTGCTCGCGGGCTTCCTCAAAAGCGGCCTTCATGGTCTTGTTGTTCCATGTGAGCTTTCGGATGCTCAGATCCTGTGCCTTGTTATGGGCCAGACGTAGATTTTCGGTGCTGCGACGCAAGTCTTCCTTGGTCTTCTCGAGCTGGCGGATGGCCGCATCGATCTCTTTGATGGCCGATTCAAACTGCTTGCTCGCTAAACCGTAATTACGAGAGAAGCCCTCTTTGAACTTCTCCATCTTGCTCTCGAAGTTAGTGACATCGATATTCTGCTGCTTGTAGGCCGAAAGCTCGCGTTTGTACTGCAGCGCGTTCATGGCGGCGTTGCGCAAAAACGTGATGATGGGAATGAAGAACTGCGGGCGGATAACGTACATCTTGGGATATCGATAACTCACGTCCACGATACCCGCGTTGTACAGCTCGCTTTCGGGCTCGAGCAACGTGCAGAGCACCGCGTATTCGCAACCCTTTTGATTGCGATCGTGATCGAGCTTCTTGAAAAAGTCCTCGTTTTTATGTTTGGTGGCCGTGGCGTCATTCTCGTTTTTCATCTCGAACATGATGGACACGATCTCGTTGCCCTCGTCATCGAGCTCGCGGAAGATGAAATCGCCCTTGGTGCCCTCGCTCGCGTCGTTGTCTTTCTCGAAGTACGCGTGGGGGAACATGGACATACGCAGGCGATTGAACTCGGTCTCGCAATGCTGCTCCAAGCTCTCGCCCACCATCTTGGTGGAAAGACGCACCTTCATGTCCTTGAGGCGCTCGATCTCGTCATCTTTGTAGCGCAGTATGGCTTCGTTTGATTGCTTCACCTGTTCGAGCTCGAGCTTATGGGCTGCGGCAACCTGCTCTTTCTCGGATGCGGCGAGCGCCTGAACGCGAGCGAGCTCCGAGCGGGCCTCATCGCGCTCGCGCTCGGCGGCGTTCACCGCCGTGGCCTCATGAGCCGCCGCCTCGGCAGAGGCCTGCGCCAACGCCATCTTCTGAGCGCTCTCCGCCGACGAAAGCTGCGCTTTAAGCTGCGCCAGCTCGGCATCGCGCTTGGCAAGACTCTCCTGCGACTCCGCGCGCACGTTCGCCTCGGCGATCTTGATCGCGTCGGCGCTGCGCGTGGCCTCGGCACGCAAGCGATCGATTTCGCGCTGCAGCTCAGCAGCATCCTCTTGCGCCGCCGCACGCGCCTCGGCGGCATCCTTCTCCGCTGCCGCGCGCGCTTCGGCCGCCGCGGTCTTACATGCCGCCTCGCGCTCGTCGGCGGCAGCGCCTATCTTGGCGCGCAACTCCGCCAGCTCCGCATCGCGCTCGGCAAGCGACTGGGCCAACTCGGCCGCTGCGGCGCCCTCCTGCTTGGCAAGCTCGGCCTTATGCGCGGCCTGTTCGTCAGCAAGCTTCGTCGCGGCATCATGGCGAAGGCTCTCGATCTGAGCATCGCGCTCGGCAAGGGCCTTTTGCAGGTCGGCCGCTGCCTGCGTCCGCTCGAGTTCAAGCGCCTGGTTCTTCTCGCGCTCAAACGCCTCGGCACGCTCGTGCAGGTCGTGCGCAAACTCAGCATTGCGCACCTGCGCCACGATGTTGGCGTAATCCGATGCGTCGACCTTGAAAATCTCGCCGCAATGGGGGCACTTGATCTCGTTCATATTCGCTCCTCCGATAGCACCAGCAGCCCAGCTACCTAGTTTTTCCCAACACTTTACCGCTAACGCGCGTCACACACGTACAGACCGACACGAAGCTGATCCCAAGGGCTCCTCTCGGGGGCGACCTGTTGTATGCGCAGCTCAAAGGCATCGGAATGACCGTAGAAAAGCATCTGAGCCAAAAGAGCGTTTTGATCAGCAGGAACAAACCCGAGTTTCACGTTGTTGCGGTAAATGGCCACGGCACTCGCATCGTGCGGGTTATCGAACTCCGGAACCAGCTGCAGCGCCTCGCCGGGCTTTAGCTCGGCGAGGACCGTGGCACCGTCCCAATACTGAAATCCAGCTACATGAAACGATGAGATAAGCCGCGACGGCTCGTACATAACTACCCCTTCCAACCTCCCGAACGGACGCGTGAAAACGCGCTCGATCGGGCAATTACCTTGACGGTTAAAAGGTACGTCCCCGTACGGACAGAAATTTAGGCGCGGGCGCGATGCCAACGACCGCGACAAGCACAACATACGTCTATATGTTCAGCAAAGAGCGCGACTATTCGCTCACAGTCGGAATCGAATATAGCTCGACGACATAACGAGAGAGAATGTCATTGCGACGTTTAACGTCCTTTATCGTCCAAGACTCCTTCGTCTCGATAGTCTCGTTGTCCCCCGCTATGCTGCGGTTAAGAAACAGTCCGGATCTGAGCCCCACATAGGCGCCGTTGTCTTTGTCTTTATAATCGCGCTTTGAATTATCCGGGTCATTGGGATTTGAAAACGGACGTTGAGAGAGCTCCGAGTTGTACGGAGTAAGCGTAAGGTTACCAAGCATGTGCATGTACTCAAGCTGGAGCTCTTCGGCCTTTACAGAATTGCCAGGCGCTATCGCCTCGACCCACCAATCCGGCAGAGAACCCTCCGGGAGAATGTGCTCGATGGTCCAACGCGGCTGACGTTTCGACTTCGCACCCTTTAAGAAAAAGTCGTCAAGGTTATCCGGATACTGTTTGCTGAAAAGCGGGGCCTTGCCTATTTTCCTCTCGATATCTATGAGGATATGTCGCACCGTACTCTTGCATTTATCGTATACGGCCTGATTAAGTGCAGCATAAAACTGCTCGTCGCTCGCCGACATATCGCCAAGCATACTGACGATCGCCGCATAGGCTTCTTCACCACGAAGCCCCTTATCTCGGATCGTTCGAACCGCCCCGAGCATACGCGATCGGATATTAGACGACTTCGGCGTCAGCGTAATATTCCTTCGCACGTAAAAGGCAACGAGCGCATCGAGTATCGCAGGCAAGTAGTCCGAGATTTCGAGGCCGTCCTCATCGACCATGACGAACAGCAAGAGCGGCAGCGCCTGCGTGGATTCAAGCTTCTGCAGAGCGGCCAGCTTCTGGTCCACATCCGTATCGCCCTGCCCTTTTTCCAAAATACCGGCAATACGAGCAAAGACCTTCCCCCTCCTTATGAGCATGGCAAGGTAATCCTCATCGTTGCGATAATGTTCCTTAATCTGGATCCGATACTCCGAGAGCGCCTTACCCTTGGTTATCGATCCGACTTTTCCCTCAAACGCATCGTAGTTATTCAAGAGAAACTGCGTCACCAAGTTGCTGCTACTGTCGGAATCCGCCCGCTCAAAAAGGCCTGTTAGGTTATGCCACTGATTAAGCACCTTCTCCGTACGAGCTTCGACCGTACCTTCCCCGGAGTTAGAAGCGATGCTGATGAACTCTCCTTTAAGAAGGTCGATCAGGGTCAGGGGAAGACCTTTCGAATTGAGAGATGAAAACACGCTGAACGCGTCGCTCACATCGGGCACAGAGATCTGAAGCACCTCGAGACTGAGCAGCTTTTCGTAGAACTTCAATAGTTCGTTGGGATCGGGAAACACCTCATCGAGCTGATTTTTGATGAACGAGTAACGCTTGTACAGAATGCGGTTACGCCATTTCTCTTCACCCTCATGGAAAACCATGCGGAGAATATCCCTATAAATCTGGCTATCGCGATCAAGCAAGTTAATACGCGGATGCTCATCGAGATCTGGCGCATAAAGCCTGCGTTCTATGTCGTAATTTCGAGAGAAGATTTTTTTCTTCAATGAAGGGTTGTCTTCATAACGAGCCAAAAGATCGGCAATCGCCGCCAAGAAAAGCGACAACGTGGTAAGCCTCTGCTGTCCATCGATTATCTTGGGGCGATTTTGATCGCCGGTAACCAGCATGTTACCAAGATAATAGCCGCTCTCTTCCTCTATAACATCGTTCAGCAGTTGCTCGATCTGGGCGTTGCCCCATGAGTAATTTCGCTGGTAGATAGGTATCTCATATTGAATCGGGCTGTCAATGGGCAGCAACTCCGACACGCGTTTTTTCTCAGGGGCAATCTGCATGGCAAGCCTCCAAACGGTAACCATTTGAAAGCTATGATCTATCTACGAGACCGTTAGATCAAGATCTCGTATGACCTGTCACTCAGAAGCAGCCCTTTTCGCAATCACCTTACCGATGCGATGCGGGATACCGACGATAAGCGCATTGCCCGCACAGAACGCACGCTTGTTATCCGACATCCCCGTGTTCGTCCAACCGCGCGGAAAGCCCTGCAACTGGTCGAGCTCGTCGGGAACGAGACGGCGAAGGCGTCCATTTTCGCTGCGCACAACATGTTTTGTCCGAGAAACGCCAACCCCCCCCCTCGGCAGTTATGATCGTCCTAGCCGGAGCATCAGTGGCATCGGGAAAGGGCAGTGCGCCTTCCGAATAGATATATTCGAAGCCAGTTCGTTTGTTTATGCGCTGCTCCTTCTTCGCGCCCTTCAGATACTCCCACTTCTCCAGCTGTTCCTCTGGCACGTAATATTTTTCGGGAACATCCTCGTCAGGTACCATGACGTCGCTCAGCACCGCATAATCACCGCGATATTCAGCTGCAACCTTTGCAGTCACCACTATGCCGCCTTGCATAACACCGGCATTTTTAAAGGGAGAATCTTTAAGACCGACTCCGAACAGCTCGGTATTTTCATAAGGATCGGCATAAAGCTCAAATGTCTCCGTTTTGCTCACAGACACAGGGAAAGCCTCTGCCATAACCCCATTTTCCAAGCGTTCTTCCCTATTCCACGCGTCATTTGCCTGCTCGGCATAGATATACGTACGCCTACGCTTCTGCGGAAAACCATACTCGGCACCGTTGATGACGCGCCACTCCACTGAATATCCCAGCATTGACAAGCAGGAAAGAATGATTGCGAAATCTCGCCCACGCTGAGACGCCGGGCTCTTGAGCAGGCGATCGACATTTTCCAGAAGGACATAACGAGGACGGTTCTTTACCTGCAAGAACTCATAGATATCCCACCAGAGAACGCCCTTCTTGCCCTCTATACCACTCGCCTTGGAAAGCGGTTTGGCAACAGAATAGTCTTGGCAGGGAAAGCCCCCGACCACCATATCGATATCCGGAATGTCTATACGCCCTTCTCGGTACTGAGCAAGAACCTCATGGATGTCTTCGTTCACCAGCGTGCCGTCATTAAAGCGCCGCTGATAACACTGCGCGGCAAACTGCTTGCCCAGCGTTCCAGGGGGTTCCCATTGATTAGCCCATATCGTCTTGAATGGCCCCGCCTTAGGCTTATCGAACTCGGGAAACGCCTCGTCCCTATAGCCTTCAAGCCCCAGCCGAAAGCCTCCGACACCGGCAAACAATTCCGCAACTCGTATTGTCTGATCAGCCACGCCATCCCCATCATTCTTATTATGGGCGCCCTGTATACGGGCGCGCTCGCTTTCTTCTCGCCCTACTCTATCGATCTCCGAGCCGATATAGGCAGCATTGATCCAAAAACATTTTTTAGTTTCGGGCTTACCATAAGGCGTTGGAAGAGCATCCGCTTTGTTCCTGGCATGCGGACGCACGTGACAGCAGCGGTTCTCACTCGATTTAACCGATCGTTCGGCATGCCCATCGCGTATGTAGCCGCGCATCGCCTCATAGCAACGTCGCGCTTCAGGCAAATCCTTGTCGGGCATCTGCCAAAACATAACCTTGGCCAAACGGAACTCGCCTTTTTTGACCGCGTTTTCTCGATAAATAACCAGAAGGTACTTTTGATGCAGATGGCCCCAAAACGCACTTTGCTCAAAGTCCCGTTCGACCACATCGAAGTAGTCGAACACGGGAAACGAAACCGACTCCTTCGCGATGCCGTTGCATTTCACGCGGATCGTTTTCGTCTTGATGCCCGCCTTTTCAAACTCGGCTATTTTGACGTCGTCTTCCACCCCGAGAATTCTCCGCGTCACCAGTGCGCAGAGATTCTTAGGGACACCACCGCCCGTAGACTTATAGCCGAACTGTCTTGCGAGTTCATCTTCGGTTTTACCGGCATAGGCACAAAAACGATTACGAACCAATGTCAGAAGATCGAGTTCCTGCTCACCATCCGCACGCTTGATGCGTTGCATATCAAGCATTTGATTGAGCACAACCGTCATGTAGCTGCTCTTTATCGCCCATGCGCGAGGCTTAGCCGGTATATCCGAAAAAGGCTGCGGCCTGCGCACCTTGCTCGTAGCGGCTTTAGTTGCCGCTTCCAAATAAAGGGTGTCAGAGCCGGATATCTCATGTGCCAAACCTTTGCGCACCTTAAAGACAATCGTTTCCCAATCGGCCCTAAAAGTCGGTAGATCTTCTTTGGGAACGCCCCAAAGCTCAACGATTTTCACCAGGTAGTCTATGGGGTTCAAGTCCTTATCGTACTGATATGCGATAAGGAGTATCCGATTCAATTTCTTTTTCAGAGAAGCCGAGTCCCAGCTCTCGTCAACCACGCTCATGTAGTTGATCATGCTGATGAACAGGCGCTCTTTTGCCGCATACGAACCATCGCTTTTCACGCGAATCGGAGTGCTTTTCACCTCGGTTTGCGTTTGCTCGAAATCCGGTCCCGGGTCGCTATTGATGGGATAGCAGAAAAAGAGTTCCTCTATAGCATTGCCAAAAGAGCCTTTGCGCTTATGCGTATCCTCAAGCTCGGAAACGCCATCACATTCTTCGCGTAGCGTATGGCCTTCCAAATCTTTTGCGTAGCGATAAATAGACGCAAGCGAAGTTATGTCATACGTTGCTTTATCTTTGCGCATGATAAGCCGCCCTAGAACACCCGTTCGATCGCAATATTGTATCGATCGAACGGGTGTTCTTGTTATCGAGTCATGGCTTTCTTTGCTGGCAAGCTGCGACTCGCCGTCCCATCGTCCCCGTGGCGCACGTACAATTTGTTCGAACACGGCACAAATCCAAGGAGCAAACCATGGTTCGTGAAATCGTCCATTCCCAGCTCATGCTGCGTATGCCGAGCGCACCCGCCACGCCGGACGATACGGCGCTCGGGCAAGACCTCATGGACACGCTCGCCGCGCATGCGCACGAGTGCGTGGGGCTCGCCGCCAACATGATCGGCGTACGCAAGCGCGTCATCGCCGTCGACGAGGACGGCCGCACACTCGTCATGTTCAACCCGGAACTACTCGAGACCAGCGGCCCCTATCAAACCGAAGAAGCCTGCCTCTCGCTTGAGGGCGCACGCCCCGCCACGCGTTACCAACGCATCAAGGTCACCTGGCTCGACGCCGCATGGCACACGCACACGCAAGTTTTCTCGGGTTTCACCGCACAGATCATCCAACATGAAATAGACCACTGCAACGGCGTGGTGATCTAGCGATGCACGGCAGGGCCGCACACGCCCGCTACGCCATACCGCCTTCGGCCACCACACGCTCGAGAGCACGCACAAAACGCTGAACTTGCGATGAGGGATCATGCGCGTAGGCCAAGAAACACGGCACCTCGATACCGCACCGCAGCGGTACACCGGCAAACGCCGGGTGCACACCCGACCATGCACCGCTCGTGAGCACCGCGTCGCGCATCTCGGCAGCCTCGTTGAACAGGTCGAAGTCAAATGCCTCGGCATCAACCACCGTCACGTCGTTGCGCAGCATCAGCACATCGCGCAGGTCATCGGTGGCGTCGTTGGCATGGCGCATGATACGGATGCGCATGCCCGAAAGATCGGAGATCTCGATCGAATCACGCGCCGCCAAGGGATGAGATCGCAGCACATCCACCTTAAAGGGCGTCGAGAACAACTTGAGCAAACGGCACGCGCCGCCCCACTTGGAAGTGGAGTAGCTCGACTGCACTACATCCACCTCATGCCCCAAACGCGTCATGGGTGTGGTACGCGTGTCGTATAGATCACCTACCGGCACGATCTGCAAGTGCAGTTCGGGCTCAAGCTCGTGCACGCGCGGCCACGCAGCCTGGGTATTGCGTCCCGGCGCCATCATCGAAACGCCCAAGCGCACCACGCGCGAGGCGCCTGAAGCCGCGATATCTTGAGCGCGGCGCAGCGTTTCCACCGAATGCGCCATGGCGCGACGCGCCTCTTCCACCAGAAGCATTCCCGCCGGCGTAAGCGTCACACCGGCATACGAGCGATCGAACAGCAAGATCCCGTGTTCGGCCTCGAAGCTCGAAACCTGCTTCACCAACGCGGGCGCCGAGATATTCAACGCCGTCGCCGCCCTCGTGAAGCTTCCCTTATCTGCGGCGGCAACAATCGCCTCAAGCCTTCGATCGAACATATCAACCCCCCATCGGCACCAATATCATAGCGCGTACCAGGAGCATTAACCACGGGTTAATACCCATCTTCCTTATCGGTAATTCCTAATGCCCCACCTTGCCCGTAGCATCTGACCCAATGAGGCATCGAATGGGGATGCCCCGTACAAAGGAGGCAATAATGGAAAACTGGCTCAGGCTCGAAGGCGACGTTTGCGCCGTCACGGGCGCGCTCGGCGGTATGGGCGAGGAGATCTGCCGCGAGTTCG
>CAVGWH010000025.1:0-36175 GCA_963633065.1 Oribacterium sp.
CATGGGGACGGTTCTCTCGGGCGGGCGGATGTCCACGCCGGTGGCCGTGCTCTATCACGCCGACGCCGAGTGGGCAGGTGCCGCACAGCCCATCCAGCGCGTGGCGGCCGAGCTCGGGCGCGCGCAGATCGACTACGACTTCGTGCCGGCCGAGGCTTTCTCGGCGGACGGCGACCAGGGCCGCTACCAGGTGCGCGTTGAGCCGGCAGACGAGGCGGAGAAGGACGGCGCTCCCGCAGGCTTCGATGTGAACGGCCAGAGGTTCCGCTGCCTCGTCGTGCCCGGCCGCGAGTTCGTCTCCGCGGACACGCTCGCCTTCATTGCCCGCGTGCGGGCGGCCGGCGTCCCCGTCTACTTCGTCAACGAGTACCCCGAGAAGGTCTATGGCGGAGACCCCGAGGCGGCGAACGGGGTGAGCACCCGGGTCGTCACGCTGTCCGCCCTCGTCGAGGAGCTCGTGTTGCGCGGCTTCCAGACCGTGGCCTGCGCGGGCGACCAGCCGTGGCTGCGCGCCTGCCGCTACGAGAAGGACGGCGAGACCTACGTCTTCCTCGTGAACGAGCACCCCAAAGAAGCCATTCGCACCAAGGTTTACCTGCCGGGCGAGGGCACGCTTTCGGGCGCGGCCTACGACGTGGTCAACGAGGGCGCGGCGCGGGCCTTTACGGGCGAGCTCGAGCTCGCGCCCTACGAGAGCGTGCTCGTGGTCGTCGGCGAGAAGGCCGCGTCGGACGAGAGCGCGGCGTCTTTTGCCGGCGAAGCGCAGGCCATCGGCATCAACGTTCCCTGGAGCGTGACGGCCCCCGACGGGAGCCGGGCCGAGCTCGACGCGCCTTGCGACCTCAGCTCCACCTACTTCCCCGGACAGGCCGGCGAGTTCACGTATCGCGCCGAGCTCGAGCTCGTGGCCGACGCCTCCGCGGCGACCATAGACCTCGGTGACGTCTACGAGGTGGCTGAGGTCGCCGTGGACGGCCGTGCGCTTGGCGTCCGTGTCTGCCCGCCCTACCGCTTCGAGGCGGGCGGGCTCTCGGCAGGCCCCCACGCGCTTGAGGTCACGGTGATCAACACCCTCGACCACGCGATCCGCGACATGTTCGCCCTCACCGAGCCTAGCGACCCCTCCGGTCTCCTCGGCCCGGTCTCCCTCCTCGCGCGTTAGCGCGAATCGCCGGGCCCCCGACCCCGCCGTCGGTATTCGAGCAAAGGCGTCTGCGCAGAAAAAGTATCAAAAGGTATCAGCCGAATCGAATGTTCCCTGCTCATCAACGAAAAGAGGTGTCAATTTGCCTGGCACCTCTTTTCGTTCCGCCTGGGTTCGGAACATACTGCAGCCAGTAAGCAGGCACGTTCGACGCGATAGGCGTCCGACGCGATAGAAAGGAATGCTTCATGGCAGCAGTTTTCCCCAAGGGCTTTTTCTGGGGCGGTGCTACCGCCGCCAACCAGTTCGAGGGTGCATGGAACGTGGACGGTCGCGGCCCTTCCGTAGACGACCACTTCATGGGCGGCTCCTACGAGAAGCCCCGCGAGATCACGCTCGAGATCGATCCCGACAAGCTCTATCCCAATCACGACGGTATCGACTTCTATCATCACTATGAAGAAGACATCGCGCTTTTTGCCGAGATGGGCTTCACCATGTTCCGCATGTCCATCTCTTGGAGCCGCATCTTCCCCAACGGCGACGATGCCGAGCCCAACGAGGCCGGCCTCGCCTTCTATGACCGCGTGTTCGAATGCCTCAAGAAGCACGGTATCGAGCCGCTCGTGACCCTTTCGCATTACGAGATGCCCTATCACCTGGTTGAAAAATACAACGGCTGGGCCTCGCGTGAGCTCATCGGCTTCTTTGAGAAGTACGCCCAGACCGTGTTCAACCGCTATCACGATAAGGTGAAGTACTGGCTCACCTTCAACGAGATCAACTGCGGCACGCTCGACCACGGCAATCTCTTCGAGACGAGCATGATCCGGGGCTTCGAGGGCCCGGCCTCCGCTGTCCACACCTCCGTGCAGCAGCGCATGCAGGCGCTTCACCATCAGTTCGTGGCCGCCGGCCGTGTGGTGCGCTATGCCCACGAGCATTTCCCGCAGTTCAAGATGGGCAACATGGACTGCTTCATCCTCTCGTACGCCGCCACGTGCGATCCGGCGGACGTGCTTGCCACCATGCAGGAGATGAACTCCATGAACTGGTACTGCTCCGACGTGCAGGTGCGCGGCAAGTACCCGTTCTACGCCAAGCGCTTCTGGGCCGAGAACGACGTCGAACTTGTATGGGAAGAGGGCGACGCGCAAGACATCGCCGACGGCAAGGTCGACTTCTACACCTTCAGCTATTACATGTCGGGCACGGTGAGCACGCATCCCGATCACGAGATGACCGAGGGCAACATGACCTTCGGCGGCAAGAACCCCTACCTCAAGAGCACCGACTGGGGCTGGCAGATCGACCCGACGGGCCTGCGCATCGCGCTCAACCAGATCTATGCGCGCTACGAGATCCCGCTGATGGTCGTCGAGAACGGCATGGGCGCCTACGACGAGGTCGAGGCCGACGGCTCCATCCACGACCCGTACCGCATCAAGTACCTGCAGGATCACATCAAGGCCATGGGCGAGGCCATCGCCGACGGCGTCGACCTTATCGCCTACACCTGGTGGGGCCCCATCGATCTTGTGTCGGCCGGCACCGGCGAGATGCGCAAGCGCTACGGCTTCATCCATGTCGATAAGTACGATGACGGCACCGGCACCTATGAGCGCCGTCGCAAGGACAGCTTCTTCGCGTATCAGAAGATCATCAAGTCCAACGGTGCCGAAGGACTTGAGTAAGTAGCCGGCTTCCCACAAGGTCCGACCTGGGGCCGATCGGCCTCCTCACGTACGCCAGTACACCGCGTCGGCCGAAGCGGCCCCATCTCGGACCTTGTGGAAACCCGCTCACGTTGTTGCGAGCGGTTAACGCTCGTTGAGCATCAGCTCATTTCGGTTTTATTTTAAGGAACGTACATGGCTAGGCGGAAAATCATCTTCCTCGATGTCGACGGCACCATCACCAACTACGACAACCAGGTTCCCGAGTCGTGCAAGCGCGCCATTCGCGCGGCGCGTGAGGCGGGCAATCTCGTGTACATGTGCACCGGTCGCAGCAAGGCCGAGAACCCGCCCGAGATCACCGAGATCGGCTTTGATGGCATGATCGGCGGCAACGGTTCCTACGTTGAGTCCGATGGCAAGGTGGTGATGCATCAGCTCATCACCGCCGAGCAGTGCCGCCATATCGTCGACTGGCTGCACGGGCGTGGACTCGAGTTCTATCTCGAGAGCAACAACGGCCTTTTTGCGAGCGAACATTTCCGCGAGGCCGCGCGTCCGGTGCTGCGCATCTATGCGGGTCGCAAGGGCAAGCCCAACGCTGATAAGCTCGAGACCGACGATGTGATGCACGGCATGGTCTACGGCGGCGAGCTCTATCGCGATGACCTCAACAAGGTGAGTTTCATCCTCTCGAGCTATCAGGATCACCTTGATTCCATCGAGGAGTTTCCCGATCTTGAGTGCCATACCTGGGGCGGCGCCGGCGAGACCGCGCTCTTCGGCGACATGGGCGTGAAGGACATCTCCAAAGCACACGCGGTTAACGTGCTGCTTGAGCACTTGGGCGCCGACCGCGCTGATACCTTTGCTTTCGGCGATGCCAAGATCGACATCCCCATGTTCGAGGCGTGCGCCGTCGGCGTGGCGATGGGCTCGGGCGGAGACGAGGCCAAGGAGGCCGCCGACTACGTGACGACCGATGTGGATGACGACGGCATTTACAACGCGTTCGCGCATTTTGGGCTGATGGGGTAATGCCGTTTACCAGGTATCCCGCGCTTTATGGCACTTCGCCGTTTTGTCGGTTTAAAAACGAGGGGTTAAACGTATAATACGAGCATTTCAGGGCTGATAAAGCGATTTCTCAAAGGAGTACAAATGGGACTGTTCGATATGTTCAAAAAGAAGGCCGAGCCGGCTCCCGCAGCACCTGCTGCCCCTGCCGCGCCCGCTGCCGTTGAGGCCGCAGCCGATGCCGACACGCTGGCTTCCCCCTGCACCGGTCGCGTCATCGCTATGACCGATGTGCCCGACCCCGTCTTCTCCGGCGAGGTGCTGGGCAAGGGTTGCGCCGTGTGGCCCGAGGACGACGTCATCTATGCTCCCTGTGACGGCACCGTTACCGTCACCATGGGTCACGCCGTGGGTCTGCAGTCTGCGGATGGCGTTGAGGTCCTGGTGCACGTTGGCGTCGACACCGTCGACATGAACGGCGACGGCTTTACCGGCTTCGTCAAGCAGGGCGATACCGTCAAGGCCGGTCAGCCCATGCTCAAAATCGACCGCGACAAGATCAAGGCCGCCGGTCACCCCGATTGCGCTGTGCTCGCTGTTTCCAACACGGCTGAGTTCGCTTCCGTCGAGCTCGTCGTCGAGGGCGAGTCCACGGTTCAGGCCGGTGCCGCGGTCGTCAAGGTCGTGCGCAAGTAGCACGCTCCTTGGCAGGTGCGCGTTAGTCCGCGTGTTGTCTCGGGCTTGCTGTTCTGCTTGGTGTGAGCCGGCGCGACGCTGAGGCTGCATGTTGGGCATGCATAAATTGTTTGTAGACGATCGGTCGCCCTGTACGGCGGCCGGTCGTTTTTTGCGCATGGACGCGGATGGCGCTGCGCTTATCTTGTCGCACGTATCTTGCGTACAGCAAGGGGACGATACCGGCACCGGTAACATGCAGCGCATCGACGTTTCCGTGCGTGCCGTACCTACACGTGCCACACCTAAGACAAGAAGAGGGGTTGTTGAATGCGCCGGCCTGAAGCACCTGCCGTGGGGGCCGGTATCTCTTTCTGTGTCAGAAATAACATGCCATATCAAACGTTGCGGGTAGGGGAAGACGCGCGACGCCAGCCCTCTGGAGGGTCCCATGAAAAGGAAGAACATACATGTTCGCTTTGCTGCCGTATCGAGCATGATCGTTGCCGTGTTCGTGCTTGCGCTGGGCCTTGCCGCCTGCAGCGGCGATAACGGCCCTTCGGCCGAGGCACTCATCAAAGAAGACCTCACGTCGAGCTTCAACGAGGTAAAGGCCGATAGCGACGATTTCGTTGAAAGCATCGAAGACGCTTCGGGTGACGAGCTCGAGCAGCTTGGGGTGGATAGCACCGAGTTCACCAAGGCGTTTCTTGACGGCTTTGATTACAAGATCGGAAAAATCTCCGTGGACGAGGACAAAGGTATCGCTACCGCCAAGGTGACGATTGTCTGCAAGTCCATGCAGGACATCATCGAGGCTACGGGCGAGCAGGCCACAGCCGAGACCGACTCGCTGCAGGGTCTTTCGGAAGAAGAGGTCTACAAGCGCGTTGGGATCATCATGCTCGAGGCGGCTCAGGATGCCGAGGTGAAGAGCACCGAGTGCACGTTCACGTATCGATGCGACAGCGACGGTGAATGGGAAGCGGGCGACGACGCCGAGGAGCAGATATACAAAGCCATGGGCGCGCAGGAATAGGTTCAGGCCTATAGGACAAAAAGTGTCTCCGGATTAAGGGGGTATCGACACGGGTCGATGCTCCCTTTCGCGTTGCTTAAATGTGCGGTGCCGACTGTGAGGTGCAGCCTCTGCTTTAGGCACCGAGGACGAGATCGATAAGCTCCTGCTGCGTATCGACCAGGTAGTCGGCGCCTTCGGCTTCGAGTTCAGCGCGGCCGCGGAATCCCCAGGTAACGCCAGCCACTTTGAGACCGGCGTTGTGTCCGGTTTGCACATCGACATCGCTGTCGCCTACATACAAAGTGGTTTCAGGCTTGGCATCCAGCTCGTCCATGACATGCAAGGTTACGGGAGCTGCCGGCTTGGGCGGGAAGGCCTCAACGCGGCCCTGCACCAAGGCAAAACGCTCAGGACCAAAATACTGCTCGATAAGCGGAGCTGCCGAAACGTGATCCTTGTTGGTGAGGATGGCGAGTTTTACGCCCGCATCGCGCAAGGCGTCGAGCATCTCGATCGTGCCGGGGTAGGGAGCGGTATGGTCTTCCTTGTGCTCGGCATAGTACGCGCGGAATTCGGCGAGCGTTTGCTCGAAGGTGCGGGAATCGCCGGCGTATTCGGCTGGCATGAAGCGTTCGACCAGCTTGAGCATGCCGTTGCCTACTTTATAGCGATAGCGATCCGTCGGAAACGTCGGCCAGCCATGCGTCTCGCACACATGGTTTCCGGCGGCGGCTAGGTCATCGAGCGTGTTGAGCACCGTACCGTCGAGGTCGAAGATGACGTGCGTGAAAGGCATATATGCTCCCTTGATGACGCCGCTGGCACGGCGGAAACTGAAACGCCCCACATCATAGCGCATGAAAACCGTTTGAATTCCGATGCTGTGGCACTGGATAGAGACTTCCGATGTAGAGCCGGGACCCTATGCTGGGATTTTTTGTTGTGAGGCTTGGGGCTGCTTATTTGCCCATGCTGGCGAAACGGACAATGCAACGCGCAAAGGCGCCAGAGCTGCGGACGCCCTTGCGCGTTACAGGTCCCCGTGTTACAGGTACTTTTCGATCTCGGCAAGCAGCTGACGTTTGGGCATGGAGCCCACAACGCGTCCGGCCTCCTTGCCGTTCTTGAAAATCACCAGGGTAGGGATGGACATAACGCCGAACTGCATAGCAAGCTCTTGATTATCGTCCACATTGCATTTGGCGACGGTCAGACGATTCTCAAGCTCGCCTGCCAGCTCGTCCACAACGGGAGCGAGCGCGCGACAGGGGCCGCACCACGGCGCCCAAAAATCAACGAGCACCGGCAGGGGTTCGTCGAGCAGGCTGTTAAACGAGTCGACCGTAACTTCTTTAATTGCGGCCATGGTGACCTCCCATAACGTGAAAAAGCTCCGGAAATATCCGGGATGCGGTACATACGAGAGCGTATATACCCAGGCGCGCAATCGTATGTACGCTCAATCGCAAAGAACGAGGAACGGTAGGGGCGGGCGATTGGTGCCAAGGGCGTTCCCGGCGGTGTAGCCGGCGGAAGGTCGAATCTGAAACAACGCGTAGGGATGGGGTCTGCCGATGCATATCGTGCGGAGTCGTTGGTAACGGTAAATGTCGTTGGGTCCTATGGAGTAGCGCGCGGTAGAATACAGGGCGCATCGGCGATGGATGCCCATGTTTGCAAGCTGACCGCATAACGGAGCGAACGCGCTTGTTTCGGGTCCATCGCTCGCCCTCGTGACGGGGCGCCTGGATGCCCTAAACGATAGGAGCCGCTATGCCCATTACAAGCGCCGAACAAAAAGCTGCGTTGCTCGAAGCGGGCAAGCAAGAGATGCAAAGCCTCACGCGGCGCGGCGTGCGCATCGCGGGTAATGCTATGTCGACGATAGTTTTGGTAAAAGGCGAGCTCAACGAGGCCGAGCGGGCTGGGGCTGAGCTCCTTTCCGGCTCCGATGGTACGGCTTTGCGCGCCTGCCTCGCGCGATTGGGCTATGCGCCCGAGGATTTCTGCGCGCTGTCCGCAGTGGCGGGCAACGTGGAAGCGGCGGGCGATGCGGTGGAGGACGCCGCGATGGAGGGTGCCGCGCCGACATCGGAATCCGTTGCGGCGCCAGGCGACACGTTGCCTGCCACGCTGTTCCGCGAAGCGCTCGAGGCCCTCGATCCCGAGGCGGTGCTCTTGCTTGACGAAACCGCTGCCAACGTATTGCGCGACGCCTATGCCGATGCCCTGGTGGTCATAGACGATTTCGATACCGCCATGCTCAAGCCCGGCTTGGTGGCGCACGTGTTGGGGCGTCGCGTGCTGACGCTCGACGGCTTTGAGGCGGCACTCGGCGATAAAGCGGAAAAGCAGCGCATGTGGGCCTATATCAAGCAACTTCCGCCGGCGGGCGCTCCTTACTAGGAGCGATTGCGTCGGAGCGTGTTGGGTGTTCGCCCATTGGGTGGGTGTTCGCCCATTGGGCGCTACCGCCTGCTGAACGTCGGGGGCCGTTGGGTGCAATCGGCCGTTGGTCGCTGGCGTTTGACGAAGATCAAAACTCATCGGGTGCTCCCGCTTTCCGAGCATTGGAACTTTTTGAACCCCCGCATCTATTGAAATCACAGCCCGCTACCGCCTGTGCAGAGCGCGGTCGCGGGCTGTTTGCACATGCGCAATGATGCCTAAGCCCTGCGTCTACTCTTTCATTGATACCGTCCATGGGAAATACGAATAACTTTACGTATTTTACTGGGCAAATTTAATCGGGGG
The DNA here is from genome assembly GCA_963633065.1 of Oribacterium sp. Classification (GTDB taxonomy): domain Bacteria; phylum Actinomycetota; class Coriobacteriia; order Coriobacteriales; family Coriobacteriaceae; genus Collinsella. Next base: position 8,288 of record CAVGWH010000025.1, read on the forward strand.
GGGGTAATATCAAATGGCCTGTAAAGGCATGTTGGGTATTACAGAATGATTGTTATAGAAGGAGCTCCCCATGAGGAAAGGAATCGTAGGCGTCGGTCTTGCTGTGGCGCTTACCGGCGCTGTAGCCACCCCGGTTATTACTGCCGCCCCGGTTGCCGCGTATGCGGATGAGACGTTTGTTGAGGTCGCCGATGCCGCTGCTCTTCAGGATGCCCTTACGCTCGGTAAGAGCGTGAAGCTTACGGCGAATATCACGGGTTCTGTAACGGTTCCGGCGAGTGCCAACGTCACGATCGACCTTAATGGCTATACGATCACCGCTACCAAGCAGTGGGCTGCTATCACCAACAACGGTACGCTTGTTGTTAAGGGCACCGGCACTGTCGACGGGTCCAATCTCGGTGGCACGGCCGCGCTTTACAACGCTCCCGGTGCGACCGCCACGCTCGACGGCGGCGCTTTTACCGGTTCCAAGTGGTATGTCATCAAGAACCTGGGCAAGCTGACCATCGATGGGGCAACGGTCGACCAGAAAGATTCCGGTTCCAGCGCAATCGACAACGGCTGGTACGGCTACACGGGTAACGACTGCGGCCTTTCGTATCCCAGCAGCGGCACGGTTGAGTCCCTCGGCGTCTCGCTTGATATCAAGAGCGGCACGTTTACGGGAGGCATGAACGTCGTAAAGAACGACGACTATTCCAAGCTCGATATCTCGGGTGGCACTTTTACCAATACCAACGGCCCCGCGGTACTTAACTGGAGCGTGGCTACTATCTCTGATGGCGAATTCAGTGTCAAAGACGACGCTAGCGGTGTTATCGCCAACGGCTCCTACAATAACGAGGCCGACAAAGGCGAGCTGACCATCACCGGTGGCACCTTTACCGCTCCAAAGGGCGGTACGGGAGCGGTGATTGCCCGCGGCAATGGCGGCAAGAGCGGTGGATCCGTCGCGCTCGATGGCGGTACCTACAAGGGTGATTTCAGTAGCACCAAGGCCTCGGGCGTCACGGCTTCGATTGGCGAAGGCGTCAAGCTCTCCGATTTGAACACGCTGAAGTCGGCTTCGTCGTACATGGGCGACTTTGTCGTTGAGACCGCGGACGGCAACACGTTCACGGTCAAGGCGATGGAAACCGCACGAGACGAGAGCACGCGCCTCATCGAGTGCGAATTTGTTAGCGGCGCGACAACCGCCATCTACTTCTCCGGTGATAATGCCGAGAAGAACGCCGATGAGTTCATCGGTGGCAACGACGCTGACGGCGACGGCATTAACGATGCCCTTGGAAGTGCTGTTAAGGCTGCTGACGTTTCCAAGGTTACGGTTCACGTTCGCTACGTCACCGATGAGGACGAGATGACGACCGCCGAGGTCAGCTCTCAGAAGCTTACGCAGACCGAGCTCAATGCCAAACAGATTTCTATCGACATCTCGAAGCTCCAGCAGACTAAGCCCGAGCGTGAGGGCTATGCGTTTGCTGGTTGGACAGCGTATCTGATCGATGATCTTGATGACGAGAAGACCACGCTTCAAGACATGAAGGGCACTGTTCTCGAGGTTCCCTTCACCGAGGAGGATCTGTCTCAGTATGTCCAGAACGCTGACGGTACGGTTGACGTCGACGTCCTGTTCTTCCCCTCTTGGTATGCCCCGGTGTGCTTCACCTTCGATACGAACGGTGGCGAGCCGCTGAACGACGAGCGTAAGGCCACCGATTCCAAGGGCCTGGTCACGATCGACAAGGTGAGCGATCTGCCCACGCCTGTGCGTGAGGGTTACACGTTCAAGGGTTGGGAAGAGTATGCCCTGAACGAGGATACCGACGAGGCCGAGTGGACGCTTATCGAGCACTATCCGTATGTCGTCGGCCAGGATAATTCCGGCAATGAGCTTAAGATCACGCTCCGTGCGAAGTGGGCCGAGAACGAACTCAAGGACGGCGTTATCAAGTTCGATTCCAACGGCGGCTCCGCTGTCGAGAGCATCACGCGTCCGGTTGTCGATCAGAAGACCGGTATGGTGACCATCAGCTCCGGCCTGCTCAAGAGCAAGATCTCGACGCGCGAGGGTTACACCTTCGTGGGTTGGGAGGACGTCGACAAGAAGCTTGATGGTACCAAGGAAGGTCTCTGGAAGGACAACATCGTCTTCGCGGGCGAGAAGTGCGACGACGCCGCCGATATCTTCTACGTAACCAAGAGCGACAACGTTTTGACCCTCAAGGCCGTGTGGAAGAAGAACGCCGAGACGCCTTCCAGCTCCAACACGTCCAATGGCACCACGGTGAAGACCACGGTTACCACCGTGACCAGCAAGGACGAGGACACCAAGGCCGCGGTTGCCAAGGCTAAGGCAAAGGTGCTTCCCGCTACGGGCGATAGCGCGGCTGCCGCCGTTGCGGTCATCGCCGGTGCCGGCGCTGCTGTAGCGGCTGCAGGCGTTGCATCCAAGCGTCGTAACAACGAGTAGGCGCGTGGCCTGTTTGTAGACGAGCTATAAACGCTTTTGGGGCGGCCGAGGTTCAGATGAGCCTCGGCCGCTTTTTTGCTGCTTACTTACTTTAAGCACTGGTGGACTTGGATGCCAGGGTGCTTTTGGTTTGAGGTTCCGAGGCTTATGGGACAATACGATGAAGAGATCGGCCACCGAGCAACGGATGCGCTGCGCGTGCTTTCGTTAAGAGTTTACAGCTAAATATACAACTGTCTTGTCACCTGACAAGACACGTGTCATACTTTCGCCTCAATAGTTAGCCTATTGAGAGGGGCCGTATGGCTGAGGGGGAATACAAGGACGCCGAGGCACAGGTGACGGCTGAGGTGCAGTCGAGCGACTCAGCGCGGAGGATGGCCGGTGCATCGACGGACGCCGAGTCGTTGGCGCACGACATCGCGGAAGGCGTGGCGTCTGCCACAACGGCCACGGAGCGCGCGGCGCTCGTGCCCGCGGAACTCCGTCACGCGTTGGATGAGCTCAAGTCTGCACGCGATGCCGTTATTCTGGCCCATTACTACGTGGCTCCCGAGGTGCAGGCCGTAGCCGATTACGTTGGCGACTCCTTCTACCTGGCAAAGCTCGCTAAATCGTTGCCGCAGCAGACCATCGTGCTCTGCGGTGTCGAGTTTATGGGTGAGAGCGCCAAGCTTCTCAACCCCGACAAGACCGTGCTCTTGCCCGAGGTAGCGGCGGATTGCCCCATGGCCCACATGGTCAAACGCGAGACGGTCGATGCCGCGCGCGCCCAATACGGGGACGATTTGGCGGTCGTATGCTATGTGAACTCAACGGTGGAGATCAAGAGCTGGTCGGACGTGTGCGTTACCAGCTCTAATGCGGTCAAGATCGTGAGAGAGCTTCCGCAGCAGCACATTTTGTTCATCCCCGATCAAAATCTGGGGCGCTTTGTGGCCCAACAGGTGCCCGAAAAACATGTGCTGCTCAACAAGGGCTATTGTCCGCGTCATCACGTCATAACCGTCGAGCAGATCGAGGCGGCCGAAGAAGCGCATCCCGATGCGCTCGTGCTCGCACATCCCGAATGCAAGGCCGACGTGCTTTCCGAGGCGGACTACATCGGTTCAACGGCGGGCATCATCACCTATGCGGAGCAATCGGACGCTCATGAGTTCATCATCGTGACGGTGGCGGGCGTGCTTTACGAGCTCGAGCGTCGTTGCAAAGGGCAAAGCAAGCACTTCTATTTCCCAGCTACCCGTCCTACCTGTGTGAATATGGACATGATCACGCTTGAGAAGCTGGTGCGCTGTTTGGAGACGGGCACCGGCGAGGTTGAGATCGGCGTGACGGATGCCGCGGCTGCGCAGGCTAAGCTCACGCTCGACCGCATGCTTGAATATGCAGCGAAGTAGGGGCGGCATAACGATGGAGGAAACGATCCCTAACGAGAGCGGACGGGCAATAGCGGCCGATGCCCCCATGACCTGCGACGTGCTTATCGCGGGGTGCGGCGTGGCCGGATTGTATGCGGCTCTCAACTTGCCCACGCGCCTCAAGGTGGTCATGCTCAGCAAGGGCGCGGTGGACGAATGCGACTCCATGCTGGCCCAAGGCGGCATGTGCGTGCTGCCCGAGGCGGACGATTACGAGGCGTTCTTTGCCGATACGCTGCGTGCGGGGCACGACGAGAACCGCCGCGAGAGCGTCGATATCATGATCCGGTCGAGCCGCTCGGTACTCAACGATCTTATTGCGCTGGGCGCCGATTTCAATCGTACACCCGAGGGCGAACTCGACTTCACGCGTGAGGGCGCCCACAGCCGCCCGCGCATCGTGTATCACGCGGACATCTCGGGGAAAGAGATCACTTCAACGCTGCTTGCCGCCGTAAGGCGTCTTTCCAATGTGAGCATCATGGAGCATGTCGCAATGCTCGACGTACTTGAAGAGAACGGTGCTTGCAGGGGCGTTTTGGCAACGCGCGTGCCAGAGGAGGATTCCATCAAGCCTGCGGACGAGCTGCAGGAGGATCAGGGCCACGGCGCCTTTGAGATCCGGGCAACCTATACGCTGATGGCAACGGGCGGTATCGGTGGTGTGTACGACCATTCCACTAACTTCCCGCAGCTCACGGGCGACGCGTGCTATGTGGCTGCCAAGCACGGAATAGCGCAGGAACATCTCGATTACGTTCAGATCCACCCCACGGGGCTGCATTCGCCGCAGCCAGGGCGCACGTTTCTTATCTCCGAGAGCTGCCGTGGTGAGGGCGCGGTGCTGCTCAATGCTGCGGGCGAGCGCTTTACCGATGAGCTGCAGCCGCGCGATGTGGTCGCGGCGGCCATTCGCGAGCAGATGAAGGCGGATGATTCCGAGAATGAGTGGCTGAGCTTTGCGCCCGTTCCGCGCGATGTGGTGACGGGGCATTTTGCCAACATCCGCGCACGCTGCCTGGAGGACGGGCGCGACATCCTCGACGAGCCGATACCGGTGGTGCCCACACAGCACTACTTTATGGGCGGTGTCCGCGTGGATCGCGATGGGCGCACGAGCATGCCGGGGCTTTTCGCCGCGGGCGAGACGGCTTGCAACGGCGTGCACGGTAAGAACCGTCTGGCATCGAATAGCCTGCTCGAGGCTCTGGTATGGGGTAAGCGCGCTGCGTTTGCCATGTTGCATGGGACGTCTGCGCCGGTGGAGGTAGCAGGGGAGCCTGCGCTCGACGGCCTGCATCGCGTGGCGTTCGGCCTGGCTCCATACGACGACAATGCTGCCGACGGCGCTTCGTCTGCGGATGCGTTCGAGCACCTGGCAATCGACGAGCTCTGTGCAGCGGCGGGTACCGCGGTCGATGGACCCATGCGCTACGGCGATGCTCCCCTCGACATCGATGCGATCAGCCCCGCCCAACCGTCGATCGATTCTGCCCGATCATCCCAATCAAGCGCTCCCAAGGAGGCATAGCCCATGGATCCCGCTACCATGAAACTCGTCGCCGATGACCTTATTTTGCAGGCCTTACGCGAGGACATTACCTTCGAAGACATCAGCACCGCTTCGGTGTGCCCGGGTCCTCGCCCGGCCACGGTGCAGCTCATCGCAAAAGCCGACGGCATCATCGCGGGCCTCGATGTATTCACGCGCGCCTTTGAGCTGCTCGATTCTGCCACGCGCGTGGATGCGACCGTTGCAGATGGGGATCCCGTGGCCGCGGGTCAGGTTATCGCGCATGTTAACGGCGATGCGCGTGTGCTGCTTTCGGGCGAGCGCGTGGCGCTCAACTACCTGCAGCGTATGAGCGGCATCGCCACCTATACGCATCGCATGGCGCAGGCGCTTCAGGGCACTACCACCAAGTTGGTGGACACGCGCAAGACCACTCCCGGCATGCGCGTGTTCGAGAAGGCGGCTGTCGCAGCGGGTGGGGGATACAACCATCGTTACAACCTGTCCACCGCCGTGATGCTCAAGGACAATCACATCGATGCAGCAGGTGGCGTGGCGCGCGCGGTCGCAGCGGCGCGGTCGCATGCTTCGTTTACCGCGACGATCGAGGTGGAGTGCGAAACGCTCGACATGGTGCGTGAGGCAGTAGAGGCCGGCGCGGATATCATCATGTTCGACAACATGAGCCACGATCAGATGGCCGAGGCCATACGGCTCATCGACGGACGTGCCAAAACCGAGGCCTCGGGCAACGTCGATGCCGATAACATCAGGTCGCTGGCAGATCTGGGCGTGGATTATATTAGTTCGGGAGCGCTTACGCACTCGGCTCCTATCTTGGATTTGTCGCTCAAGCACCTGACGATGCTTGATGAGGATTGATCGGGGCGAGAGCGGATGACGCGACGTGCGTCACGGGCCAGCAATAGGTGTAGATGGTGTGGGTCGGACGTTCCTTGCCGAGCATGACGAGGACGGTCGCCGACATCATGCAGCTGCAGGCATGCGGGCACCACAACGAGAAAGGGAGGCGTATGAGCATGACGGGAACCGAACGTAGAAATAGCATCATCGAGGCGTTACGTGATGCACGTACGCCTATCTCGGGCAGCGCGCTCGCCAAGGAGGTCGGCGTGAGCCGACAGGTTGTGGTGCAAGACATCGCCCTTCTGCGTGCCGACGGGCATGATGTGGTGGCTACCAACCGGGGTTATGTGCTGCAAGAGGGGGCGGGTGCGCCCAATGTGCCTACGCGTCTTATCAAAGTGCACCACGGTATCGATGAGGTGGCCGATGAGCTTACCACCATTGTGGATATGGGCGGGGCCGTGCTCAATGTGATGGTCAACCATCGCGTATACGGCAAAATCACCGCCGATTTGGACATTCGCAATCGCCGTGATGTGGAGCGCTATCTCGAGGACATCCGCACCGGTAAGAGCTACCCGCTTATGACGGTGACCAGTGGGTACCACTTCCACCGTATTGCCGCCGACACGCCCGAAGAACTCGATGAGATCGAACAGGCCTTGGCGCAGAAGGGCTACCTGGCCGAGCTTCTGCCCTATGAGGATGGCCTTGCGTAAGCACGCGGCGCGGAATGTTCCGTCAGACGCAACTCACAATCAAATAGATAAATTCTGTTGAGAATATCAGCGGGGGGCAATGTAGCTGCAACGTTGAGGTTCAACCATGTAACATACGCAGGATTATCAAGAAATTACATGCGCGTATTATCGCCATTTTGAGGGGAACGTGTTCGTCGATGAAGAGTGTGTTCTCGTCCTGGATGCATGGGGTTGCCCCATCCACGGTCCCCGACGCCGCTTTGCGTCGTGGTGCCGCGCGCGTCGCCAAGCTTGCGCTTGCGAGTGCCGCCCTTACCTTCGCGGCGCTCTCCGCGCAGCCCACGCGCGCCGAGGCGTACGACAATACCCGAGGGCCCAATGCCGTCGCTTACGTGAGCTGCGAGGGCTCCAATCCGCGCGGCTACTACTGCAACAGCTACAAGGACATGTTCAACTGCACGGACGACATGCTCTCTGGTACCAACAACCCCTATCAGGTCGATACGGTCACCATCGACCTTCTGTGCGACTGGAACATCAAGGACTACGGCCATCTGGTGTTCAACGATAGCGGCAGCACGTTCTTTATCAACCTTCACGGTCACATGATCGATCGCGGTCTCACCACGGCGGACACCAAGTTCTACGGCACCGGCAACGGCGATGTTATCCGCATCAAGGGCGAAACCAAGGTGATCATCGACGGCGGTACGGAAGAGGAGCTCAAAACCGAGCACTACGGCAAGTTGGTCGATGACGGTAGCGGCGGCAAGTTCTGGAAGTACGATGCCAACGCCGACAAGAACGACAAGAACACGCTGGCTATCACCGGTGGCCTTATCACCGGTGGCGCCGATGACGACAGCGACTACGGCGGCGGCATCTCGATCGGCAGCGACGATGCCGGCCTCGGCATGACCAACGTGACGGTGGCAGGCAACGTCACCGACAACTACGGCGCATGGACGGCGCAGGGAACGGGCACGCGCTACGGTGCCGGCATCCACGCCCGAGGCGCGATCAACCTTAAGGACTGCAAGGTCATCTACAACCATTCGGAGAGCAGTGGCGGTGGCATCTCCTGCTCCGAGGGCGGCGAGTCTTCGTTTACTGTGCTCGACAACACCGAGGTGTGCTATAACACCGCGCTCAACGACGGCGACGGACTCTGGAACAACTCGAGCAACTCAAGCATTGTGCTGCAGAACGAGTGCACTGTCTCGCATAACATCAGTGCGCGGTATGGCGGAGGTATGTATATCTACACCAGGGGCACCGGCGCGCTCGTGCTGGGTGCGAATACCCAGGTGTGCGACAACGTCTCCTTGGGTGTAAATACAGATAGCGAGGGCGGCGGCGGCGGAATCTGCTTCCATCAGGACGCGACCGAAGCCAGCGGCCTCACGGTAATCGTCGAAGACGGCGTTAACATCAGTCGCAACAGCGTGCAGGATGGCCACGCCGGCGGCGGCATTCTGTTCGATATGCCGATACACTCATCGAGCCACTTCATTGTAAAAGGCACGTGGACGGTAAGCGAAAACAAAGCAGCTTCTGGCGGCGGAATCGCGCAACGCACCGACCTCACGCAGAACTTCGATTTTGGAAATATCGTACTTACGAACAACGAGGCCACCGGTTCGGGCGGCGGAATATACAAGCGAGGTGGCGGTACGGACACCTTTGGGTCCGGTGCGGTTCTCAAGGGAAATAAAGCCGGTGCAAGCGGCGGCTTCCTCTGCGTCAACTATGGCAAAGGGACCGTTGCCTTCCCCGATGGCGGCCTTACGATCGAGGACAACACTGCAGACTACAACGGCGGAGCAATCGCTGCCAGCACTTCTGGGTACCTGACCCTGAGCTGCAGCACGGGCGGCATGAAGTTCATCAACAACCGTGCGGGCAGGAACGGCGGGGCGATCTATGCCAGCTATAACGAGAACAGCGATCCCAATGTGACCCCCGAGTATTGCGGTACTAAGCTGGATATTTTCGGCGATACGACTACCGAGTTCACGAACAACACCGCGGGAGACCGTGGCGGCGCGATCATGTTCTCGTGCGAGACCGAGCGCACGACGCATATCTCCAACGCGACGTTCACGGGCAACGCCGCGGGCAAGGGCGGCACCGAAGGCTACGGCGGCGCTATCTTCTTCAGGAACGAGCTCTACCTTAAGAACGCGAGCATCACGGGGAACACCGCTACCAAGGGCGGCGGCGGCATCTACAGCTACAACACCGATTACTACAATTTTGAGTTCGCCGGCAAGATGACCGTTACCGACAACAGCCTGGTGACGTACACGGACGATGGCACGGCGACCCTGAGCGCCACGAACAACCTCGAGATGAAGGGCGAGCAGGACGTTTGCAGCGCTGCCACCGAGGCAGATGCCGTCACCCCTGAGAGCAAGATCGGTGTCACCGTCTCCGACTACTCTTCGGGCAAGCGTCGCCTCACCGGCAATTCCGCATTCGTCACGCTCGGGGTCAAGGATTCGTGGAAGAGCTGTATGGTCTCCGATGACCCTCAATACGAGGTCGTGCGCGATGGCGACTATCTCTACCTGGCACAGGGTTCCACCGAGAGCGAGCTTAAGGTGTACGGCGCCGACGAGAGCACACCGCAAACCACGGGCACGTATAAAACCGGTGCTGAGATCGAGCTGAAGAGTTCCGACTATCCTAAGTCGACGGTCAGCGACGGGCAGGCCTATAACTGGGCGCTCGATTATTGGACGGTGTCGTGCGAGGCCACCGGCTCGTCTAAGGTCGTCAAGCCCGATGCGAGCGGGGTCGCCGCCATCACGATGGATAGTGATACCACGGTCGCGCGCGCTCACTATACCGCCCCTCTGACCTACCTCTTCCTCGGTGTGATCGATAGCGACGGCTGGGACAGCCTGACCACCAAGTCGGGCGATGCCGCCACGGCGGCGGCATATGCGCACTATGCGCAGTTTGACGATGCCGACGGCAAGCGCAGCACCTTCACGTTCGATCAGGAGCGGACGCCGTTCGCGGTGATCGGTAGGTCGGTTACGGATAATGCCGATTCCGACGGCTCCGGCTACATTGTGTCCAAAAACATCACCTACACCATCTCCATGCCCGTATCGGCGGTCACCGAAAAGGGTCTTGTGGTCGACAAGGATGCGCTGAGCAAATTCGGCCTCCAGGCTACGTTCAGCGGTATAGACGGTTCAAAGGAGTCGGGCGTGGGCTCGTTGAGCGTGAACAACGACGATACAGTGACGTTTACATGCACGGTCACCAAGACGAACCCCACCAAGAAGAGCTGCACGGTCACGTTCGATGCCAACGGCGGCGTGCTGAGCGCAGCCGATACGACGCGCACCGTGTCCGTGAACGAGAAGATCGGTGAGCTTCCCACGCCTACGCTCGAGGGTCACACCTTTGAGGGGTGGTTCATCAAGGACACGGACGTCAAGGTGACCGAAGACACTTCGGTTATCGGCAACCTTGCGCTGGTGGCCAAGTGGAGCGAGGACGAAAATCCGGTCGAGTACGTGACCGTCACCTGCAAGGACGGCGATACCGATCTCGGCTCCTTCGAGATCGAGAAGGGCTCTAACCTTGTCGATCCCGTGCATCCTACGAAGACCGGTTACACCTTTAAGGGTTGGAAACGCAGTGCGGACGCGACGGAGTGCGTCACCTTCCCCTTGGAGAACGTGACCGAGAACCTCACACTGTACGCCGACTGGAAGATCGATTCCTACAAGGCGACGTTCGACCTTGCCGGCGGCACGCTGGACGGCAAGGCGAGTGTGGATGCCAAGACGGTCAACTACGGCGATAAGCTGGCCAACCCCGGCGCGCCCACCAAGGACGGCTTTGAGTTTGTCGGTTGGTACAACGGTGTGGAAAAATACGACTTCGACAAGGGCGTCACGTCCGATCTTGCCATCATCGCCGTCTGGAAAGAAAAGACCGTCAGCACATTCGAGGTGAGCTTTGACCTTAATGGTGCCGACGGAGACGCGCCTGCGACCCAGTCGGTGACCGATGGCGGCTATGCCACTACGCCCGATGATCCCACTTGGGAGGGTTACGTCTTTAAGGGTTGGTACACCGACAAGGAGTGCTCGGACGACAAGAAGTTCAACTTCGCCACGACGTCCATCAACGTCGATACAAAACTCTACGCAAAATGGGTCAAGACCTACACGGTGACGTTCGTCTTTAACAATGGCACCGACGAGAAGGAGACCCGCGTTGTCGAGGAGGGCACTAAGGTCTCCGATCTTCCACGTGTGACGTATGCCGATTACGTCTTCACGGGATGGTTCGATACGGATAAAAACGAATTCAAAGAGGGCACTAAGCTGACGTCGGATCTGACACTCCAAGCATACTGGGATCACGAAGCGCTTCACGTCAGGTTCTGGGACGACGAGTGCGAGATCGAGGATTACTCCAAAAAGGTTATCTATGGCGCGCCTGTGAAAAAGCCCGACGATCCCAAGAAGACGGGCTATACCTTCGAGGGATGGTACAGCGATGCAGCGTTGATCAAGCCGTACCGCTTTAACGGTCAGGCGATCACGGCCGACACCGACATCTACGCTAAGTGGACCGCGAACACCTACACGCTCACCTTCGATACGGGTAAGGGCTCCAAGATCGATGACCAGAGTGTAACGTACGGTACGTTTGCCGATGCGCCCGCGTCCGACCCCACGCGCGAGGGTTACGACTTTACCGGGTGGTACAAAGATAAGGACTGCACCGAGGAGTTCAACTTCAATGCGACTTTGATCGATGGTGACGTCACGGTGTATGCCGGATGGAAGATCAAGACCTTTACCGTGACGTTCGATACGGGCGAGGGTTCCAAGGTCGACTCCCAGGAGGTTGCGTACGGTTCGTGCGTGAAGGAACCTGCGGCTCCCACGCGCAAGGGTTATACCTTTGAGGGATGGACGCTCAATGGAAAGGCGTACGACTTCAAGACGCCGGTCACGGGCGAGCTGCCGACACTCGTTGCCCTGTGGAAGGAGAAAAAGTCCGATACCAGCGACGGCGACAAGAAGGACGACAAGAAGGATGACGTCACGCCCGACAGCGGCGACAAGAAGGACGACACCAAGGATGATTCCACATCTGATGATGCCAAAGGGAATGCCAGCACTCCCGGCGGCTCCTCTACGACGGTCGTGACCGAGACGAAGACGACCACCGCCAGCGGGCGCGAAGAACTCGCCGGCACCGGCGACTACGCGATGGTGATCTTCGGCGTGGTGCTCGTTGTCGGCATCGCGGCCGTTATTGCCGGTGTGGTCGCGCAAAGGCGTAAGTAGCGCATCTGCCGCCGAGCCAGCTGCCATACGGTATTCAGCGAGACGAAGCCTGCGGGGTTTGAATGCCCTCGCAGGCTTTTTGCGTTTCGTTGTGGCGCGGGCACGCTTTGAATGCGCCTACGTAACATGAGGACGCTTGTGCGCTCGTGCTACCATGACAACGTTTGATGCCGCTGAGCTACAAAGGAGATTTGCTGTATGTCAGAAACGCTCGAATTGCTGCGGGGGGGCTTCATAATTTGCCGCGCTTCCTGCTGAGGGTCTTGGGCCTATACCTTGCCGCTACGCTTGCCTGCGTGGTTTTGGCCGCTCCCTTTATCGATTTTGCTTGCGTGAAAACCTATATGGTGCAGTACGGCTTACCGCTCTTTTTGGCGGCGCTGCTTGCTTGTGTAGCGATGGCCGCGTTGTTTTCCTTTGTGCAAAAGAAGACATGGACATCCAAACGTTTTCTGGCGCTGTCGCTCGGCATGGGGCTCGTTCTTTTGGCGGCCCAGCTCTACCTGGAGCGCTCGGCTGGCTTTACCACCGATTGGGATGTTTCGTTATTAACGCAGGTGGGGGATCGGGCAGGTGCCGACACCTTGGCAAATCATAGCGTGTATCTATCGGCCTACCCCAATCAGGTGTTTCTGTACGGTCTCTTCAATAAGTTGGCAGCGCTTGGTGCCTGCTTTGGCATGTCGGCATATCCCACACTCGTGCGCTTTGGATGCCTGTGCGTGACGGCCTCCATCGTCCTTGCCGCCTTTGTTGCCAAGCGCCTTTTCGGTCCCGCGCGAGCGCTGGCGTTTCAGGTGCTCGCCTCTATTTTCATCGGGCTTAACGGTTGGGTCTTGGTGCCGTATTCCGACACGTACGGCATGCTGTTCACCTGCCTTGCGCTGTGGTTCTACGTGGTGCCGCGCCATCGGCCCGTTCGTCTTCTGGGACTGACCCTGTCATCGCTATTGGGCTACAAGATCAAGCCGACGGTGATTTTTTTGCTGTTCGCAGTTGCGTGCTTGGAGTGGCTGCCGATGGCGGTTCGTGCGGTGCGCGCAAAACGACAGACAAAGGCCTACGTGCGGGAACAGGGAGACGTGTCTTGCCCCCATGCATCAATGTCTCAAGTGCTCGCCACCGCGGTTGTCCCCGTCGTCGCGGGCGTGCTTCTGGCGACGGTGGTCGGTCAGGGCATTCAGGGCAACTACGTCACCATCAACCCGGATGCCTCTTACGGTATGACGCACTTTTTGGCGATGGGTATCAATCCCGAGGCCAAGGGCGTCTTTTCGCTTGAGGAGAACCTGCTCTCGGCCTCCATCGCCGATCCAGCAAAACGCCGCGCAGCGCAGCTTGACCTATGGAAAGAGCACCTCACCGAGTTGGGGCCGGTGGGCCTTCTGAAGCTCTGGTTTGAGAAAAACCTCACCAACTATGCCGATGGCACCTTTGCCTGGAAGATAGAGGGGAACTTCTTCGTGTGGGTCTATGGCGATTCCTCCGCGGTCAAAAACTGGTATGGCATCAGCGCGGATGGCAAAAATGCTCTTCAGCCAACTGCCTATAGCTGGTTTTGCCAGATATTGTGGTTCGTGGTGCTTTTGGGCTGCGTCGCCTCGTGCATACGGCGCGCGCGCGATGCGAAGGCGTTTGCGCCGAGCGCGCCGGTGCGTTCAACGAGCCGCGCCTGTGCGGTGATCGCGCTTACGTTGACATTCCTCTCGGGCTTTTTGCTGATCTTCGAGTGCCGCGCGCGCTACCTGTTCCTATTCTCGCCTTACTATGTACTTCTGGCGATCGACGGACTTGTTGGCATGGGGTCATGGGGCGAGCGGCTGGCCACCAAGGTCACCGCCCTGCGCGAGCAACACCGCGGGCTGACGAACGGAGCGGCATAATGGCTGGGGAACTTACATCTACGAAAACCGCGCCTGCCGCGGCTGCGTCCTGCGCGCCACGCCTGTGCATCGTGGTTCCTTGCTATAACGAAGAAGAGGTTCTGCCCGAGACGTGCCGTCGTTTGGGCGCCAAACTCAAAAGCCTGATCGGGCGCGGGGCCGTAGCTCCGAGCAGTCGCGTGCTATTTATCAACGACGGCAGTCACGATCGTACCTGGGAGCTCATCTGCGCGGCATCGGCGCAGGACGCTCTGTTTGCAGGCGTTTGCTTTGCGCACAACGAGGGTCATCAAAATGCGCTCTACGCCGGGCTTATGCGCGCACATGAGCTAGGTTTCGACTGTGCGGTATCGCTTGATGCCGATCTGCAAGATGATGTCAATGCCATTGATCAGATGCTCGTCGAGCATGCAAACGGCGCTGAGATCGTCTTCGGCGTGCGCAACAACCGCGATACCGATACGGCGTTCAAGCGCAATACCGCCCATGCCTTCTATGGCTTTATGCGTTGGCTGGGTGTCGAGATGGTGTCGGACTCGGCGGATTATCGCCTTATGGGGAGCCGAGCGCTTGAGGCCCTTTCGCAGTATCGTGAGGTCAATCTTTTCCTGCGTGGTATCGTGCCTGCGCTTGGCTTTAAAACAGCGAAGGTCTACTACAAGCGCGGCGAGCGCTTTGCGGGCGAATCCAAGTATCCACTGGGCAAGATGATCTCCTTTGCGCTTGAGGGCATCACCTCGTTTTCAGCGAAGCCCATCCGCTGGGTAACGATGCTGGGCGCCCTCTCGCTTTTGGTGAGCCTGGCGATGATCGTCTACACCCTGCTGAGCATCGCGCGCGGTAACGTGGTGGGCGGCTGGTCGAGCCTGATGGTGTCCATCTGGTTTGTGGGCGGACTCATCATGGTGTCGCTGGGCATCGTGGGCGAGTACGTGGGGCGCATCTATCTTGAGGCCAAGGGCCGTCCGCGCTACGTCATCGCCGCCGAGGTGGGTGTCGACGAGGACGCGCTTCGCGCTTAGGATGCTCCCGCCGCTGGTGCATGAGTGGTTTTTTGGCATGCGTGTGAGGTGACGCCGTTGCGCCGGCGCGATGGGTCGTTCCTGTCGTGCAGCGAGCGTATATATGGGCGAATTTTGGCGCTGCGGTCGCTGCGTGGGCATGTCCTCTTCGCACAACCTTCATGTAGCTTTTCCATAACGCTCTAAACCAGCGGTTTTTACAGTGCAGGGTTATTTATCTGGGCTATCATCATAGGGTTACGGTACTTAAGATTCTCTGAAGCCAACTGCCTTTGAGGAGACGAGCCATATGAATACAAAACCCTTTGCTGCCCTGGGCCGCCTGCCGCGCTTCGCCGCGGGAGGGCTTGCCGCGCTAGCCCTCACCTGGGCGGGTGTTACCGCGCTTCCCGCGCAGGCCGAGGCCTATAACGCCATCCGGCAGCTCGATTCCATCGCCAACGTAAGCTGTGAGGGGTCGAGTCCGCGCGACTACTGGTGCAACAGCATCGACGACATCTTCGACTGCACGGAGGACATGCTCTCCACGCGCAATAATCCGTTGCATGTGGACGAGGTGACCATCACCCTCTATCAGGATTTGGATACCAGCGACTACGGTGTCCTTAAGTTCGCGGATGGCTATACCTACAACATCAACCTGCAAGGCCACATGATCAACCGCGGCCTCGCCAAGGCCAACACCGATTTTTCCGGCAGCGGCAACGGCGAGGTCATCAGGCTCGATGAGGGCACCAAGGTCAATATCAACGGCGGCGAAGCCGAAGCCGAGCGCCTCACGGAGCATCTGGGTACCACGGTCACCGATAAGCTGAACGGCACGTTTTGGAAATACGATGGCTCAGCGGTAGCGGCCAGCGACAATACTTTGGCCCTGTACGGCGGTCTTATCACCGGCGGTGCCAACGACGACAGCAATGGCGGTGGCGGCATCAGCGTCAAGGACGAGGGCTCCAAGCTCACGCTCGCCAACGTGACCGTGGCGGGCAACATCTCCGATACCTATGCCGACTATTGCGGCTACGGTGGCGGCATCACCACGCTCGGCGAGGTTACGCTTAACAACTCGACGGTTATGTACAACCACGCAGAATCGTACGGTGGCGGTATCTACCTCAAGGGCGAGTCGGCCAAGCTCAGCCTTACCGATTCCAATGTTTCGTACAACACGTCCATCAAAGAGGGCGGCGGCATCGACGCCAATATCGATGGCACCAACGCCCGCATCGATATCAAAAACTCTGAGGTTTCGTACAACCGCGCCGGCAAGGACGGCGGCGGCATCAACCTGGGCGATAGCTCCGCATCGCAGCAGGCGAGCCTCTCGCTCATCGACAGTAAGGTGCAGGGCAATGTCTCCTCGTGGGCTGGCGGCGGCATCGCGCTCGATTGCTCCGGTACCACGCATCATTTCATGGTGACGAACTCCACTATCAGCGATAACGTGGCCGCAGCGTACGGCGGTGCCATCTACGCCAAGAAGGACATCAACTGCTGGCGTTTCTCGGGCTCGACGATTTCGGGCAATACGGCCAAAAGCGACGGCGGTGCTCTTTATCTTGAGGGCGAGGCGATTATCCCCGGCGAGGACATGAGTCTCGATGACGCCGAGGGCGCCGACGGCGTGTTCCTGGGCGATACCGTCTTCTCTGAAAACAAGTCGAACGGCAACGGCGGCGCCATTGCGGCCGTGGGTACCGGCTACCTTTTCTTCTGGACGCCGACGGACGAGCAGCCGACCGGTGTGCAATTCAACAACAACAAGGCCACCGGCAGTGGCGGCGCCATCTACGTGGGCGGCAAGGTCTACATAGGCACGCCGAATCACCATAGCGGTTTTTCCTTCGACGGCAACCAGGCGGGCGGATCGGGCGGAGCGCTGTTCTGCGATGACAAAGAGGCCCGTATCGAGATCTTCGGCGAGCAGTCCTCAAGCAAGGAGAAGACGACGTTTATGAACAACGTCGCGTCGATGGGCGGCGGTGCCCTGTACCTCAACATGCCTACGGACTACACCGTGCATATCGATAACGCCGAATTCACGGGCAATAGCGCGCGCAACGGCGGTGCCATCTTCTTCAAGAAGCAGCTGTATATGCGCAATGTGACCGTCACAGACAACACGGCTACCACCAAGGGTGGCGGCGTGTACTGCGACAACACCTCGTATTACGATTTCGCGGTGGGTGGCCTGGTGCGGATAACCGGTAACACCCAGGGAACATCGAGTTCCAAGAGCGTCAACAGCAACTTGGTGCTCAAGGGCGACCAGACGGTCTGCGATGAAAGCTATACCCACCTCATCGTGAGTGATGAGAAGCTCGGAGCGAGCGAGATCGGCGTCACCGTCGAGGATCTGGGCAAGACCGGGCGCCGCATCTCGGGCAACAGCAGCATGCTTACGATCGCTTTGGGGGACGACTGGAATAAGGTCGTGTATTCCGACAACCCCACGCGTACCATCTATCGTGATGGCAACTATCTCTACATGGGTTACGGAGAGGCCAAGTACCAGCTCCAGGTTATCGGCTATGGCAAAACCGATGCATTTGAGATCGAGGATGCTTCTCCTGTGTCCATCAAGAGCAGCGACTATCCCAAGACCGTGACCAAGGCCGACGGCTCCACCGTCACGCTCTATCCCGACTACTGGACTGTTACGAGCACATCGGGTGGAACGAGCACCGTTACCCCGACTTCGGTTGACGTTGACGGTATTGCGACCTTTACCTTGCTCGGTGGTCCCACCACGGCGCGCGCCCACTACGGTTCCGCGCTTGCCGAGGTTGAGGGCACCGTCACGGACAAGGACGAGTGGGATGACCTTGTCAGCTGGGATGCCAACACCGATACCGAAGCGGCCTACAACGGTAGCGTGGGATACCTGACGCTCATCACCGCAGATGGCGCGACCGTCACCTACAGTGATGCGGTGACCGAGGGGTACTGTGCGGTAACCAAGCGCAGCGTCACCGATAGCGATGATCGTACTAAGAGCATCTCGTACACCGTCAAGATGGACAAGAGTCTGCTCGGCATCGACGACCTCACCGTCGATGCCTCGACGCTTACGGCTCAGTTCGATACGGTCTACTCCAAACTCGATAAGAGCGTGACCTCCCAGGCAACCTGCACCGACGGGGGAGACGGCGGCCTGTACTTCACCTATACGGTCGAGCTGGTTAACAACAGCGATCCCTACAAGGTGACCTTCGATCCCAACGAAGGTGAGCTTGAGGACGGTGTGACCAACCCGGTTGAAGTCGCGTACGGCAAGACGCTGGGCGAGAGCATGCCCAAGGACGAGAGCGTGCCCACGCCTGTACGCGAGGGCTACACGTTTGCCGGCTGGTACACCGGTAAAACGGACGGCACACGTGTTTGGTCCGATACCCCCATCAACAAGGACGTTGCTTCTTCCGAGAACGTGACGCTCTATGCGCACTGGACCGGCAATGAGCTACCTATCTATATAGTCAGCTTCTATGTCAACGATGCCCCGGGCGAAGAGTTCTCGGCTATCGACTTCGAGTGGGTGCTCAATGACACGTTGGCAACCGAGCGCGTGTATCCCACGCTCAAGGGCTATACGTTCGATGGTTGGTACACCAAAGACGGTACCGATGGCACCGAAGACGCTTGGGGCGTGAAGTTCGACTTTGAGAACACGAAGGTCACGAGCGATATCGACCTCTACGGTAAATGGGTGAAGTCCAGCGATAGCGGTGATAGCGGCGACGGTGGCGACACCGAGGACAAGAAGGTGACTATCACACTCGACTTGGGATTCGGGGAATCCGACGAGGTCGAGATCGCCCGCGATACGGTGTTCACCGAGCCTGAGCATTCCGACCACGAGGGCTATACGTTCGATGGCTGGTACAAGGGTTCTGTGAAGTACGACTTTGCCCAGAAGGTCACCAAGGACCTCACGCTTACCGCGCGTTACAACCGCATCGTGTGCAACGTGACATTCGATGCCGGCAAGGATGCGAGCGCCGTGGATTCGCAGACGGTTGCCTGGGGCAGCTATGCCGGTAGGCCCGCCGATCCCACCAAGAAGGGCTATACCTTTAAGAGCTGGCAGCTCGATGGTGAGGATTACGACTTCACCACGCAGGTGAAATCCGATATCGAGCTTACGGCAACGTGGACTAAGAACCCCGACTACGTAACGGTTGCGTTCGATGCCGCCAACGGCAGCGACGATTCGACGGAGACGCTGCAGGTCGAGAAGGGCGGCGCTGTGGGCGTGCTGCCTACGCCCGAGTGGGAGGGCCACATCTTCAAGGGCTGGTTCGATGGAGAGACGAAGGTAACCAAAGAGACCGTGGTCGAAACCGATAAGACCTTCACGGCCAAGTGGGAAGCCGCCAAGTATACGGTGAAATTCGAGACTAACGGCGGTTCTGCGGTTAACGATCAGACGGTTGAATATAACGGCAAGGTGTCGACCCCCGATGTCCCGACGCGCAAGGGTCACAAGTTTGTCGGTTGGTACAACCAGCAGGGTAGTCCGTTCGACTTCGAGAACACAAAGGTCACGTCCGACCTCACCCTTTATGCGATGTGGACGCCTGAGACCTATACCGTGACGTTCGATACTCAGGGCGGCATGCCTCAGCCGGATTCGCAATCGGTGAAGTACAACGAGACGGTTTCGGTGCCCGAAAACCCGCCCGCGCGCGAGGGCTATCTGTTCCGCGGTTGGTACACGGACAAGGATTGCTCGGACGCCTACGACTTCAACAAGGGCGTGGACTCGGATCTCAAGCTCTATGCGGGATGGACTGCCCTCGTATCGGTGACGTTCGACACCGATGGCGGTACCGCCGTTGACGAGAGCCCGGTAACCCTGGTTCAGGGCGGACGCTTGGGCTATCTGCCCGAGACGATGCGCGACGGTTTTACCTTCCTCGGTTGGTATGTCAAGACGAGCGACGATGCCGATAAGCCTGCGGACAGCACGGTCAACGCGTACACGACCTTCAGCAGCAATACGACGCTCGTGGCCAAATGGCGCGAGAACGCAGGTGGCGGCGACACCCCCGATACAAGCGACTGGTGCCTGGTGACCTATAAGTCTGAGGACCTGGTGGTCGACTACCAGAAGGTGGCACAGGGCAAGACGACCTCGCACGACAAAATCGAGCGCGAGGGTTACAAGTTCACCGGCTGGTACACGGACAAGAGCTGCAAGGACGAGTACGACTTCGATACGGCGGTGACCACGGACATCACGCTCTATGCGGGCTGGGATATCAAGAGCTACACAGTGAAGTTCGAGACCAACGGCGGCACGCCCGCGATCGACGATCAGACGGTGAAGTTCGGTGGCACGGCTACGGCGCCTAAGGCTCCCTCGCTTAACGGAAAGATCTTTGCCGGTTGGTATTCAGACGAGAAGCTCACCAAAGACTACGACTTCTCGACTGCGGTGACCAAGGACCTCACGCTCTACGCCAAGTGGGAAGATGAGGCGGCCACGCATACGGTGACGTTCGATTCCAAGGGTGGCTCTGTGGTTGGGCCGCAGGTGGTTAAGGACGGCGACTCGGCTGATGAGCCGGCGACGGACCCGGCCAAGAACGGCTACACCTTCGTTGCCTGGTATAAGGACGAGGCATGTACCCAGCGCTACAACTTCAAGTCGGCGGTAACCGAGGACATCACGCTTTATGCCGGCTGGCACGCTCGTAAGTTCACGGTGTCGTTCAACAGCGATGGCGGCAGCGAGGTGGATGCGCAGAAGGGCGTCGAGTACGGCGAGACCGCAACAGAGCCCAAGGATCCCACCAAGGAAGGCTTTGTCTTTAAGGAGTGGCGGCTCAATGGCGAGAAGTACAGCTTCAAGACCAAGGTGACCTCCGATATCGAGCTTAAGGCCGTGTGGGAAGAGAAGGGTGGCGAAAACCCCGACGGCGGCGAGACCACGTATTGCCGCGTGTCCTTCGACTCCGATGGCGGCACGTCGGTGTCGAGCCAGAAAGTCAAGAGCGGCAGGACCGCTAACGAGCCGTCGGTGCCCACCAAGAAGGGGAGCACCTTCAAGGGTTGGCAGCTCAACGGCACCGATTACGACTTCGATGCTGCGGTAACGTCCGATATCGAGCTCAAAGCCGTGTGGGAGAGCGATGGCTCCGAGGTCAAGGATGTCTATTACACGGTGACGTTCAATAGCGATGGTGGCTCGGATGTTTCCTCACAGAGCGTCAAGGACGGCAATACCGCCAACGAACCTGGCGAGCCTACCAAGAAGGGCTGCACCTTCAAGGGTTGGCAGCTCGACGGTGCAGACTACGACTTCGACGCGGCGGTGACCAAGGACATCGAGCTCAAGGCTGTCTGGGAGAAGGATAGCTCCGGTGGCGATACCGATCCCGACGGCGGCGATACCGATCCGGATGAGGGCGAGAAGGTCAAGGTCTACACGGTGACCTTTGACTCCAACGGCGGCTCTGCGGTTAAAGCGCAGAAGGTTGTCAAGAATGAGACGGCAACCGAGCCCAAGGATCCAACCAAGGACGGCTTTGTCTTCAAGGGTTGGCAGCTCGACGGTGCAGACTACGACTTCGATGTAGCGGTGACCAAGGACATCACCTTGAAGGCCGTCTGGCAGGAGAAGGGCACCGATGGCGGTACCGATCCCGACGGCGGTAAAGATCCCGACGGCGGCAAGACCGACCCGGACGGCGGCAAGACCGACCCTGATGGCGGTAACACCGACCCGGACGGCGGCAAGACCGACGGCGACAAGACGCCCGGTGGGGACACCACACCCGACAACGGCACGACGCCAGGCGGGGACACGACGCCGAGTGATGGAACGACCGATGGCGGTAAAACGCCGAACGGCGGCAACAACGGCGGTAACAACGGCAGCAACACGCCCGGCGGCTCCACGAACCCCTCAGAGGAGGGCAACAAGACGGGTAAGACCAGCTCGACTAAGGACTCTGCTAAGAAGGGTTCGACGCTTGCGGGAACCGGCGACTTCTCGACGATTATCGTCGGTGCCGTGGTGCTTTGCGGTGCGGTAATCGCTGCAGTCGGCTTCATGCTCAAGCGCAGGCGTGAGTGACGATCGAGTCCGTAGTGACGGCGGCTCTGCTTCGGTGGGGCCGCCGTGCTTAAACAAAAGCGTCGCATTGTAGATGCGGTAATGAAACAAGCAAATAGCTAAACAAATAGGGCCCCGATTACTCGGGGCCCTATTGCGATCGACACGGTGTACGTCGATTGATGAGGCTAGCTTGTCGCTACTCGTCGACAACCTCGGTGATGGCACCAGCCGGGCAAGAATCCTGGCAAACGCCGCAGGCGATGCAGGAATCCTCGTCGGTAACGGTGGCAACGTCCTGAAGCTCCAGAACGCCCTGGGGGCAGGAGTCAACGCAAACGCCACAAGCGATGCACTCTTCGGCATCAATTACGGGATGAGCCATGGTGGTTTCCTCTCTGTTGTGTCCGGCGACAGGCGATGTCGTCGGTGCATTTCGCGACTCAACATAACACGTTGAATAGCCATTGCAATACCCTTAAACACTCTTCTACATACCGTTCGCCGAGTATGCCAAGGCTTACTGAAAAACTCCCTGCTTAGGCACTTGACCTGCATAAATGTTAACCAAAGGTGACTGTTCTCATATCGAAACGTGGGGCGATCGATAAGCGGCTTGTGCTTGCCTTGCAGCTGCCTACTGAGGAATCACCCGTGTCCAAAACTACTCTAAAATGCGTGTAAAACGAGACGTGTAGATAACCTAAACCTGCAGGAACAAAAAATCTTATATGGATTGACTTAGATTTTGTATATTCAGACCCATAAGGGGATACACTAGACTTCGAACAAAAAGCTCAAGCGGCCGCGACGCCGTGTCGTGTGCACGCAAAAGCACAGAAGAAGGGATAATCCTCATGGGTAAGATTCTCGGTATCGACCTTGGTACCACCAACTCCGCTATGGCCGTGCTCGAGGGCGGCTCTCCCACCATCATCGTTAACGCCGAGGGCGATCGTACCACCCCGTCCGTGGTCGGTTTCCGCGCCGATGGCGATCGCGTAGTGGGCAAGGCCGCTAAGAACCAGGCCGTCACCAACCCCAAGAACACCGTATTCTCCATCAAGCGTTTCATGGGTCGCAAGTATTCCGAGTGCACCTCCGAGCTTAAGACCGTGCCTTACGAGGTCAAGGAGGGCCAGGGCGGCCGTGCCGTCGTCTCCATCGACGGCCAGGATTACACTGCCGAGCAGGTAAGCGCCATGACGCTCGCCAAGATGAAGGCCGACGCCGAGAAGTACCTCGGCGAGCCCGTCACCGACGCCGTCATCACCGTCCCCGCTTACTTCAACGACGCTCAGCGTCAGGCCACCAAGGACGCCGGTAAGATCGCCGGTCTCAACGTCAAGCGTATCGTCAACGAGCCCACCGCGGCCGCCCTTGCCTACGGCCTCGACAAGCAGGGTTCCGACCAGCGCATCCTCGTCTTCGACTTGGGCGGCGGCACCTTCGACGTTTCCGTCCTCGATCTTGCCGACGGCGTCTTCGAGGTGCTTTCCACCTCGGGCGACAACCACCTGGGCGGCGACGACTGGGACCAGCGCATCATCGACTGGCTGGCCGATAAGTTCCAGCAGGAGAACGGCATCGATCTGCGTCAGGATCCCATGGCACTTCAGCGTCTGAAGGAGGCCGCCGAGAACGCCAAGAAGGAGCTTTCCGCAAGCCAGCAGACCCAGATCAACCTGCCGTTCATCACGGCCGACGCCACGGGCCCCAAGCACCTCGACTACACGCTCTCCCGCGCCGAGTTCGAGAAGATCACCCGCGACCTGCTCGAGCGCTGCAAGCAGCCTGTCACCAACGCCCTGCGTGACGCCAACCTCAAGCTTTCCGACCTCACCGAGGTCATCCTCGTCGGCGGCTCCACCCGTATGCCCGCCGTGCAGGACCTGGTCAAGTCCATGACCGGCAAGCAGCCGAACATGTCCGTGAACCCCGACGAGGTCGTTGCCGACGGCGCTGCCGTCCAGGGCGGCGTGCTCACCGGCGACGTCGAGGGCATCCTGCTGCTCGACGTGACCCCGCTTTCCCTTGGCGTCGAGACCATGGGCGGCGTCATGACCAAGATGATCGACCGCAACACCACCATCCCGACCTCCAAGACCGAGGTGTACTCCACCGCTGCCGACAACCAGACCTCCGTTGAGATCAACGTGCTCCAGGGCGAGCGCGAGCTGGCCCGCGACAACAAGAGCCTGGGCAAGTTCCAGCTCACCGGCATCCCTGCCGCTCGCCGCGGCGTGCCTCAGATCGAGGTCACCTTCGACATCGACGCCAACGGCATCGTGAAGGTCTCCGCTAAGGACAAGGGCACCGGCAAGGAGCAGCAGATCACCATCTCCGGCTCCACTGCGCTTTCCGACGAGGAAGTCGATCGCATGGTCAAGGACGCCGAGGCTCACGCCGAAGAGGACAAGAAGCAGAAGGAAGAGGTCGAGATCCGCAACCAGGCAGACTCGCTGGTCTACTCCACCGAGCAGACGCTGTCCGAGCTGGGCGATAAGGTGAACGCCGACCTCAAGAGCAAGACCGAGGCCGCCATCGCCGATACCAAGAAGGCGCTCGAGGGTACCGATATCGAGGCCATCAAATCGGCCAACGAGGCACTTCAGGCTGCTGGCTACGAGCTTGCGCAGATCGTCTACGCTGACGCTCAGCAGGCAACTGACGGTGCCGCCGGTGCCGCTCCCACCTCTGACGACGACGTGGTCGATGCCGACTACGAGGTCGTGGACGACGAGGACAACAAATAATCATGTCCGTTGAGACATCTCGAACGGAGGCGGCGCCGAGCAATCGCGCTTGCAGTGCCGCCTCCGCTGACTCTGAGGAGAAGGACATGAAGATTCCCGTAGAGGGCGTGGACGAGGTAACGACTGAGGCGGCGCCTGTCGCCGAAGTTGCAGATGTGGATTCCGCTGAACAGGAAGCTGCCGCCGAGGCTCAGCCCCAAGCATCGCAAGAGGAGGCGAGCATGACCGAGGAAGAGATGGTCGAAGCCGCCATCCGTGCCGGTGAGGAAGCCGCCGATAACGACTTCAAGTTCAAGTTCGAGAAAGCGCAGGAGGAGCTCGCCGAGGCTCGTGCGAAGCTCGATGAAGCCAGCGAGGCCCAGGCGGCTGCCGAGGCCAAGGCGACCGATGCCGCCGAGCGTTGTGCACGCTTGCAGGCCGACTGGGAGAATTTCCGTCGCCGCACCGCCAACGAGCGCCTGGCCGAGCGCGAGCGTGCCACCGAGGGTCTGGTTAAAAGCCTGCTGCCCGTGGTGGACGATATCGAGCGCGCTATCGACCATGCCCGCACGCAGGAACTTTCGGACGACTTCAAGCAATTCGTCGATGGCGTGGATGCCGTGCATGCCAAGCTCATGGACGTCTTCGCGCACGAGGGCGTCGAGCCGATCGACCCCAAGGGCGAGGCCTTCGATCCGCTTGAACATCAGGCGGTGGGCCGCGTTGAGGACGCCTCGCAATACGACGAGACGGTCAACGACGTGTACCAGAAGGGCTACCGCATGGCCGACCGTATCTTGCGCAGCGCCATGGTGACGGTTACCTACGGTGGCGAGAAGCGCCCCGCGACGGAACCGAAAGCCGAGGCTGAGCCCGAGGCCGCTGAGGCTACGGACTCACAGGAGTAACTGAGTAGGCCTCGGGGTGCAACCCGGGGCCTTTTTTAGCAATACAAAAGCCTATTCCCGAGGGGAGGACATATGGCTCAAGGAAATACCTTTTACGATGTGCTGGGCGTTTCCAAGAACGCTACCGATAAAGAGATCAAGTCTGCGTTTCGCAAGTTGGCGCAGAAGTACCATCCCGATGCGGGCGGAGACGAGCAGAAGTTCAAAGAGATCAGCGAAGCGTATGACACGCTCAGCAACGAGAAGAAGCGTAAAGAGTACGACCAAATGCTCATGTTCGGCGGCATGCCGGGAGCGGGGGCATCGGGCGGCTATGCGGGCGCTTCATACGGTGGCGGTGCTGGTTGGGGCGATATCTTCGATAACATCTTCAGCGGCTATGGTGCCTGGGGAGGTGACTGGGGGTCGGCTGCAGGCGGTGGCGGACGCACGCGTTCGCGCAAGGGTGACGACCTCACGCTCGCGATCGACGTGTCGGCCGAGGACGCTTTCGCCGGCGTGACCAACAAGGTCACCTACCGCATTCCGTCCACAGGTGAGCAGCAGACCATCACAGTGACGGTGCCGGCCGGCGCCGTCGATGGCGGCAAGCTGCGTTATAAGCGTCGCGGTGAGTACGGTGTGAACGGGGGCGAGCGCGGCGACCTGGTGGTAACCACGCACGTTGAGGAGCATCCGCTCTTCAAGCGCAAAGGCGCCGATGTCACCATGGAGCTACCTGTTTCCATCTACGAGGCCGCACTGGGGTGTGTGGTGGACGTGCCCACGCCCGGAGGCAAGACGGTGCGTCTCAAGGTGCCTGCTGGTACGCAGGACGGTAAGAAGTTCCGTTTCAAGGACATGGGCGCGCCCGATGTAAAGCATCGCGGGCGTACGGGTGCTTTGCTGGTGACCATTAAAGTGCAGGTTCCCACGGCGCTCACCGACGACGAGCGCGCTACCATGGAGAAGCTTCGCGACGCCGACAAGCGTGCCTATCGCGAAAAAGTCGATCGCTATCGAGCGAAGTTCTAGTAGGAAAGACAGGGTCTGAGAATGGCTGAGGACAACAGGAACAAACCGCTGTACATGATCAGCGTGGCGGCCGAGCTGACCGGCATGCATCCGCAGACCCTGCGCGTCTACGAATCAAAGGGGCTGGTCAACCCGCAGCGTTCAGGCGGCAACACGCGTCTGTACTCGCGTGCCGACATCGAGCGTTTGGAGCTGATCAATCAGCTCACCGATGAGGGCATCAACCTCGCCGGTGTGGTGCGTATCCTCGATATGAAGGAGCGCGCTGAAGAGCGTGAGCGCGAAAACGAGAAGCTCCGCGCCCGCATTCGCCAGCTCGAAGACGAGCTGCATGAGTATAAGATGCAGAAGAAGATCACCGCCCTCGCTCCGCGTGATGGATCGGTCAACCCCGAGCAGGTCATGCGCAAGCTGTTGGGTAACGGGCAGTAAGGGCTGCGCCTGAGCCTGCTGGAGTCGGCGACGGCTTAACCTTGATCATTGCGACAACGTGGCCTCGGTTTCCGGTGTTCTACCGTGTGGCCGAGGCCACTTGCTTTAGTAAGATAAAGTGAATTCCCCATTCGTAATCATATGGCAATGCTTATGTAGGAAAATATTGAGCCAGTGCACAGTTTACGGATCCGGCAGATGCCGGGCAGAGTGGGGGAGAGCATGGTCAAGCTCTATGACGGTGGTGTTTATCTGAAGAACGGTTTTACGGTCGTGCCTGCGGCTGAAGCCGCGGCGGCCGGAATCGCGCAGACGCCCGAGGATGCCAAGCGCGGCACCATCGCGTATTCCATCTTGCAGGATCACAATACGAGCGGTGACCCCAGCGCGCTCAAGATCCGCTTCGATGCCATGGCGAGCCATGACATCACCTTCGTCGGTATCATCCAGACGGCACGCGCCTCGGGCATGGAGAAGTTCCCGCTGCCCTACGTGCTCACCAACTGCCATAACTCGCTTTGCGCGGTGG
>CAVGWH010000026.1:0-15024 GCA_963633065.1 Oribacterium sp.
TGAGGAAGCGCACGCGCTCGGGGTCGTACTCCCCCAGCTCGTCGAGCACCTGCTGATGGGTGCAATTCTCGCAGCCGAGGCCCAGGAAAAGCACGCCGGCGGCGTTGGGATGACGGGAAAGTGCCACGAGCAGGCGGCGTGTCTGGGCGTGGTCGGCACCGGTCTGGGAGCACCCAAAGGGGTGCGGGAAATAGTAGATGCCCTCAAGGGAGCCACCCACCAGGTCTTGAGCTTTCTCGCACATAAGGCGCGCGACCTCGTTCACGCAGCCGACCGTGGGGATGATCCACAGCTCGTTGCGTGTGGCGGCGCGGCCGTCGGCGCGGCGGAAGCCGTCGAAGCACTCGGGTTCGACCTGCTCAACGACCGGGTGGGTGGGGTTGTAGGTGTACTCGACCTCGCCCGAAAGGTTGGTCTTGACATTGTGGGTATGGAGCCACGATCCAGCGGCGACGTCACGGGCCACGTGACCGATGGGCAGACCGTACTTGATGACATCCTCACCTGCGGCAATGCCGCGCACAGCCATCTTGTGACCCTGCGGGATGTCCTCGGCGGCGGCGACGGGGCCCACGCCGGGCACCTCGACGACCGTACCTTTAGCCAGCGGCGACAACGCGACGATGACGTTATCGGCCGGATTGATCTGAATAGTGTTCATCTTCCCTCTCCCGATGAAGCGCTGTCAGCCAAGCTGCTACTCAGCCAGAGCCGCAGCGTAGGCAGCCTTGGCGCCCTCGTTGCGAACGATGGCGAGAGCGTTCACGACGAACTCCTCAAGGCCGGCGATGGCCGTGAGGTCCTCGCCCCACATCTGCTCGTTGGCGAGCACATCGTGCACGAGCTCGGCGTCGTCTGCGCCCGCATGGGTGGCATAGAAGTCGAGCACAAAAGCGTCGTCGGCGGCCACGTACTCGGTGCCGTCGCACACGCGGCGCAGATGCAGGCCGTCGGCCTCGCGACCCACGAGCTCCTGCGCATAGAAGCTGATGAGCGTGGCGAGCGAGGTGGCGAGGCAACGCGGCAGCTTGCCCTCGGCGGCAACGTAGTCCTTGAGAGTCGGCAGGTCGCGAGCGCGCCACTTGGCCGTGGAGTTCAGGCAGATCGAGAGCAGAGCATGGTCGATGAACGGGTTGTCGAAGCGGTTGCCCACGGCGGTCGCAAACGCCTTGCAGTCATCAACGTCGAGGTCGGCGGCGAGCGTCGGGATGACCTCGTCGGCGAGCATCGTGTCCATAAAGCCGCGGACGGTCTCGTCGTGCATGCAGTCGCGCACGATGTCGAAGCCGGCCACCCAGGCGCCGGGAACAAAGCAGGTATGGGCACCGTTGAGAATACGGACCTTGCGCTTTTTGTACGGGGTCACATCGGGGGTCACGAAGACGCCGGGCAGGCCGGCCTTGACGAACGGGAGCTTCTCCTTAAGCTCCTCGCCGCCCTGGATACCCCACATCTGGAAGGGCTCGCGCACGGCCAGGAACGGGTCGTCGTAGCCCAGGCGCTCGGCTACGCGCGCGGCCTCCTCGGCGTCGCGGATGCGTCCGGGAACGATGGTGTCGACGAGCGTGGTGCAGACAGTGCAGTCGTTCTCCATCCAGGCCACGAACTCATCTTCCCAGCCCCAATCGGCCACATACTGCTTCATGATGCGCAGCAGCTCCTCGCCGTTGTGGTCGATGAGCTCGCAGGCGAGCACGATCACGCCCGGCTTGCCGGCGGCCCAGCGGGCATGGAGCACCTGCACGAGCTTGGCGGGGAAGCTCGCGGGCGGCTCGTCGTCGGCTTTGCAGCTGGCGTCGTAGGCGATGCCGGCCTCTGTGGTGTTCGAGACGATGAGCTCGAGGTCGTCGGAGACCGCGACCTCCATGATGGCGGCATAGTCCTCGGCACGGTACGGGTTGAGGCAGCGGCTGCAGGAGCTGATCACGCGGGCCTCGTCCACGGTCTTGCCGGCCTCGTTGCCGCGCATGAGCACGGTGTAGAGGTCGTCCTGGGCGTTGATGCCGTCGGCAAAACCGTAACCGCCGCTGATGGGCTGCACCATGACGACCTTGCCGTTCCAGCCGGTGAGCTCGTTGCCGAGGTCGATGTAGCGGTCGACAAAGGCGCGCAGGAAGTTGCCCTCGCCGAACTGCAGGACCTTCTCGGGCGCGTCGCGCGGGACCAGGTAGCCCTCAAAGCCGATCTTCTCGAGCGTGGCGTAGCTGATGTTCTCCATTGGTTATTAAGCCTCCTCAAGGCCAAAGCCGAAGTAGCGGTTTGCGTTGTTGTAGCTGATGTCAGCCACGATGGTACCGAGCAGCTCGCGATCGTAGGGATACTTGCCGGCCTCGACCCACTCGCCGATAACACCGCAGAGCACGCGGCGGAAGTACTCGTGACGCGGATACGAAAGGAAGGAGCGACTGTCGGTGAGCATGCCCACGAAGTTGCCGAGCACGCCCTCGTTCGCGAGCGCGGTGATCTGATCGCGCATGCCGACCTCGTTGTCGTTGAACCACCAGGCGGAGCCGTTCTGGATCTTGCCGGCCGTGGGTGCCTCCTGGAAGCAGCCCATGACGGTGTCGATCACCCAGTTGTCGGCCGGGTTCAGGCTGTAGAGGATCGTCTTGGGCAGGCCGCAGATCTCCTGAATGGAGTTGAGGAAGTCGGCGAGCTGGTCGGACGGCGTGTAGTTCGAGATGCAGTCGTAGCCCGTGTCGGCGCCGAGCTTGGCGAACATGGCGCAGTTGTTGTCGCGCTTGCAGCCGAAGTGCAGCTGCATGGCCCAGCCGAGGCGCACGTACTCGCCGGCGACGAACTGCATAAAGGCGGTCTTGTACTGCAGGACCTCATGCTCGGTGAGCGGCTCGGCGGCAAGGCCCTTGGCAAAGATGGCGTCGATCTCGGCCTCGGTTGCGGGCACGTACATCACGTAGTCGAGCGCATGGTCGGAGGCACGGCAGCCGAGCTCGTGGGCCACGTCGTAGCGCTTGGAGATGGCGGCCTTCATGCCGGCGAAATCGCGGATCTCGACACCGGCGACCTCAGCGAGGTGCGCGCAGTAGTCGGCGAACTCCTGGCCGCGCTCGATACGCAGCGCCGCGTCGGGGCGCATGGCCGGAACGACCTTGGTATCGAAGCTGTCGTCGGCGGCGATCTTCTTGTGCCACTCAAAGCTGTCGGCCGGGTCGTCGGTGGTGCAGATCATGCGCACGCGGCTCTGCTTGATGAGGTTGCGGCAGGTAAAGTCGGCCTCGGCGAGCTTGGCGTTGGCGAGGTCCCAGACCTCCTGCGCGGTCTGGCCGTTGAGGACGCCCTCGTAGCCAAAGTAGCGCTTGAGCTCGAGGTGGCTCCACTCAAAGACGGGGTTGCCCACGCAACGGCCAAGGGTCTCGGCCCACTTCTGGAACTTCTCGCGCGGGTCGGCGTCGCCGGTGATATAGCGCTCCTCCACGCCGTTGGCGCGCATGAGACGCCACTTGTAGTGGTCGCCGCCGAGCCAGACCTCGGTGATGGTCTCAAAGCGCTTATCCTCCCAGATCTCCTGCGGGGAGATATGGCAGTGGTAGTCGATGATCGGCATGTTCTCGGCAAAGTCGTGGAAGAGAGCCTCACCCGTGGGCGTGCTCAGCAAAAAATCCTTGTCGTCCATGAATTGCTTCATGCTCGTGCATCCCTTCTGCGCAAAAACGCATGTTAGGTCTTAGGTGAACGTTCACTACGATAACCGATTATCGAAATTAGGGTGAACGTTCACCTAACCATCACGAGCGAGCGGTCGAAAGAGGGCGGCGAACGGTATGGAGTTCTTCTTTGTTAAATCCCCGCAAGCTTACGGTAGTGGTCCAAATTGCTTGCGAATACGAGTTCGACCGAACCCTTTTGGACGGCGTCGGTAGGAGCGGTGCCCCACAGCAGATAGTCACCGAGCGCCCGAGCGGCACGGTACGCCAGCCCTGCCGCGTCCTTGTAAACGATGTTGGTGAATATCCCCCGCTCAAGCGCCAGCGCGCTCTCGGGAAAGAGATCGTTACCGATTACCATGATCTCCCCAGAACGCCCGCTGGAGACAAGCGCATCCGCCACGATCTCGGAACCCACGGCAAACACGCTGCAAATCAGCTTGGGTTCACGATCACCCGACAGGCGTTCGCGCAAAGCGGAAGCCAACTCATCGACATGGGCGTGCGCACCCGTTAAGTCGTCCACGGCAAACGAGACATCAGCCTCACGTAGGCACTCGTGGAAGGCGCGAGCCGTGAGGTAGTGCGAATCGGTATATGGGTCGCCGGCAAGCAAAAGCACGCGCGAACCCCGAGGAGCGAACCTCATGAGATTCAGCGTCTGCTCAGCCATGATGCGGCCGGCCGCTCGGTAATCGGAAATGCTCGCTCCCAATCGTGGGACCTGCGCTTTATCGCCATCGACGAGCTCGATCGTCACGCCCGTCTCCGCAATTAGGGACAACAACTCGCATGATCGATCATCGGTGGGAACATAGGCCAACAGGCCGTCTATCTGCTCGCCCGCTTGCAGGCGCGCATCGATCGTCTCAAGCGTACCGGCGTAGCAACCAGGGGCAAACTCCAAATTCTCGAATTCAAGACCCATGTCTCGCGTTTCCTCGACAAAGCGCTCGCAACCGCGCCACAGGTATGAATAGAAATAACTACCCTCGCGCTCGGAACTCGGCAGGCATGCAACGATGCGCACCTCTTTGCGTCTTAAATTGGAGGCCGCGACATTGCGCTGGTATCCCATATCGTCCGCTTTGGCCATGATCTGCGCGCGCAAAGCATCGCTCACACCCGACTTGCCCGTGACCGCCTTATGAACGGTATTGATGGAAACGCCAAGCTCGGCAGCTATATCTTTCATGGTCACGCGTGCGCCGCTCACAGAGATGCCCCCTCACGGGTCGATCGAAATTCACTGCGGTTAACGATACCCCAAACAGCGAATGGCTACGCTTTCATCCCGCAAGCGACGCGAGTTGCATATAACGGGGTATGCAGCGACCGTTCATCTCATACTTAAATAGAATCTCCTAGCTGCTGGTCTTTATTGTAAAACGAACATGTGTTTGATATGATTTAAGCTAGAAATACTCCCTGATTCATGGTATAAAGTAACCAGACTTTCCGAGAGGAAGGCCTGTCAAAGAGCCGGGGGGTTTCCCCCGGTATTTTTCTGCGTATTTGACAGGAGCTTCCGTGTCTCAAGAACTTTCAATCTTCATAGATGAGTCCGGCGATATCGGGTCTGGCTCTGAGCATTATCTTGTGACCCTCGTCTTCCACAATCAGTTCGAGACCATCGCCCCTCTTGTGGAAAAGCTTCACATTGCGTGCATGAACCTCCCCGCAGGAACGACGCCCTTTCATTTCACACCGGTTATGAGAGGACACGGAGCTTTCTCATCCGTCGATCCATCAGGTCGCAAAGCGGCCTTCAATGCATTCGCCTTCTTTGTCAACAAAGCGCCGTTCACCTATACCACGTTTGCCTACAACAAAAAGAAGGTCGGCAACGCGTACAAACTTCGCGCGCTTATCGAGCATGATATCGGACGTTTCATCATCGATCATCTCGCCTTCTTTCAGGCATACGACACTGTGAAGGTTTACTACGATAACGGGCAGAAAGTGGTCAAGGACGCCCTCCACGCCGCACTCGGCGCGACAATCTACCAAGATGCAATCGAATATCGCGATGCCATACCCGAGATGTATCGGCTATTCCAAACCGCTGACTACATATGTGGAATCGAACTCACCGAGATCCGTTATACAAACCACCGAGAAGGCCCGACCGAGCAAACGTTCTTCGGCGGCCACGACGCCTTTAAGAAGAACTATCTCAAGAAGCTACGTCGCAAGCGGCTTTAACGACCGCGAAAATAAAAACGAGCTTTGCCCCCCTCGCATGCACAGGCTATCAAAGGGAATCTCGTCTCATAAAGAACAGGCGCAAAGAAGCCGCTACGCGACTCCAGCCCCCGCTGACACGCCTGCGCGTCCTACACGGTGCTTGCGCACCAACGCGCAGGCAAGGCGCCATGTCGGGATAAACCACAGGTAGAACGCCGTGGCAAAGCAGAGGCGCGGGGCGCCACACATGGTCACGACCGCCGAACAGGCGATAGACCAGGGTACAAGCGGCGAGACTACCACCGTCGTGTCCTCAAGATCAAGAGCAAGGGAGCGCGCATCGGGCTCCACATGCGCACAGAGCTGATGCGAGAGCATGATGCCGAGCGTTTGGTTGCAGGCGACCATCGAGGCCGGAATCGAGACGGCGAGCACGGCGCCGAACGGCGTGATGCGCTCCGCCAGATCCGAGATATGCTTCTGGATGCCATCGAGTAGGCCCGTGCCCTTGAAGATCCCCGCGTAGCTCGACGAGAGGCAGACGATCACGGCAACGTTGACCATAGAGACAAGCCCGCCGCCATCCATGAGATGCGCGATGTGCGGCTCCCCTGCCGAAAAACCCCAGATGGCATACTGCACAAGATCTGACGGCGCGACGCCACGCGCAAAAAGGCATACGGCAGCTGCAGCCACGACACTCGCACCCATAGCACCCTTAACGCTCACGCGCAGGACCGGCAGCACCAAAACGAGCAGGGCTGGAATAAGCGCAACGAGCCCCTGGTCGAAGTAGGCTGCAAGCGCCGTGATCGCCGTGTTGCCCGTCGCGACAGAAGCCGCGCGCACGCCCGCGATACCGAGCACCGTGTAGACGACCACCGCCGCGGCAAACGGCAGGGCGGCCGAACGCATCATGGCTTTGAAGTTACCCACAAGGTCGGTGCCCGTCACCACGCGCACCAGAAGCGCGCTTGTGGAAAGCGGGCTCACGCGGTCGCCGAAGTAAGCGCCCGAAAGGATCGCGCCTCCGATGATGAGCGGGTCGGCGCCCATCGATTTTGCCATGGTCATGCAGACCACACCCATGGTGGCCGCAGTACCGAACGAAGTACCCGTCAAAAACGACATGATGCCCGTGAGGACAAACGTCGCAAGCGGTGCCATAGCAGGCGTGACAAACGGAGACGCCACGAGCACGATCTCGGCAACAGCACCCGACGCGCGCCACAATGCCGTGAGCATACCTATCAATATAAATGCCGTGAGCACGCCTTTTGCAGTCGAGATACCCTCGAGACCCATGCGTGCAAGCTCGCCCAAGCGACAGCCCTTTTTAACCCCATAAGCGCAAAAGAGCACCAAACCGATAACGAGAGCGACAGAAATGGGGAGCGAGAGCGCAACGCACGCGATAAGCTCGATGCAAAACATAGCAAGTACAGCGAATTCCATACCTTACGCCCCCGCTCCCCCAAGCACAACAGAAACGGCGGCGCTTGGGGCTGCGCCGCCTTATTTCCGTACCTCACTATGGCAGTGGCATATATCAAATTCAAACTGTTACTATTGGTACTATCTACAGTTTAGATTTGTGGAAACCGAATCGCACCCATCGCGTTGTCTAAGGCATGCAGCATGAACATCACAAGCTTTGATTACATACGAGCCCTGGCTGATGAGCGGAGCTTCACCGCTGCCGCGCGTCGTCTCCATATAACCCAACAGACCCTCAGCGCCCATATCGCCTCACTCGAGCGCGAGCTTGGCTGCACGCTCGTCGTACGCTCAAGCCCACTCGCTCTTACTCATGAGGGAGAAACGCTCCTCGCGCATGCCACCAACATCCAAAACGACCTGGCGCAGATGCGACGCGAGCTCAGCGGTACCTCGGCTGAACAGACCGGAAAACTCCGCATCGGCATCGCACACACCCGCGGACGCGTGCTGCTGCCCGATGTCATAGCGCAATTCTCCCTCGCCTATCCGAACATCGTCGTTGAGCTTTGCGAGGCGACCAACATGGAGATCACCCGCATGCTCAAGGCCCGCGAACTCGACCTTGCCATCGCAGCCTTTGAGCATCCGCTCGCCGGCATCAGGTTCTTCGACTACTATGACGAGCACATAGCTCTCTTGGTCAACGAGACGTTGCTGAACGATTGCGGCATCGACCCCGCACGAATCGGCAACCGCCTTGCCAAAGGCGACCTTTCTCCCCTCGCATCCTGCCCCTTCGTGCTCGGTCCTCCCGAAGACATCACCGGCGAGCTTGCCTTGCGCTTGCTCTCACAATCCAATTTCAATCCTCACGTGCGCGTACGCTCGGCCAATATGGAAACGCTACTTGCCTTGGCGCTACGCGGGGTCGGCGCCAGCCTGAGCCCCGTCAACCTCGTGGAAGCGACGGCCACGCCCGAACAAAAACGCGGGCTGAGACTCTACGATCTCGGCCCGCATGCTTCGTACCATATAAAATTCGCGCTTACCGCGCAGGGGCTCCAATGGAAACCCGTCGAGCGTTTTGTCCAAATCGCTCGGTCCCATCTACAAGAAGCGCCTATTTAACCCCGCGCGAAAGCTCAGCGGCAACTTGGTCGACGCCCTTAAGCGCTGCGCATGTCGGCTGCTCTTGCGCCTTCTTACGACCGAACAGCCTCTTTTTCTTGCCGCTCGAGCAATGGCCCGTGCAGTATCCGCCTTGAGCGCAATCGGCACAGGAGCCTTTGCGATACATGCGAATGCACACGGCTACAAACGCAACGGCGATGAGCAGCAAAACGATGATATCCACTGGAGCCATAGGGACGACCTCCTTGTTTACCTATGGAAACTCTACCCCATACCCGAGCCCGTAAGCTCAGTTTCGCAGGATTTCCCCACCGGAGGCGCCGCAGCACCAACGTCCACGCGCGCAGGCGGCGACTCCGGTGGAACAAGCCCGCAGGCCCGACTATCCAAACGTCACGCAAGGCGCCATCAAGGACACCCCTAAAGACGCGACCCTTACATACCTCGGACCGTGATCGTACTCATCCCAAGCGCTGAGTTTCCAGCAAAACGCCCGGTCCCGCATAAACGGAACCGGGCGTGAAGTGACATAGCGTCACGTCTTAGGCAGCAGCGCCCTCGACGTTGGTCTCGTCCTCATCGGTCCAAGCAAACTTGGGCATGGGACGGAAGATCTGCACCAACATGGCACCGAGCACCACGATGGCAACAACGGTCCAGATACCGAACTGACCGAGCGCGATCAGGTTGTAGAGCTGGTTGATGATGAGACCCACGCACCAGGCGAAGCCGCACTCGTAGCCGATGGCGATAGCGGTCCACTTACCGGAGTTCATCTGGTTGCGGATGGTACCCATGGCAGCGAAGCAGGGGGCGCACAGCAGGTTGAAAGCACCGAAAGCCACGCAAGCACCCATGGTCGGGAACATACCGGCGAAGGCGGTCCAAAGGCTCGTGTCGGACTCGGAGACCTCGGAGCCGAGGGCGAGAAGCGAGCCGGCGGTAGCCACGACGTTCTCCTTGGCCACGAGGCCGGAGACGGTGAGGGCGCAAGCCTGCCAAGTGCTGAAGCCGAGCGGGGCGAAGATCCATGCGATCAGGTTGCCGAGCATAGCGAGCACGGAGTAGTCCATGAACTCCTCGGCGTCGGTGAGGCTCGGCAGGAAGCCGAACTGGCCATCGACCATACCGAAGTTAGAGAGGAACCACACCACGACGGTGGAAGCGAAGATGACCGTGCCGGCCTTCTTGATGAACGCCCAGCAGCGCTCCCACACGTGCAGCGCCCAGGAACGGATCGCCGGGAAGTGGTAGGCCGGGAGCTCCATGACGAACGGGGTCGGACGACCGGCGAACATCTTGGTCTTCTTGAGCATGAGGCCGGAGCAGATGACGGCGGCCACGCCCATGAAGTAGAAGAGCGGCGAGATCCAGCCGGCGGTGGTGGAGGATTCGCCGATGATCGAACCCATGAGCAGGGCGATGATCGGGAGCTTGGCGCCGCAGGGGATGAACGTGGTGGTCATGACCGTCATGCGGCGGTCCTTCTCGTTCTCGATGGTCTTGGTGGCCATGACGCCCGGGACGCCGCAGCCGGAGGAGACGAGCATCGGGATGAAGGACTTACCGGAAAGGCCGAAGCGACGGAACACGCGGTCCATGATGAAGGCGACGCGGGCCATGTAGCCGCAGTCCTCGAGGAAGGAGAGCATCACGAAGAGCAGGAACATCTGGGGCACGAAGCCGAAGATGGCGCCGATGCCGGCGACGATACCGTCACAGACGAGCGAGTGCACGAGCGAATCCTCAGAGGAGCCGCCAGCGACGAGCGCATCGGAAGCGATCGTGGTGATACCGGGAACGAACGGGCCGTAATCAGCCGCGTTGGGCTCCTCGACGCTGTCGTCGCCCTCTTCCTGAGCAGCCTCGTAGACCTCGACGGCCTCGTCATAAGCTTCACGACCCTGACCGAGGACGAACCAGCCGTCCTCGCCGAAGAGCTGGTCGTTGGTGAAGTCGGTCGCGGTGCCACCGAGCGTGGAGACAGCGATGTAGTAGACCGCCCACATGATCACGATGAAGATGGGCAGGCCGAGGAAACGGTTGGTGACCACACGGTCGATCTTCTCGGAAGTGCTCATCTTGGCGGGAGCCTTGGTCATGCACTCATCGATGATGTGCGCGATGACGGCGTAGCGCTCGCCGGTGATGATGGACTCGGCGTCGTCGTCGCAGTCCTTCTCGCACTGGGCCACGAGCTCCTCCACGCGCGCGGAGGCGTCGGCGGTGAGGTTCACGAGCTTGGTGGCATCGGCGTCGCGCTCAAAGAGCTTGACGGCGTAATAGCGCTTCTTCTCGACGGGAACGCTCGCGGGGAGCTGGTTCTCGATGTGCACGAGAACGTCCTCGATCGAGGAGTCGAACTTGTGCTCACCGGTGTTGCCCTTGGTGGCAGCGGACTTCTTGACCTGCTCGAAGAGCTCGGTCACGCCTTTGTTCTTAAGAGCCGAGATGAGCATGACCGGGCAGCCGAGCTTCTTGGAGAGCTTGTCGGTGTCGATCTTGTCGCCGTTCTTCTCGACGAGGTCGGCCATGTTGAGGGCCACCACGACGGGCAGACCGGTCTCGATGACCTGGAGCGCCAGATAGAGGTTACGCTCGAGGTTGGTGGCGTCCACAACCTGGACGACCACATCGGGCTCGCCGCTCATGAGGTAGTCGCGCGAGCAGACCTCCTCGGGGCTGTAGGGCGAGAGCGAGTAGATACCGGGGAGGTCCGTGATGGTGACGCTCTTGTCACTCAGGAGCTTGGCCTCCTTCTTCTCAACCGTGACGCCGGGCCAGTTACCCACGTAACCGTTGGCACCGGTGATCAGGTTGAACAGGGTGGTCTTGCCGCAGTTGGGGTTACCCGCAAGCGCGACATGGATCTGAGAATCCGCCATTCAATCCTTCTTCCAAAGTAGTCCGGGCTGCGAATACCGCCCGGGCCGGATCTTATTTCGGGCGCGTCCTATCTCTTTACTAGACGTCACCCGGAGCCTCATGGCCCCAAGTTAGATAGCTCTAAGTTAGAAATACCTAACTTTACCTGCAGAGATACACCGTAACCGAAGTTACTGGACCTCCACGACGGCAGCCTCCTCCTTGCGGATGGAAAGCTCGTAGCCGCGCACGTTGATCTCGACCGGATCGCCGAGCGGTGCGACCTTGACCACCTTGAACGTGGTGCCCTTGATGAGGCCCATGTCCATGAGGTGGCGGCGGAGCGCGCCCTCACCGTGCAGCTTGACGATCGTGGAGCTCTCGCCCACCTTAACGTCTCCCAGCGTCTTCATTTGTCCCCCTTTCGCATGTTCGCGTGCCCTATTCCTTTTCACAAACGCACGCGAGAAGCTTGGCCGCCGGCGTGGACTCGGCCGCCAAGCGCCTCGCTGCGGGTTGCGACGCTTAGTTGCGCCTGAGCTAGGCGCTGACCATCACGTGCTGCGCGACCTTGGAATCGAGCCCAAAGCGCGCGCCGAGGATGGTGACGATGATGTTGGCCCCGCTCGAGCTCACGACGTGCACCTCGTTGCCCTCGACAAAGCCGAGGTCCTTGAGATGGTGCTTCATGGCCTCGTCGCCTTTGACGCGGGTAACCGTGCCGGTCTCGCCTGCCCTGACCATCGAAAGCGGCATGGCGGGCATCTGCGGTCCCTCGGACATAGCAAACTCCTTTGCGCGTCGGCGCCGCTCAGGGCACCGGCCAACAGTGACGCAACGTAGAACAGCGTTCAATGCGCCGAAGCACACGTAAACTGCCGCACGGGAGAGCCCCCGCGGGCAGAAGTTAGCCGTATCTATGTTCACTTGAGTAAACTAGCACGTGGTTAACTTTTATGGAAGAGTTAACGCCGGATTACCCAAAAGTTTCGCGAGGCTTACCATCGCGTTGTTCAAGAGGGCTATCCGCAGACGGCAAATTTTGCTCGGCAAACGGGGTTTATCGTACGGAATCGGCCCCTGCGTCCGTTATGGCGAAGATGCGCATACCGTTACCTCGAGATACGCCCCGCATCGCCCGAGAAGGATTCCAGACCCCCGCGAGGGCGGTTCTCGTCATCCAGATATGCACCTGCCCGTCTGGCAGCAGAGAGCACCACGATTTATACTTTTGCCCTGTATCCAAGGGAAGGATGGGCATGGCCGACGAACCCCTGAGCAATCTCGCACCGGTCTTTGGACTGTGCTTTCTGTTTTTGCTGAACGTGCGCAACAAGACACTCGACGATGCATCGCGCCGGGTCTTCTTCGGGATCCTCGCGCTCGAGGTGGCCGAGCTTGCCATCGCAAACATAGAGAGCGCGCTCTCCACTCTCCCCTACTGCACGGTCGAACGCGAGCTCTGCAGCGTATTCGGCTACGTGGTGCGCCCGCTCATCCTCATGCTCTTCATCTTCATGCTCGCACCCAAGCAGCGCACGCGCCTGCAGAATGCCTTGCTCTTCGGCCCGCTCGTCATCGATCTCCTCGCTGCGAACTCGGTTTTCTTCACCGATGTCGTCTACTCCTTCACCGACGAGAACATCTTCGTCCGCGGACCACTCGGCGTGCTGCCCATCCTCATCGTCTGCGTGTACATGATCATCCTCGTCGTGGTCATGCGCCAGCGCCCCATGCGCCCCTACTTCGACTTCAGCCTTACCGTCTTCATCGTCCTCTACATGGCCGTATCGATGGGCATCGAGACCTTCCTTAACGTGAACAACGTCGGGCGCACCGCCATGGTCTACAGCACCATGTTCTACTTCTATCTCTTTCAGACGGGCGTCTTGCGCCGCACGCTCGAGACCGAGGCCAAAGAGCGCGCCCGTAACGAGTCGCTGGTCTTGGCCAAGCGCGAGGCCGACCGCGCCAACGCCGCCAAAACGAGCTTTTTGAGCCGTATGAGCCACGATATCCGCACGCCGCTCAACGGCATCATCGGCCTGCTCGAGATCAACAAGGCCCACGCCGACGATATCGAGCTCGTGTGCGAGAACCAGGACAAGATGCGCATTGCCGCCGACCACCTGCTCGAGCTCATCAACGACGTGCTCGAGATGAGCAAGCTCGAGGACGAGAACATCGAGCTCGTGCACGAGCCCTGCGACCTTCGCGAGGTCTCGACGACCATCAGCTCCATCATCCAGACCAAGGTTGCCGAAGAGGGACAGACGCTCGTCATGGGCAAACTCGAGATACCCGTGCGCTATGTCTACACGAGCCCGCTCCACCTGCGTCAGGTCTTTTTGAACATCTACGGCAACTGCGTCAAGTACAACAAGGACCACGGCACCATCACCACCTCGGTGGAATGCCTGCAAAACACACCCGAGCGCGCCTGCTACCGCTGGACCATCAGCGATACGGGAATCGGTATGTCGCCCGAGTACCTCGAGCACATCTTCGAACCGTTCACGCAGGAAGCCGAGGGCGCCGGTGCGCGCACGGGCTACAACGGCACGGGACTCGGCATGTCGATCGTCAAGAGGATCGTCGACCGCATGGGCGGAACCATCGAGGTCTCGAGTGTCAAGGGCGAGGGAACGACGTTCGTCGTCACCATCCCCTTTGATGTGGCGGCACCGATCAAGGGCATCGAGAAGGACGATGAACCCGACAATATCCAGGGCATACGGGTGCTGGTCGCCGAGGACAACGAGCTCAATGCCGAGATCGTGCAGACGCTTCTTGAGGACCGCGGCGCCCGCGTCACGATCGCACGCGACGGCGCCGAGGCCGTGCAGACATTCCTCGATGCCGAGCCGCAAAGCTTTGATGTGATCCTCATGGACATCATGATGCCCAACATGACCGGCCTTGAGGCTACGGGCGCCATCCGCCAGTCGGGCCGCGCAGATGCGCTCAGCGTGCCCATCATCGCCATGACCGCCAACGCCTTTGCCGAAGACGCGCAGCGCTGCCTCGAGGCCGGCATGAACGCGCATCTGCCCA
Organism: Oribacterium sp.; assembly: GCA_963633065.1. GTDB lineage: Bacteria > Actinomycetota > Coriobacteriia > Coriobacteriales > Coriobacteriaceae > Collinsella. The sequence continues at coordinate 14,343 of CAVGWH010000026.1, forward strand.
AGCCGATCGACCTCGACGAGGTCATGCGCACGATCGCACGCTGCACCGAGGCAAATAGCTAATCCCGGCTCGGTTGAAGAAGACTCGACCGCGACTCGGGAGTAAAAAAGGGACCGGTGGCAGCCGGTCCCTAGCATCAAAACCTGCATCGCCCGCCCACTGTTAAGACATACGGGTTCCGCCGTTTTCGAATCTTATTATACGTGCAGTGATGCCGTATTGGAAGGTGCGGGAGCGCGAACTCCCGCAGCTCGCCATATCGCTACATAAGGCGCAGCGAGACCTCCTTGAGTTGAGCGCCGGAGACCGCGCTGGGTGCTGCCGACATGAGGTCGGAGCCGCTCGCCGTCTTGGGGAACGCCATGACGTCGCGGATGGAGTCGGATCCCGCGAGCAGCATGCACGCACGGTCGAGACCGAGCGCAAAGCCGCCCATGGGAGGAGCTCCGAACTTGAGCGCCTCGAGCATAAAGCCGAACTGGGCCTCGGCGCGCTCCTCGGTAAAGCCGAGCAGCTTGAGCATAGCCATCTGCATCTCGGCATTGTGGATGCGCATGCCACCGCCGCCGGCCTCAAAGCCGTCCATGACAAAGTCGTAGGTAAAGCTGCCCGCTGCCAGGGGGTCGGCCTCGATCTTGGCGATGTCGGTCTCGGTGGGCAGGGTGAAGGGCTGGTGCTCAGC
>CAVGWH010000027.1:0-31930 GCA_963633065.1 Oribacterium sp.
GGACGCGGATCTCGCCGATGGTCACGGCGGAGACGATGTAGATGCGGTCGCCGCCGCGGAAGGCCTCGGTCATCTCCTCGACGTTGTCGTAGTTGGCCTGGCGCACGGCAACGCCGGCGGCCTCCCACTTCTCGCGCTTCTCGGGCTTGAGCCACTCCATGTTGGGGCAGGTGAAGATGAGGTTCTCGGGCGCGACCTCGGCGAGCATGAGTTCGGCAACACGTCCGCCCAACTTACCGTCCACTCCGGTGACGATGTAGTTCATAGTTTCCTCCATGTGGTATGCGACCTACTCGTACAACTCACATGCTACGGACACACGGATAAGAGTTTTAATTCAATTACGCTATGATCGATTGCAGATATTAATCGTCGAGGGAGGCGCGCGTGAACTCCAGACAGGTCGAGTGCTTTATCAGTGTTGCCGAGACGCTCAATTTTACCGAGAGCGCCAAACTGCTCTTCGTGTCGCAGCCGTCTGTGACGCATGCCATCGCGACACTTGAGGACGAGCTGGGCTACAAGCTCTTCAACCGTGATAAAAAGCAGGTATCGCTCACGCCTGCAGGCCGCTACCTCTATAAATCGTTCAAAACGATCGGGGCCGATTACCGTAATGCCGTCTCGCGTGCCCGTCTCTTTGGCGAGGGATATGAAAAAGAGCTGATTGTCGGTTGCGGCTCGTCGGTGTTCGAGGAGCGGTTTTTGCCCGAGGTGGTACGTGCGTTCTGTGCAAGCCACCCGGACGTGTACATGAGATTCGAGATCGGCAACATGCGTGAGAAGATCGCTCTCATGCAAGAGGACAAGATCGACCTTTTGCTCACCACCACGTTCTCGGGTGTCGACCCTAAGCGTGTCTCGTGCGAGCAGCTCGCGACCTATGCGATGGTATGCGTGATGAGCGCCGACCATGACCTCGCCGCGCACGGGAGCTTGAGCCTCAACGATCTTGCCGACCAGAACCTGATCCTCCTGGACCATGCCTGCGCGCCCGCCGAGATGGGGAAGCTCCAGGCAACGCTCGAGCGCATGTATCGGGCCAACATCATCGCGTACGTTCGGGATGTGCGCCTGAGCCACCTGCTCATGCTCTGCAATATGGGCGTGGCCGTGATGCCGGAGTTCAAGTTCACGCGCAACGAAGGGCTCGTCGCCGTGCCGATTGAAGGGGCGGAACGTATCCCCTACGGCATCCTGGTTAAACGCGATGAGGCCCGCGATCATGTACTTGATCTTGCGGACCTCATCAAAAAGCGATTTAGGTAATGTAGCTGCTTGGGTTAAAGCTGGCTGACTCGGCTTTTATGCCTCCTCGACGGGGGCCTTGTAGGCAAAGAACTCGATCGCAAAGGCAACCACGGCCGCCACGAGCGAGGCGATGATGGCCCAGACCATGAAGGTGATGCCGTTGCCGCCCACGGCCGGATCGATGAACGAGAGCCAGTTGAAGACGCCGAGACCGCCGTTAGCGTAGGTCATGGTGCCGGCAAAGCCGCTCACGATGCCGCCGCAGCACGAGCCGATGCAGGCGACGATAAAGGCCTTTTTATCCGGCAGGGCAACGCCGTAGATGGCAGGCTCGGTGACGCCGAAGAAGAACGACGAGATGATGGCCGGCAGCGCGATGCCGCGGAACTTCTCGTCCTTGTTCTTGAGATACATGGCAAAGAGCACGGCGCCGAGGGCGAAGGAGTGGCCGATCTGCGAGGCGAGCACGAAATCGTGGCCGGTGGTGGCGAGGTTGTTGATAGCGAGCGGGATGAGCGACCAGTGGAAGCCGAAGATGACGAGCGGCATCCAAAGCGTCGATACGATGATGCAGCCGAGCATGGAGCCGACGACGGGCAAGCCGAAGACCAGGCTGAAGAACGCGGTGAGCAGGTTGCAGATCACGGTGGCGATGGGGCCGATGATGAGATAGCCGATCACGACGGTGACGGTCACGGTGATGAACGGCACGAAGAACATCTTCATGGTGGCAGGCATCCAGCTCTTGACCCAGTGCTCGACCTTGGAGCCGAACCAGACCATGAGCAAGATCGGGATCACGGAGCTTGTGTAGCCGGCGGCGGGCATGATGATGGGGATGCCGAAGAAGTCCGCGTACCACGAGAACGTGCCGAGCACGCCAAGGTTAACGGAGCCGAGGACCTCGCCCGAGGTGAGGCCGACCATCGTGGGGTACACGAGCGCGAAGGCGATGGCGATGGCGTTGAACTCGCTCATCTTGAACTTCTTGGACGCGGTGAAGGCGAGCACGACGGGCAGGAAGTAGAACATGCCGTCGGCGATGGTGTAGAGCAGGGTGTAGGCACCCGAGGTGGCGAAGCTGCCACCCGTGAAGAACTGCTGGTCGAGGAAGGTCGCGAGCGCGAGCAGACCCTTCATGATACCGGCGGCGCTGAAGGTGCCGAGCATGGGCTGGAAGATGCCCGAGATCAGGTCGATGATGACACTGGCCGCACCCTTGGGCGCCTCGTCTTCGGAGCCCTCGTCTGCCGGGGCGGAACCTGCGGCAAAGCCCCCGCATGCGACGACGGCATCGAAGACGTCTTCAACGATGTTGCCAACGACTACCTGGTACTGTCCGTTGGCGTGCATGACCTTGATGACGCCATCGAGTGCGGCGATCTTGTCGTCGTCCGCACGCGATTCGTCCTTGAGCTTGAAGCGCAGGCGCGTGATGCAATGGGCGACCGAGACGACGTTGTCCTTGCCGCCGACCAGCTCGACGATGCGTTGCGCGAGCTCATCATACTTTCCAGCCATACTTCTCCTTTCCGGGTTGTTCCGCAGGATGCTGCGGCTCTCTGACGAAAAGGGTAGGGCTAGAGCGATAGGATAAATAATTCTGTTTTGTGATTATCGATTGCAAATCTAAATGACAGCCCCTCGCCGTCATTCATACGGACGAGGGGCGGAAGTTCTAGTTTGCTAGGTTTACCTGCAGCGAAGTGCGCTCGTTTACTGCTGAGCGGGACGCTCCTTGCGCATCTGCGTGGAGAGCAAAAGACCGATCACGGCGAGCGCGAGCACAAAGGCGAAGCCGTAGTGTGAACCCGTGGTTGCGGCTGCGTGTGCACTGGCTCCGGCTGCCGTGGCAGTGCTCTCTCCGGCAGCGAGCATGCTTGTGGCAAGGGCCGTGCAGACGGCGCCGCAGACCTGCTCCATCGTGTTCAAGATGGTTGAGCCGTCGGTACCCATCGCCGGCGGCAGGGCATTCAGGCCGTTGGTCTGGCAGGGTGACATGGCGAGCGGTACGCCGATCATGAGCAGGATATGTGCGAGGATGACATAGCCGATCGAAGTCGACGTGCTCGTGAAGAGCATGAGGATCGCGCCTATGCACGAGACGAGGAAGCCGCCACGTGCAAGCCATTTAGCGCCGAAGATGTCGTAAAGCCTGCCTGAGATGAGCGAGACCGCGGCGTTGATGAGACCGCCGGGGAGCATGAGCATGCCCGAGACGGTGACGGAGAGACCGAGGCCGTTCTGCGCGAACTGCGGGAGCAGGTACATGGCGGCAAGCGTGATACCGAAGTTGACCATGACGAGCACGGCGGAGATGCGGAATTGGCGGATGCCGAACGCGCGCAGGTTGAGGACGGGGCTATCGCTTGCGAGCTGACGACGGATGTAGAACGCGAGGGCCACGACGCCCACGATGAGCGCGCAAATGACGCCCGGCGAGGTCCAGCCCAGAAGGCTCGAGAGACCGAAGCCGAGCACGATACCGCCGAAACCAAGGCACGAGAGCACGCACGAGATGCCGTCGACAGCGGGGCGCGTGAGTTCATAGGGACTTACGAGGTAGCGTGCGCAGAAGTAAAGCGCCACTGCGAGCACGGCCGCAAAGATGAAGAAGAGAACACGCCACGACGCGAAGCCCAGGATAACGCCCGAAAGCGAGGGGCCGATGGCCGGGGCGAACATGATGATGAGCGTCATGAGACCCATGGCACTGCCGATTTTTGATTGCGGGAACACCTCGAGCACGACGGCGAACATCATAGGCAGCACGAGGCCGGTGCCGATGCCCTGGATGAGGCGGCCGGCGAGCGCCACAGGGAAGCTCGGCGCAAAGCCGCTGATGAGCGAGCCCACAAAGAACGCACCGAGCGCGAACAAGGTGAGCGAACGGGTTTTAAACCACTTCATGAGGATGCCCGCAAAGGGGAGTACGAGTCCGATAACGAGCATGTAGCCCACGACCATCCACTGAGCGAGCGCCGTGGTGATGCCGAATACCTTCGTGAGCTGGGGAAGCGCGATATTGAGGGCGCTTTCGGAGAACATGCCGATAAAGCCTCCGAAGTAGAGGCCCATCATGGCGAGATGGGGATGCTCAACGTGCACGCGAGCGTTGGAGGGGGTAGATGTCACCTATAGATCATTCCTTCCTGTTGAGCCATGGCAAGTGCCTCTGCTTCTCGCCTGCAGATTCGCTCTTGCTCTGGCCGGGGTGTATCGGGAAGAGGCCTTCCCGATCTTGCGGTACCGGGATTCCGCGTGTTCGATAGCTGCACTCGAGGGTGGCTGCGGCCGTCGCGAAATTTCGGTAGGAGCCTTTGTTTCCCAATTGAGCAGATTGATTCAGACATTTTTACGAATCCGCAAGACTCGGCTGATTTGGAAGGTTGCGGGCGGGAATTTGGGTTGGCACGGCGCCGCATCATACGAAAGGGTTTGATCTGCCGCTCCCCGATATCGTGCTTCACGATATTCCACATTAGAGGAAAATATTGCATCGGTACGAACGTGAGAGGGGCGCATATGGGCGAGGAGCAACAGAAACAAAGCGGTCATGTGTACGATGTCGCGGTTATCGGTGCCGGCGTTGCCGGTTGCTGCTCAGCGCGTGAGCTTGCGCGCTTCAACCTGAGCTGCGTGGTTCTCGAGGCGGGCAACGATATCGCTTGCGGCGCCACACGCGCCAACTCGGGTATCGTCCATGCGGGGTACGATCCCGAACCTGGTACGCTTAAGGCCCATTTCAATGTGGCGGGCTCGCGTCTCTTTCCGCAGTGGGCCGATGAGCTTGGCTTTATGTACGTGCGCAACGAATCGCTCGTCGTGGGGTTCAACGATGCCGATCGCGCCGCCCTCCAGCAACTTCTCGACCGGGGTTTGCAAAACGGGGTCGAGGGGCTTTCCCTTATCTCGGGCGCCGAGGCGCGCGAACTCGAGCCCTGTCTCTCATCCGAGGTTACGTGCGCTTTGCGTGTGCGGACGGGCGCCATTTGCGATCCGTACGGTGTGGCGTTGACCGCTCTCGAAAACGCTATCGCCAACGGCGCCGAACTTGAGTTCAACGCGCGGGTGCAGCATATCGAACGGGCAGATGTTTACGTCCTCGCCTTGGCTGACGGGCGGACGATCCGTGCGCGTGCCGTGGTGAACGCCGCGGGTGTGCATGCGGACGAGATTCACAATCAGGTTTGCGAAGACCGACTGGTCATTACGCCCGTGCGTGGTGAATACCTGCTTTACGACACGGCGATTGACACGCGATTTACGCGAACGGTATTTCAAGTTCCCACGCAGGCGGGGAAGGGCGTCTTGGTGAGCCCGAGTGCATACGGAAATTTGTTCGTGGGACCAAGTGCCACACGCCAAGACGACAAAGATGCGCTTGCCACGAGCGCCGATGGCCTGGCGGGAGTGCTCGAGGGTGCGCGGCGCACTTGGCCCAAGGCATCTATGCGCGGGGTCATCACCAGCTTCACCGGCGTACGCGCCAAAGGTGCGCATCATGATTTCGTTATCGGGGAAGCGGCGGATGCCCTAGGGTTTTTCGACATCGCCTGCTTTGAATCGCCGGGATTGACAAGTGCGCCTGCGGTGGCGACCGAGATCGCTGCCTCGGTTGCCAAGCGCCTGGGCGCTTCCAGAAAGGAGGGCTTCAACCCCCGCCAGGCTCCTCGTAGACGTCTGGCGTTTATGGACGAGGCCGAGCGCGAATCTTTTGTTGCCGAGGATCCTGCCTGGGCACATGTGCTTTGCCGCTGCAATATGGTGAGCGAGGCCGAAGTGGTACGGGAGCTGCGCGGCGGCATTCCCGTTTTGGGCCTCGATGCGCTCAAATGGCGCACGGGTGCCACTATGGGTCGCTGCCACGGCGGCTTCTGCACGCCGGAACTGATACGCATCGTGGCACGTGAGCAGGGGTGCGCACCCGAAGAACTCGATAAGCGCCTGCCGGGCTCGTGGATGGTCGCGTCGTCGCGCTTGGATTACGTAGGCTTGGCCCAGGCAGAGGATGGTTTGACGAAGCGTGATCGGGGGCGTGCGAGGTTTGAAGGGCGCGCTGAGGGCGAGAGCCATTGCGGGCGAGATAACCATCGCGGTGACGAAGGCGCACGTGGCGACGCCCCCGTTCAAGGTGCTTCGATAGGAACCGATGCTCATGTTCCCGCTGATGTTTCCTACGATGTGGTGGTCATCGGCGGCGGTGCGGCCGGTATGGCGGCCGCGGCGGCAGCTCGTGACGGAGGGGCTGCAAGCGTTCTTCTCATCGATCGCGAGCAAGCGCTCGGCGGCATCATGCGCCAGTGCGTGCACAACGGCTTCGGTCTCAAGCGGTTCTCCGAAGAGCTGACCGGGCCGGAGTTTGCGGCGCGCGAAGGTGCTCTGCTCGAGGGTGTCGATCTATGGCTGGGCGCAAGTGTGCTCAAGCTTGTCTCCGGCGTTGCTGCCGGCGATGGTGCGCGCCCTTGGGCCGTGCTTGACGTGGTCCGTCCCGAGGGTGCGAGCAGAATCGCGGCTGGTGCCGTCGTACTTGCAACCGGCTCACGGGAGCGCGGATTCGGCGCCCTTGGCATCGCTGGCGATCGACCTTCCGGCATCTATACCGCCGGTTCCGCACAGGCGCTCATCAACCTGCAGGGTTGTCTGCCCGGCAAGCGTGCTGTAGTGCTCGGTTCGGGTGACATCGGGTTGATCATGGCGCGCCGCATGACTTTGGAGGGCATGGAGGTCGAGGGCGTTTACGAGCTCCTCGATCATCCAAGCGGACTCAATCGCAATATCGTCCAGTGCCTGGACGACTTCGGTATTCCGTTGCATCTTTCCCGGACCGTGGTGGCGACGCATGGGCGTCGGCGCCTCGAGGCGGTGGATATCGCTGAGGTCGACCCGCTGACGCGCGGCCCTATCGCGGGCACCGAGGTGCGTGTCCCATGCGATACGCTGGTGCTTTCGTGTGGCCTTATCCCCGAAAACGAGCTTGCACGCGAGGCCGGTATCGAACTTTCGGCGGCTACCGGAGGGGCGATGGTCGATGAGCGCTTTGCAACGAGCGCGCCGGGTATCTTCGCCTGCGGTAATGCCCTGCATGTGCATGATCTAGCCGATCTTGCCGCTGCCGAAGGCGACCGGGCGGGTGCCAGCGCGGCGGCTTGGCTCAAAGATTGGCGGAACGCCGATGATGAGCCCTGCATCGACGTACGGGCGGGCGATGGCGTTTCCGGCGTGGTTCCGCAGCGCATGAGCATGAATGCAACGGGAAAGATAACTTTCATGTTCCGCCCTGCCCGCGTGGCGCATGGCGCGCGCTTTGAAGCGGTGGGCTATCAGCCCGACGGCAGCAGGCGAACGCTCAGGGCGCGCGCTACACGCGTGGCGCTCCCTGCCGAAATGCAACGCCTTGAGGTAAATGCCGCGGATTTGCTTGATGTCGAGCACGTTGAACTTCGGATGGTGGAGGCGTCTGGGGACGGGGCCGAAGAAACCCTTGCAGACCGAGTCCATGGAAAGGGCGGCGAGTAGCGATGCCCGATACTCGAAAATATGACGTCACCTGCATATGCTGTCCCACGGGATGCACGATTGCGGTTGAGCGGATTTCCGATGATGAAGCCGTGTATATCGCGGGTGCCGGTTGTGCGCGCGGCAAAGCGTACGCGCCCGCCGAGGTGCTGCATCCCGAGCGTGTGGTCACCACTACGGTGTGCGTGCCCGGGGTATCCGAGCCTCTTTCCGTGCGAACCTCTTCCCCTGTTCCGCGTGAGTGCGTGCATGGGGTGGTGCAGGCTATCAAACGAGCGGGCGTCAAGCTTGCCGTACCTATCGCCGTCGGTGACGTGATCCTTGCCAACGTGTGCGGTACCGGCGCCGATGCGGTGGCAACCAAACGCCTGGGTTAGTCCGCTACTCGCCCTGATCGGCTTACTCTGCGCTCTTGAGTGCTCCGACCATGTCGATGCGATTGAGCGTGCGATTGGTCACCAGATTGACGATGATCGTGAAGATAAACGAGAGCGCCACCGCGACCAGGAAGCTCGTGGGCGCTACCTCGACATCGAAATACAGCGATGGCATTTGCAGCACATACGTGAAGCTCTCGGCCAAAACGTACCCCAGCGGCATGCCGACAACGGCTCCGATGCCCGTGAGTATCAGCGTTTCCTTGTTCACGTAATGATGCACCTCATGTCGGCGGAATCCCAGAACCTTGATAGTGGCGAGCTCGCGCTCGCGCTCTGAGATATTGGTGTTGGAGAGCGTGAACACAACGACAAACGAAAGCCCTGCGGCTAGTACGCTGATGAGCGCCACAACGGAATTGACGATGCCGAAATTCTGTTGGAAATCGCGACGCTGTGCGGCGGTGCACGAAATGGAGATCCAGCCATCGTCTTTGAGCTTGTGCGACAGCTTGATCTGGCTTGCACTTGAGCCTTCCACATTCACGTAGAGCGCGTTTGCGGTCATGCTCTTGCCAAACTGCTTTTCGTAGGTCGACTGTGTCAGGTAAAGCGTGTTGCCCATGTAGTTGAGCGAGATGTCGCTCACCGTGAAAGACGCGGTGTCGAGCGTTGAATCTTGGACGGTGGCCTTGTCGCCCGCGTTGATCCCGAGCACCATCTGTGCACTCTTCGAAAGCACCACCGAAGACGCGTCCAACGTGATTTTGCTGCCGTCTTCGTGGGTCAGACCCACATATGCGGTCAGGTCACCTGCGCTCTCGTCGGGAATCACGCACAGCTGCACGCTTTCTTTTTTGCCGTTGTATTCAAACGTGACGTTGTCGGTGAGGAAAGCGAGGGAGTCGTCGATACGGACGTCGCATTCGCGTGCATCGCTACGGCTTTGCAGCTTGGACGCAGCGTTGTCGTAATCTATCTCGCTCGCGGCTAGAAGGTAGTCGTAACGTGCTACGTTGCCGTACTGCTTGTCGCACAGCGATACCACTGTGTCGCGGATTCCCATGCCGCAGATAACGAGGGCCGTGCAGCCCGCTATGCCGAACACGGTCATGAAGAAGCGTTTCTTATAGCGGAAAAGATTGCGCGCCGTTACCTTGCTTAAAAATCCCATGTGGCGCCAGAGCGGCCGGATGCGTTCGAGCAGAATACGCGAGCCGGCGCGGGGGGCTTTGGGGCGCATGAGGGATGCGGGCGTTTCTGCCATTTCGTGACGGCACGCGGCGATGGTCGCTCCAACGATGCCGATGGCGAATAGCGCAACCGATCCCAGCGACATTACGGCGTCGTAGCTCAAAACGTTATGCGAAAGCGTGTACATCTGCTCGAACACCGTGTATAGAAACAGCGGCAGCGCGATGAATCCGATGATGTTGCCGATGATGCCGCCCGCAAGACATGCGGCGAGGGCGTATCCGACATATTTGGAGAGGATGCGGCCCTGCGTGTATCCCAGGGCTTTGTACAGGCCGATCAGCATACGCTCTTCCTCCACCATGCGCGTGGCGGTGGTGAGGCTGATGAGGACGGCCACGACAAAGAAGATCACGGGGAATACAGTCGCGATGGACTCGATGGACGAAGCATCGGAATCGACGCTGGCGAAGCTGGCGATATTCGTGCGATCTTGGATATACCAGGTGGCGTCGCCGATGTCCTTCGCCTGAGTGCGGGCATCTTCGAGCTGTTCGGTTGCCTCGACGCGATGGGAATCCAGTTGTGCCTGCGCGGCATCACGCGCTGCCCCTGCAGGAAGACGGTCGATATTGTCTTGCTGAATGCTCAACTCCATTTCGAGTGCGTTTTCCTGGCTGTCGATAAGGCTCAATGCACCTTTTGCGAGGGACTCCGTGCGCACCTTCTCGCGATGCTTGCGGATCCCCTCGATACGATGCTTCACACGGTCGACGGTCTCGGTGTAATCATCCGAATAGCAGTCGAGGTCATCGGCTCCGTCTACGGTTAGGTGGATCGCGGTGTAGGCGCTCGATGCCGCAGCGCTTTCGTCGACGTAAAAGCGGAAATCCGCGGCGGCGCTCTCGCGGAACGAGTTGGCAGAGCTTTCCGCAAGGATGTCGGTGGGGTCCGAGATGATAGCGGTGATGGTGTAGGTTTGACGTTTGAAGATGGCGGTGCTTGAGGCGTTGTCCGAGTTCTCGGCCGAGGTGCTTTCACCGTCCGTCGGCGCGGTGCTGCCGCCGATCGCATCGTCTTTGTCGGTAGCGCTCGAAGTCGCGCTCTCGTCCGCGCCGTCCTGCGTGGCAAACGTCAATGTGTCGCCGATGCCGCGCTTCGCCTCCTTGGCGTACTTCTCCGTTACCGCTATCTCGTCCGATGCCTCGGGAAGCGTGCCCGAGATGAGGATGGGGCTATCGATATCGCTTTTCGAAAGGCTTTGTACGTTGGCGCGTTCGTTGTTGTTGCCGACTTTGGTGAAGACCGTCTCGGTGTAGATGCCTTCGGCGGTTTCGACCCCTTCGAGCTCGGAAACGGCCGTTACGTCACCTTTCGTCAAACCGAGTGTCGATTGCACACTGATGTCGTAGATGTTCTGCGCATCGAAGTGCTGGTCGACGGAACGGCGAAGGTCCTCACACCCGGCGCGCAGACCGATCATCACGCTGATGCCGAGCGCGGTGATGGTAAGAATGGAAAGGAAGCGCTTGAGGCTCCCGCGTATCGTACGCGCTATGCCCTTGTTGAACGCGTCGGGACGTGGTTCGATACTTGTGGTCGTGGTGGTATCTGTCATGCGCGTTACCATTCGATGCTGTCGATCGAAACCGGGTTTTTCTGCAGTTCTTCACTGATGACGCGACCGCTCTTGAATTTGATGAGGCGGTCGGCCATGGGGGCAAGTGCGGAGTTATGGGTGATGATGATCACGGTGATGCCTTCGTTGTGGCAGGTGTCCTGCAGGAGGCGAAGGATCTGCTTGCCGGTTTGGTAGTCGAGCGCGCCGGTCGGCTCATCGCAGAGCAGAAGCTTGGGGTTCTTGGCAACAGCGCGTGCGATGCTCACGCGCTGTTGCTCGCCGCCCGATAGCTGTGCGGGGAAGTTGTCCATGCGCGTCGAAAGTCCCACCTTGGCGAGGGTCTCCGCGGCATCAAATGAATCGGGGCAGATTTGAGCAGCGAGCTCGACGTTCTCAAGAGCCGTTAGGTTGGGAACCAGGTTGTAGAACTGGAAGACAAATCCGACATCGGCGCGTCGATACTCGACAAGCTGGCTTTCGTTCGACCGACTTATGTCGCGCCCGTCAACGGAGACCGTTCCCGAGGTTAGGGTGTCCATGCCGCCGAGGATGTTGAGCGCCGTTGTTTTACCGGCACCCGAAGCTCCCAGGATGATGGCGAGCTCGCCTCTCTCTACGCTGAAACTTGCGCCGTCGAGGGCATGGATCTCGGTGTCGCCCGAGCCGTACGCCTTTACTACATCCTTGAACTCGATATATGCCATAGGTGATTCCCGTCATCGTTTTAGTTTGCCGTGCAGGTGTTTTTTAAGGTACCCGTTTTAACAAATCTAAAGGCGCGGGAACAAAAGAGCTCTCATTTTTTAAAAAGTACGCCAAGTGAGTAGCGGTTTTGCGATTCCAAAAGTAGGGACACATCGGCGAAAGAGAAATATCCAGGTAGAGAAATGGAACCATTTATAGTGCAAATGGAAGAAGCCAAGACTGCTACTCACTTGGCGAATTTTATGACATCGGGGTCGATAAAAAGGGCGTGCGCCGGCGAATTTGCCCGCGCACGCCTTATGCAACCGTTGAATTTCCTCAGCGAAGCATCTTCGCGACGCCACGCCTCGCGACGTCGCCCCTCAGAGGATTTGTGGCGCAACGTCTCTACTCGTCGCCGAAGCTGATGCCGAGCGCCTTGGCTTCGCGTACGAGATCGCTCTCGGGATCGACATACTTGAGCTTGCCGGCCACCTTTTCGAGCGGGGTGCGGCACATCTTGCCGTTTTTCTGGGCGATCATGTAGCCGAACTCGCCATCGAGGCACCCGAGTGCCGCCTCCACGCCGCATTGCGTGGCGAAGATACGATCCTGGGCATCGGGCTGTCCGCCGCGCTGGGTATGTCCGGGAATGGCAACGCGCGTTTCGCGCCCGCAGCGCTCTTCGATTTCGTGTGCGATGTCGTATACGATAGACGGGCTTGTGCGTTCTGCCAGCTTTTTCTTGTATTCCTTCTTGGGCAGCGCCGCATCTTCCTTGGAGATGGCGCCTTCGGCTACCGCGACGATGGTGAAGCGGCTCCCGGTCTCCATGCGGTGTTCGATGGTCTTGATGACGTTGTCCATCTCGTAGGGAATCTCGGGAATCAAGATCACGTCGGCGCCGCCGGCCACGCCCGCATACAGCGGGATCCAACCGACCTTGTGCCCCATGATCTCGATCACGAACACGCGCCCGTGGCTCGATGCCGTGGTGTGGATATCGTCGATGCACTTGGTGGCGACGTCGATGGCGCTGGTGAAGCCGAAGGTCATGTCGGTGCCCCAGGTATCATTGTCGATGGTTTTGGGCAGCGCGATGACATTGAGGCCTTCTTCGCGCAGGCGATTGGCCGTCTTGGTGGAGCCATTGCCGCCCAGCATGAACAGGCAGTCGAGTTTGAGTTTATGGTAGGTGTGCACCATGGCGGGGACCTTTTCCACACCATCGGCCTCGGGTACATCGAGGCGCTTGAACGGTGTGCGGCTCGTGCCCAAAATGGTGCCGCCGCGTGTAAGGATGCCGCTGAAATCCGCGGGGGTCATAACGCGAAAGCGGCTGTAGATAAGCCCCTGGTAGCCGTCCTCGAATCCGTAGATCTCGACGGGTTCGGGGCTTTTGGCCAAAAGCGTCTTGACGATGCCGCGCATGGTGGCGTTGAGTGCCTGGCAGTCGCCGCCGCTGGTAAGAAGACCGATCCTGAGCATAAGGTGTCCTTTCGGGCAGGCTATTCTGACGGGACAAGTGTACCCCTTGCGCGTGTTGGCGCTGCCGTTGCAAAGCAGAAGTTACAGCTTCGGTGCTAGACTGTCGCCCGACTTGAGTATCTGACGCAGGTGGCGAAGCGGATGGAAATGCCCGATCGGCGAAGGCATCGCTTGCCATGGGGCGTTGAGGTGCAGGGGCGTCGGCGGCAAAGAACGCGCGGCGGCGCCTCTGCATGGAAAACGAAGGGACAGTCTTAAACGATGACGGTTGACGATATAGAAGCGGCAGAAGGACTGGTCGATTTCATCGAGGCTTGTCCCAGCATGTTCCATACGGCGACGACCATCATGGCCGAGCTTGATGATGCGGGGTTCACCTACCTGCCGGAGTGCGCCACTTGGGATGTTCGTCCAGGAGGTTCGTACTACACGCAGCGAAACACTTCGAGCGTGATCGCATTCAAAGTTGGGGAGGGCGTTTCCGCTGCGGTCGACGATCGTGCTTTCGGGGCGCGTAGAGGCCACGCGAAAGCGGATCCTGTGCCCTACCATTTTCAGATCGCGGCAAGTCATGCCGATTCGCCGACCTTCAAGTTGAAGGCAAATGCCGAGCTTATGGGCCCTGGGCCGTATGTGCGCCTGGACACCGAGGCGTACGGCGGCATGATCGACTACTCCTGGTTCGATAAGCCGCTAGCCATCGCCGGGCGCGTGATGGTGCGGGACGGCTCGCGGATCGAGAGCCGTCTCGTCGCGTCCGATCGCGAGGTCGCTTTGATCCCGAGTTTGGCGATCCACCTGCAGCGCGATGTCAATGCCGGATTCGCCCCCAACCGTGCGCAGGACCTATGCCCGCTGTTTTCGGCAGGTGCGCTTGAGCACGGCTCTTTTGCTGCCTGTGTAGCCGATGAGTTGGGAGTCGACCGGGAATCCATATTGGGGAGCGATTTGTACCTGGTCAATCGCCAGCAGCCACGTATCTGGGGCGCGGCGGATGAGTTCATCTCCGCCCCCAAGCTCGATGATCTTGCCTGCGCCTACACCTCGCTTCAGGCGTTTTTGGCGAGCTCCAATCCGTCGACGGTGAATGTGTACGCCTGCTTCGATAACGAGGAGGTGGGCTCGAACACCAAGCAGGGCGCCATGTCCACATTCCTTGCCGACACGCTCTCGCGCATCAATGACCGGCTGGGTGGAACGTTCGAGGACTATCATCGAGCCGTGGCATCTTCGATCCTCGTGAGCTGTGACAACGCACAAGCTGTGCATCCCAATCATCCCGAAAAGTACGATGAGGCGAACCGCGTTGTGCTTAATGGTGGACTCGTTATCAAAGAGGCTGCGAATCAAAGCTATTGCACCGATGCGTTCAGCCGCGCTGCGTTTGCCGCCATTTGTGCCGATGCCGGGGTGCCTGTGCAGGAGTTTGCCAACAAAAGCGACATCCCCGGCGGATCGACGTTGGGCAATCTCTCGAACATTCAGGTTAGCCTGCATGCGATCGATGTGGGATTGCCGCAGCTCGCTATGCATTCGAGCTACGAAACGGGCGGCGTGAGCGATGTGGCAAACGCTATACGGGCTCTTACGGCGTTCTATAGCACCGATGTGCGCATAACGGGTGCCGAGTCCATCGAGCTCGCTTAGGGTTTGGGTTCCAAGCAAGCGCGATAACGGCCGAAGCCCGGCGGCCTTGGAGCATCGCGGCTCTCGAGGCCGCCGGGTCCGCACCGTCGGAGCTATGAGGCTGGAACCGCGCAGATCCGACGGTTCTTAGGACCGCGTGGTTCGGCCTTTGCCGCATCGCAGCCCAAGCCTCGCTAATGAGCTATCTGGTTGCGCAGCGTTTCGCCTGCGGTGAAGTGCCTGAGGTTTTCGGCGGCGATGTCGACGATGTTGTCGAGTGTTGCCTGCAGATGGAAAAATCCGCTGATATGCGGCGTGATGTACAGGTTGGGAACGTCCCACAATGGGCTGTCTTGCGGCAGCGGCTCGGGTGCGGTCACGTCGAGTGCGGCGCCGGCAAGACGTCCTGAGGAAAGCGCCGCCGTCAGGGCGTCGTAGTCCACAAGGTCGCCGCGGCCGCCGTTGGCGAAGAAGGCGCCTGGTTTCATCTGAGCGAAAAACACCTCATCGGCAAGACCGCGTGTGGTATCGGTGCTGGGCAAGAAGCTCGCCACCACATCGGCGGATGCGAGGGCATCATCGAGCTCGTCCATGCCGTGCATGCATTCGAACACCGTGGGGTAGGTCAACATGTTGCGCTTTACGCCCTCTACATGCGCGCCCATGTTGCGACAGAGTGTGGCAAAGCGCGTCCCGATATCGCCCGCGCCGAGCACCAAAACGCGTGCCCCGTGCATGCTCGTGACGGCGCCGAGGTCGCTCCAACGATGCGCGCGTTGCTCATCGAGATAGCCGGGCAGACGCTTCATCATGCCGAGCGTCATGGCAAAAAGGTGCTCTGATACTGCCTGCCCGTAGGCTCCGGACGCGCTGGCGAAAGCAGCCTGTTCAGGCACGGTGCCGGCGGCTAGATAGTTGTCATAGCCAGCTGAGTTGAGTTGCAGCATCTTTAGGTTCGAGGCTTCGGGCAGCCTGTTTGGCGCCAGGTTGCCGATAACCACGTCGGCCTCGGCTACTTGCTCGGGGGTAAGGCGCCCTTTCGCCGCCTCAAGCGTAACCTGCGCTCCCACTTCAGAAGCCGGTGCGACATAGATAAAGTGCTCTCCAGGCATGCTCGATTCGAGTTTTGCCTTATGGGCGTCGGTTACCGGCAACAACACCAATACGTTCATGATTCAGCTTTCCCTACACGGTGCGCGATGCGCGCTTAAACGGATGAAACGTGGGATGCGCCTTACCTTACCGCGCTTGGATGAACGTGCGAGTGGTCAACCTAGGGCTTCACGGATCTCTCGAGATTCGTAGGGGGCCGTTTACATGGGTCGAAGCTCCGTTCATGTAAAAACAAATGGGGGGCGGTGTAATAAAGGAGAAAAATCTCGGCTCTGGCGGATGACGAGGGCAACATCACCTTCAAATCAACCTGGAATCTGGTCGATGCCCAGGGGCGCATCGACTTCGGCACCCTCGAGGCGGGGTTCTACCTTCTGCAGGGAAATTCACTTCGCCGTGATGCCGATACGTTTACCTCGACATCGGCGCAGGTCGGGCTGCTGTCAGTACTGAGGGGCATGGGGCTTGTCGCTACGGGCGATACTATGCCGACCCCTGCGGGAATCGCGGCGCTCGTCGTGGCGGGAGTGACCCTTTGCTGCGCGGGCATGCGCTTTAAGGCGGGAACGGCTAAGCACAAGCGAGAGGGCTGAGGGGCTTGTGCGTCCTACCAGCTCAGCAGTTCGTAGCCGTCATCGGTTACCACGAGCTGCACTTCCCACTGTGCTGAGTCCGATCCGTCTTTGGTGCGGATGGTCCATCCGTTGGGATCGTGCATGTTGATGGCCGCTCCGCCGGCGTTCACCATGGGCTCGATGGTGAAGCACATGCCCGGGACCAAAAGCGTGTCCAGATCGGGGGCGTCTACGGTAAAGCCGACAAAAGGATCTTCGTGGAATTCCTTGCCGATGCCGTGCCCGCCGAATTCGCGCACCACGTTGAAGCCGTTTTCCTCAACATAGTCTTGAACGGCTTCGGCGATATCGCGCAGCGTGCCCCAGGGTTTTACGGCTGCAAGGCCGCGCTGCACGCTCTCGCGGGTCACGTCCACGAGCTTTTGACGCTCGGTGCTGACTTCTCCGATGCAGAACATACGGCTCGAGTCCGAGAAATATCCGTCGAGTATGGTGGAACAGTCGACGTTGACGATGTCGCCCTCGCGAAGAACATCCGAATCCGAGGGGATGCCATGGCACACAACATCGTTGATGCTGGTGCAGACGCTGTTGGGGAATCCCTCGTAGTTGAGGTCGGCGGGAATGCCACCGTGTTCGACGGTGTAGTCGTAGATCCAGCGATCTACCTCTGCCGTGGTGACGCCAGGGGCTATATGCTCGCCTACGTAATCGAGCACGCCGATATTGATTTCGGCCGAACGTTTGATACCGGCGATGTCATCGGCGTTTTTGTAGAGCGTGCGGGGGAGAACGTCGAAGCCCTCGTCCCACGCACGCTGCAGTTGCTCATCAAATGCCTCGTGGCATTTCTTGTATTTCTTACCGCTACCGCACCAGCAGGTATCGTTTCGTCCCAGAACAGGACCATTGTCATACATGGCTAACTCCTTTTCATGTAGGCACAGTATGCCACGACTTCCCGACTTGGCCAGGCATCAGTTTAATCGTTGGCGCGCTATCGGCTAAGGGCACGTATCTTATTGAGCGGCTTAAAATAGGTGTTCACGAGGTTGCAGAAGCGCCCTACCAAAAGCGCGGCGATGATGGTACCCAAGCCAAGCCCGCGGATCTCGCCGAAGAAGAGCAGCGAAAGCACGAGGGCTATGACTACGAGCGAGACATCGAACAGCACCTTGACGGTGCCGAAACGCTTGCCGGTTACCTGCGCTATGGTTCGCACCATGCCTTCGCCGGGCACCACGATCACCTGCGGGGCGACCTCGACGCAAACGCCGAAGGCTAAGACCGCGCAGCCTGCAACGACGCCCAAAATCTGGGCGATGATGCCCTGGGGTGAATAGAACGCCAAAAGTGCCATGCTGATGTCGATGGCCCAACTGAACACGACGTTCACGGCAAACTGCAAAAGCTGGATGGGCTGAAAATCGCGACGCAGCATGACGATCTGCGCGATGATCATGAGAGAGTTTATGATGAACGACGTCAAGCCGAAGCTGATGTTGGTGAATTTGAGGCTTAAGACATAGGGGAGGCTCGAGATAGGGGAGGTCCCCAGGGCGCATTTGGTGATCAGCGAGATGGCAAACGAGTTGATGACGACGCCTGCGGCAAGGCAGAGATAGCGGAGTGGCATATGCTGGGCGCCGCTGCCGCCCACGGATTCCAGGTCTACCTCGGGATGCGTGAGCTTGTTGTAGAGGTCGAGGGCCTCGCGTGCACTGAAAGTGCCGTGCGTATGCGGCGCAGGCATGGCGATGGGGGTCTTGTCGTCTTTGTTGGGGCAGCATTTGCCCGACTCGGCTGCGAGCTTCAAATAATCACTTCCAAATTGTCGATGGTATGGGCCTAGTGTAACACCATCGCATTAAGGGAGGACAACCCCCTTGTTTAAGATGAAGCACCCCCCTGTTTTAACTCATTTCGAAACGTGGTTTGGTATTAAAATAAATCCTGATTGTGATTCGTGGAATTGCCGGCGGGAAGGGCGTTTTATGCGAATTGTTGCATCCGGGACTGACGCTTGCGATGCCTGTCCCGAACATGAGGTACAAGGGGAGCTCAAAGACGAAGTGCCCGACGTATCCATGACCTTTGCCGAGGCGGAAGACGAGATCGCTCGCCTGCGCCGGTCTTTCCCCGTGGTCCGCTTGCTTTCGCAAGACCAGCTCGATACCGAGCAATATTGTCTCTTGCACGGCAACGATTGCCCCTGCATGCGACTGGTCTGTCAGACGGCGCTTACGCAGAAACGCGATCGCATCGAAACGCTGCGGATGGACGATACCCAGCATTCCGCTGTCGCACGTTATGTCGAGGTGGATAACGAGCCGCGCATTCTGCTCTATGCGCGTCCCGTTGAAGAGGGCGACGCCTCCGTAAATCAGGAGCTGCTGTACCGCGACGCTCTGTCGGGAACCTACAACCGCCGTTACTACGAGGATTACCTGCGCCGTCGACATCTTGCCGCGGGAGTCGCCATCTTCGATCTGGACGACTTCAAGCTTATCAACGACACGTTCGGGCACCTTGCGGGCGATCGCGCCATCAGAACCGTTTCCGATGTGGTGAGGCGGAGCATCCGCTCGACCGACCTGCTTGTGCGCTACGGGGGAGACGAGTTCGTTCTCATCATCGACGGCATCAGCTCAGAGGATTTCGGGCGGCGCCTCCGGACGATATCCGAGAATATCGTCAAGGCGACGGTCGAGGATTATCCGCAGGTACGGCTTGCGGCGAGCATCGGCGGTGTCATGGCGCGCGGGCGTTCGGTCGAAGAGGCGGTGCACGAGGCCGATGGGCTTATGTACCGTGCCAAGTTGAGTATGGAGTCGGTGCTTACCGACTCGGACAGCCTGGAGAAGTCCTCATACCGCAAGCCGCGTTTGCTCATCATCGATGATTCCGAAATCAATCGCGAGATACTCAGCACGATTCTCGAGGATGAGTACGAGATCCTGGAAGCGCCCGGTGGGCGTGAGGGTATTGCCATGCTCGAGAACTACGGGCGCGGCATCGCGGTTGTTCTGCTCGATATCGTGATGCCTCAGATGAGCGGCTTCGAGGTCCTCTCGCGCATGGAACGTAGCGGCTGGATCGATGACATCCCTGTCATCATGATTTCGAGCGAGGATTCCGATGAGGTGGTGCTTCACGCTTACGAGCTGGGGGCATCCGACTACATCAACCGTCCCTTCGATGTACGTGTGGTGCGCCATCGCGTGGGCAATGTGATGCGTCTCTATGCTAAGCAGCGCCGCCTCAACATGATGCTCGCTCAGCGCTTCTACGAGCATGAACGCGATAGTCGCATGATGATCGACATCATCGGTGGTGCCATGGAGCTGCGTAACGGCGAGTCGGGACCGCATGTGCGCCACATCCGCGTGCTGACCGAGATCCTTCTTGACCGTTTGGCGCAGCGTACCGACAACTACAAGCTCGACGTGGGGGAGCGCGCCACGATTGCCATGGCATCGGCCCTGCACGACATCGGAAAGCTTGCCATCGACGACAAGATTCTCAATAAACCCGGTCGCCTGACTCCCGAGGAGTTCGAGGTCATGAAGACCCATGCGCCGCTCGGTGCCGACATGCTTAAGAATCTGGGTCAGTACGAAGACAGCGCGCTGGTCAAAACGGCTATGGAAATCTGCCGTTGGCATCATGAGCGCTACGACGGTGGCGGCTATCCCGACGGCTTGAAGGGCGATGCGATTCCCATCTCGGCGCAAGTGGTGTCTCTTGCCGACGTGTACGACGCCTTGACAAGCGAGCGCGTCTACAAGGCGGCCGTGCCGCATGACGAAGCCATCCGCATGATCCTCGATGGCAAGTGCGGCGCTTTTAACCCGCTACTCATCACCTGCCTGCTTGATGTGCAGGATCGTATCGTCGAGGAGCTGAATCGAGAATCAACCCCCCCCCTATCAACGAAGCTTTGAGCGTTACGAGAGGAATTAAGTGATGGATATACGCGAGGCTTACGCGACGATCGGGGCCGACTACGAAGATGTGATACGGCGCTTGGTGAGCGAGGACTTGGTAAAGCGCTTCGCTTCTAAGTTCGCGGGCGATCCCAGTTTCGCAAGCCTTCAGGTCGCATTGAGCGCGGGCGATGTCGAGACCGCCTTCAGGGCGGCGCACACGCTCAAGGGCGTATGCCAAAACCTCGGTCTGCGCAACCTGTTTGCGCCCACGAGCGAGCTTACCGAGGTCTTGCGTGCAGGCTCGCTTGAGGGAACCGACGTGCTCTTTGAAAACGTGAAAGCCGAATACGACAAGACGGTCGCCGCCCTTGCCGAAGTGCGATAAAGGACGCTTGTCCGTTTATCAATTGGTTATCGATTAAGGGCGCTTACGTTTTTGTGTAAGCATCCCGTTGCGCGCTCACGAGCACGTTCATCCATGCAAAAATAGATGCAACTGTGCAAGCGAAAAGACGGGAGCGTGTTTTGGATAAAAACGAAGTACAAAAACGCATGGAACAAGCGATCCGCCTCACCGCGCCGGGACAGCCCATTCGCACCGCCCTCGATATGATCATCGCGGGGCACCTGGGTGCTCTTATCTGCGTGGGAGATACCGAAAACGTGCTGGCGGCCGGCAACGACGGCTTCCCGCTGAATATATCGTTCACCTCCAACCGCCTCTTCGAGCTTTCGAAGATGGATGGCGCTATCGTGATCGATGGCGACCTGACGCAGATCCTGCGCGCCAATTTCCATCTCAACCCCGATCCCTCTCTTGCTACGAGCGAGACGGGTATGCGCCATCGTACCGCCGCTCGCATGTCGGTGCTCACCGATGCTATCGTGATTTCGGTGTCGGCCCGCCGTGCCGTGGTCAACGTGTACGTGCATGGCAAGAGTTACGAGATCCAGCCCGTCACTACCATCATGAGCTCGGTCAACCAGCTCGTCGCCACGCTGCAGACTACGCGCACCTCGCTCGACCGTGCGCTCCTGCGTCTGACGGCGCTCGAGCTCGACGATTACGTGACCCTTGCCGATATCACGAGCATTTTCTCGAGTTTCGAGATCATGCAGCAGGCGAAGTCGGAGCTCAAGAGCTGCATCGTCAAGCTCGGCAACCAAGGCAAGCTGGTGCAAATGCAGCTCGAGCAGCTTGCGGGCAGCAGCATGGATGTCGAATACGACCTCATGATCCGCGACTACGCTTCCGACTCGTCGGAGGAGAATGCCGAGCGCATTCGCGAGCGTCTGGCCGCGATGACGCCCCGCGACCTCACCGACCCGCAGCGTGTTGCCGAGGTGCTTGGCTATGATGATCTGGACGAGGACTCCGTCATGACGCCGCTTGGCTTGCGCACCCTTTCGCGCGTGTCCGTGGTGCGCGATGGCGTTGCCGAGAAGATCGTGGACGAGTACGGCTCGTTGCAGGAGCTCATGGACGACATCCGCAAGGATCCCGAGCGCCTGGGCGATTTTGGCGTCAACAACCCCACCATCCTTGCCGATACGCTCTATCGTATGCAGGGTGTGAAACAGGCGGACGCTTAGATGATTACGCTTCCTCAGGGCGACATGGCGTCGGTTTGCGGGGTTATCGTCGCAGGCGGCGTGGGCAAACGCTTCGGCAATCCCGGCGGAAAATTGCTGGTCGATGTATGCGGGCGTCCACTTATGAGTTGGTCGGTGGCGGCGTTTGACGCAAGCGAGCTTGTGGATCATATCGTTGTGGTTTGCCCCGCCAAGACACGTGCGACCATGACGGCCGTCGCGATCGAGCCTTATGGGTTCACGACACCTATCGCCTTTGCCGATGCTGGGGCCGAACGCCAGGATTCCACGCGTTCGGGTGTGGGTGCCGCGCCTGAGGAATGCAAGATCGTTGCCGTCCACGATGCGGCGCGTCCTCTCATCACGCCTGACGCCATCGATGGCGCAGTGCGTGCGCTCGCGGGCAGGCCTGATGCGGCGGGCGCGGTCTGCGGGCAACCGGCCATCGATACGCTCAAGCTGGTCGATGAGTGCGGTTCGTTTACCGCTACCCCCGACCGTTCGGCATATTGGACGGTTCAGACCCCTCAAGTCTTTCAGCGCGATACGCTGCTCGCGGCGTATGCATCCGCAGAGCGCGAGGGGTTCGTGGGTACCGACGACGCTTCGCTCATCGAGCGCGCGGGCGGCAAGGTTTTCGGCGTGCTTGCATCTCGTGATAACCTCAAGGTCACCGTGCCCGAGGATCTTTTCATGGTGAGGGCGCTCATGAACCGACGACTGCAAAACGATAAGGAGCCCGCACATGCCGAGTAACCTGCGCATCGGACATGGATACGACGTGCATCGCCTTGTGGAAGGCCGTCGATGTATCATCGGCGGCGTCGATATTCCCTACGAGCGCGGTTTGCTCGGGCATTCGGATGCCGATGTGCTGGCGCATGCCTTGGCCGACGCCATTCTGGGCGCGTGCCGTGGCGGCGACATCGGAAAGCTCTTTCCCGATGACGATCCCGCCTACGAGGGTGCCGACTCGTTGATGCTGCTGGGTCGCGTGATGGATCATGCACGGTCGCTGGGCTTCGAGTTCATCGATGCCGATTGCACCATTGCCTGCCAGCAGCCCAAGATCGGCCCCCACCGCGATGCCATGCGCGCCAACCTCGCCGCCGCGCTTGATGTGGATGTCGAGAATGTCGGCGTCGCTGCCACTACGACCGAAAAGCTTGGATGGGAAGGCACGGGAGAGGGCATAGGTGCCTGGGCCGTGTGTCTGCTCGAGAAGATCGACTAGGAGATAACCATGCGCATTTACAACAGCGCTACGCATACAAAAGAGGAGTTCGCTCCCATCGATGAGGGCAAGGTCCGCATGTATGTTTGCGGTCCTACCGTTTATGACAACATCCATATCGGTAACGCCCGCACGTTCATCAGCTTCGATGTGATTCGTCGCTGGCTTATCGCCAAGGGCTACGAGGTGACGTTCGCACAGAACCTTACCGACGTGGACGACAAGATCATCAATCGTGCCAACGAGCAGGGTCGCACCGCTGCCGAGGTTGCGCAGGAGTTTTCCGATAAGTTCATCGGCGTCATGCGCGCGGCCAATGTGCTCGACCCCGATGTGCGACCTCGCGCCACCAAAGAGATCGGCCCCATGATCGGCATGATCAAAAGCCTTATCGAGCAGGGCCATGCCTATGCCGCCGAGAACGGCGATGTTTACTTTTCCGTGCGTTCCGATCCGACCTACGGTGAGGTTTCCGGTCGCAAGATCGACGACTTGATGGTGGGCGCCCGCATCGAGGAAAACGAGGACAAAAACGACCCGCTCGATTTCGCGCTCTGGAAGGCGGCTAAACCGGGCGAGCCTTCGTGGCCGAGTCCGTGGGGCGAGGGGCGCCCGGGTTGGCATACCGAGTGCGCCGCCATGGTGCATCGCTACCTTGGCGTGCCCATCGATATCCACGGCGGCGGATCCGATCTCGCGTTCCCGCATCATGAGAACGAATGCGCTCAGGCCACCTGCGCATGGCACCAGGGCTTTGCTAATACCTGGATGCACACGGGCATGCTCCTGGTCGATGGCGAGAAGATGAGCAAGTCGCTCGGTAACTTCTTCACGTTGGCCGAGGTGCTCGAAAAGCATTCCGCGGCGGCTTTGCGTCTGCTTATGCTGCAGACCAGCTATCGTAGTCCGCTCGATTTCTCGTGGGAACGTCTTGAGGGCACCGAGAACTCGCTTGCGCGTATCGCCGGCACGGTTGAGAACCTGCGCTGGGCGGCAACACATGCGGAGGGCGAGGCGGACGCCGCGTTGGCGGAGGGCCTTGTCACCAAGACCGCAGCGGTGCGCGCTGAGTTTACCTCCTGCATGGATGATGACTTCAATACCGCCGGGGCGCTCGGTGCCGTTTTCGGGTTCGTTACGGAGTGCAACCAGTATCTCGAGTCAGCGGGCGAGGCCGCCGATGTCTCGGTTGCCCTTGCGGCTGCCGATGCGCTGAGCGGGCTTTTGGGAACGCTCGGTATCGAGCTTCCCGAACCCAAGGCCGAGCTTCCCGTGGGGTTGCTCGGTGTAGCCGCAGGTCTTGTTGCTTACACGGGCAACGATATCGACGAGGCCGCCGAGAGGATCCTCGCCGCCCGTGCCGAGGCACGTGCCGCTAAAAATTGGGAACTTGCCGACGCGATCCGTGACCAGCTCAAGGATATGGGCTTGGTTATCGAGGATACGGCAGCTGGTACTCGTATTAAGTCGGCTTAGCCATGGCGTATTCCGATAACAAGAAGAAACGTGCGTCCAAGCAGGTGCGCCGCACCACCCAAAGATCCGATCGTGCGCCACAGGCGCGAGATCGCGCAGCGCGCCGTCCGCAAGGCGATTTTATCGAGGGCCGTCGGGCCGTGGCCGAGGCGCTGCGTACCGGGTTCCCCGTCAAGCGCGCGCTTGTGGCCGAAGGGCAGGGCTCCGATGCCGCACTTACAGAGCTTATGGGTAACCTTAAGGAGGCCGGCATTCCCGTCAAGCGCGTCAAGCGCGAGGAACTTGATGCGCTTTCGAGCCATGGTGCCCACCAGGGCATTGCGCTCGAGGTCGGCTCGTTCCCGTATGCGGGCATGAACGACCTGCTCGAGCGCGCGGGCGAGGGCCCTGCTCTCGTACTCGTGCTCGATCACGTGACCGACGATGGTAACTTCGGTGCCATCGTGCGCACGGCCGAGGTCGTAGGTGCGGCGGGTGTCATTATCGCCAACAAGCGTGCCGCCGGAGTGACGGTTGGCAGCTACAAAACCTCGGCAGGGGCTGTCATGCACCTGCCGATCGTGCAGGTTCCCAACATAGCGCGAGCGCTCGACGAGCTCAAAGAGGCGGGGTTCTGGGTCGCAGGTGCTTCCGAGCATGCAAACGATGTGTGCTGGGATTCGCCCTTTGCCGGCAACCTTGCACTCGTCATGGGTTCGGAAGGCGACGGCATCAGCCGTCTCGTTCTCGAGAAGTGCGATTTTCTCACCAAGCTTCCTCAGCGCGGGCGTACCGAGAGTCTCAACGTGGCTCAGGCGGCAACGGCGCTCTGCTTTGAGTGGATGCGTCGCAATATAGACAACCTTGGGGAGGCTTAGCCCATGTCCAAGAAAAACCGTGCGAAGGCTAAGGCTAAACGTTTTGGCGAGGGTTCCGCTAAATCTATCGTTTCGGCGAGCACGTATGGTGTAGGGGGCAATGCGTTCGCACAGGCTATCGCCGACCCTGCAACGGTGATTCGAAGCGATAAGCCCGAGCTTTTGGTGGTTGACGGCTACAACGTTATTCATTGCACACCGCGCTACGAGAAGTTGGTGTATGAGAAATCGGATGATCCCTATTCGTCAGATGTCCACGATATGGCACGAACTGCGCTTATCGGTGACGTGGCGGCGTTTGCCCAAGGACGCTACGAGGCGGTGATCGTCTTCGATGGTGCCGGCAACGTTTCCGACGCACGCCCCAATCTTCCTCGCGCGGGTGTGCGCATCCAGTTCTCTCCCACGGGCGTTTCCGCTGATACCGTGGTGCAACAGCTTTGCGTCGAGGCGCGCGAGGAGGGGAGAGCGTGCTCGGTGGTTACGAGCGACGGTACCATCCAGGCTACGGTTATGGGCAAAGGTGTCACGCGTATCTCCTCGCGCATGCTCGTGGACGAGATCCAGCAGATCGATCGAGATGTTGCCGAGGTTGAGGAGGCTCCGCGGATAAAGATGACGCTGGGAAGCCGTCTATCGCCCGAGAGCTTGGCAAAGCTCAAGGCGTTGCGAGGACGTTAGGCATAAAGCCTTGCGTACGATTTGAGGTTCAAGTATTCTAATTGGGCTTCGCGCGCAAAGCGCCAGGCGTGCCAGTGTGGCGCAACGGTAGCGCAACTGATTTGTAATCAGTGGGTTGCGGGTTCGATTCCTGTCACTGGCTCCCATTAAAACAGCAGGTCAGAGGTATTAAATGCTTCTGGCCTGTTTTTTAGTCGCAATGACCAGTCGCAAAATAGTCGCAATTAGCCTTGGCTAACTTAAGTAATGACGGTGTTCTCCCCCTGGTGATGTGCGTCCAGCACCGTTCCGTAGCCCCGTACCGTAACCCCGTGCCGTAAATAGGCAAAAGAGATGACGTTGCGTAATACCGTTCCGTAATGTCGTTCCGTTATGCGATTGAAAAATGATTATGAGGGTGCTCTGGGTATGGAGATGGGCTGCACGACTCACCTCGATCCCCTTGATTTTCACGATTCGGTTTTTACTGGGGGTAGCAGCTGAAACCTTGCTTTTTGAGCGCCGCTGTGGAGACGGAGACGGCGCCCGTTGCGGAGGATTCTGGTGGATTATTCTATTCTGCCGAAACAAAAATACGTCAAGTGAATAGCAGCATCGGTCTTTTCCGAGCACACCTAAATTTATAGCATTTAGTTACCAGGCATTTTGCCAATCTCATTTGTTCGCATACTGGGAAACTGCCGGTGCTGCTACTCACTTGGTGAAGATTTTCAATCTCGATGATTCCGACATGCCTTTTCTTCCGATCTAAACACGCCTCGTGCGCGTCTTCCTCTCGCGCCCTCGCTTCCGTATACGTAGCAGGGCATTTTTGGTATCTCCTTTCGACTGGGGCACGTCCTCGGTTGCTTTGGTACAATCGTTTTGCGTGACGAACCCCAAGGCGGGCGGCTTTTGGCTTCACCTTGCCGCCCGCTTTGGGCATCCGCTTAGCGCTCAGGCCGTGCCTTCGGCTTGGGCGCTTTTTTCGGTTTGCGCTTCTTGGGCTTCGGCCTGTACGTCATGGAGACGTTGACCGTGTAGCCTTCGCGTTCGTCCCGATAGCGGATGGTCACGCTGGTTACCGTGGGCAATGGAACCACCTCCCCCTTGCTGGTTGCTAGCCACGAGCGCCCCGCCCTTTGCGGTTGCTGTCCTCGTGGCGTGGGTGGGAACGCCTAGGGCGTGCGGGGCGCTTTGGTTCCGCGCCTCGCCTTCTGTTCCGCGCTATGCGGCATCCTCGTATTCGTCGGGAAAGAAAATATCGTCGCAGTAGAACCAAACAAGATCGTTTATCGCGGTCCCACTCACGTCTTCGCAGCATTCGCAGTACTCGGCCATGCGCTCATAGACCCGCTCGCGCATATCGTCCGTGGCATCGTCCATACGGGCTTTGGCTCCGCTCCAAAACTCAAAGCGGTCCGCGCTGATGGTCTGCGTGAAGGTGATGGTATAATCGCTCATGGTATTTGCCTTTCTATCTCTGATTGCAATGCCTTTGGTTAGCGCGTGAGGTGTGGGCAACACGGGGGCTTTGGGTTTAGTCGCCCCCGTGTTGCCCCTGCGCTAGAGCAGCGCGGCGAGGAGCTTTAGCAGCGTTTCATACAGCTTGCTTGCTGGTATGACGTGCTGCACCTTCTCGCCGTCCTTGTACTCCACGCAGACAGTCACGCGCTTTATCTCGTCCAACTTAATCGCCCTTCCTTTCTGCTAGCGCTTCGGCTAGCTGGTTGCTAGCCACGAACGCCCCGCCCTTTGCGGTGCCTGTCCTCGTGGCGTGGCTACAGTATGCACACAGCGGACGTTGCACGCAACGAACGCTGCACGTCTCCATAATTCCTACACAACTAACGTTGCACGTGCTACGAACGTAACGCGCGCGCGTATAATAGGGGCGATGCTAGAAAGGGGTAAACATGCAGGTAAACACATGTATACGTGAGATGTTGAACAATCGAGGCGTAAGCCCTCGTAAGGTTTCCGTTGAGCTGGGCCGCTCAACGGAGTATGTGCGCAACGTTGCCGCTCCTGGCCGCTCGCCTGCGCTGGCCACAGTTGCCGATATAGCAGACGCTCTGGGCTACCGCCTGGCCGTGGTGGACGTGACCACGGGCGAGGAAGTCGGCACCATCGACCCGCCGCGCAAGGCGGCGCGGGACTGAAGGCGTATGGATCATAACAACGTTGGGGGCGCGGACATCGGGCCGCGCCCTTTTTCATGCCGCGCGGCGGCGCGTCCTGGGCGGCGGTGTGTACAAGCGACGAAGGCCGAAGGCGGCGCGTCCTTCGTGGCTAGTAACGGCACCGCCTGTTCGTCACAGCGCCGAACGTGTGCCGCCGTTCGTCACAGCGCCGAAGGCCGCGGCCTGGCCCGTTGCTAGCAGCGAACGAAACGCATCGAAACCGCAGGTAAACGCATGCAAAAAAGCGCTGAACGCGCCACGCGCGGCAACAAAACCGCAGGTTAGAGGGGGTGGGGTCGAATCGCTACCCCCAAGCCCTCTACCCAACAGCCGCCCCTCAAAATTTTCCGCAAACGAAATTGGGCGCGTTAACGGAAAAAATAACGGAACGGGGGACCCTTCACTACTACTGCTGAGTAGATGGAAAGTCCGATTCGCTGCTGTTTCTTGTTCATCTAACCCGCAATCCTACTGGGGCGCTAATCTATGGAAAGGTGAGTCGTAGACAGGGGAGGCCTCGATGCTTTTTTGCAACATAGACATCCTGAATGAGGAGCTTTCCTATCAACGGAATATGTTCGTCGGGGTCAAAGACGCGCAGATAACGTATGTGGGCGATGAGGAGCCTCAAGATGCCGTCAACTATGGGGAGCGCTACGACGGCAAAGGCAAGCTGCTCATGAGCGCTTTTTACAATACGCATGCGCACACGCCCATGACTCTGTTACGAGGCTACGCGGAAAACCAGCCTCTCCAGCAATGGCTACAAGAGACGGTGTGGCCCTTTGAAGGCAAGATGCGCCTCGGGCATTATGCGGCGGGTGCGCGCCTTGCCATGGCCGAGATGATCCGCTACGGCGTTGTTGGCTATTCGGATATGTATTTTGGCGGCATCGAGAATTGCCAAGCCGCGGTCGAAGCAGGCCTAAAGCTCAATTATGCCGATGGCGGCACGATCTTCATGGATGACTACAGCAAGTGCCCTTCGTGCGAAACTAACAAGGTGCTATTTTCCAAATACCATGGTGCAGCTGGTGGGCGCATAAAAATCGATATGTGTATTCATGCTGAATACACCACGCCAGAGGGGATGATCCGCGGCGTAACGGAGGAGGCCCTAAAACGTGGGGCCAATATACAGCTGCACCTGAGCGAGACAAAAACCGAGCAGTCGGAATGCATCGAGCGCCACGGCATGACGCCGGCTGCATGGTTTGACCATCTGGGTGTTTTCGAGGCACCCACCACAGCCGCCCATTGCGTATGGGTAACCGATGAAGATATCGATCTGCTGGCCGAAAAGAGCGTTACCGTTAGTTTGAACCCTGCTTCCAACGGCAAGCTTGCAAGTGGGTTTGCACCGGCGGCCAAGTTGCTGTCGGCTGGGGTCAACTGCACGTTAGGCACGGACGGCATGGCTTCCAATAACACGCATAACATCCTGCAGGGTGCGTACCTGCTCGGCGTGAGCCAAAAGGGTGCGGCTGCCGACCCGACGGTTCTCACACCCAAGGAGATCCTGCAAATGCTCACCGTAAATGGCGCCAGATCCCAGGGGCGCGAGGACTGCGGTGTGCTGGCAGAGGGCAAACGTGCCGACCTGATAGTTCTCGATGTGAACAAGCCCTGGATGCGTCCTGTGCACGATATGCTAGCCAACCTCATCTATAGCGCCAACGGTGCGGACGTGGTGCTCACCATGTGCGATGGCAAGGTGCTCTATCGGGACGGCGCATGGGCGACCATCGATGTGGAGAGGGCTGCAAGCGAGGCGGACAAAGCCGTCGAAGAGATCCTATCTGCGCTCAAGGTGGAAGCCGAGGCCTAATGCCACAAGCCGAGGTCCAAAGCCGCCTTGCTATATAAACAGGATCGCGAGCAGGAGGGCCCCTTGTCCGACGGCGTTGGTGAGTTGTTCCGTCCAATTGTCGCGTGCGTTCGTTTGATCGCGATGCATGGCGAAATAGCTCATGGCGCACATGCATATGAGCCATATCAGCATAAATGCGATACTCGGCATCTTACCTAACGAGGTGACAACGCGAATGGTGGCGTTGCCGCATAGGGCGCACCCCAGAAGCATGAGCAAGAACCCGATCGGCATGGTGATGCGCATCTGTCGTCCCAGCCAGGTCACGTTCTTGCGCGCAAGCGCAATCGTAAGTTTCCAGGCGACTTTTCCCGCGCCGCCCATAAAAGCCAGGATGGCGCCTAGAAAGAACGGCAAGCTTTCAATCTTCGTACCGAATAAAACCGCTGCTCCGCAAAACAGCAGAACGGGCACGGCGTCTACGAGGGCGAGGGCGAGCGTAAACCCTTCGGGAATCTCCGGTTTGTCCAACTGCATCGCCTGCCTTCGGAAAAGTGATATCGATGACGATTGTACGCCCTCAGATGGGGCATAGTTGAACATTGGGTTGCGTGAGCAAAGGCGCGTGACCATGTGCGTTCGAGAAGATGGGAGCTCTGATAATGACGTTTTGGATGATCTTTGCGGTTGCTCTGGTGGTAAGTTCCATCGGGTTTAAAAAGTTCGTCTGGTTCATTTCGCTTGGCTATGGCTTTTCGATGGCCGCAATCGGTCTTGCCTTGCTCATTCTGTTTATAGGGAAGCTCGATCCCGCCCCTGCCGTGCTATGCGCGCTGCTTATGGTCTACGGATTGCGTCTTGGAATATATCTCGCGATGCGTGAACGGCGCTCTGCGGCCTACAACAAGGTGATCGCCACGCAGGTAAACGATGGTTCCGATACGCCGTTGCCGCTACAGGTCGTCATCTGGGCGGTCTGCGCACTTTTATATGCATGCGAGGCATCGCCCGTGATCTTCCGTTTGAGCAACGGTGGCGGTACCGATGCATGCGCCGTTGCGGGCGCGGCGATCATGCTCGCGGGCATTGTGCTCGAAAGTGCTTCCGATTTGCAGAAAAGCGCGCAGAAACGCGTGAACCCGCATCGGTTTTGCGATAAAGGGCTCTATTCGTTCGTGCGTTGTCCCAACTACTTGGGAGAGATGATCACCTGGACAGGAATGCTCGTCTCAGGACTTACGGCTTTCGAGACCCCTCTTCAGTGGATAGCTGCGATTGTGGGCTACATCGGTATCGTGTATGTGATGTTCGGAGGGGCGCGCCGCCTGGAAATTCGCCAGAACAAGAACTACGGTGCCGACCCTGAATATCGGACTTATATAAAGAAGACGCCGATCCTTTTGCCGTTCGTTCCTCTTTATAGCGTTGAGAAGTACACCTGGCTTAAGGGATAGGGGTTCAAGCAGGGCAAAAGGACAAAGTGCATGAGCGCCTGTGCGCAAGCGTCTTCACATCTCATCCACGCCTTTAGCTTGGTAAAGCACTAAAACCGCAGGAAAGTGCGAAATGGATACGCCCGGGGGCGTGTATCTAAGAAATTTCGTTGACACGCTTAAAGCCTTAGTCGTAATATCTCTTTCGTTCGCGGGCGCCGAGGTCAAAAGCCAAGGCAAACAAGAACATGTACGTTTGGGAGTTTGCCCGAGTGGTTAATGGGGACGGGCTGTAAACCCGTTGGCT
>CAVGWH010000028.1:0-14113 GCA_963633065.1 Oribacterium sp.
GGCGGAGCGCGCCCTCACCGTGCAGCTTGACGATCGTGGAGCTCTCGCCCACCTTTACGTCTCCCAGCGTCTTCATTGCATCCCCCTTTCAGATGCTCGTGTGCCTTTCTATCTGCATAAACGCACACGAGAAGCTTGATCGCCGGCGTGGATACGGCCACCAAGCGCCTCGCGGCGGATTGCGACTTTAGCGTGGCTACTCGGTCATAACGTGCTGAGCGACCTTGGAATCAAGGCCGAAACGCGCACCGAGCACCGTGACGATGATGTTGGCCCCGCTCGAAGAGACGACGTGAACCTCGTTGCCCTCCACAAAGCCAAGATCCTTGAGATGATGCTTCATGGCCTCATCACCTTTTACGCGCGACACCTTAACGGTCTCGCCCGCCTTGACCATCGAGAGCGGCATTGCGGGCATCTTGGGTCCTGTAGCCATGCGATCATCCCTTTACGGAGTTGCCGATAGGTGAACACAAAGAAAGCCATTACGCGGGGCTTTCGCATAGAACGACGTTCAATACGTCCCTACACACGAACTTCTGCCTTGCCCAAGCGTATGCGCCCGTTCAACAGCAGAAGTTAGCCTCATCTATGTTCGCTACAGTAAACTAGCACGTGGTTAACTTTTTTTAAAGGGGAATTGCCAAATTCGGCCAAAAGTTTCTCATGGCTTACCGACCAAAGCTTCAAGACGCAAGCTGGCGAACGCTTAAAACAAGTCGGTAAGCGGCACCTTTTCGAGTCGCTTACAACATTTCTCCTCACTTCAACTGTTTGCGTTTCCTATTTAAGCTATCGAGCAACCCGCGCGCATCCGCTACTTATCGCCCCACTCACGGCAGCAACTCAAACGGCCTTGGGGACTCCGTAGCGATCGAGCAGAGAAAGAAACGCCGCTGGGTTTTCGTGCACCATACCAAAGGGAACGCGCATGATACGCACGCCGTGATTGGTTATCGGATTGGTGTCGGCAAGGTTCAACGTCCCCGGAGGATCCGCGCGCTTCCAGTCATCAAAACAGCTCACCGGTCCGTACAGCTGCCCATATATCTGCACACCGCTCGCGAGTCTCCAACGATAATCCACCAACCCGCCGTGGGTGTACCGCCCGGGATCACGCGCAAGCACACGTAGGCTGGGAGACACATAGCCTGCCTGCAAGAGAACGCCCCGCGTAAAAGAAAGCGCCCCGCTCTCGCTACGCGCGTTAGCGAACGCAAGCAAATCGGCGCAACGTCTCGCGTCGCTCCTGCGCGCCGCATGCCGCTCGAAAGCGTAAGCGAGCTCCGATTTGGTGGCAACACCCTGGCGCAGAGCCGCATCGGCTATCGCAAGAGCAGATGGCGCATCAAGATCCCTGAGACATTCGAAAACCGTCCGATCGAGCGATGTCACGTTCACCCCTCGCCGTACCGTGAACTCGCACATCGCAGCCTCATGTCGGACCACACGCGCCCGCTCCTTTTTACCGGCGTTGCGCACCAATAGGTTGACCTTAGCGATATGTTCGTGCGCGACCGGGAATCCCCACACCGCAGCCGCGGATCCCCCGCAAAAGACCCAGTCGGGATGCATATCCTGAAGCGTGCGAAGGATATGCATGTGTCTTTGGCAAACCGTGAGCCGATCCCAATACGCAGCGCGGGCGTAGAGCGCGGTGTGCACGTTGATCACCGTGCGCCTCTTTACCCGAGTCTGCACGCGATGCCGATCCACATCGGTGGCGGCATGGAAACATTTGCCTTCTCGTTCAGCCAGCACAAAGCGCTGCCGTAAGGCAGTATCGAGCGCGTTCATACGCCATCCCCCATTTATATGCAGCAATGTATAAACGGTATCTTTCTGGCACCATATGAAGGGGATACATCTCAAATGTAAGGTCAAGCTTACGTTTCGCTTGTAACGGTTACTAAATCACTGCTCATTAGGGGTATCAATTAAAGTACTCGACCAACGTTGCCTTTATGCCCGCCAACGGCACTTATCCGACATTGAAACCCGCTAGAGCGCAAATTATTCCGCCGTCCGAGGTGCTTTTGCCCTCGACTGAGCGCTCTTTCCTGCCGTTTATGATGCCTAACTCGCCAGCGCCGAGGCCAAGTAGCCCGAAATCTCATAAACAGTAGGCGAACTCGGGCTTGTTTATTGCAGGGGGATGTCTTGTTGCTAAAGGGGAGGCGCTCGTTACAGCGATTCGATCAGGGGGCGAAGCGCATCGGAGGCCGCCTGCTCATCTTCTCCGCTTATCTGAACTTCGATCGTCTCGCCGCAATCGAAGTACGCACCCATCAGATCCATAAGATCCTTAGCGGAAGCGCTGCGCCCGCCAGCCGAGAGGACGATATCGCTCGCAAAAGAGCCCGCGCAGTTGCAGACAAGCGCCACAGGGCGCGCATGAACGCCCTGAGGATCTTGAATGGTATGGCAGAACGTGATCAAAGGGGCCTCCCATCGCGTGTCGCTTTCTTATGAAATAGTACGCGATTTTGCTGACCCACTACCGAGATGCGCAGAACCCATGCTCATCGCCATCGACGCAGAAAAAACCTCCCGATCCCCTATTCGGGAAACGGGAGGTTGACGCAACGTGTAAAAACCGTCGCAGATGCAGTCAAGAGCTACATAAGGCGTAGCGAAACGTCCTTCAGCTGAGCGCCCGATACCGCACTGGGCGCAGCCGACATGAGGTCGGAACCGCTTGCCGTCTTGGGGAACGCCATGACGTCGCGGATGGAATCGGACCCCGTAAGCAGCATGCACACGCGATCGAGACCGAGCGCAAAACCGCCCATGGGGGGCGCGCCGAACTTGAGGGCCTCGAGCATAAAGCCGAACTGGGCCTCAGCGCGCTCTTCGGTAAAGCCGAGCAATTTGAGCATGGCCATCTGCATCTCGGCGTTGTGGATACGCATGCCGCCGCCGCCGGCTTCAAAGCCGTCCATGACGAAGTCGTATGTGAAGCTGCCCGCGGCCAAAGGATCGGCCTCGATCTTGGAAATGTCGCTCTCGGTGGGCAGGGTAAAGGGCTGATGCTCGGCCGCATAGGCCTTACGGTCCTCATCCCAGTGGAAGAGCGGGAAGTTCACGACCCAGAGGAAGTCGTGGCCCTCACGTGGAAGCTCGAGTGCATTTGCCATGTGGTTACGCATGCCGCCGAGGATCTCGTCGGAAACAAGACGCGGACCAGCGGCGAACATCACGAGGTCGCCGGGCTCAACGTCCATGCGCTCACGGAGAGCGGCCATCTCCTCATCGGAGAAGAACTTGACGATCGGGCTGTTAATGGAGCCATCCTCGCGGAAGGCGATCCATGCGAGACCCTTGGCGCCGAAAGTCGCGGCAACGCCGGCAAGCTTATCGATCTTGGCGCGCGCCCAGGTACCGGCACCCTTGGCGTTGATGGCCTTGACGACGGAACCCTCCTCGTTGGCCGCGCTCGCGAACACCTTGAACTTGGAGTTGGCGAACACGTCGGTAAGGTCCACCAGATGCATACCGAAGCGTGTATCGGGCTTGTCGGAGCCGTAGGTATCCATGGCATCCCAGTACTCGATGCGACGGAGCGGCGTGGGCATCTCAACACCCATACGACCGAAGGCATCGGAAAGCACCTCTTCGAGGGCATCCATGACATCGTTTTGATCGACGAACGACATCTCGATATCGACCTGGGTGAACTCGGGCTGGCGGTCGGCACGCAGGTCCTCATCGCGGAAACACTTGGCAACCTGGTAGTAGCGCTCAACGCCACCGACCATAAGCAGCTGCTTGAGGAGCTGCGGCGACTGCGGCAGGGCATAGAAGTTGCCCGGCTGCAAACGAGACGGAACGATGAAGTCGCGCGCGCCCTCGGGCGTGGACTTAAAGAGCGCCGGGGTCTCGACTTCCATGAACTCACGGCTGTGCAGGGCCTCGCGGATAGCGAAGGTGAAATCGGAGCGAAGCTTGAGATTGGACATCATCTCGGGACGGCGCAGGTCCAGATAGCGATAACGCAGACGCGTGTCCTCGCTCGTCTCGATACCGTCCTCGATCTGGAAGGGCGGCGTCACAGACGTGTTAAGCACCTCAGCAGAATCGGTGAGCACTTCGATCTCACCCGTCGCGAGCTTGGCGTTAACCGTCTCCTCGGATCGGGCACGCACGACGCCGTGGATCTTGATAGGCCACTCGGGGCGCATGGTCTCGGCGATCTTGAACGCCTCGCCACCGGAGTGCTCGGGGTCGAAAGTGAGCTGCGTGATACCCTCGCGGTCGCGCAGATCGCAGAAGATGAGTCCGCCGTGGTCGCGGCGACGGCTCACCCAACCGGTGAGGGTCACTTCCTCGCCAACGTTATCGTGACGAAGCTCGCCGCAGGTACGCGTATGCATGGAATGGGTGTCGATGGGACGTGTGGTCTCGGCCACGGTTCCTCCTTTTGATCTGTGCCGCCCCGTGTCGGAACGGGCGACGTCGTACAGATGGCACAACTTGCGTAAACCGCGCAGTCGCACACGGCGTATTAGTGTAGCGCAGGGCCGATGGCGTGAACGTTAAAATTAAAGACTCCATCGCACTAAAGTGCTACATGATAGAGAGAACGTCCATACCGCGTGATTAAATCTCGCATCGACCCTCGATTCGCCGATCGTTTAGCTACAGTAGAACCAAAACCCGCATCGAAAGGCCCTCCATGTCCACATCAGCTTGCCCGATCGATTCCGCCATGCGTCTTATCGTCATGGATATCGACTCCACGCTTATCAACGAGGAGGTTATCGACCTTTTAGGCGAAGAGGCCGGTGTAGGCGAACAGGTGGCGCACATCACCGAGCGCGCCATGCGCGGAGAACTCGATTTCAAGCAAGCTCTCGAAGAGCGCGTCGGCCTGCTGGCCGGCCTTGATGTGAGCGTGTTCGATCGGACTTTCGATCGCGTGACGTTTACCCCGGGCGCACTCGACCTTATACGCGCTGCGCACGACCGTAGTTGGAAGGTCGGTGTGGTAAGCGGTGGCTTCCATGAAGTTGCCGACCGCATCGTCAAAGCCGCCGGGATCGATTATTGCCTCGCCAATCGGCTCGAGGTTGCGGACGGCGTGCTGACGGGTAAGCTCGCCTCCGAGATTGTCACGAAAGACCGCAAACTCGAAGCGTTACGAGCCTGGGCCGCGGAACTCGGCCTTCCCATGAGCAAAACCGTCGCCATGGGAGACGGCGCCAACGACATCCCCATGATCCAAGCCGCGGGCACAGGAATCGCCTTCTGCGCCAAACCCAAAACACGAGATGCCGCTCCGCACCACATTGACGAGCGCAACCTGATGCTCGCGATGGATATCATCGACGCCTAGCCAAGACATCACCCTTAAAAGCCCTGACAGCCAAAAGAAAGCGCTCCCGCCGCACGTCTTCGTGCAACGGGAGCGTTTCCGCTCTTATAGCTATATCCCGCGCCCGCGAGCCACCATGGGAGCAAGCTCCCCGAGTTTCGATTACCCCGTGTTCTGGAGACCTGCCGAAACGCCGGTCACGGTGGAGAGGATCAGGCTCATGTACTCGGCCTTCTCTTCCTCGGACATCTCATCCTGCTCCATGCGCACGCGACGGAGTGCGCGGACCTGCGCCACCGAAAGCGCGTCCACATAAGGATTGCGCACGCGCACCGCACAGCCGAGCACGCGGCGATGCTGCAGCGGCCACTCGTCTTCCACGATATTGAGCACCCACTTACGCGTGAGCTGCATCTCGGTGAAGACCTTCTCGGACAGATCCTCACGATCGCCTAGGTGCAGATACATCTTGGCGATGCGCTGGTCGGTCTTGGCAAGCGACATCTCGATGTTGTCGATGAACGTGCGGAAGAACGGCCATGCCCTGTACGCCTGCTTAAGCAGGTCAAGGTCGCCCAGCTCCTCGCAGGCGGTACCAAGGCCGTACCACGCAGCCAGATTGATGCGAGCCTGGCTCCAACTGAAGATCCAGGGAATGGTACGTAGGTCATCGAGGCTCTTGGCACCCAGGCCGCGCTTGGCCGGACGCGAACCGATCGGCAGAAGGCCGACCTCGGTAAGCGGTGTGACCCAGCTGAACCACGGCGTGAAGTCGTCGGTATGCAACAGATCCAGATAACGCTTATGGCTCGACTCGTTGAGCTTCTCGGCCATATCCCAGAACTTCTCGGTGGTCTCGGTGTTGAGCTTCTCGATGCTCGGCGCCGAGTTAAGAAGCGTTGCCGCGGCCACGGATTCAACGTGGCGCTGGGCGAGCGTCTGGTTACCGTAGCGCGCGAAGATGACCTCACCCTGCTCGGTGAGCTTGAAGAAGCAGTTAACCGAGCCCTTGGGCTGTGCCAGAACGGCCTTGTTAGCGGGGCCGCCGCCGCGTCCGACAGCACCGCCGCGTCCGTGCATGAGCACCAGGTCGATGTCGTTCTTCTCAGCCCACGCGGCGATACGCGCCTGTGCGGAATGCAGTGCGAGCATAGCCGTGGTAGGACCGGCGTCCTTGGAGGAGTCGGAGTAGCCCAGCATGACCTCCATGCGGCGGTTGGTCTGCGCCAGGCGCTTCTGCACCACAGGAAGCGACAGCATGCCATCGAGCACGTCCGTGGCGTTCTCGAGGTCCTCAAGCTGCTCGAAGAGCGGGATCACATCGAGCTCGGGCACATCCTCGGGATGCGCGAAGGACAGGTGCGCCAGCTCAAATACATCGGCAACATGCTGCGCGCTCTTGGTGAACGAGATGATGTAGCGATGGGCCATCTTCTTGCCATAGCGCTTCTGGATAGAACCGATGGCGCGGAAGGTATCGATGACCTCGCGGGTCATGGGCTGCAGATCGCCGTGGATGCCGTTCTCGTGGATATCCTTGAGAGCACGGGCATGAACCACGGAATGCTGACGGAATTCCATCTCGACCATATGGAAGCCGAACGACTCAACCTGCCAGATAAGCGTCTGCACCGGGCCATAGGCGGCACGCACGGCACCGCACTCGGCAAGCGAGCGCTGCACCACGCGCAGGTCCTCGAGGAACTCCTCGGCGGAGTGGTACATGGTGTCGGAGTTACGGCGGATCGTGGCGTTCAGGCGATCGGCCATGACGAGCATCACCGCGCGATGCGGCTCGTGCTGGGAGATCAGCTCGGCACGCTCGGTGTAGGCCTCGCTCATCTCAACCTGATGATTCCAGAGGTTGAGCAACTCGGCAGACGGCTTGGAATAGGTGATCTCGAGCGTGAGGTTGCGACCCACACGACGGCATTTGTCCTCGAGCTTGGACACCATATGTGTGGAGTATTTAGCGGCGACCTGACGGCTCACCTTGGCGGTGACGTTGGGGTTGCCGTCGCGATCCGATCCGATCCAGCTGCCGGGATGGAAAAACGCGGGGCACACGGGCGGCACCGTACCGGCCTTATCGCCCAGCACCCAGTCGTCAAAGCGACGGTAGATCACCGGGATCACATCGAACAGCGTGTTGTCGAAGATGTCGATGATCGTATCGGCTTCCTCGACCGGCGTGGGCTTCTTGAAAGCAACGGGGCTCGTACGCACCAGAGCGTCGATCTCCTGCAGCATATGACGCTCGTTTTCGACGAGGTCGGAACCGCCCAGGCGCGGGCGCTCCTCCAGCAGGTTGGAAATACGGCGGATCTTGCCCTCGACGGCCTTGCGGCGCGCCTCGGTGGGATGCGCTGTGAAGACGGGATGGAACTCGAGCTTGGACAGAAGCTCGTTGGCACCGTCCACGCCCATCTCGTCGATCAGCTGCTTATAGGCAACGGTAAGCTCGTTGGCGGGGTCCACTTCGGTCTCGGTGGAGGCACCGGCCTCGCGCTCGCGAAGGATCTCGACGCGATAATTTTCCTCGGTGAGGTTAGCCAGATGGAAGAAGCTCGTGAAGGCGCGCACGATCATCTGCTGCTTGTCCAAAGGCAGGCTGTCGATGATGCTCACCACGCGGCGGAACTCGACGGCGGACTCCTCATCGCTGGTGGGGATGCCCTGATCGTCGACCTCTTCCTCGGCGGCAAGCGTACCCGGGTTGCCCGCGTTAGCACGGATCTCGGCCGCCAGGATCTGATCGAACAGATCGGCGATCTCGGGATCGTACTCGGCAAGCACCTTGCGCTCCAGACGCAAAAACAGCGCCAGATTATCGCGCAGGGAGTCGGGAATATCGATCTCGGCAAGCTGCTCTTTTTGCTCGGCGTTGGAACCGATGCGGTTGACGAAGCGACTGACGACGGCTGCGGCCACGCGATGCGCCGCAGACTCCGATACGGCCTGGTTGCTCTTGTTCTCAGCCACGCTTCCTCCCATTCTGTATGCGTTATACGTGCAAACGTATGCAAAAGCCATTATAACGGGTCGATTTTCGTTGGATTCGGTTTTTGCACTTTACTCAGGAAAA
The DNA here is from genome assembly GCA_963633065.1 of Oribacterium sp. Taxonomy (GTDB): domain Bacteria; phylum Actinomycetota; class Coriobacteriia; order Coriobacteriales; family Coriobacteriaceae; genus Collinsella. The sequence goes on from CAVGWH010000028.1 coordinate 8,400, forward strand.
GTATTTCTTGGAAATCAAGCTCTTTTGTATAAAAGGGGCCTATTGCTCGGCAAACGGTTATAGAGCAAGGGTGCCCCGCCATAAAGACGAAACACCCTTGTAACATTCTTTTGAGTTGTACGCGCGCTTCGACTGCGCGCTCAAGCCTACAGCTGCGCTCGCACCGCCTCGACGACACCCTCGAGCGGAACCAGCGTCTCGTCATGCGTCTGCATGTTGCGCAGCTTGACCTTGCCCTGAGCGAGCTCGTCGCCACCCACGACGACCATGATGCTGCAGCCGAGTTTGTCCGCCTGCTTGAACTGGCCCTTGAGCGAACGGTCCTGATAGTCGGCCTCGGTACGAATCCCCGCCTGGCGAAGCTCATGGCAGATCTTGAATACCTGATCGCGCAGCTCCTTGCCCGCATTCGCCACGAAAACACGCGACTCGACCGGCACGTCCATGCTGCCGCCAAACGCCTCGAGGGCCAACAGCGCGCGTTCAAACCCTACGGCAAACCCAACGCCCGGCGTAGGCTTTCCGCCCTCAAGCTCAACCAAGCCGTCGTAACGACCGCCGCCGCCGATGGAGCCGACGCCTGCGCCCGGAGCCTCCACCTCGAACACCGTACGCGTGTAGTAATCGAGACCGCGCACCAAGGTCGGGTCCTCAACGTACGCGATGCCCGCGACATCCAGGTAGCGTTTAACCTGCTCGTAGTGCGCACGGCAATCGTCGCAGAGGTTGTCGCCCATGAGCGGTGCCTCGGCCATGATCTCGCGGCAGTGCTCGTTTTTGCAGTCGAACGCGCGCAAGGGGTTAAGCTCGGCACGCTCGCGGCACTCGTCGCACATCTCGTCCGCATGGTCCAGGATGAACTGACGCACCTGGTTGCGGTAGGCGGGGCGGCATGCAGGATCGCCCATGGAGTTGATGAGCAGACGAAGCTTGGAAAGGTCGAAGCCCAGGCGCTTGTAGAACTCCATCAACATGATGATGCACTCGGCATCGGCAGCGGGATCGGGAGCGCCCAGCCACTCGATGCCCACCTGGTGGAACTGGCGCAGGCGGCCCTTCTGGGGACGCTCGCCGCGGAACATGGCCTCGGCATAGTAGCCCTTGAACGGCGCAGAGCCCTGCGGCACCAGATTGTTCTCGACCACGGCGCGCACCACGCCGGCCGTACCCTCGGGACGAAGCGCCAAACGCTGCTTGGGCTTGAGATGCGTGTCGGTTCCCTCGGAAAGCACGCGCTCGAGATTGGCACCGCTGAACACGCGGAACATCTCCTTGCGCACCACGTCGGTGGACTGGCCGATACCGTGCACGAACACGTCGACCTGCTCGATAGCAGGCGTCTCGACGGGCTCGAACCCGTAGGGGCCGAACACATCGGCAGCCACCTGCTGCATATGCTGCCAGGCACGCATCTCGCTTCCAATTAGGTCTTTGCATCCCTCGGCTTTTTGTGCCTGCATGTGGCGTCCTCCCCTAGCGCACATCGCGCTTAAGCTATGGATTCGTAAACATAAACGTCAGCATTATAAGGCACCCGCACGCAGACGCATCGCCGGTGCGCGGGTGCCCATGACCCTCATATATGACGTGAGCGATCTCGTGAATCACCCCGCAAACGCGGCGCGGTTACTTTTCAGCCGTGACGCTCGCGCGCAGACGAGCGGCCGAGGGCTCGGACGCGAGCAGGAAGACGACCATGATCACGGAGCACACCAGGCATACGATCCACGTGCTCGCAAACGAGCCCGAGGCATCGAACAGCACGCCCGACAGAATGGAGCCGATGGTGCCACCAACCATCTCGAGCGAGGTGATGGTGCCGGTGACCTTGCCCAGATCGGCCATGCCGAACTGCTTAGACGCCGCGATGGTGGGCGTGATGGTACCCATGCAGGTGCCGATGCCGAACGAGATGGCGGCCACCACGGGACCGAGGTCGGTTGCAGGGAAACAAAGCGCGGCGCATGCCACGATGCACGCCACCGAACCCAGGATGTTGCCGAAGCGCAGACCGAATTTATCGTAGATGGCACCGAGCGAGATCTTCGCGATAACGACCGTGACCATGTAGGCAGACAGCACGGTTCCCGCCCAAATGGGGTCGTGCCCGCCCGTGACGATCTTGGTGCCGTTGACGGTAACGCTCGTCATATTGGTCACCTGATTAGGCAGGATGGCACCGTTTACCAGGCCCATCAGCAAGAAGGCGATCACCAGCAGCCAAAACGAAGGATGCGCCTTGATGCGCGACCAGCCAACGGATACCTCGTTGTGGGCGGCCGACGATCCCTTGGCGGCATCCTTGATGTCGCCCTCGTTCTCTCCCAGCGGCTTCAGGCCCAGCTCACGCGGGCTCGTGCGGAACGAATATGCCGTGATGGGAAGCGCGAACACCATGCAGATGGCCGCCAGCGCCAAGAAGGCGGGACGCCAGCCGAAGTTGACGATGAGGTTGCTCACAATGGGCGAAAGCACCGCGCCGCCGAATCCGGAACCCGAAAGCGCAATGGAGATGGCAAGGCCGCGCTTAGCGGTGAACCAATTGGCGGTGACGAGGCTGATCAGCAGGCGCGTGGAGGCGACGGCGAAGCAGCCGGAAACCGCGAACAGCAGGTATACCTGCCACAGGGAGCCGACGAGGCTCATGCCCACCAACACCGCCGAGGTCATGATCACCGTAAGCGAACCCAAAACGCGACCGCTCACCTTATCGGCGATATGCCCGATCACCAGCGAACCCAGCACCGACACAACGGTCGAAATGGCGTTGGAGATGTTGTACTGAGCAAGCGAGACACCCAGCTCGGAGACGATGAGCGGCTGGAACAGACTCATGCAGTTGACGAAGATGGTGTAGCACGTGGCCATGATGACAAAGCCCGAAGCCACCACCAGCCATCCGGGGAAAAACTTGTACTGCTTGGAGGAGGACATATAGTTCCCTTCTTCAAATGTATGGCAAGTAATCACGGGGCGGGCCGAGTTCGCCCGCGCACCGGTCTATCTAGCACGCAATCGCACGGAACGCGAAGTTCGCGATGTCGCGTGCGCTAGCTTTCAGCGTGATCGGCGAGCCAACCCAAGGCGACTGCCGCATACGCCGCAGCACCCAGCGGAAGCTCGGCATCGTCAAAGCGAGCCTTGGGGTGATGCTGCGCGAAATGCTCTTCGGTATCCTGCGCCGCCGCACCGATGGTGAAGTACGCACTGGGGACCTTAGCCGAGATAAGGGCGAAATCCTCGGATGCCATGGCGTGGAACAGGGGCAGGAACATGGTCTTGGGCAGAGCCGCATTGACATACCCCATGCAGGCGTTTGTCATATCATCGTCAAGCACCAACGGCGGTACATCCGACAACGTCTCGATGCTGACCTCGCAGCGATAGGTTGCCGCAACACCCTCGACGACCTCGGTGATGCGAACTTTGAGCTGCTCCATGAGCGCGGTATCGAATCCGCGCATGGTGCCCTCGAGAACACAGCTGTCGGGAATGACATTGGCCGCCGCGCCGCCCTCGAACTTACCGATGGTAAGCGCGATCTCCTTCATAGCGGAGACCTCACGGCTCACCAGCTCCTGCAGCGCCAGATGCACGTGCACACCGGCCGTGATGGGATCGACGCAGATCTCGGGGCTGGAGCCGTGACCGCCACGTCCATGCAGCACGATGCGAAAACCGTACACGCCCGAGAGCGCCGGGTTGCCATAAAGCACCAAGCCCACGGGCGACTGGCTGTTGACATGCATGGCGTAGGCAGCCGCCGGTGCAGGGTTCTCGAGCAAGCCGTCTTCGATCGCGGCACGCGCACCCATAAACGTCTCTTCACCCGGCTGGAAAAGCAGCTTTACCGTACCGCCCATCTGCGCGATCCGCTCTTCGCGGTCTTTAAGTAGGCGCGCTGCACCCAAAAGCGCTGTGGCGTGCATATCGTGACCGCAAGCATGCATGCACCCGTTAGTGCTGGCGAAAGGCTCGCCCGACTCCTCCACCACGGGAAGCGCATCCATGTCGCCGCGCAGCATGATGACGCTGCCGGCCGCCTCGTTATCCACCATCCCATCGGTGGCCGCCTGAGCGCCCTTGCCGATGAGCGCGACCACGCAGTTGCCGCCCACGAGGGTACGGAACGGGATGCCCATCTCGCGAAGGCGAGCCTGTATATAAGCGCTGGTCTGCGGCAGATCGTTTGAAAGCTCTGGGATCTGATGCAGCGCATGGCGCCATGTTGCCAGATCGCCGGCGATGGACGTTGCCGCGGAAAGAAGGTCGCCCGAGATAGCCTCCTCGGCCTTCTGGGTAGGCTCAGGCGCAGGCGTGGGCGCTATGTTGAACAAAGAATCTGCCATGCATGTCCCCCTTGATGGTCTTTTTGCAGCATGCACTCTACTTGTATAAAGTGCAGCCTTACCACTGTACGGAAACAGCGCTGCAACAGACGGAACATGCTGACTTGCAACAATTTGTTTACAAAACCTGGGCGATTTTATGCACTTTTAGCAAACGCTCGCGGCATGCGGGGACGCCAACGATGTGCACGGACGCACTACCGGCGTGTGAGAAAACTCAAATGCGTCTCGGATACGACGATCGCCAGGAAGATAAGCGAGAAGCCGGCAAGCAAGCGCGGCGTGATGACCTCCCCCATGGTGAGCACCGAAAACAGCACGCCCGACGGAGACTCAAGCGAAAGGAGCAACGATCCCGTAGCTGCCGGGACATGTGCCAGCCCGACGTTTTGCAGTAGCAGCGCAAGGCAGGTGCAGACCAACGACAAAAACACGAGCGAGCCTATGATCTCGGGAGACCACGCACTCGCAGGAGGACACGTCTCAAACACAAACGAAGACACCGCGCTCAATATGCCCGTCGCCAAAAACATCCAAAACGTCACGACGTTGATGTCGACTCCCTTGCCCACCTTTGAGGTATAGGCCAACTCAAGCGCATAGAAAAACGCTCCCAAAAGCGTGAGCAGGTCGTGCGCCTCGATGCTGAAGTCGTCGAGCGCCACCTGGGCGATACCCGTTAAGCAAAGCGCCGCCGCACCTAAGTTGAAGCGCGTGAGCGGTTCGCGCGCGATCACATAGCTCACAAAGGGTACGAGCACGCAATAGGTACCGGTAAGAAACGCGCTCTTGCCCGCCGTTGTACCCGTAAGGCCCAACGTCTGCGCAGCGTAACCTCCCCAAAGCATCACGCCGATGCCAAGCCCGGCCACGAGATAACGCTTGGAAAGGTGCTCCACGATGCGCTGACGGAACAGCAAAAACATCACGATCGACGCCGGGATAAAACGGCATGCAAGCAGCAGGAACGTCGGGAGCGTCTCGGTGACGTTCTTCATCGTCGAAAACGAATAGCCCCACACCAGCGCGGTCAGCGCCAGCATCACCTTCCAGAACATGGGCGAACGAGCCCCGGCACCGCGCAACACGCTCTCCGCGCGCCGCTCGTCTCCCCCACGTAAGGCCGGCCCCTCTCCATTCACGTGAGCCGCCTCGGCATCGATCTTGCGCTCTCCCATATGCACCTCAATTCATATCGAGAGAACACTGTAGCAGGCATGACCCAACCAGCTCGCCCGCAAACGGAAAACGGCCCCGCCTCTCTCATCGAGAGACGGAGCCGCCATGCAACCTTTGTGCAAGTACGACCCTACTCGGCCTTGCCCACGGAGTTGAGGTTGGTCATGCGGATCTTGACCAGCTCGG
>CAVGWH010000029.1:0-18115 GCA_963633065.1 Oribacterium sp.
GCGACATGCTCAAGTCCGCTGGCTGCACCTACTGCATCATCGGTCACTCCGAGCGTCGTGACTATTTCCACGAGACCGATGAGGACCAGAACAAGAAGGCCAAGGCACTCGTGGCCGCCGGCCTCGTTCCCGTCTTCTGCTGTGGCGAGCCCGAAGAGGTCCGCGAGGCAGGCACTTACGTCGAGCACGTCTGCAACCAGGTGAAGGCCGGTCTCGAGGGTCTCGAGATCACCGATCCTTCGCAGCTCGTCGTCGCCTATGAGCCCATTTGGGCCATCGGTACCGGCAAGACCGCTACCTCCGATGACGCCCAGGAAGTCTGCGGCGCTGTGCGCAAGACCCTCGCCGAGATCTTCGGCGCCGAGCTTGCCGATGGCATCCGTGTGCTTTACGGTGGTTCCGCCAAGCCCGGCAACATCGCCGAGCTCGTTGCCAAGCCCGATGTCGACGGCGCTCTCGTCGGCGGCGCTTCGCTCAAGGCTGCCGACTTCTCTTCCATGGTCGTTAAGGCAGGGGAGTAGCCCTTATGGCAGAACGTCATCTTCCTGCAATCCTTATCATCATGGATGGGTGCGGCCTGGCTCCCGAGGGCAGCGACAACGCTGTCGCGGCTGCCAACACGCCCTTCCTCGATAGCCTGTATGCCAACTACCCGCACACCACGCTCGGCGCTTCGGGTGAGGACGTCGGTCTGCCCGACGGTCAGATGGGCAACTCCGAGGTGGGCCACCTCAACATCGGTGCCGGTCGCATCGTGTTCCAGGAGCTCTCCCGCATCAACAACGCCATCAAGGATGGCTCCATCGCCGAGAACGAGGTCTTCGTTCGCGCGATGGACGACGTCAAGGCCGAAGGCAAGACGCTGCACCTCATGGGTCTCATGAGCCCGGGCGGCGTGCACTCCCACATGAACCATGTGGAGGCTCTCGTCAAGATGGCTGCCGAGCGCGGCGTCAAGACCGTGCGCGTGCATGCCTTCATGGACGGCCGCGATGTCGATCCTCAGTCCGGTGCCGGTTACATGTCCGAGTTCTGCGACTTCCTCAAGGAACTCGGCGAGAAGACCGGTGTCGACGCTCGCGTCGCCACCGTCTCCGGTCGTTACTGGGCCATGGACCGCGATAACCGCTGGGAGCGCATCCAACGCGCCTACGACGTTATCGTCAACGCTTCCGACGCCGATGCGTGCCCGGTCGAGGGCATCAAGGCCTACTACGAGAAGGATCCGCGCGGCGACGAGTTCGTCGAGCCGTTTGCTTGCCACAATGAGGGCGTGCATGCTGGCGACGCGGTGATCTTCTTCAACTTCCGTCCCGATCGCGCCCGTCAGATGACCCGCGTGTTCTCCGACGCCGAGTTCGACGGTTTCGAGCGCGAGCAGATCAAGCTCTCGCACTTCGTGACCATGACCGAGTACGATCCCACGTTCGATGTCGAGGTGGCCTTCCCCAAGACCTTCCCCGAGAACGTGCTCGCCGACGTCATCGCTCAGAACGGCCTGAAGCAGCTCCACACCGCCGAGACCGAGAAGTACGCCCACGTGACGTTCTTCATGAACGGCGGCATCGAGGAGCCCAAGGAGGGCGAGGAGCGTGTGCTCGTCGCATCGCCTAAGGTCGCTACCTACGACCTGAAGCCCGAGATGAGCGCTCCCGAGGTCACCGAGAAGCTCGTCGCGGCCATCAACGAGGACCGTGCCGACTTCTACATCGTCAACTTCGCTAACTGCGACATGGTTGGTCACACCGGTGTCTTCGAGGCTGCTGTCAAGGCCGTTGAGGCTACTGACGAGGCGCTTTCCAAGGTTGTTCCCGCTATTCAGGCCAAGGGCGGCTTTGCGCTCATCACGGCCGATCACGGTAACGCCGATCACATGTTTGATGTCGACGCCGAGGGCGAGAAGCACCCCTTCACCGCCCATACCACCAACCGCGTGCCGTTCATCATCGTGTCCGACAAGGCTAAGCTCACGGGCATCGAGGACGGTCGTCTGTCCGACATCGCCCCGACCATGCTCACCATGGCTGGTCTCGAGCCTTCCGCCGAGATGACGGGCCGCGTGCTCGCCACCGAGGAGTAGGACTCAAAGCTTGCTTTCATAGCGGCGCTTTAGGCCGCCATCGCATATGCGGTGGCGGCCTTTTTCGTAGATAAGCCTCTTGCGTGACGGGGTAGAATGGGCTGAAACTTCGTTTCGAAAGGACTTCAGGTGAACGAACTCGATCGTATTTCACAGACCTCCGCGGGTTTCGAGGGCACGGCGGCCAAGAGGCTCTCGCCGCGCATATTCAACCTTGCGGTATCGGGTCTTATCTTTTTGGGCTTTTGTGTCATGGGACTGGGAACGTACTATACCGGCACCATGGACTTCGCCAAGGCCATGAGCAGCGTTGGCGGCTCGTTTGGGTTCATGGCGCTGACGCTCGTCGGGACTGTTGCGGGTATCTTCATCATGTCCGCAGGTGCAAGTCGACAGTCCGCCGTCATCTCGCTGGTGGGATACGCGCTGTTCGCGAGCACGTTCGGTCTGCTGTCTTCTGTGGCGCTTGTGCGCTATGATTTGCCCACTATCAACACCGCTTTTGCGGCGACAGCTGCCATTACGTTTGTGTTCGGCGCTTTGGGTGTGACGTTTCCACAGGTGTTTAAGCGTATCGGCGGTGTTTGCTGCGGCGTGCTCATGGCGCTTCTGCTCGTTGAGATCGTTCTTGCGGTCATGGGCGTGAGCCAGACCATCACCGATTACATCGTGGTTGTTGTATTCGCTGGCTTTATCGGCTATGACACGTATACCGCAACTCAGGTGGAGCCCACGTTGCCCAATGCCGTCATGGTGGCGACCAGCTTGTTTATGGACATCATCAACGTCTTTCTGCGCACCCTCGATATCGTGGGACGCCGTGACTAAGACGTGTTTGTTTGGCATGCTCACGCGGGGTGCGTGACGCCGCTTCCGCGCGTATGCGGGTGTGCTACCGTAGGTTAAATCAACGGCATAGGAAAAGGGAAGGACCGATTATGCCAGACTTCAAGAGCCGTTCTCGACGTGATGATCGACGCGGAAGGCGCAACGATGGCCAGCGCGGAAACAGCCGTCGCGATGCGCGTGCAGCCGAGGCTGAAAAGCATACGGCTTCCATGCAGGAGCGTTTCGGCAAGGAGATCGAGCGTTCGCTTGCCGGAGTGAAGCTGTTTGACGGCATGCCCAAGCTTGCAAAGGCCACGGTTTCCGCCTCGGTGAAGTCCAAGGCGTCCCTTGAGGTTGATGAAGCCGTTGTCGCGCCTGTCGAGGTTGCAGATGTCGAGACGGCCGATGGGGCCGTTGATGTTGCCGCTGCTGATGGCGCTTCCACCGAGACTTCCGGCGCCGAAGGTGACTCCGATGGTGCTGAGGCCAATGACGAGCCTGAGGAGGCATCCGAGCTTAAACTTGATCTTCCTGAGGTTACGGTGGTCGATGCGACCGCTACGCAGGCGGTGCTCGATAACGGCCGCGGCTACGCGCAGTTCTGCGATCTGGCACTTCTGGATTTCGCCTCGTTCGTCAATCCGGGAGGTGGCTATATCCGTGGCGCCTTTGCTCAGGAGGAGGCTATCTGCGCCGATTCGTTCCTTTATAACGTGCTCAAGGAAAAGCGCGACTGGTATCAGGAGAATCGTCGTCGCAACATCAATTGCGAGCTCTACCGCAATCGCGGTTTAGTGGTGCCCGCCGTACGCTTTGAGCGTAGCAAGGTGCATGCCTATGCTGACGTGATCGTTGTTGCCGCGCCCAACGCTCGTCGCGCGCGCGAGGAGTACAACGTTACCGATGCCCAGCTTTCCGGTTCGCTGCGTGACCGCATTCGCTTTGTACTGGCCATCTGCGATGAGCTCGGTCGCGAGAAGCTTGTTGCCGGTGCCTTCGGCTGTGGTGCTTTCGGTGGGGATGCCGAGCAGGTTGCGGAGATCTTCCGAGAAGAGCTTGCGAGCGGAGCATGGGGCGTGAAGCAGGTTATTTTCGCGGTGCCTTCGAGCAAGTGGGATGAGAACCTTCCTAAGTTCCAACACGTGTTAGGCGCCTTTCCCGAGGCCAATACCGAATCTTACGCCGATGCTGCAGCCCGCGCCGCTAAGGCCCGTGCTGCCGAGGAGGCAGCGGCTGCGGCTGAGGAAGACGATGATGACGACGATTGGCGTAAATATCTGTAGTGCGTCGTGCACGCGATTTACGGGTGCCTTCTGATGGTAGTTTGATCGGTAGGCACCCGTGTTTCGGTAGGCGAACGCATGGTCTGCGAGCCGCATCGCTCGGTGCTATATAGGCCCCTTCTGAAACCGGTCCATCTCCCATTTCTTGGATTTGAGAAATGGGAGAGGTTCGAAATTCAGAAGGGGCCTATATTCGTTAGGCGGCCTGTCGGGCCAAGGCGCGTTTACGGTCTTGGCTGCATTTTGTTACAGCGTGCCGAAGATGCGATCGCCCGCATCGCCCAGACCGGGAACGATGTAAGCGTTTTCGTTAAGGCATTCATCGATGGCACAGGTGTAAATACGGATATCGGGATCATGCTCAAGCACGGCGGCAAGACCCTCAGGGGCGGCGACGAGGCACAGCATTTTGAGATCGCGTACGCCGCGGGCGCGCAATGCGTCGATTGCCATGATGGCCGACCCGCCTGTGGCGAGCATCGGATCGACGATTAGGCATGCGCGCTGGTCGATGTCGCGCGGCATCTTGCAGTAGTACTCGTGCGGTTCGTGCGTAACCTCATCGCGCTCCATGCCGATATGGCCCACGCGCGCGGAGGGGACAAGGTCAAGCAAACCGTCGACCATACCGAGTCCGGCGCGCAAGATGGGGATGATCGCGAGCTTGCGACCCTCGAGGCGTTTGAAAGTGCTGGTGGTAATAGGGGTGGTTACCTCGCAGTCTTCCAGCGGCAAATCGCGCGTCGCCTCGTAGCCTTCAAAGAGGGCGAGCTCGCGCACGAGCTCGCGGAATTGCTTGGTGCCGGTGGACGCATCGCGCAGGATAGAAAGTTTGTGCTGAACGAGCGGATGGTCAACGAGAACCACGCGGCTTGAGTCAAAAGTTTCGGACATAAGGGGCCTTTCTGATGAAGCGGGGATTGCGATAAGGGTGGAAGATTCATCTGGTGAAACTGCTTTTAGGGTGGTTCCCAGCGGCGCTTTGCATCCTTATGGTTTGCGATTCTTGAGATGCCACAGCCATACAATCCAGGCGATAATCAAGATCTCGGCGATGATCATGTACGGAGCGATCCATAGAAACAGGATGAACAGCATAAACATAATGAAGCCTATGAAGGCTATGAATTCCGTCATGGGAGCGCTCCTTATCAACTCGCGTTATTTTAACGCGTGACAGCGTAATCAAGACAGCCTCATTGTAAGGGCGCGTCAGGACGTGCTCCGTCTACTGATGTTTGTCGAGGTGGCTGCCCGTTCTTTAGGGCCTCTAATCAAAAAATCCGGTTAAGGGTAGGTAAAAGAGAAACCCTAATGTATATCGATAAAGTGCCATTTTCTGACCTGGGAACTTTTTCATGAAAATGGGCTCTACTCAGGCCTTTCGATTTCACCTACCCTTAACCGGATTTTTTGAAATCGAGATGTTGGACGATGAGCGTTGCGGGGCGGACTGGTGCGCAAAACCAAGGGAGTTGGTTGTTTTATTCATCTTGCTCTTGTTTCTGCTCTTCGTTGCGGTCGGCATTCTGTAGACTGGTTGCAGCGGTTGGGATTGCCATGTTTCCACCAGCAATTGAAGCTTGGCCAGGGCATGGGATTCCAGCCGTTTTCTGTTTCGACAAGCGGCCGTTTTCATCGAGGCGCCTACGTATGGCGCCCTTTGCTCTGTTGCTCCGGATTGTTTTACGATGCCGTTCGGTGACATGCGTTCTGCCGACTTGGCTCGCGCGGAGCTGCGGGGCTAATAGGCCCACATGTGGTTGACAGGACCCGCGCCCTCTCCCAGATCGAGGCCGGCTGCAAGTGCACCGGTCAGATACGCCTTTCCCACATTCACCGCATCGGCGAGCTCCATGCCGTCCGCGAGCGCGCAGGCGATAGCCGACGAGAGGGTGCATCCTGCGCCGTGGGTGTTAGCGGTGTCGATGCGCTTGTGCCTAAACCATGTGGTAAGTGGATCAGACAGATAATTGCCCTCTTCATCTTTCGGCGCGGGCTCGGCGAGTACATCGTCGGCTGCTTCGGTCAGATGTCCGCCTTTGACGACCGCGGCGCAGCCGAAACGTTTTACCAGCAGCATCGCGGCGTTTTGCTGCGTGCGTTCGGAATCGATCTCGTAATCGAGCAGTATTTGAGCCTCGGCGATATTCGGTGTGATAACGCTGGCAAGCGGGAAGAGCTTTTCGGTGAGTGCACGAGCGGCGTCGGGCTCCACCACGCATTCGCCTGAGGTTAAAAGCATGACGGGGTCGACGACGACGTTCTCGGCGCCCCAATATTCCAGGCGTTCTGCCACGGTCTCTGCGATCTCGGGCGTTTTCATCATGCCGACGCGCACGGCTGCGGGACGGATGTCCTCAAAACAAGCATCGATCTGCGCGGCGATGATCTGCGGGGAGAGCGGTTCTATGGCGCGTATTCCGCGGGTGTTCTGCGCCATGACGGCGGTGATGGCGGATTCCGCGTACAAGCGCTGAGCCGTGATGGTCTTGATGTCGGCTTGAATACCGCCGCCACCACTTGAGTCGGATGCGGCGATGGTAAGTACAGCGGGGAGGTGCGTCTTGTCCATGAATGCCTCGCTTGTCGCAATGCGGGGATGCTGCCGCAACACATCATACGCAATATCCTGCGAAAAGAGCGCGAGACATTTCCGCACCAATCAAAGGTTTACAGACCCCTCATCGGCGCGGCGATGTGCCGGGTGGCATGTGTCGTTTTGCAAGTTGCGACATGCCACCCGGCACACAAGGGCTTGTACGTTACGCGCGCTGGAGGAATGCCTTGTAGCCGCGATAAGCCTCGTAGATGTCGGCCTTATTGGCAACTTCCCAAAGGGCGTGCATGGAAAGCACCGCCACGCCTGAATCGATGACGTTCATGCCGAACTCGGCCATGATATAGGCGATGGTGCCGCCGCCACCGGCGTTCACGCGACCCAGCTCGCAGGTCTGGAAATCGACGCCGGCCTCATCCATGATGTCGCGCACGAGCGCCATATACTCGGCGTCGGCATCGTTGGAGCCGCCTTTGCCGCGACTTCCCGTATATTTGTTGAAGCACAGGCCGCGACCCATATATGCGGCGTTTTTCGTTTCGAACTTGTTGGCGTAGGCGGGATCGAACCCGGCGGAGACGTCGGACGAGAGCATACGCGAGCGGGCAAGCGCGCGGCGAAGTGCCAGAGGGCCGGTCTCGCCAGCGAGTTCCATGACCTCGGCCACGGTGTTCTCAAAGAAACGGCTGGTCATACCGGTGGCGCCCACCGAGCCGATCTCCTCTTTGTCGACGAGCAGGCAAATGCTCGTACGTGCGGGCGTATCCACCTCGAGCTGCGCCAGCAAGCTCGGGTAGGCGCAGACGCGGTCGTCCTGACCGTAGCCCAGGATCATGGAGCGATCGAAGCCCATGTCGCGCGCGGGACCCGCGGGCACTACCTCGATCTCGGCGGAGAGGAAGTCCTCCTCGTTGATGTCGTACTGCTCCGAGAGGATGTCGAGGAGCATCTGCTTGACGGGCTCCTTGGGGTCCTCGGGCTTTGTGCCATCCTCGCCTGGCTCGATCGTGACGGGGCGTCCGCCGACGATCACGTCGAGCGCCTCGGCGTCAACGGCGTCTTTGGCGGGCTTGCCCATTTGCTCGCCTGCAAGATGGATCAACAGGTCGGAGATCGTGAAGACCGGATCGCCCGGCTTGTCGCCCACGTTGACCTGGATGACGCTGCCGTCCTTTTTGGCCACCACGCCCACGAGCGCGAGAGGCGTTGCCACCCAGTGGTAGGCCTTGACGCCTCCGTAGTAGTGCGTGTCGAGGTAAGCCATATCGCCCGCTTCGAATACGGGATTCTGCTTGAGGTCGAGGCGCGGGCTGTCCACGTGTGCGCCGAGGATATTGAACCCGTGTTCCATCGGCTCGGTACCGATCTGCATGAGCATGAGGGTCTTGCCGCGGTTGAGCGCGTAGATCTTGTCGCCGGGCTTGAGCGTACGGCCTGACGCGATCGCCTGCCTAAGCTCCATGTAACCGGCCTCGCGTGCCATGGCGGCACCGGCGAGGGCGCAAAGACGCTCGGTCTTATTCTCGCTGATGAACGTTTTGTAGCCTTCGCAGAGGGCGTTGAGCTCGTCGAGCTGTTGAGGCGTGTATTTCTTCCAAGCGCAGGGGCGTTCCATGCGATTCCTTTCCGTTTGCACGATGGAGGCGATGCCGTCGGGCGTAACGCCGCAGTCCATGACGGCGGTCCGACCGATGGCGGATGTCTCGGTTGATATGAGCGTCTGCCATCGTAGCACGGAGGTGCGGCACATCGTGTGCATGGCATGGTGCGGTACGGTGTTCGGTGCGTTCGGTGCGCTAAACTGTTGCGCGAACCTACGCTTACAAGAGAGGCCTGACCATGCCCGATACCGCCGTTCGCAAGACCATCGCCGTCGTCGATGGCAATTCGCTGATGCATCGTGCGTTCCACGCCGTGCCGCCTACCATGAGCGCGCCCGACGGCCGTCCCACCAACGCCATCTTCGGGTTTCTTAACATGTTCCTCAAGATGGTGGATACGTTCGATCCTGACGGCATAGCGGTGGCGTTCGATAAGGGGCGCCCGCGCGTGCGCATGGAGATGCTGCCGCAGTACAAGGCACAGCGTCCGCCCATGGATCCCGACCTGCATGCACAATTTCCCATGATCAAGGAGCTGCTCACGCAGCTGCATATTCCTATTTTGGAGTCCGAGGGCTGGGAAGGTGACGACATCCTGGGAACATGCGCTCGTCTGGGCGAGGAGGCAGGCTGCGACATGCTCTTGGTCACGGGCGACCGCGATATGTATCAGCTGGTGACCGAACACGTTAACGTGGTGTCCACGCGTAAGGGACTCTCGGATGTCGCCATCATGACGCCCGAGAGCGTCGATGATCTGTATCACGGCATCACACCTGCGCTCGTGCCCGATTTTTACGGCCTCAAGGGCGACAGCTCCGACAACATCCCCGGTGTTCCGGGGATCGGCCCCAAAAAGGCCAGCGCGCTCATCACGCAATACGGTTCACTCGATGAAGTCGTGGCCCATGCCGATGAGGTCAAGGGCAAGATGGGCGAGAACCTGCGTGCCCATATCGACGACGCGCTGCTGAGCCGTAAGGTGGCGACCATCCGCAAGGACGCTCCGATATCGTTTGACGCGGAGGCGACGGTTTTCCCCGCATATAGCGCGGATGATGTTGCTGCCGCTCTGGCACCTTTGGGGATCAACGCCATACAGGCGCGTTTCTGCGCGCTTTTGGGTGATGGTGTCGATGGAGCGCCGAAAACCTCGAATGTGTTCGAACTGCCCGAGATCGTGCGCGTGCAAGTATCCGGCGTTGAGGATCAGGAGGCCCTTGCCCAGGCGTTGCGCGACCTTGAACGGGCCGTCGACGCCGGTGAATGGCTGGGTGTGGCTGTCGATGACGATCGCGAGGAAGGTGCGCTCTTCGGCTTCTCGCACACTTTGTGGGTCGCGCTGACCGATCGGTTGCTGGCCTTTGAGGAGTCCGATGGCGCGCCGGCGCCCGCATCCGACGAGGTGGATTTCGACTGCTCACATGGGTTCATAACGGGACTGCTCGGCTACCTGTTTGCTCATGCGCGTATCGCGAGCCGCGACATCAAGGCTCTGGTGCACGAGTTGGCTCCGGTGGATTCGTCTGAGCCTCAGTACGGGGATCCCATCGATGTGGATTCGACGCGCATCTTCGATACCGTGGTGGCGGCGTATCTGCTCGAGTCCGATCGGGCGGATTTCGATGATGCCTACCTCGCTGATACCTATCTGGGTCAGTCGCTTCCGCCCACGCGAGGCGAGGATGGGGCGGGTGAGGACGCCTGTGTCGCGGCGGCCCGCTCTGCTGCGCTCGCGCGTGCCGCCGTCGCTCCGCTGCGTACCGCCATGGAGCGCGACAACGCCGCCAACGTGTTCGATGGCATTGAGATGCCGCTCGTGCCGGTGCTCGCCAAGATGGAGCGCGCGGGTATGCTCGTCGACCCTTGCCGCCTATCCGAGCTTTCGAGTGGCTTGGCTACGCAGATCGCCGAGGTGGAGACTAAGATCCGTGAGCTGGCGGGTGACGACACCTTCAATATCGCCAGTCCCATGCAGCTCAGCCATGTGCTGTTCGACGTGCTGGGTCTGCCTACGCGTGGTCTGAAGAAAACCAAGCGCGGATACTATTCCACCAATGCCAAGGTTCTGAGCGAGCTGTCGCAAGACCACGAGATCGTGCGCCTCATCTTGGATTACCGCGAGAAGACCAAGATCAAGTCCACGTATCTGGATACGCTCGGCGGCCTGCGCCGGGGCGACGGACGTGTGCACACCACTTACAACCAGACCATCACGGCAACAGGGCGCCTTTCGAGCTCCGACCCCAATCTGCAGAACATCCCCACGCGTTCTGAGCTGGGGCGTACGGTTAAAACTGCGTTCTCGGCAGGTGAGGGCGCGGTGTTCCTGGCGGTTGACTACAGCCAGATCGAGCTGAGGCTGCTGGCGCACCTATCGGGCGATGAGCATCTGGTGCGCGCGTTTAACGAGGGCGAGGACTTCCATGCCGAGACGGCGGCGCGCGTGTTCAACGTACCCGTGTCCGAGGTCACCCCGCAGCTGCGCAGCCGTGCCAAGGCCGTCAACTTCGGCATCGTGTACGGGCAGCAAGCCTACGGCTTGTCGCAAACCCTGCATATCCCCATGGCCGAGGCGCGTGAGATGATCGACCGCTATTTCGAGGCTTATCCCGGCGTGCGCACGTTTCTCGATAACGTTGTTGCCGAGGCCAAGCACACGGGCTATGCCGAGACCATGTTCGGGCGCCGGCGCCATATTCCCGAGCTGGCGAGCCGTAACCCGCAGCTGCGCGGTTTCGGTGAGCGCACGGCCATGAACCACCCCATGCAGGGAACCGCGGCCGACATCATCAAGATAGCGATGGCGCAGGTGGCGCATCGTCTGCATGATGAGGGCTTTGCGGCCCATATGGTGCTGCAGGTCCACGACGAACTCGATTTCGAGTGTCCGATGGATGAGGTGGAGCGCCTGACGGCCATGGTGCGCGACGTCATGGAGCATGTGGTTGAGCTCCGTGTGCCCCTTATCGCCGAGGCAAGCACCGGCGTCACTTGGGCCGACGCGAAGTGATGCTGCCGGTCCAAGTCTTTTCGCCCTCTCCTTACCTCTTTTCGTATCCCAGCGTGCTCGTGCGCTCGATGATGCGGTGAGGGATGATGGCCTCGCGCTCTGATGGGTCGTTGCCGTCGAGCATCTGCAACATGGTGTTGATGGCGAAGCGTGTCATGGCGCCGGTGTTGCGTTCGACGGTAGAGATGCCAAGTGCCCCCAATCGTGAGTAGAGCGAGTTGTCGAGTCCGATCACCTTCACGTCCTTGCCGGGCTCTATACCGTGCGCCTGCAACTCTTCGCAGCATCCGAGTGCGATGCGGTCGCCGACGCAAGCGATGCCGTCGGCGACAAGGCCTTCATCGATCGCGCGTGCTATGCGATCGCGTGCGGAATACTGGCTGGTCTTTTCGTGGCTCATCTCGAGCACCATGCAATCGCTGTAGGCGATATGGTGCTCATCAAGGCAACGCTTGAAGGCGGGGAGTGCAACGTTCTCCTCGCAGAGGTCGTCGCAGCGCATGAACATCAAGAGCGCAGGCGATGTGCATCCGCGGCTTATGAGGAGCTCGGTCTGATCGTGCAAAATCTGTGGGAGGTCGTTGCGGGCGATGGTGAAGCGCTTGGGACGTTCGGGATAGGCGAAGTCGATAAACGCGCAGGGCGTATCTCCCAGAACCGTGAGATCGCCCAAGCGCTCGCCACCGACGAAGAAGATGCCATCCACACCGCGCTGCTTGAGCTCGGCGAGGTAATCGGCGTTTTCGGCGTCGCGGTACCAGGTGTTGCAGATAAACGAGGTGTAGCCGCGCTCGTGCATGGATCGTTCGATGTCGAGCACGATACCCGAAAAGTAATCGTTGCTTACGTCGGGCGTGACGATGCCGATGGTGTTGGTGCGTCGCTCACGAAGGCCGCGCGCTGCTAGGTTGGGCATGTAGCCCAGCTCGCCTGCAACGCGCTCTACTAATACGCGGGTCTTTTCGGAAAAGCGCCCGCGGTTGTTGAGCACGTTGGAGACGGTGGCGGCGCTGACGCCGGCGGCCTGAGCGATGTCGTAGATAGAGGCGGGCATAAGGGTCCTTTAGGCTGTATGACGAGCACGTCGTGTGAGGGCGACGGCACGGGGTTGTTCTTAATGACTTTAGCGCATCGCTGTATCGATTAACCATTTACCGCGAAAAAGTAACCGTTTACCCAGACTATTTAAATTCGGACCGTCTAGGTTTTGCGTAATCGATTAACCTACAAATCGTCTTAAAGCTGAATCGATTAAGCAGCGGCTTTGGATCACTCGGCATGTCGCTTGGATATGCATGTCATATCCCGCGTGCGCATGTTTCAGGGAAGGGGTACTTGGCGTACAGACGTTTACGAGGGCGCTCCGCATGCATTGGTTAATCGATTCAGCAAGATTCAGCATCCTCTACGAAAGGGTTCACCATGAGGAAGATCGTTCTGTTCTGTTCGGCCGGTATGTCCACCAGTCTGCTTGTCACCAAGATGCGCGAGGCCGCTGTCGCCCAGGGCTATGAGGCCGATATCGATGCCTATCCCGTAGCCGACGCCGCCAAGCACGCCGATGCCGATATCGTGCTCATCGGCCCGCAGATCCGCTTTAAGCTCGCTCAGCTCAAGGGCCAGTTCAGCTGCCCCGTTGAGGGCATCGACATGCAGGCCTATGGAACTATGGACGGCAAAAAGGTCATCGCTCAGGTCAAACAGGCGTTGGGGGACTAACGATGGACGACCAGACGCAAGAGCAGCAGATGCTTGCATTTCAGATCATCGCTTCCGTCGGGGCGGCCCGTAGCTATTACATCGAGGCTATCCATGCGGCGCGCGACGGTAGGTTCGAAGAGGCCGCTGAGCAGATCGCTGCAGGCCAGGCCGAGTTTCTAAAGGGCCACGACGTGCACACATCGCTCGTGCAAAAGGCGGCTGCGGGAGAAGCGGCAGGTATGGACATCCTGCTCACGCATGCCGAGGATCAGCTCATGAGCGCCGAGGGTTTCGGTATCCTCGCCGAGGAATTCGTCAGCGTCTACAAGAAGATGGGTGCTAACGCCTAAGGTCGTTTCGCATGCATTGCTTTCATCCAAGGGTGCCTAGGCTGCAGACGCGGCGCTCTTATTCCAAGACATTTCAAGACGACAACTTAGTTTATTAGGCTCTCTATCAGAGGGAAGGGGACACTTATGTCTGAAGAGACCAAACGGTCGCCGCTCGACGCCACCATGGATAAAGTCATGGCGCTCGCGGATCCGCTCAACCGGTTCGCCAACCTGCCCGCAATCGCTGCGGTTCAGGACGGCCTCATCGCGGTTATGCCGCTCATCCTGATCGGCTCCATCTCGCTCGTTATCTCGCTTCTGGGCACCGACTCCATCGGCGGCGTGATGATCCTGCCGTTCTTGGCTCCGTTTGTAAGCCAGATCCAGGTCATCAATTCACTTACCATGGGCTTCCTCGGTATCTATGCCGCAATCACCATTCCGGCGTCTTATGCCGAGAGGCAGGGACTTGACGTCAAGACCTCCTCGCTTCTGGGCCTTGCCATCTTCTTTATGTTCACGCTCAACGGCCTGAACGACGATGGTTCCATCGCCACCACGGCGTTCGGCGCCACGGGCCTCTTCGCTATCATCGTGTCCTCGCTTGTCGGGGTGTGGATCTACCAGATGCTCGTGAAGGCCGACATCACCATCAAGATGCCTGCCGGCGTGCCGCCCGCGGTCGGCGCCGCCTTCACCTCGCTGATCCCGTTCGCCATCGTGCTCGCTATCTGCTGGGTCATCCGTACGATGCTCGATTTCGACTTCGTCAGTTTCCTGACCACGTTCTTGACTCCGCTTGTCGGCGCTGCGGACAACATCTTCATCTATACGCTCGACCGCACCGTCTGCGCGCTCCTGTGGGCTTGCGGCCTGCATGGCGACAACATGTGGACCACGCCTATCTTCTCCGCGTTCCAGCTTATCTGGACCGACGAAAACGCTGCTGCCAAGGTTGCCGGTGAGGTTCTGCCTCACGTTTGGACTTACAGCGGTATCGATCGCATCTCCACGTGGCCTGCACTGGTGTGGCCGCTCATCTTCCTGATGATTCGCTCCAAGGTCAAGTATCTCCGTACGCTTGGCTGGGCCTGCCTGCCCGCAGCCGTCTGCACCATCGTCGAGCCGGTTATCTTCGGCCTGCCCGTCGCTCTCAACCCGTTCCTGCTCATTCCGTTCGTGCTGACTTCGATCATCGTGGCCATCCTTACCTACGGCTCGTTCGCGCTCGGCATCTTCGCCAAGTTCTTCACCACGCTGCCTTGGGCCACGCCTCCGTTCATCCTGGCTCCGCTGGGCACCGGCGATATCTTCACCGTCGCTGTCCCTGTCATCGCCTTCCTGATCGGTCTCGTCATCTACCTGCCCTTCTGGAAGATGTTCGAGAAGAGCTTGCTTGAGAAGCAAGAGGCTGAGGAGGCTGCCGAGAAGGCTGCAGCCGAGGCGGCCGAAGCCTAAGCGCTTGCTTGTAGCTTGAAATAGGGGTGCAGGGCGTGTTCGCCGGCACCCCTTTTTGCAACGGTGAATCGTTGACGTTCTGCAGGGTGCGCCGTTACGCCGACGGAAATACGGCAACGGGGCGTTGCCGGTCGGTGCCGATCGGTTTGCACCTATCGCGTAATCACTGACGTAAGAAAGGTTGTTTCAATGGGAACGTTCGCTAAAGATTTCCTTTGGGGTGGCGATATCTCCGCCACACAGATCGAGGGCGGCTGGGACGAGGGCGGTAAGAGTCCTGTCGAGACCGACTACATGATTGGCGTTACGCGTGACGTGCCCTTCCGTTACGGCTTTTACCGCACCGAAGACGGTACTGAGGGCACCATGCAACTCTATTCGGGCACGCTGCCCAAGGGCGCCAAGATGATTTTCAAAGAGGGCTATGAGTACCCCAATCACGTGGCGTCCGACTTCTACCATCATTGGAAAGAGGACCTCGGCATGCTCGCCGAGATGGGCTTCACTGCGTTGAATATCACCATCAGCTGGGCGCGTATCTTCCCGGCGGGCGTCGAGGCGGGCGTGAACCTCGAGGGCGTGCAGTACTACAAGGACGTGCTCACCGAATGCAACCGTCTGGGCATGGAGCCCATCTGCACGCTCTATAAGTACGACATGCCGTTCTTCTACGTGAGTGATTGGGGCGGCTGGTCCAACCGCAAGCTCATCGACGAGTACGTCGAGTTCGCGCGCGTATGCTTTAGCGAGTTCAAGGGGCTGAGCCACCACTGGGTCACCTTCAACGAGCTCAATATCCTCAAAGCCACGCTCGATACGGCTCCCAATCTCACACAGGCCGACAAGCAGCGCATCTTTGAGGAGACGCACAATCAGCTTGTGGCCTCTGCGCGCGCGGTGAAGCTGGCACACGAGATCGATGCCGACAACCTTGTGGGCTGCATGCTCGCTGGCTTCTTCGCCTATCCGCTTACCTCCGACCCGGCAGACCAACTGTACGTCCAGAAATACATGCAGGACTATCTCTACTACTTCGGTGACGTGATGGTGCGAGGTGCATACCCGAGCTTTGCCGGGCGTCTATGGGATGAGTACGGGGTCGACCTTAAGGTGAGCGACGAGGACGCGGCCACGCTCAAGGCGGGCACGGTGGACTTTTTGCCGTTCTCGTACTACTTCACCAACGTCTTCACCACGCACGAGCTCGCTGATGCCGAGAAGAGCTCCAATGCGACCCTTGGCGGCGCCAAGAATCCTTATGTGGAGGCGACGCCTTGGGGTTGGGAGATCGACCCGGTGGGCTTCAAGGTGGCGTTGCACACGCTCAACGATCACTACTACGGAACGCCTCTTTTGGTGGTCGAGAACGGCATGGGCACCTTCGACAAGCTCGAGGAAGATGGCACCGTTCACGACGATTACCGTATCGCCTATCACCGCGCGCATATCCAGAACATGCGCGAGGCCGTGGCCGAGGGCGTGGATCTGCTCGGCTACACCATGTGGAGCTGCATCGACCTCATCACGGCGAGTACCGGTGAGATGCGCAAGCGCTACGGCTTTATCTACGTGGATGCAGCCGACGACGGCAGCCCGAACGGTACCTACAAGCGCTATCGCAAGGACAGCTTCTACTGGTACAAGAAGGTTTGCGAGAGCAACGGCGAGAACCTGGCGTAAAGGGCCTGGAGCCTCGGTTCAGGCGGCATGGGGTCGCGACGGCGCGCCGCGGCGCTGACGGGAGCGGCCGGTTTCGTACCGGCGGGCGTTCCGGACGGCTATGGCTTTGCAAAGGAGCGCGGCCCCTATCAATCACGGCGAATACATGGCTCGGTATCTCCGAGTGCGTTTGAAAGGACTATCCAATGGCATTTCCCAAAGGCTTTCTGTGGGGCGGCTCCATCAGCGCCGCGCAGGTAGAGGGCGGCTGGAACGAGGGCGGCAAGAGCCCCGTGCAGATCGATTTCGCCGGACCCGATGCCGGTATCGGGCATCGTCCCGTCTACTATCGCGCCGCTGACGGCTCGCGCGGCGTGATGCGTCAGTTCGATCGCCTGCCCGAAGGCGCGAGCTATGAGCTTTTCGACGACGTGAGCTACACCAACCACGACGCTACCGATCATTACCATCACTGGCGCGAAGATCTGGCGCTCTTTGCCGAGATGGGCTTTACCACCTTCAACACAACCGTCAGCTGGGCGCGCATCTACCCGCATGGCGTGGCGGGCGGCGTCAACCAAGAGGGCGTGGAGTTCTACCGCGAGGTCTTTGCCGAGGCGCGCCGACTGGGTATGGATCCCGTCATCACCCTCTATAAGTACGATGAGCCCATCTACTTTGAGGAGACCTACGGCGGTTGGGACAACCGCGCCATGATCGACGAGTTCGTGGCCTTTGCTAAGACCTGCTTTGCCGAGTACAAGGGACTTATCGACAAATGGGTCACCTTCAACGAGATCAATGTGCTCATGATGTTCGATCCCGAGAACCCGGTGCGTATCGCTGAGACACATAACCAGATGGTTGCCGCGGCGCTTTCCGTGCGGGCGGCGCACGAGATCGATCCCGAGCTCAAGGTGGGCTGCATGATCGCCGGCCAGTGCTCCTACCCCTACACCTGCGATCCGGCCGACGTACTCGCCAACCAGCAGACCATGCAGGAGCGTTTCTTCTACTGCGCCGACACCATGGTGCGCGGCGCCTATCCCACGTGGGCCAAGCGCGTGTGGGCGCAGCACGGTGCCATGGACTTTGCCGTGAGCGACGAGGACGCCTCCGTGCTCCGCGCCGGCAAGGTCGACTTCATGGCGTTCAGCTACTACAGCTCCTCGATCGTCACCACGCACGAGCTCGACGCCGATGAGGTGGCGGGCAATCTTTCCACCAGTGTCAAGAACCCCTACCTCAAGGCGAGCGAGTGGGGCTGGCAGATGGATGCGACGGGCTACCGCTACTTCTTGAACGTCATGAACGATCGCTACGATGCGCCGCTTTTCGATGTCGAGAACGGCCTGGGTGCCATCGATACGCCGGTTGCGGAAGACGGCGAGCTGCGCGTGCATGACGATTACCGCATCAACTATCTGCGCGATCACATCAAGAACCTGCGCTCGGCCATCGAAGAGGACGGCATCGATATCTTCGGCTACACCACTTGGGGTCCCATCGACCTGGTTGCCTTTACCACCGGTCAGATCAAGAAGCGCTACGGCTTTATCTATGTCGATCGCGATGACGAGGGCAAGGGCGACTTCGGCCG
>CAVGWH010000030.1:0-109994 GCA_963633065.1 Oribacterium sp.
CCGGCGAGCATCGCCTTGCCGGGATAGTACTCATCGGCGATCTTGCGGATCTTCTTTACCACCTTAAACGTCGATTTGCCCTCGTAGGGAGCAGTGACGGTGAGCACCAGGCGGCTGTAGTTTTTGCTTTCCACCAGGTCGAGCGTCGATTTATCGGCCATGCCGGTGGGGATGTAGGGGCTCGCCACATCAACGTAGCTCTGGATCGACTTTACCTCGGGGAGCTTCTTGAGCGCATCCGAAAGCGCCTGTTCCTGGCTCACCTCGCCGCGCGGCACCATGACCACGTAGGTATCGGAGTTGCCGAACACGGCCTTGACCTTTTCCATGTCCTGACCGAGTTGGGTGTCGGTACCGAAGATATGCGAGGTGCCGTAGTAGTAGGTGATATCGCTTGACGTGGAGGCGGTGCGCGCGGGGTAGACCACGGCGAGGATCACCACGGCCGCGGGGATGCAGACCGCAAGCACCAGGCGCGCGAACTTGCCCAGGGGCGGAATGAATGGCTTGTGCTGGGTCTTCTGTACGAACTTATCGAACTGCACGAACATCGATGGCGTGAATGAGAACACCGAGACCAGGCTGATGGCGATGCCTTTGGCAAGCGCCAGACCCAGGTCGGGGCCGATCTTGAACTGCATGGCCGCGAGCGCGATAAAGCCGATGCATACGGTGCAGCCCGACGAGAACACGGCAACCGAGCTCATACAGCACGACTGCACCATATCCTCGGCAACCGAGCCGTGCTTGCCGCGCTCCTCGTTAAAGCGGTGCAGCAAAAAGACCGAGAAGTCGAGGGCGATGGCCACCTGCAGAATGGAGCCCGCCGAATTGGTGACGAAGCTGATCTCGCCGAAGATGAGGTTGGTGCCCCAGTTGATGAAGACCGACACGCCCAGGCCCAAAAGGACCATGATAGGCTCGGCCCAGCTGTTGGTGGTAATCACCAAGATCAGGAAGATGATGGCGATGGCCGCCGCGGTGATGATGCTGATCTGGCTTTCCGTGGAGGTGGTGGCGAGCGCGTTGGACATGGCGGAGCCCGTGATGGCGCCCTCGTCGCCTACGATCTCGCGGATGGCGTCAGTGGCGGCGATCTGCTTTTCGGTGTCGATCGTCACATTGAAGAGCGCGGCGCCGTCTTTGTAATAGGTCTCGACGGTGTCGGTGTCCTGCGTCTCGAGCGGTTGGTCGATGTCGGCCGAGTCGTCGAGCCAAAGCACCTCTTCCACGCCGTCGACCTTGGCGAGTTTCTTTTTATATTTGAGCGCCTCGGCGATGGAGACGTTGGGAACCATGACGCGGCAGTTGGGGATGTCACCGTCAAACTCGTCGCCCATGGTGTTGAGTGCCACGGTGGACGCCGCCTCGTCGGGCAGGTAGCTCGTGATGTCGTAATTCACGCCCACAAACTGACGCAAAAACAGACAGACGAGTGCTACCACCGCGTAGAACGCAATGATGGGGCGGCGGTGGCGGACAACCCACCTGAACAGCCTTTCCTTCACTTTGCACACTCCAATGTTAGATGGATGTTCCTTTTACGGAGAAAGTATATTCCGCATGTGTCCAAAAGGAAACATATGATGTTTATCGCACAAAGATGAAATAAAGATTAGGTGTACATTAACGTGGCTTATGTGTCCTAACGGACAAGGAGGCTCTTTTTAGGGAATTGCCTCTGCCTGCTTTTGCCGCCGGCCTTGACCGGCCATTGATTGACGGGTGTTCGATAAAAGACGAAAATCAAGGTTATGTAGGTTTCGGCGGAAGGGGCGGACATGGATTTGCGCATTCGGAAGACATACAAGGCGCTGATTTCCGCGTTCACCAAGCTGCTCGAAGAGCATCCGTACGAAGACATAACCATCGCCATGCTTTGCGACGAGGCCATGATCCGTCGCACGACCTTCTACAAGCACTTTGCCGACAAGGCTGCGTTCTTCTCGTTTTTCGTCGATAGTCTTTGCGTCGATCTGGAACGCGCGGGCGAGCGCGAGGCAAAAGCCGAGCAGGCGCACGATGCGCTTGAGGCCGAACGCTTGGCGATGTTCCAGGGGCTTATCGATTTTCTGCTTGAGCACGAGCGCCTGGTGGACAACATCTTCAAGAGTTCGATGGTAGGCGGCATGACCACCGTGATGTGCAACAAGGTTGCCGAGGTGATCAGCTCGCGCTACCGCACCCTGGTCGGCCAAGGCGAGCAAGCCGAGGTGCGTATCGAAGAGGTGTCGCAGTTTGCGGCGGGCGGCATCATGCGCCTGCTTGAGCTCTGGTGGGAGCGCGGGCACGAGGCCAGCGAGGAAGCCGAGTTTATCAGCACGTCAAATGCGCTGGTAACGCGCGTGATCGGTCTGTAAGTCAGCGGAGCGGGCATACGCAAGGAGCTTCTGTGCGGCGGATCGCGCTCGCAAGCGCTCGCAAGCGTTTGAGCCCTCGCGCTTTACCGGGGTTCTTATTCAGTTGCCGTTGAAAAAGAATGGCGGAGAGAGGGGGATTCGAACCCCCGGGACACTTCCATGCCCAACGGTTTTCAAGACCGCCGCTTTCGGCCGCTCAGCCATCTCTCCGTAGGGAGTAATGATAGCATCGATTGCATTGATTGAGCGTGGAGGTTTGGCATGGCGAAAATCGACGACGAGCGGTTTATGCGCTTGGCGCTGGAAGAGGCGCATCGGGCCGCTGAGCTGGGCGAAGTTCCTATCGGTGCCGTAGTGGTTTGCGAGGGCGAGGTTGTCGCGCGTGCCCATAATCGGCGTGAGCTTGATGCCGACCCATCGGCGCATGCCGAGTTTACGGCCCTGCGTGAAGCGGCGCGCGCATTAGGGCGTTGGCGCCTTACGGGTTGCACGGTTTACGTGACGCTCGAGCCGTGCTGCATGTGCGCGGGGCTTATGGTCAACGCGCGTGTTGACCGCTGCGTATACGGCGCGGCCGATGCCCGAGCTGGCGCGCTGGGCTCGCTCTACGATCTGAGCTCGGATGCGCAGCTTAACCATACGTTTAAGGTTACACGTGGAACGCTCGGTACGGAGTGCGCCGAACTTCTGACGGGGTATTTTGAGGCGCTGCGCACGGAGCGCGACACGACTCAAGAGGCGCATGCCGCGCATGAGGACGCTCGCGCGGTGGCGACGGCGGAGGCGTGCGGTTGCGTTCGCTCTTCGACGCCGACGGCTTTTGCATCTGCGGAGCCGCGCTTTTTGCTCGCGATCGATTCGTTCAAGGGCTCGGCTTCGAGCTTGCAGGCCGAGGCTTGGGTCGAAGAGGGCATTCGGCATGTATATCCTGCGGCAACGGTGCAAAAGCTCGCATTGGCCGATGGCGGCGAAGGTACCGTCGAAGCCTTTCAGGCCGGTTGCGGCGGCGCGTTGGTGACCTGTGCGGTGAGCGGGCCTATGTGCCAAGAGGCTGAAGCTTCGTTCCTACAGGGTGACGGTTGGTGTGCGCTCGAGATGGCGCAGGCTGCGGGGATCACGCAGTCGCCTTGCACGGAAGAGGCAGCGCTTGCGGCTTCCACGTATGGTGTGGGACAGCTGCTGCTCGAAGGCGTGCGCCGCGGAGCCAAGCGGGTTTATATCGGACTGGGCGGCAGCGCTACCAACGACGGCGGTGCCGGTTTTTTGCAGGCGTTGGGCGCGCGGCTGCTCACCGCCGATGGCCAAAATATAGCGCCTGGATTGCAAGGCTTAAGCGAGATGGCGTCCGTTGATCTGACACCGGCTCTCGAGGCCCTTTCGGGTGTGGAGCTCATCGTGCTTTCCGACGTCACCAACCCTCTGGTGGGAGAGCGCGGCGCGCTTGCGGTCTTCGGTAAGCAAAAGGGCCTGCCCGTAGAGGATGCCGATAAATGGGCGGCGTGGGATTCGTGGATGCTCGCCTACGGGCGAGCGCTCGATGCCGCTCGTCCGGCCAGTGATCGTTTCCGTTCGGTGCTGGGGGTCCCTGGTGCCGGCGCGGCCGGCGGCTTGGGCGCCGCGCTTTTGGCGCTGGGGGCACATCTTCAGTCGGGCATAGAGACCCTGCTTGATGCCGTTGACTTTAACGAGCGCGTTCGCAAGGTCGATTGCGTGATAACCGGCGAAGGCAACATGGATGCGCAATCGGCGGCGGGCAAAGCGCCCGTTGGTGTGGCGCGACGCGCCAAAGCGGCTGGTAAACCTACGATTGCCGTGGTCGGGGGCCGTTCGTGCGACCTTGAGGCGGTCTATAAACAGGGGGTCGATCTGGTACTTCCCGTTTGCCGCAAGCCCATGCCGCTCGATGAAGCTCTTACCTCCCAAGAGGCGAAGCGGAACCTGATTTGCGCGGGCGAGGCCGCGGCGCGCGCATATATGTTGGGGTAGACGCGGACGCAACGAGCAGCTACTATAACCTAAGCGCCTAGCGCGCTCGAGGGGTTCGGATGACGCCATGTTCCGAACCTGGTCAGGACCGGAAGGTAGCAGCCATAAGGAGCCTCTGACGGGCATCCGTTCCCCTCGAGCGCACGGGCGCTTTTTTGTGTCGCGATGACCTTGAGTCGCTCCACATTCGTTGGCTATCGTTGTCCTGGTGTCACTCTCTAAATAAGGCGACGGCCCATGAAAAGGCCACCGCAGGCGGGATCGCTGCGGTGGCCTTAGGAGAAGAGGGGACGTGGTAAGGGGTTACGTGGTTAAGCTACAGCCCGAAGAGCTCCTCGGCATTGCGATGGCGCACCTGCTCTTCAATCGGGGCGATCTGCTGGCAGCTGAACAGCGCGTCCATGTTCTGCTTGATCTGCGCAGTGGGCGTGTAGGGGTGGTCGCTGCCATAGAGGAGTTTGTCGGATGTGGTGATGTGCATGAGCGCATCGAGCCCTGCGGGGAGCGGGCTTCCCGAAAGATCGAAGTACAGGCGCGCGATGCTGCCCATCACGTCGACCTCGTCCATCATGCCCTTGGCCGAAAGCACCTTTGAGATGCCGATGAGGCGGTGCGCCACGAGCGGCAGGAACGAGCCGCAGTGCGGCACCACGAACTTGACGTTGGGATAGCGCGTAAGCGTGCCCGAGGTGATGAGGTCGATCAC
The DNA here is from genome assembly GCA_963633065.1 of Oribacterium sp. Taxonomy (GTDB): domain Bacteria; phylum Actinomycetota; class Coriobacteriia; order Coriobacteriales; family Coriobacteriaceae; genus Collinsella. Next base: position 5,053 of record CAVGWH010000030.1, read on the forward strand.
GCTGCGCGTGGTGTCGCCGATGAACTCAAAGAGCGGCTTGGGGCCGGCGGTGAACACGTCGCCGGGAATCTGCTGCGGCGGCGCAGGGTGGATGATGACCACGGAGCCGCGCGAGTCGAGCGCCTCATAGAGCGGCGCGAGCTTCTCGTTGCCCAGGTAGAGGCCGCACGAGTTACTGGGGAGCTTTACGCCTTTGGCGTCCAGGGTGTCGAGCGCGCGCTCGGCCTCGGCGACCGACTCGTCGATGCACGGCGTGGGCAGGACGGCGCAAAAGCCAAAGCGCTCGGGCTCGTTTGCGCAGACACCGGCTGCGTAGTCGTTAATGGCGACGGCTGCCTTGCAGGCGTTCTCGTCGTTGCCGTGATGGATATGCGGCGAGGAGATGGTGAGGATGGAATAGTCGATACCCGCCTCGTCCATAAAGCGACGGTGCTCATCAAGATCCCAGGTGGGGGAGGGAAAGCCGTCTTCGGTGGTGGGGTCGATGCCGTCGGCTGCGAGGCAGTCCAGATACGGCTTGGGCAAAAAGTGACTGTGTACGTCGATAGTCTTCATGGAACTCCTTAGGGGTATGCGGTCGAATTACGCGGTGGCCTTCTGCGCGGCGGAGGCACCCGCCGCCTTGGCCTGCTCGGCCTGTTCGCGCTGCTTCTTGAAGGTGTAGGGCGCGCCCCACTTGTTGACCACGGCGCGGGTGAGATACGGGCTCACGATGCTCGTGATGATGAGCGCGAGCGCGATCTCGCTCGTGGCGGTTGCGGTGTAGGCCGCATACGCGTCGCCTAGCATGGCGGGAACGGCGACGGCGATACCGGCCACGCTCGACATGGCCATGGCGGCATAGCCCGGCTGCTTGCCGATCAGGCGGTCGACGGTAACCATGATTACAGCGTGAACCACCAGGTAGATGATCGAGAGGATGATGCCGGGGATGCCTGCCTGCACGGCCGAGACCAGGTTGATGGACGAGCCGAAGCACATGCCCAGGAAGGGGAGCGCCAGCGGGGTGGCCGCACGGAACATCTCGGGGATCTTGGGGTCGAGGTTGCCCAGCAGCATGCCGAGCAGGAACGGAAGCAGGATGGTCACCACGTCGAGCACGTTGAAGGCCGAGCCGCCTGCCGCGGCGAGGATCGCGATGGGAATGGCCGGCATGGTGAGGATGTTCAGGATGGCGAAGTTGGCCATGTCGGCGGGCTCACCGTAGTCCTGGATGCAGCCCATGTACACGCCGGGGTTGCAGGCGCAGATGACGGCGACGAAAGCCACGGCGTTGATGCCCCAGATGCCGTCAAGGCCGAACAGGTTGATGAACGCAAAGCCGAAGACAAAGCTGATAAGGAGCTTGGCCACAGCGAGCGGAGCGGAGTGCTTGAGCACGCGCCCCAGGCCCTTCACGCTGATGGAGGTGCCGGAAGCAAAGAGCAAAAAGCCGGCGAGGCACTGCGTGCCGCCCTTGAAAAGCGCCATCGACATGCCGCCGAGGCTCGTCCAAAGGTTGGGAAAGAGGGTGTTGATGATGGCGAATAGGATCATGGGCACCAAGATCGTGCCGCCTGGTACTTTGCGCATCAGGCCATAGAAGTCCACCATGGGGCAGCTCCTTACGTACGGATGGATAGGTGCGCGTCGACGCTTGTTGAAGGGGATTATAGGAAGTTGCGCGGGAGAGCATTTTGAGTGTTTGCAGCATAAAACAACAAAGTGTCGCATATGCAGCACACTGTTTATAATTGCTGCATAAGGATATTGTTTTGAATTGTTGTCGAGGTGATTTTGATGACGGTGGGCATGGATCCGCGCTCCGTGCGTACGAAAAAGCTGCTTACCGAGGCGCTGGTTGTGCTCGCCGGCGAAAAGAGCATTCTGAATCTAACGGTACGCGAGCTTGCATCCGCGGCGGGCATCAACCGTGCGACGTTCTATAGACACTACGCGAACGTTGGCGCGTTTGTGGATGAACTGATCGACGATCTACTCGACGAGCAGAGCTACTATTGTTCGTGGCTGGCATTTGCCCAGGATAACAAGGCTCTGTTTGCGGTGCTTCTGTCGGCGAATGGGGCGCCCGAATTCAGGCGCCGCCTGATTCAGAATGGCGTGGATGCCTGGAGCTATATTTTGCGCCCGGGGCGCGTGGAGGATCTGGATGAGGTGCAAGGCGGCTACATTGCCGCTTATATCACGTCGGCGCATGTGGGCGTGTTGACGCGCTGGCTCGAGGGAGGGTGCGTCGAGGATCTTGATTCGATGTGTGCGTTGCTTCATCGCTTGAGCGTTCGAGGCGCGCTTACGGCGTGCGGACTTACCGAGACAAGCGAGTTGCCGTATTAGCGCCGTGCCGTCGTGGGCGTGCGGTGTTCGGAGCGGCGTCCTGGACGGCATGGGTAAATGCTAGCCAAGTGGTCAAGGAGCGTGGCGTAAACTCTCCCAAGAAGAAAACGTTGCCTTAACGCTGTTGACCTATCATTGACCCATCTGTTTGCAACCGATAGAAGGTCAATGCATGATCGAGCTTCTTAAACGCTTTTCGGGCAAGTATCGCCTGTATCTCATCGTCGGTCCTGCGTGCAAGCTGATCGAGGTGTTTTTCGACTTGCTGACGCCGCTGGTCATCGCGCAGATGATCGATAAGGGCGTGCGCACGCACGACGTGCACGCGGTGCTGTTTTATGGAGGCTTGCTGGTGGGCATGGCCGCTGTGGGCATCGGCTTTACGCTGGTGTGCCAGAAGATGGCCGCGCTTTCGGCGCAGGGCGTCGGCACCGATATCCGCTCGTCGCTGTACGCGCACATCAACCGTCTGAGCTACGCCGAGCTCGATCGGTTCGGTACGCCCTCGCTCATCACGCGCATCACCAACGACGTCAACCAGGTGCAGCTCGCCGTGGCTCTTGGCGTGCGCCAGCTTATCCGCTGGCCCTTTTTGGCGGTGGGTTCTATGGTTGCCGCGCTGCTGATCGATCTCAAGCTCGGCTTGATCTTTTTGGTGAGCACGCCGCTTATCGGCGTGGTGTTTTGGCTGGTTATGGCCAAGTGCATCCCTTATTTCAAGCAGATGCAGGTAAAGCTCGACCGCATCGGGCTCATTTGCCGCGAAGGGCTTTCGGGCGTGCGCGTGATCAGGGCCTTTGTGCGCGAGGAGCATGAGCGCGATCGTTTTCGCGTTGCCGCGCGCGAGCAGGCCGACACCGCCATTGCGGTGGGCAAGCTTTCGTCCACGCTCAATCCCGTGACCTTTTTGGTGATGAACCTGGCCGTGTGCTGCATCTTGTGGATGGGCGGCCTGCAGGTTGATACCGGTGTGCTTACACAGGGCCAGGTGATGGCGTTCGTCAACTACATGACGCAGACGCTGCTCTCTATTGTGTATGTGGCCAACTTGGTGGTGGTGTTCACCAAGGCGAGCGCCAGTGCCTCGCGCATCAACGAGGTGCTGCATTGCGAGTCGAGCATCGTTGACGATGGTGCCGTTGAGGTCGCGTTGCCTGAGGTGGCGGCCGTGGCTGGCGGCGTCGATGCCGAGGGCCATGCGGTCGAGGGCCATGCGGCCTCCGGAGGTCCTGCCGACGGCACGATCCTTGCTGTCGCCGAAGGTTCCGCCGACAGCAAGGATCGCGCGACCGCAGCTTCATCGGTCTCGGCGGGCGTCCCAGCCGTTCCGGCACTCGAGATGGATGGCGCCTGCTTTACGTTTGGCGCGGGAGCCGCCAACGCGGTCGATAATGTGAGCCTGCGCCTGCCGTTGGGCGCAACGCTCGGTGTGATCGGCGGAACCGGCTCGGGCAAGTCCACGCTGGTGTCGCTTATTCCGCGTCTGTACGACACGAGTGCGGGTACGGTGCGCGTGATGGGCACCGACGTGCGCGCCTGGCCGCTCAAGCAGTTGCGACATGTGGTGGGCATCGTTCCGCAGAAGGCCTCGCTGGTGTCGGGGACTATCCGATCCAACCTGCAATGGCGCGATGCGGCGGCTAAGGACGGTGAACTTTGGGCTGCGCTCGAGTGCGCCCAGGCGGCCGAGTTCGTGCGCAAGTTGCCCCAGGGACTCGATGCCCCGGTCGAGGCCGGCGGCAAGAACTTCTCCGGCGGCCAGCGCCAGCGTCTCACCATCGCTCGTGCGCTGGTGGGCACGCCGCAGATACTCATCCTCGACGATTCCGCGTCGGCGCTCGACTTCAAAACCGATGCGGCGCTGCGCCGTGCGATTCATAGGCGCTCCCAAGAGGGCGCCGTAAAGGGCGGGCTTCCGCTCACCACGGTTATCGTGAGCCAGCGCGTTTCGACCGTGCGCGATGCCGATACGATTTGCGTTTTAAGTCATGGTGCCGTGGCTGGCCTCGGTACCCACGATAAGCTGTATCGAACATGTGAGCTCTACCGCGAGATCTGCCTCTCGCAGCTCAAGCGTGAGGAGCTTGAGGGCGGCGCAGCGGCGGGCGATGCGCCTTCGGCCGATGCCACCGCAAAGGAGGTGCGCTAGATGAATCCGTATGCATCCACGGGGTCTGTTGCCACCGTTACCGCAAGTGTCACCGGCAACAACAAGCTGAACGACCTGGGAGATGGCCCGGACAGCTCGCAGGGCAAGGAGCGCTACAGCGCAGGTAGGGTTACGCGCCGTCTGCTGGCGTACGTTCGTCCTCATGGCGTCTCGTTCGCGCTGTCGTTTGTGTCGGCGGCTATCTCGGTGACGCTGCAGCTCTATACCCCCATTCTTATCGGACGAGGTATCGATCTCATCGTGAGCACCGGAAACGTCGACTTTGCCGCGTTGCTCCCGCTTGTCACCAAACTGGCGCTTGTCGTGGTGGGCGCCGCCGCCTTCCAATGGCTGCAGGGCTACTGCGTCAACCGTCTTTGTTACGAGACGGTGTGCGACATGCGCATCGAGGCGAGCGAGAAACTCGATCGCATGCCGCTTTCGTTTATCGACGCCCATCCGCATGGCGATCTCATCAGCCGTGTGGTCAACGATGTGGACCAGGTGGGAGACGGCTTGCTGCAGGGCTTCACCCAACTCTTTACCGGTGCGGTGACCATTGTGGGAACGCTTGCGTTCATGCTTTCCATCTCGGTGCCCATGTGCATCGTGGTGGTGTTGGTGACACCGCTTTCTATCTTCGCGGCCGGTGCAATTGCCAAGCTTTCCAACAAGAGTTTCGCTGCCCAGCAGCGAATCCAAGGTCAGCTCGGTGCTCACATAGAGGAGTTCGTCGGCGACCAAAAGCTGGTGGACGCGTTTGCCTACGGCGACCGCGCGCAGGAGCGCTTCGACGCGCTTAACTCTGAGCTTTATGTGGCGGGCGAGCATGCGCAGTTCATGAGTTCGCTCTCTAATCCCGGCACGCGTTTCATCAACAACATCATCTATGCGGTGGTGGCCGTGATCGGATGCATAGGGGTTATCACGGGTGTGCCGGCGGCGCTGACCGTGGGTCAGGTGCAGACGTTTTTGTCGTACGCCAATCAGTACACCAAACCGTTCAACGAGGTCACGAGCGTTATCACGCAGATCCAGACGGCGTATGCTTCGGCTCGACGTGTGTTCGCCCTGCTCGATGCCGCGGAGATGGACCCCGATCCTGCCGATGCCATGGAGCTTTTGGAGCCACGTGGCGAGGTGCGCTTTGATCATGTTGATTTCAGCTACGTGTCCGACCGCAAGTTGCTGCAGGACATCTGCATCGATGCTGAGCCGGGCAAGCGTTTTGCGCTGGTGGGACCGACGGGCTGCGGCAAGACCACGCTTATCAACCTGCTGCTGCGTTTCTACGATATCGATGCGGGCCGGATTTGCATCGATGGCCGCGATGCGCGTGACTACACAAGAGGTAGCATGCGTCGCTCGTTCGGCATGGTGCTGCAGGACAGTTGGCTTTTTGAAGGCTCCGTGCACGATAACATCGCTTACGGTAAACCGGGAGCTACGCGCGACGAGGTTATCGAGGCCGCGCGACTCGCGCATGCCGATAAATTTATCCAGCAGTTGCCGCAAGGTTACGACACGAAAATCGGTGAGGACGGCGGCACCTTCAGCCAGGGTCAGCGTCAGCTGCTCTGTATCGCGCGCGTCATGCTCACCGATCCGACGATCCTTCTGCTCGATGAGGCGACGAGCTCCATCGACACGCGAACCGAACTGCAGGTTCAGGCTGCTTTCGATGAGCTCATGCGCGGGCGCACGAGCTTTGTGGTGGCGCACCGCCTGAGCACCATCCGCAATGCCGATTGCATTCTGGTCATGAAGGACGGGCAGCTCATCGAGCGCGGTGCGCACGATGAGCTGCTTGCGGCGGGCGGCTTCTACGCCGACTTGTATAACTCGCAGTGGGCGACCGACTAAGAGCGACCCCGGTCTCTTCTTGCCTCAGCGTCGCCGATCCCCTCAGGACGCTTTTTGTATCCGTTCCGAGGGGATCGGCGTCTGTGAATCACGCTTACTACAACAAAAATAACGGTTAAGGGTAGAGGTCAATCCGAAAACACTGAGTAGCCGAGGATTTTCGTTTCTATTCCCGCAGGTCAGAAAATGGCAGTCCACAGGTATACTTTACGGTTCTCGGATGACCTACCCTTAACCGTTATTTTTGAATTGAGCGGCCCGCATTTTGGACCAAAGAGGCCCGTGTCGACTCCGATTAAGGTCGACACGGGCCTCTTTGGTCTACAAAATCCGTGATTTCGATGACCGTCGGCGTCGGTTGGCGTAGGGTGCAGAGCGGATTGCAGCCTACGCCGACGTAACGTGATTCGCTACTTGATCTTGGTGGTACCCGGCTTGAGGTTGGGGTCGGTTTCGTTGGCCTCGCTCTGGAAGTGCTTGGTGTACACGTCCTTGCCGTCGCCGAACATCTCGTAATACTGCATGGTGGCGTAATCGTCGCGCGCGGTCTGCGAAGCCTTTGCCGACAAATCGTCGCCATCGGTGTTGTCCACGCTCGAGAGGTACCAGCGCAGGCTCTTGTCCTCGTAGCCCACCGAGTTGATGGCGGGCAGCGCCTTGCGCAGGCTCAGATGGGCCTTCTGGTAATCCGTCAACGGCGCGCCGATGAGCTTCATGAGCTCGGAGCTGAGGTAGTTGGTGGACAGGTCGTCCTCGGTGCTGGTCTGGTCGTTGCCGGCAACGTCGTAGTTCGCCCAGATGATGTAGTTGGTCTGCCACAGACGCTCTTGGTGCGTGGTGTTGTCCTCGTCGGTAAACCACTTGTCGTTGAGCTTGGACGGGAAGAACGGCTGATGGTCGCCCCAGAACACCACAACCACCTTGCGATCGAGCTTGCGCAGGGCGTTGATAAAGTACTCAAGCGCCTCGTCGGACTGCTGGATCAGTGAGACGTACTCGTTGATCTCGGGGTTCTCCTCGCCATCGATGTTGAGATTGACCTGCTTGTCGTAGGGGATGAGCCCCGTGTCGTAGCCGGAGTGATTCTGCATGGTCACATCGAAGATGAACTGCGGATCGGAGTTCTCATCGAGCATCTGCAGGATCTTGTCGTACGTAGCTTTGTCGGTGACCATGCCGCGCAGCGTCTCGGAATCCTGGAAATCGTCGATGGTGAGGAACTGATCGAAGCCGAAGTCGGTGTACACGTTCTCGCGGTTCCAGTTGCTGCCGTGGTTGGGGTGCATGGCCGTGGTGGTATAGCCCAGATTTTTAAACTGCTGAGCCAGGTTCTCGGTATCGGTGAGGTCGTAGATGGTGTACGGGTACACGCCCGATCCCAGGTTGGCCATGGAGTTGCCCGTAAGGAATTCAAACTCGGTATTGGCGGTGCCGCCGCCGTAGGCACTTACGTACAGCGTGCCGCGGCACAGGCAATCGGACAGGCTCTTGAAATACGTGGGGCCCTGGTAGTCCGAATGCAGGTTCTGATAGATGGAAAGGTCCGAGAACGTTTCGTTCATGATGGCGATGACCGTGGGCTTCTCTTCGTTGAACTGCTCCTCGGCGGCCGTGCGCGCATCGCTGGTGGCCTCGGGCGATTCATCGTAGGCCTTGGCGTATTTCTTCACCGTCTTTTTGCCCTTTGATTTGGTGTAATCAGAAGGCTTGGGCGGATTGATGGTCTGCGCGGCCGAGATAAACGAGGGGATGAAGCCCATGCGGTAGTAGCTCTCGAGCGGGCGCCAGGTATATACCTGAATCTGCAGGGTGTGATAGTAGTCGATGAGGGTCACGTGCGCGGCGAGACCGCCCAGGCAGATGACGGCGACGAGCAGGTTGAGGCCGACACGGCGAAGCTTGCTCCCCTCGCGCTTAGGCGCCAGCTGCGTGGCGTATTCGCACAGCAAAAGGCTCACGGCCATAAGCGCCATGGCCACAACGCAGAAAAATGTGAGCGTGTAGGTGTAGCCCGTGCCGGCCACCGCGGCGGCCGTGGAAAGTGCCGAAAGGTCGCCCGGCTGGATGGGCATGGACTTGAAGAGGATCACGAAGTACTCGGCGATGCCGAAGCCAAAACCGCCGAATGCCAGGACGGCGGGAGCCGCGCCGTGGCGCTGGAACAGATAGAACAGGCCGGCCATGCAAACGGTGATGAGGAACCACTCGAGGAGGATACACAACGGATAGGCCCAGGTAAGGTCGTGGTTTGAGGAGGTTTCGAGGCCGAGCATGGCAAAGAGGCCGGCGAGCATGAGGGTGATGACAGGGCAGGTGTTAGGGCGCCCGAAGAAACGCACGACGCGTTTCTTGCTCTCGCGCAGCCGAGCTTGACGGGCCTGAATGCGCTCAATGCCGGCTTTGCGATGGAGGCTCGCGTAAGCGCAGCCGACGAAGATGGCATGCGAGACGATGAAGAAGATGACAGCCAGCGGCTCGCCCAGATCGATGAGGCCGATGCCGCCCCATACGGCCAAAAACGCTTGGAAAAGCGCAAAGACGACGGTCCAGGCAACGCAGCTCTTGGGCAGCGCGTGGTCGTCGGACTTGGCGTCTTTGAGTGCGCGCACCGTGAGAAACACGGTGCAGGCTAGGCCGATAAGCGAGATGATGGCAGCGAGCATAAGTGGCTCCTTGGGCTCGAATAGTACGGATGCGCGGGCACCTTGGAGCGGGCTCCGCTTATGGGTGATAAACGTGGCGCAGCGGCACTGAGATACGGTGTCGTCGCGGCAAGAACCCATGATAACGCCCTGCTTATAAAGAGCGTATAAATGTGGCGTTCTGCCTGCGAAAATTAAGACAACCTTCACGGACCGTAACGGTTGTGTAAGGGATCCCGTGGCGATGCTCGCTCGGACGCAGTGCATCGCGCGGACCGAGGCCGCGCAGCGCGCTGCGCCTCGTTTGCGAGTACCTGCCCTCAGCACCCCCTGGCTACACGCGCAGCATGCGATAGCCCACGCCTACGTGCGTCTGGATGTAGCGCGGATGCGCCGGGTCGGCTTCGATCTTCTTGCGAAGCGTCCCCATGAACACGCGCAGCGATGCCAGGTCGCTCTTGGTGGCGTTGCCCCACACCTCGTTGAGGATGAACTGATGTGTCAGCACCTTGTCCACATTGCGTGAGAGCACGCACAGCAGCTTGTACTCGATGGGTGTCAGATGCAGCTCCTGCCCATCCATGCTGGCGATGCCCGACGCGTAGTCGATGTGCAGGCCGCCGTTTTCAAAGATCTGGGGCTCGTCGGCTTCGTTGGCGCGAGGCGAGCGGTCCATAAAGCTCAAACGACGCAGTGTGGTGCGGATGCGCGCCAAAAGCTCGCCGACCGAGAACGGCTTGGTGAGGTAATCATCCGCGCCGGCATCGAGCGCGCTGATCTTGTCGGCGTCTTCGGTGCGTGCACTCACCACGATGATGGGCACCTGCGATTCCTGGCGCAGTTCGCTGACGATATCGACTCCATCCATATCGGGGAGACCCAGATCGAGCAGGATGATGTCGGGGTGTTGGGTACGCGCGGCGACCAGGCCGGCGTGCCCCGTTGCGGCAAGGACATGCCGGTAACCGTTGGCGTCGAGTGTGGTGGCGATGAAGTTGCGCACCGTGGCGTCGTCTTCCACCACAAGAAGGCGTGGCTTGGAAAGGTCTCTAGTCGGCATATGGCACATCGCTTTCGTTGAGGGGGCAGGCGGGAAGATGCAGTGTGAAGGCGCAGCCGTGCGGTTGCACAGGAGCCACGTCAACAGAGCCGTCGTGCGCGGACATGATGGAGCGGCAGAGCGAGAGGCCCAGGCCGACGCTGCGGTGCCCATCGGCAAGTCCGTGGTTGGCGGTGTAGAACGAGTCGAACACATGCGGAAGATCGGCCTCGGCAATACCCGGTCCATTGTCGGCAACGGTGCAGGTAACGGCCTTATTGTCGGCATCGACGTGAGTTGCGATCGTGATATGCGAGCCGGTCGGCGTGTGTGCGACGGCGTTGTTGACGAGGTTCACCACCACCTGCACGATCAGGCGCGCGTCGACGTTGACGAGCGCCACTTCATCGGATGGCGCGACGGAGAGCGTGTGCTCGGAGATCGCGGGGTCCACGTGGCGCAGTGCCTCCTCGATGATGTCGTCCATCAGCTCCGTGGTACGCGAGAGATTGACGTTGCCGCCCTCGAGTTTGGTGATGGCTAGAAGATTCTCGACGGTGGCGTTGAGCCAGGTGGCGTCGGAGCGGATGTCGGTGACGAGCTTCAGGCGCTGTTCGGTGCTGAGGGCATCGCGTTCGCTGGTGAGTAACACATCGGCATTGCCCGAGATGGCGGTGAGCGGCGTGCGCAGATCGTGCGAAATGGAGCGCAGCAGGTTGGCACGCATCTGCTCATTGCGCGCGAGGAGCATCGCGCGTTCGCGTTCGGCAAGGGCGACCACGCGGCTCAGGGCAAGCGCGGTTTCGCCGGCGACGGCTGTGGCGATGTTGCGCTCGGATTCCGAGAGCTCGGCGGCATTGGTGGCGACGGCCATCATGCCCGAGGGGAAGAGGATCGCGTCGACGGCGCTGTCGGCGGCTGTATGAGCCTGCATGCACGAAACCGGCAGGTACAGGCCGTGTGTTGAGAGCGCTCCTTCGCTGTCGTCAGTTGCTGCGTCCCCGCGCGTGCTATCGGTGAGGACGGGTGGCATCTCGGGTGTCAGATCTTGCGGCGCGTACGAAACACCGTCCACGTCGAACGCGCGGTCGGCAACCAGGTAGCCGTCTTGCTTTCGATACCACATCACCGGGCTGTCGAGCAACTTGGCCAGCTGGGCGCATCCTGTTCGGATAACCTCACCGGGCGTGCTGCACGCTTGCAGCCTGCGGTCGGTTCCCAGCATGATCTGATCGCGTCTGCGTGCCTGATGGCTCGCGCGTACCTCGCGGCGCAGTGCCACGGCGGCCCAGCTGGATACGAGAGCGACGATGAGCATCACGGCGAGGGTGGCCGGCGTCGATTTACCGAGCACCACAAACGAGAAGCGCGGCGGTGCGAAAAAATAGTTGTACAGTGCCACCGAAACCAGCGAGGCAAAGAGGCAATGAAAGCGCCTGATGGTCGTCAGTGCGATGATTTGCACCACAAGAACGTAAACCATGACGATGCAGGTGTGCATTTCGATGGTCTCGAGAAGAAGGCCGAGCATCGTCGCCGCAAACAAGAGAGCGAGCACAAAGCCCATGTCGACGGCATCGTGGCGCAGCCCCGGCTCGTCCGACCAGCCGGGGAGCAGCGCGTCGAAACTTTTATGTGCGCGGTTCGTATCCATGTTCCATCGTGTGCTTTGCGTCGGTATCTATTTCCTAACGGGGGCGCTTGCCCTGTTTGCGCTGGCCTGTGGCGTTGCCGGTCGAGCGCTGCGCGGGCTTGCCGTGACCGCCGCGGTTGCCGTGACCGCCACGGTTGCCGTGACCGCCGCGGTCGCCGCGTTCGCCGTTGTCGGCGGGCCGCTCCGCACCTTCGCGCTTGTCCTGCTTGGCGGTTTCCTTGCGCGCCTGCAGCTCGGCGGTGCGTTCGGCGATCTCCTCGCGCGAAAAGCCGGCCTCGGCCATAGCGTCCTCAATGGGCATGCGATCCACGATGTAGCAGTGGTGGATCTTCTTGTTGCGTGCAAAGTCCTCGGGGATGGTTTCGGGTGTTATGTCGCGCAGCACCACGCCGGCAAGCGCCAGTTTGCGCACTTCGGGACGGAAGCCGCGCAGGTTGCACGAGAAAATGGCGTGTCCTTCCAGCGAGAGCAGACGCGATACGCCGATAAGCAGTTCCACATGGTCGCGCTGCACGTCCCATGTGCGCGTGCCCATCTTGCTTGAGTTGGAGAACGTGGGAGGATCGACAAAGATCAGATCCCAGCGATGGATGGTCTGGCGCTGGTCGCGGATCCATTGCAGCACGTCGGCGCGCACAAAGTGGTGCTCGGGGCCGGTAAAACCATTGAGCTGCATGTTCTTTTCGGCCCAGTCCAGATAGGTGTTGGAAAGGTCGACCGTCACGGTCTCCTCAACGCCGCCGTCGGCCGCGTAGCACGTGGCGGTGCCGGTGTAGGCAAACAGGTTGAGAAAACGACGCGCGCGTTTGGCGTGCTCGCGCACCAGTCCACGCGTCACACGATGGTCGAGGAAGATGCCCACATCGAGGTAATCGTCAAAATTGAGGGCGAAGGTGAGGCCGCCTTCCTCGATGAGAGGGAGCTTGCGGCGCGCGACATCGGACCGCTCGCCGCCACGGCCGTTGCCCGTGTTGCCGGCATCTTTCTTGGCGTACTGCGAACCGCCGCGCGACTGCATGCGCGTTTTGGCGTGCACGTTTTGGGGATCGACCGCGAGCACGCGCGGTGCGATGGCCAAAATGTCGAGCATACGCGCCTGCGCGGTGGCGGCGTCGACCGTCTTTGGGGCGGCGTATTCGGCGATGACGAGCCAGCGGCCCGGCGTGCGGTCGGAACCAACGAACAGGTCGATGGCCGCGGCGTAATCGGGCAGGTCGGCGTCGTAAACGCGGTAGCAGCTCACGTCTTCGCGCTTGGCCCACTTGCGCAGACGACGCGCATTCTTTTTTAGGCGGTTGGCAAACTGGGCGCTCTCGGGAACCAGCAGCGAAACGGGCTGGCCGTCTCCCAGGTCGATGCTCGTTACCGGCTGGGGAGCGCCCGAAGTGGCGTCATTCGCGTGCTTACCGCGGGGACCCTTCTTCGCGGAAAACTTTGTAGGGGCGCTGTCAGCGCCGCGGGCAGCGGGGTCTGCGCCCTCGGTGGCGTATCGAGCACCCTTGTCGGCGTGGGCGTCGGTCTTGGCCTTGGCGGCGCTGTGCGCAGCGAGCTCGGCAACCGCATCGGGCGAAGCAAAGGCCACGACCGTGGCTTCTTCGTTGTTGGGCTTAACGCTGATCTCGGCTATGGGATCGGTGTGGAACGCGCGGGCAAGAAGGGCGTCGCGCGTGAGCGCGGCAAAGGGCGCCTGGGAAAGCTCGGGCGTGGCGCGCAGTTCGGAGAGCATGGTGAGCACGTTATGTGCCTTGTCCACCGAGGTCTCGGTGGTGTCGGCAACGATCGCTACCGACTTCATCACGCCTGCATGCGAAACGATCGTGGCCGTCTTGGCGGCGCAGAAATCAACAAAGCGCTTGTAGCCCGCGCATTTGACGATGAATTCGGCGTATTTGCGCGAGGCGCCGTCGGCGTCGGCGGCCACAATGCGCGTGCGTCGTCCACGTGCGGCCTCTTCGCGCTCATGCGCTTCGTCAAGCAGTCGCTGCCAGGTGTCTGCATCGTGGAGCTTCCAGCCCTCAAAGCCCCAGCGTTCGCGGCTGGCGCCGGGGGCGCGGTCGAGCATCATGTTGACGGCTTCGAGCAAAACGCCTCCGCCTGCGCACGAGGCGTCGATGAGCACCGGACGCGCGTCGGTTTCGTAGTCTTCGGGCTCGGCGGGTGCGGCGCAGGTTTGCGCCCAGTCTGTTTGCGCCAACAACAGGGCTGCATAGTCGGGGCGCAGTACGTGGGCCGCGGGGCCTTTAGTGGTGCGCGTGGCTTGCGGTGGCAAGCGCTTGAACAGCGGCTCTCCCGAAAGGTCGAGGTTGAGGCTCGCGCGGCGTTGACGCAGCGAGAGCACCAGGTGCACGTCGGGGTCGGCGGCGTCCACGTTGGGACGGCGCCCCGTCTGGTCCACCAGACGGTCGCAGATGGCGTCTTTCACGCGCAGGGCCGAGAACTGCGTGTTGCGCAGCTCGTCGGTGACGCCGCGCGCCGTTATGGCAAACGAGGCGCCTTCGGAAAGGATCTCTTCCCAGGGAATATCGTACGCCGCGGCGTAAAGCTCATCGGCTGTCTGGGCTTCAAAACGCGTCAGCACGGCAAACACGCGGCTTGCCAGACGCGACCACAGGCAGGCACGATACGCGTCTACGGGCTCGCCCTCAAACGTGACGCGGCCTTTCAGACGGCGTACGTGCGCTAGGCCCAGCGCGCGCATCTCGTCGGCAAGGGCAACCTCAAATCCCTCGGGGCAGCTTGCGTAAAATTCCATGGAAGACCTCTGGCGTTTCTTGCGGTAATGCTCTGATTTCGGTGTCGTCACATTATAAAGTGCAGCACCAACGCATGGTCCACCTTTGCAGAAAGCATACGGCTGTGATGTGGCGCCGGGGTGGTTGCTGGTCCGCGCCTCAGGTTGACTCAGCCTGACCGCGCGGAGGTTGAAACCGTTCGCCTGCTTGTTGCAGGTTGTGGTAATGAACAGAAGCGAACACGAGTAAAGTGGTGCCCACGTGCACTGATGGTGAAGAGAAAGGATCATGCGATGGCAATCAAGGTGTTCGCCGACGGCGCCAATCTCGAGGGTATGCTCGATATGTACGAAAACGGCAACGTCCAGGGCTTTACCACCAATCCTTCTCTTATGAAAAAGGGCGGCGTCACCGATTACCGCGCGTTTGCCCATGAGGTTCTCGAGCACATCACCGATGTCTCGGTGTCGTTTGAGGTATTCGCCGACGATTTCGACGGCATGCTCGCCGAGGCGCGCGAGATTGCTACCTGGGCAGACAATGTGTACGTCAAGATCCCGTGCATCACTACCAACGGCCAATCGACGACCGACGTGGTGCGTGCGCTTTCGGCCGAGGGTGTAAAGGTCAATGTCACGACGATTTTCACCCCCGAGCAGGTGGACGAGATGGTGGACGCCGTCGATGCCGCCACGCCGTCGATCATCTCGCTCTTTGCCGGGCGCATCGCCGATACTGGCGTGGACCCCATTCCCTTCATGGCCGAGTCGGTGCAAAAGGCCGCGGCAAAGCCCAACTGCGAGGTGCTTTGGGCGAGTACGCGCGAGCTCATCAACATTTACCAGGCCGAGGCCTGCGGCTGCCAGATCATCACTGTGCCCAACAGCATTTTGGCCAAGCGAAAGAACGTGGGGCGCGATGCGTACGAGGTCTCGCTCGATACCGTGCGCGGGTTTGCCGCCGACATCGCGAGCTTGGGGTTCCATATCCTGCCGTAAGGGAACTCGCCTGAGAAAGGGCGATAACTAAAGGTCGCCCAAGACCCAAACGCCATGTGGGCATGCGTCTTTTCTACAGCTCATTGCCTGCGCAATCACGTACCATGGGGAAGCAAAACCCGTGTTGGAGGATGCAGCGGAAAGGTGCGCGTATGAGCGAGCTTCAGGTAGGGCAAAGCGAGAGCGAGAAATGCGAGAACGAGAAGCCGGCGATTCTCTTTTTCGATGTCGATGGCACCATTACCTGGTTCGATCCTACAAGTGGCTCTGATAAAACGCCCAATTCCGTTCGTCCTTCCGAAGGCGTTGCCGCTGCGTTCGCGCGCTTGCGCGAGCTAGGGCATCGTGCGTTCATCTGCACGGGGCGACCGCTTTCCCTCATCCCGTCCGTGTTGCGCAACCTCAATCCCGCAGGCATCGTTGCCGGTGCCGGTGCGGCGCTCGAGGTGGATGGCGAGCTGATCTACAGCATCGATTACGATGTCGACATGCGCGACGAGTTCGTGCATCGCGTGTGGGACGCGGGCGACATGCAGGTGATTTTCGAGAGCAACGCGGGTTCGCTGACGCTTGCGCCCGAGGGCGTGGAGGATGCCATAATCCCCGGGATTCCGATCACGCACAGCCCCGCTGACATCACGGCGCTCAGCGTGTGCAAGGTCTGCATGAACGTGGTGGATCTCGATAGGCTTCGTGCGGTAGAGGGCGGTGCCGCGTTTTTCGACGGCAAGTTCGAGTCGTTCGATACGGGCGGCGGGCGCGTGGAGCTTTCGCCCAAGGGCATCGACAAGGGCTACGGCGTGCGTCGCGCCATGGAGTACTTCGGCTACGAAGGCAACGAGCGCAGCTTTGGCTTTGGCGACTCGGGCAACGACCTCGCCATGCTCGAGGCCGTTGAAACCTCGGTTGCCATGGGCAACGCCATGCCCGAGGTCAAGGCCGTGGCAACCTACATCACCGACGACGTGAAGGACGACGGCGTGGTAACCGCCATGAAACACTTCGGGCTCCTGTAGGCGAACTTGCCGTAGACCTATCCATAATCAAATACCTTTAACAGCACTTTTAGGTGAGACGCGCCGTTTATTTCCGTTTACGCAACGTTGGCGGAAAAGTAAAAAACAACGGCGCGCCGCCTTCTTTCACTAAAACCCGCCCCGTAAACCTCGGCAAAACAGGCCCCTTTCTATAATCCGCAAGGTAAGGGCGCCCATGCGCTCTATGTTCAGGGTCTTATAGAGGCTACGTTTGAAAGGGGAGGAAAATGAAGGAGAAGTTTCAGCAATTCGGCAAAGCCATGCTGGTGCCCATCACGCTGATCGCTATTTCCGGTTTGTTCCTCGGCATAGGCAGCGTTTGCACCAACGACATGACGATGTCTGCGCTCGGTGTCGATTGGGACTGGTATTCTGCTTCGCCGCTTTACACCTTCTTCTCGGTGTTCAAAGGTCTGGGCGAAGTCATCATCGGCAACCTCGGCTTTCTCTATGCGGTGGGATGCGCCTTCTCGCTCGCTAAGAAAGAAAAGGGCTGGGCTGCGTTCTCTGCGGTCGTTTGCTACCTCACCATGCAGAGCACCATTCAGATCCTGCTTAACGCTGCGGGCCTGACTGCCGACAACACGACGGTTGAGGCTCTTGAGGCATCCGGCCTTTCGGCTGTTGCGGCAAGCGAGAAGTCGGCTCTCTATACGACCTCGCTCGGTTTCTTCACCTATAGCTCGGGCGTTTTCGGCGGCATCCTCGTCGGTTGCATCGTTGCATGGATCACTTCGCGTTTCTACAACACCAAGCTCCCCACGGCGCTTGCCTTCTTCGCCGGTACGCGCACCGTTCCTATCCTTTCGTTGGTCATGGGCGGCATCCTCGGCGGCGTGATGTACTTCATCTGGCCGTTCATCGGCGGTCTTTTCTCGGGTATCGCCACGTTTGTTAAAGACTCCGGCCTGGTGGGCACCTTCGTGTACCGTTACGTGCTCGAGAGCCTCGTTCCCTTTGGTCTGCATCCGCTGCTCGAGACGCCTATGTATTGGACCGAGCTTGGCGGATCCATGATCGTCGACGGCACGCGTTATGTGGGCAACAGCGCAATCCAGCTCGCGCAGCTTGCTTCTTCCGATAACGATAAGCTGCTGGTCCGCGCCTTTATGGCCGGCTACGGCGTCAACGACTACGCGCTGTTCCCGGGTATCGCGCTTGCCATGTGGTCGTGCGCTAAGAAGGAGAACCGCAAGAAGGTCGCCGGTCTTCTGATCCCCACCGTTGTGTCCACCGTGTTCTTCGGCGTGACCGAGCCCATCCTCTTCACGTTCCTCTTCGCTGCTCCGTGGCTGTACTTCCTGGTATATGCTCCGCTCGCAGGTCTGGGTGAGGTGCTTTGCGAGGTCATGAAGGTCTCGGTGTACCAAGGCAACATCAAGGACCTGATCCCGTTCTTGCTGCGCCCCGAAAAGCTCAACCTGGTTCCGTACCTCATCATTCTGCCGGTGTTCTTCCTTGCGGCGTTTGCGCTGTTCCGCTTCTTCATCCTCAAGTTCGACCTTAAGACGCCGGGCCGCGAGGATGACGGCGATGCCGACATCGAACTCATCAGCAGCCGTGCTGAGTTTGAGGCCAAGACGGCCGCCGCTAAGGGCGTCGACGCCAGTGCTCCCGAGAACGTCCAGCTGGCTCAGGGCATCGTTACGGCACTCGGCGGTGCCGAGAACATCGACGATCTTGATAACTGCATCTCGCGTCTGCGTATCGTCGTCAAGGACCCCTCAAAGGTCGCAGAAGACGAGGTGTTCACCAAGCAGCTGCAGGCCATGGGCGTGATCCACATGGGCGACAAGGCCCTGCAGGTTGTCTATGGTCCCGCCGTCGGCGGCGTTGCGGCCGACGTCCACGATGTGTTGGGCGATCGGTAGACCAATCTGCTAGCTCAACTTTGTTGATAGCCCTGTTTGGGCGCGAGGCCCCGTCGAAGTTATTCGGCGGGGCCTTTGCTTCCGCGTGTTCTACAGCTTTACGCTCATGCCCAGACTCAACAGCTCCTCAAACGCCAAGATGCAATAGCCGGCAAAGCAGTTGGGTTTGACGTTCTTGATGTCAAACGGATGCTCGTCTTTTACCACCAGCAACACATCTGCGATCTGCGCCAGTTCGCTGTTGGGGTTGCCGGTAAACGCAGCGGTGAGCACATTTGCTTCGCGGCAGGCGTTTGCCATTTCGACGATGGCTTTGGTCTGGCCCGACTTCGATATCAAGATCATCAGGTCGAGTTTGTCGCTAAAGGCGCTGATAAACTGATCGGTTTCCAAGTAGTCCTGCATGACCGCTGTCTTGCCGCTGCCTGTGAGCTTGTGCTGTACGTACTCGGCGATGATCCGCGAATAGCCCTCGCCGTTAACGCCGATCAGGTGATTTTGACTGAGGGCATCTAACAGAAGCTTGAGGTCGTCGGACCGGTAGGTGAAATGGACCTGGTTGTTCTCGAGGTCGTGGCTGACCTCTTGCGACGCACTCTGCAGGTGTTGCAGGCTAAACGCCATTTCGCGATAACCGCTGTAGCCGAGCTTCTTGGCAAGGCGCATCACCGTGGTCATGCTGGTGTAGCAAGCTTGCGCGACGTTGCGGATCCCCTCGTTGCTCAGCTGGTCGACGTTGTTGATGAGATATTCCAGGACGCTCTGCTCGGTTTCGGAGAGCTTCGCCGTTGAATACAACTTTGCGATTTGGCGTTTGTCGATCATACGTCCTCATCTCAAAATCTCGGTCGGCTTCATTCAGATCATTGTGGAGCAAGATCGGCGGCGGCGGTTCTTGCGTAGTGCGGTAAAGGATATTTTTAACGCATGTCTGCTGCCGCTTTACGCAATCTATGTGACGGCCCGACTCTACAATCAAACATGCCCTGAACAGGTATCTGTACGCATCTTACGAAAGAAGTCCGATGAAACTTACTGTTATCGGCGGCGGCGGCGTCCGTTCGATGTTCCTCGCCAAGAGCATCGCTCAGCGTGCGGCCGAACTGGGGATCACCGACCTGGTTTTTATGGACAACGATCCCGAAAAGCTGAAGATCTACGGCGGGTTGGCCGCCCATGTCTCGCACCTTCTTTGCCCTGAGCTCAACTTCTCGCTCACCGGTGATGCGGTGGAGGCCGTGACGGATGCGGACTATGTGATCACCACCATTCGCGTGGGCGGCGATCATATGCGCGTGCGCGACGAGCGCATCGCGCTTGCACATGGCATCTTGGGTCAGGAGACCACGGGTGCTGCCGGTGTGTCGTTTGCCATGCGCTCCGTCCCTGCTTTGGCAACGTATTGCGAGCTCATCAAGAAGCACGCCAAGCCCGGCGTCAAGGTGTTCAACTTCACCAACCCGGCGGGTGTCGTGTCGCAAGCGTTGCGCGATATGGGCTATGACTTCACGTTTGGCATCTGCGATGCCCCGAGCGGCATGCTGCACCAGTTTGCCGATTACCGCGGCGTTGCGCCCGAGGCCATCGAAGGCGAGTGCTACGGCCTGAACCATCTGTCGTTTTTCCGCAGCATTACCGAAAACGGTCGCGAGATCATGCCGGAGCTCATCAACGACGACGAGGCCTACAACCGCACCGACTTGCGTTTCTTCGAAAAAGAGCTGGTACTCGATCGCGAGAGCGTGCTCAACGAGTACCTGTACTACT
Source organism: Oribacterium sp. (assembly GCA_963633065.1). GTDB lineage: Bacteria > Actinomycetota > Coriobacteriia > Coriobacteriales > Coriobacteriaceae > Collinsella. Next base: position 25,139 of record CAVGWH010000030.1, read on the forward strand.
TCTATTACCGCGAGAAGGCCGTTGCCAACGTGCTGGGTTCGAGCCAAACGCGCGGCGAGCTGATCGAGGAGATCAATCGCGAGATGACCCGCGAGCTTGCCTCCATCGACATCGAGAACGACTTTGAAGCCGGCCTTGCATGCTTTGAGAAGTGGTACGGCAAGCGCGAAAACAACTACATGGCCGCCGAGACCGGCATCCATCGCGATAAGCCGTGGTCGTTCGATCTGTACGGCAAGGATGCGGGCGGCTATGCCGGCGTAGCCCTGCGCTTTATGGAGATCGCGCGCTCGGGCAAGCAACAGTCGATGATCCTGTGCTCGCCCAATAACGGGGCCATCCCCGGGTTGCTCGATACCGACGTGGTCGAGGCAACGTGCGATATCACGCCCGATTCGTGCACGCCGCATCGCATCAGCGAGGATCAGGTGCCGGCGGGCAACCTCGAGCTGATCCGCCGCGTAAAGTACTACGAGCGTATGGTGGCGCGCGGTATCGTCAATCGCAGTAAGCGCGACATCGTGGAGAGCATGACCATGCATCCGCTGATCGGGTCGTACTCGCTTGCCAAGAGCATTGCGGCAGAGTATTTTGAGTTGAACCGCGATTACATCGACGGTTGGACCGACTAAACAACAACGGGGGCGGGGCCGCAGGGCCTCGCCCTGCTTTTACGGTGGTGCATATGGACGGATTTCGCAGCGGGTTCAACGGCTTTCTTTCCTCGTGGGATACCAATGCCCAGATGAGGCGCGCGCACCTGCTGCCGCTGCTCGGCTCGTTGGTGGCGTCGAGCCTTTTCACCTTTGTGCTGTCGACGTTTGTGGCGAGTGGCTATTGGCTGCAGGATACCGCGGGCACCGCGCTTGCCGTTGTGGTGATGCTACTCGAGACCTTTGCCTGCAACGTGATGTTCACGGTGTTTTTGGTCGTTGTCCGCGGCGGTGCGTACGGGCGTGACGATTTTGCGCGCTTGCTTAAGACGTTGCCGCAGCAGCTCGTTTGCTTTGTGATCACCTACCTCATGAGCGCTTGCCTCATGCTGGTATGCAGGGTTGCCGCCTGCTTGGGATCGAGTGCGTACAGCCTTGTTTCCACCTTTGTTGCGCTGTGCGTGACGCTGGTGAATGCCGGTGTTGCCTTTGGTTGCTATGACGGGCAGAGGAGCATCGGGGCGCTGATAGCGGGTGCGCTCGGTATCGTGTTGCCCACGCTCAAGCGTGCGGCCTTTGCGGTGGCGATGTTTTTGCTGGTAAGCCTGGTGGTTACGCTCGGCTATAACGTGCTGATCACAGCGCGCGTCGAAAGCTATACGTACAACATCGTGATGGATTTCTTCCTTGTGGGGAACATCGGGATGGGCGTGCTGAGTGTGCTGTTCAACGTTGCCAACTACGTCGTGTCGGGCTTTTTCGAGATGGACGTACTCATCTCGGCGGCGAGGAGCTACGACGAGGGCGTCGCGTAAGCGCGACAGCAAGCGCGACATTTTATATGCGTTCGCAAAGGCCGCCACGGGTTGCAAGTTGTGCCTCGCAACCCGTGGCGGCTTGTCTTGTTGCGCGTCGACCGCCGAGCCCTATCGCGCTCTGGCGCGTTCTATTTCCCCTGCACCATGGAGAGGGAGATCTTCTTGCGGTCGCGGTCGACCTTCTCGACCCAGACCTTTACCGTGTCGCCGACGCGCACCACGTCGCTCGGGTGCTTTACAAAACGGTTGGCCATCTTGGAGATGTGCACCAGGCCGTCCTGGTGCACGCCCACGTCCACAAACGCGCCGAAGTCGACCACGTTGCGCACGGTGCCTTTGAGTTCCATGCCGGGTTCGAGGTCGTCGATGGAGAGCGCCGCACGGCTGAAGATCACCTCGGGCGCGTTGTCGCGCGGATCGCGGCCCGGTTTTTTGAGCTCGTCCACGATGTCGATGAACGTGAGCACGCCGCAACCGAGCTCGCCGGCAAGCGCGCCTACGCTGCCGATGCGCTTCTCGATATCGGGCACGCCGCCGCGCTTGAGCTCGTCGGCGCTGACGCCCGCGCGCTTGAGCACCTCGGTTGCCACGGCATAGCTCTCGGGGTGCACGCTTGTGGCATCGAGCGGGTTGGTGCCACCCGAGATGCGCAAAAAGCCCGCCGCATTCAGATAAGCTTTGGGACCCAGCTTGGCCACCTTTTTAAGCTGGGTGCGGTTGGTGAACGCGCCGTTGGCCTCGCGATAGGCAACGATGTTTTTGGCCACGGTGGGCGTGATGCCCGAAACGTAGCCGAGCAGGCTCGCGCTCGCGGTGTTAACGTCCACCCCCACGCGGTTCACCACGTCCTCGACCACGTTGCCCAGCGTGCGTGCCAGCTCGTTTTGATCCAGATCGTGCTGGTACTGGCCAACGCCGATGGATTGCGGCGGGATCTTGACCAGCTCGGCCAGCGGGTCCTGCAGACGACGGCCCAGGCTCATGGCGCCGCGCACCGTCACATCCAGATCGGGATACTCCTGGCTTGCCAGCTCCGATGCCGAATACACCGAGGCGCCGGCCTCGTTGACGATGGTGTAGCGCAGCTCGGGAGCCTGCTCGGCAATGAACTCCGACACGACTTCCTCGGTCTCGCGGCTGGCGGTGCCGTTACCGATGGCGATGGTGTTCACGCGGTCCTTAGCCACCAGGCGTGCCAGCTCGCGCTTGGTGCCGGCCACATCGTGGCGCGGCTTGGTGGGGTACACCACGCCGTGGTCGAGCAACTTGCCCGTCTCGTCCATCACGGCTACCTTGCAGCCGGTACGATAGCCCGGATCGAGCGCGAGCACGCGCGCGCCGCGCACGGGGCGGGCGGAAAGCAGGCCTTCGAGGTTCTTGGCGAAGACGTTGATGGCCTCGGTCTGCGCGCGGACCGTCAGGTGGGCGCGGGCCTCGCGTTCGAGCGAAGGGGCCATCAAGCGCTTGTAGCCGTCGGCGATGGCGGCGTCGAACACGGGCGCGAACACGCCCTGACGCCGCGGCCAGCGGCTACCCAAGCGCGCGGTTGCCGCAGCGCCGTCTACCTGCACGCGCACACGCAGCTTGCCCTCGCGCTCGCCGCGGTCGATGGCCAGCACGCGGTGGTTGGGGATCTTGCGCAGCGGTTCGTCGTAGGCGTAATAGGGTTCATAGGGGGTCTTTTCGGTGGGGTCGGTGGCCTCTACCGCTATGTCTGCCGTGTTCTGCGTGAAGGCGCGCAGGTCGGCGACGTTCTCGGGATCTTCGGCCACGGTCTCGGCAACGATATCGCAGGCGCCGGCAAGGGCCTTCTCGGGCGTATCGAAGCCGGCCTCGGCGTTCACGTAGGCAGCCGCGGCATCCGTGGCAGAACCCTTGGTGGATGCCTGCATGATGATCATGTTGGCGAGCGGCTCCAAGCCCGCCTCGCGTGCCTTTTGCGCGCGCGTCATGCGCTTCTTGCGGAAGGGCTTGTATAGATCCTCCACGCGCTGCAGCTGCGTGGCCTCGCGGATCTGGGTCTCAAGCTCGGGCGTGAGCTTGCCCTGCGCATCGATGAGCAGCAGCACGTCCGCTTTGCGCTGCTCGAGATTGCGCAGGTAGGCAAGGCGTTCGTCAAGCGTGCGCAGCGCCACGTCGTCCATGCCGCCCGTGGCCTCCTTGCGGTAGCGTGCGATAAAGGGAACGGTGTTGCCCTCGTCGATCAGCGCGACGGCGGCCTCGACGTTGGCGGCTTTGAGGTTGAGCTCTTCTGCGAGCTGGGCGATAAGATCCATGAAGCTCCTCAGGTTTGCATCGGTGCGATGCGCCCGAATGCAAATACGTTTACAGACAACAACGCCGCGCTGTGCACTTGCGATGCACGCGCGGCGCGAAGAAGTAGGATACCCGTGCGCGAGGACGCTCGCAAACGGGAAGGTGGATGTCGGGCAGGACTGCCGGCTCGCAGCTAGTGCAAACCCGCTCCCGTTTAGTTGCTCTCGATGTCCTTACCCTCAACCTGCGGGTCGGAAGCCCAGCCGGCGGCTGTCTGAGCCGTGGGGCTCGTGCGCACGGCAAGCGTCTTGGTTGCCTTGGCCGAGACGGTCACGTCGTAGGTGAGCGTCATGGTCTCGCCGGCGTCCAGACGGATGATGCCGTGCACCAGCTGGTTTCCGTTGTAGCTGGCATCGGTGAAGGGCTGAATGGAGTTGTCGCCGCCGGAGGTCTGCAGGTTCACGATCTTGCCGCCCGCGGGCGCAAGCAGGTACACCGGCATGTACATATCGGCGCGGTCGCGCTTGCTGGGGTGATAGCCGGCAATGTAGTCTACCAGCGCGTTTGCCTCGGTAAGCGTGGCGATGTTGTTGGTCATGGTGGTCGTTACGTGGTAGGTGGTGGTGCCATCGGCGTTCTTGGTGCCCTCACCCACGTTGGTGTTATCGGAGAAGTACCAGCTGATCTTGGACCACGTGTCGTCGGTGGGGAACACTCCCAGCTCGGGCTCGGTCTCGTCGGTCTTGATGCTGAAGTCGAGACCCATGGTCTTGATGAGCTCCTGCTGGGTCTCGTCGGTCATGGAGACCATGAGGTGGCCCTGCTTGATGTTGTCCTTAACGGCGCTCACCAGGTCGCCCATGCCGGCGCTGCCCAGATTGGACATGATGTGCTTAAAGGCAAGGCCGGCCACGCCCGCAAAGAAGGCGTCGGTCTGGTCGACGTCCATGGATTGGTACGAGTCGTGCATCAGCATGCGCGCGGCATTGGTGCCGTCGACGGTGAACCCTGCGGATTCAACACCGCCCGTGAGGGCAAGAAGGCTCTGCAAGAAGACGGGGTCAACGCCCACGACGCCATCGACGTCGGGGCCGCCCACCTGATCTTTGTAGATGGACTTGATGAAGTGCGAGGCGCGGTTCCAGTCGGGGATGAAGTTGGAGTCGTTGCACTTCATGCCGATGCGGTCGCCAAAGATGCTGATCTCTTCATCGGTGGCGCCAAACCCCGAGGTCTCGTAGAACTTGAGGTCGGCGGTGGCGGTAAAGTCGCCCATCTCGATCTTGCCGTCGGTGACGGTCATGATGCCCATCGAGCCGGGCAGGCCACCTGTGGAGCGTAGCTCGGCGTTGTTCTGAGCCACCAAGAGGTAGTTGCGTGTTTCGCCGTTGGCGCCCAGCATGCGCGGCAGCTCGGTGGCAAAGGTGTCGATATCGTCGAGGTAAGGGGCCGCGGTGTCGAGCGGGTCCTTGACCTTTTCGATGGCCGAGGCCAGCTTGCCGATGTGCGGCGTGGGCAGGTTGTCGATGGCGGTGATGCTCTCGCGGATGGTGGGGGTGACGCTCGCCACGGTGTTGAGGATGTCTTGCAGGCTCTCCACGTTAACGGCACCGTCTACCAGCAGCTTGTCGGGCTTGAGCTCGGCGAGTTTGCTGGCGGCGGGCACCATGGCGTTCTGCATGAGGTTATCGGCCTCGGACACAAGGCCGCGCGCGGCGCGGATGTCGTCGCCCAGCACGGGGATAAACGAGGCGATCTTCCAGTTGATGCCATCGGTCTTCTGCTTCATGTCGGAGGTCTTAGAAGCGAGGGTCGTGGCTTTGGTGTTGAACGAATCCATATCGAAGCTCTTGAGGTCGTCCTTCATGGATTTTGCTTCCATGATGAGGGCGGTGGACTCGCTCATGATGCTCTTGGCATCGAGGAAGAGCGATGCACCCAGGGCCGCGCCTGCGGCGATGAGCACTAGCACGGCGATGAGCACGCCGATGCCGATTTTCTTTCCGAGCGAGGAGCCGTGGTTCTCGGGCTCGATGTCAAATCCGGGGGTAGGGTTGGTGTACGAGGAGGCGTAGGCGTTGCCTGCCGCCGAGCGCCCGTTGCGAGAGTTGTTCGTGCCGTAGGCCGCTCCTGTGCCGGGGTTGTAGCCGCCGCGCCCGGCGCCCGGGTAGCTGTTGCTGCCGGCAAAAGAGGACGCATTCTGATAGCCAGGGGCGCCTGCGCTGCGCTGACGCGTGGCCTGCGCCTGCGGCACTTGCTGCGTTTGCTGCGGAGCCGACTTAAAGTGCCTGCCCCCGCTGGTATTGTTGTTTGACGGCACGGAAACCTCCGATGTTCGGTGCTGGTGGATTTGCGTTTGCACCCAGAGAAGCGCCTGGGCAATACATACAGATAGGTAAATGCTACCTACGCGCGTGCCCCTTAAGCAAAACGCCACAAACTAAACGGAACCTTATCGGAGCGGTTGGAGGCCTAGGAAGCCCTGCTGTGGGCCCCGACATCCTCCGTACAACCGTAATTCCTCCAATTGTGAACATCCCATACCGATATGAAGGCGCCTTGTAGCACATTGTTGCGGGGGGGGCTTCGTAGAACTGCGTGGTAGTATATTGGTCGATGCTGCTAGTTTTGCGCGCGGGTCGTACCAGTCCGCGGGCGAGACGTGCATCAGCCGCGGCGCGTCCGCGGTATGCTGTATACAACTGCAATAGATGTTGATTTTGGTTTGGTTGGGGATGTTGACGAGCGAGATTTGCGAGGGAGTAGTTGCCGCCGGTGGCGCTCTTGACGCCGATGTGGCGTCTGTCGATGTGGAAGCCTCCACGTCGCTCGTTGATGCTAGCGGGGCGAGTATTCGTGCCTCGGAACTTGTCGTACTTGATGGCTCCTCAGCTCGAGCCGCTTTGATTCAAGAAAATGCGCCTATCTGCATGACGGCTGCTGAGGCCGCTGGAATGGGTGAGTGCGAACCTGATGTGAGCGCCGCTTCGGCCGCCGCACGCTTGCGTAGCGGCCGCATTGCTTACCGTGCTATCAAACGTCTTTTTGATATTGCTTTCAGCCTGCTTATGCTGGTTGCTTTTAGCTGGCTGTTTGTCATTGTCGCAATTGCAATTAAGGCGGACGACCCTGACGGCCCTGTATTTTTCGGACAGAAGCGTATCGGACGCGATGGGAAGCCCTTCCGCATGTGGAAGTTTAGATCCATGTGCACGGATGCCGAGGCAAGGCTTATGGAACTTCAGGCTCGGAACGAGAAGGACGGCCCCGTCTTCAAGATGGCCGACGATCCGCGCATCACGCGCGTGGGCCGAGTTATTCGCAAAATGTCTATCGATGAGCTTCCTCAGTTCTTCAATGTGTTGATTGGGCAGATGTCTGTCGTGGGGCCACGCCCAGCGTTGCCTAAGGAAGTTGCCACCTATACTCCGCGCCAGAAACAGCGCTTGCTGGTAAAGCCCGGCATGACTTGCTATTGGCAGACGCGCCGCAATCGCGACGCTATCAGCTTTGCCGAGTGGGTGGAGCTGGACCTTCTTTACATCAAGAAATGCTCTGCTTGGAGCGATTTCAAGTTGGTTATCCAGACCATTGGCGTCGTGCTTACTGCGCAGGGGAGTTAATAACGTCGTGGTAAGAACTGTTGAGAACCGATTTGGACAGTGGCTTGACCATGTAAATGACGCAGAGCGGGCCGAGTTGACCGCCATGTCTGATGGTGCTTGTGAGGACGCATTCTACTGTGATCTTGCTTTCGGAACGGGTGGTCTGCGTGGGAAGCTGGGGCTTGGCCCCAACCGCATGAACGTATATACGGTCGGCAAAGCCACGCAGGGTTTGGCTGACTATCTGAATGCCAGCTTCGAGAACCCCACGGTTGCGCTTTGTCGCGATACGCGCCACGGCAGCGAGGAGTTCGTCCGTAGGGTGGCCGAGGTGATGGCCGGCAATGGAATAAAGTCGTTCCTCTACGAGCGCGTTGAGCCGATACCGGCGTTGAGCTTCGCTGTGCGCGAGCTTGGGTGCTCGGCTGGCGTGAACATCACCGCATCGCATAACCCCGCTGCCTACAACGGCTACAAGGTATACGGCGCCGACGGGTGCCAGATCACCGTGGACGCTGCCAAGGCTATTCAGGCGGCCATCGATTCGGTTGACTGCTTCGAGGGCGTAAAGGCAGTGCCGTTCGACGAGGCGCTGGCCGAGGGCCTGGTGCGGTGGACACCGGAGCGCGTTCTGGACCGCTATATCGAGGAAACGCTGGGGTGCTCCTCTGGTGAAGATTGTGGATCACTGAGGGTTGTTTACACGCCATTGCACGGTGTGGGGCTTGAGTGTATTTCCCGCGTGTTTAAAGAAGTTCACGTGGCTGAGGTAATCACTGTCGCCGAACAGTGCGTGCAGGACGGAGGCTTCCCGACGTGCCCGAGTCCGAACCCCGAGTTTCGAGAGGCACTGGAGCTAGGGTTGAGGTACTGTGATGAGACTCACCCCGACCTGCTCTTGGCTACCGACCCGGATACCGACCGCGTGGGTATCGCTGTGCCGCACGACGGGGAGTACAAGCTGCTGAGCGGTAATGAGGTGGGCCTGCTTCTAATGGACTTCCTGGCGGGCAAGGCGGTTGAGGCCGGCGAGAACCTTTCGCACAAAGTTGCCTGCACGACCATCGTGTCGGCGCCCATGGCCGATGACCTTGCGTTCGATCGCGGCTTTGAGCTGCGCCGAACGCTGACCGGATTCAAGTTTATCGGCGAGCAGGTCGGGTTGCTCGAGCAGCAGGGCCGCGAGGGCGACTTCCTGATGGGCTTTGAGGAGTCCTACGGCTACCTGGCGGGCACCTCCGTGCGCGACAAGGACGCCGTGGTTGCCGCGATGCTGATTTGCGAGCTGGCCTCCTATTGGAAGGCGAGGAGCAAGGATCTCTATGAGGCTATGGAGACTCTTTATGAGCGTTATGGCTATTGGAGGAGCGCGCAACTTTCCCAGGCCTACGAGGGTCCGAAGGGCGTCGCCGACATGGCCGCTATTATGGCGGGGCTGCGATCCGAGCCGCCTACTGAGGTCGATGGCATTTCTGTTTCTCAAGTAATTGATTTTTCGGAAGGCGCGGCGATGCCTGCGGTGAACTCGTCCGATTCTCAGGGCCTGCCTGCAGCTGACGTTGTTGAGTTGAGACTTGTTGACGGTAGCCGCGTGCTATTCCGTCCGAGCGGCACCGAGCCCAAGGCCAAGGCCTACGTCTTCGCCAAGGGCGCAGGCTGCAGTGAAGCCGAAGAGAAATTGGCGAAATTGTGCGATGCTGCCAAGAGGACCCTGGAAGGGGGAAACCGACAATGATCCACCTCGTGCTTCTTTCCGGAGGGTCGGGAACCCGCCTATGGCCGCTCTCTAACAGCTCGCGCTCCAAGCAGTTCTTGAAGGTACTGCGCGATACCGAGGGCAACCACGTTTCCATGGTGCAACGTGTGTTTGGGCAGATTCGCGCAGTGGACGTCGACGTGGACGTGACCATCGCCACGTGTGCCGCCCAAGAGAATTCCATCCGCCGTCAGGTGGAGGGCGGCTACGCGTTGGTTCTTGAGCCTGAGCGCCGCGACACAGCGCCGGCCATCATGCTGGCGTGTGCCAACCTGGCGTACGAGCAGAAGGCCGATGCGAACGACTCCGTTATCGTTATGCCCATCGACACCTACGCCGACCAGGCCTACTACGATGGCATCGTGAAGCTGGACGAGACCGTGCAGTCTGGCTTTGCCGAGTTGGTCCTGCTGGGAGTGGAACCAACGTACCCCAGTGAGAAGTACGGCTACATCGTGCCTGAGACGTCGGATGGGGATTTTCGGAAGGTGGTTTGCTTTACTGAGAAGCCAAACGAGGATGCCGCCAAGCAACTTATCAACCAGGGCGCTCTTTGGAACTGTGGCGTTTTCGCTTTCAAGTTGGGCTATCTCACTGAGCTGGCAGCCAGGTATTTGCCAGTCAAGAACTACGATGAATTCCGCGGTCGTTATTCCGAGCTGCCCAAGAACTCTTTCGATTACGAGGTCGTGGAGAAGGCCGCTTCAGTTGGCGTGGTTTCGTATTCCGGTGAGTGGAAGGATCTGGGCACTTGGAACACGCTGACCGACGAGATGGCCGACGCTAGCGCCGGCCGCGTTGTGGTGGACGAGTCCAGTTGTGAGAACGTGCATGTAATCAATGAAACGGGCTTCCCGATGGTGGTGGCTGGCATGAGGGACGCCGTGGTGGTGGCTACGCCCGATGGCATCCTGGTATCGAGCAAGGAAGCCTCGGCTGGCATCAAGGCCCAGGTTGCTCAGGCTGCTGAGAGCCACCCGATGTGTGAGCGGCGCCGCTGGGGCGAGTATCGTGTCATTGATTCGACTGTGTTTCCAGATGGAGCCAAGGCGCTTACCAAAGAGCTCACTATTCTCGATGGCGAGCAGCTGAGTTATCAACGACATAAACATTGCGATGAAGTTTGGACTATTGTCTCAGGTGCTGGTGAGGTGGTTCTGGATGGATCGGTGCAGCGGGTGCACGCTGGCTCAGTGGTAGCCATTCCGATGAGCACGTTGCATGCGGGGCGTGCAACCGAAGGCGACCTTCACATCATCGAAGTTCAGACCGGTGATATCCTCGTCGAGGAGGACACTGAGCGCTTCGGTGACTTTTGGGGCTAGGGGGTCCTTTTGACTACAGGGTTTAATCGCGTGAAGCTTCTTTCCGCGTCTTTCGATAATGTGACTTTTGACGATGTCTGCCGCGTGTTGGACCAGCATATCGAAACGCACAAAGCCGGCTATATGATGTCGCTCAACCTCGACATCATGATTCGCGCTGACAAAGATCCTGCGTTTGCAGACTCACTTGAGTGCGCCGATCTGGTTCTCATGGACAGCGCACCTCTCATCAAGGTCGCTCGCAAGCGGGGGATTGAGTGCGCGGAGAAGCTATCTGGTTCTGATCTTATGCCGCGTGTCTGCGAGTATGCTGCTGAACATGGTTACACGTGTGCGATTGTTGGTGGCATGCCGGGAGTTCCCGAGAAAGCCGCTGCTGCTCTTACGGCGAAATATCCGGGTCTTGTCTTTACGGGCGCCGTCTCGCCGGATTACGGTTTCGAAAAAGATCCGGAGACGCTTAAAGCAACCTTGAATAAGATAGCGGCTCTTGATTCAGATGTCTTGTTCCTGTGCTTGGGTGAGCCGAAAAGCGGCCTTCTGGTGCATGAACACCTCGACGAGATGGGACATCCCTTTGTTTTCAACGTGGGCGCTGCTGTAGACTTCGCCGCGGGAAACGTTGAACGAGCGCCCAAATGGATGCAGGAGCATAGCCTGGAATGGTTGTACCGTTTTGGTAAAGAGCCAAAACGGCTCTTCAAACGCTATTTCGTTGATAGCTGGCATTTTTTATCAATTGTTCGCAAGCACTCCAGGCTGGTGTGATGGGACATGCAGCTTGAGGATATGCGCATATTGATGTTCTCCCGCACCATGACTACGGGTGGGACCGAGAAGGTGATTTTAGAGCTTTGCCGTGCCCTTAAGGACAAGGTTGGATTTATAGGCGTTGTGTCTTGCGGTGGTGAACTCGTTGACGAGCTTACCACTATGGGTGTGCCGCATTTCGTTATCCCGGACATCACCGATAAGAGCTTTCGAGCTTTCTGCACGGTAGCGAAGGGATTGAAGCGGATTGTTCGAGAAAACGATATTAATTTGGTGCATTGCCATCACCGCATGGCGGCCCTGTATTGTCAACTTACCCTTCCAAAGACGTTGTGCGTCGTTGCGACGGCGCACAACGTCTTCCAGGGAAGACGGTGTGCTACGCGGTGGCTCTATCGAGGTTTGGATGTTGCCGCGTGTGGCGGCAAGGTTTACGAAAACCTCGTTTCCTATTTTGGCCTGCCTTCCGAAAAAGTGAAGCTCATTGCCAACAGCGTGCCGGATTTCAGCGGGGCTGTTGCGCCCATAGCCGAAGTCGCGACGTGCCAAAAGGGTGTTTTCAAAATCGGGTTCGTCGGTCGTCTCAGTGAGGCTAAAGGTGTGGCACACCTTGTGGATGCCATGGAGATCCTAACGGGTCGCGACGTGCCTGTTCACTGCTATATCGTTGGCGATGGCGAGCTTGATGCTCGGCTTCGGGAGCGTGTTACAGCGAAATCTCTTGGTGACAGCGTGACTTTTCTCGGGCGGCGCGACGATCCGCAGAACTTCTTGTCGCAGGTTGATGTTTGTGTGATTCCCTCGCTTTGGGAAGGGCTTCCGCTCGTGCTCCTGGAGGCGTTCAGCGTCGGCGTTCCCGTTGTTGCAAGCGCCTGCGATGGCATGCTGGATGTCATACATGACGGGCAGAACGGCTTGCTTGTGCAGCCGGGCGACTCAGCGGCTCTTGCAGATGCGATTGAGCGAATGCTCGTCGATGACGACCTTCGTGAACAAGTCGGGAGACATGCTCGTTCCAACTATGAGTCGGACTACTCTTTTGATGCTTGGATTTCCAAGTATTTCGACTTCTATAAGGAGGCGCTGCGATGAGCGGAAAGATTTCCAAGGTTTTCAAGTGGGGTGCCTCTGCGGTGCGAGTGGCCAAGGCCAAGGCTGTGGCTGGGGGTAGGTTGAGCGTTGCTTCGGGTAGGCCGTTGTATCTGGGTAAGGGTGCCAGGGTACGGTTGGGCAAGGGCGCGACTTGCTCGATGGGCTCCGGGGTCTATTTGAGCCCTGGGTGTGTGATTGACGTGGCCGATGGTGCCCGACTGGTAATCGAGGATGGGGTGTATATGAACGAGGCATGCCGCGTGACGGTGGTGGACGACGTGCGCATAGGCGCCGATGCGCTCTTTGGGCCTAACGTTCAGGTATACGACCATGATCATAAATTTGATTCGAGGGGAGTGCACTCGGAGTTGAACAGCAAGCCCTCGCACATCGGGAAGAATTGCTGGCTTTGCGCCAATGTTGTCGTCACTCGCGGGTGCTCTGTCGCAGATCGTTCACTCGTGTCGGCGAACTCGGTGGTTACTCGCAGCCTCGTCGATGAAGGAGCGCTTTATGCTGGTGCCCCTGCACGGTTGATTAAGAGATATGACTAGCAACCGATTGGTTAATATATGATCCCTAAAGTTATTCACTATTGTTGGTTTGGCGGTAAGCCGCTGCCGGGTACCGCTCGGAAATGCCTTAAATCTTGGAAAAAGGTTTGTCCTGACTACGAGATTAAGCGTTGGGATGAGACGAATTTCGACGTAAGGCAGCATCCATTTGTGGCTTCCGCATATGACGCTGGGGCTTGGGCTTTTGTATCCGACTGGGCACGCCTTAAGATTCTTTACGATAATGGTGGTATTTACCTTGATACTGACGTGCAACTTCTGAAATCACTTGACGAGCTACTTGATACTCAGTGTTACATAGGCGTCGAGCAAGCGGGGTGTCTATGTAACACCGGACTTGGCTTTGGCTGCGTAAAAGCGAGTCCGGTGGTACAGGAGATGCTTGCAAAGTACGACGGCCTTTTTTTTGATTGGGCCAAAGCGAAAGAACTCGCGTGCCCGTATTCCAATGATTCAGCTGTTAGGGCATATGGGTATTCCGGAGATGGATTTGGTGAGATTGCAAGGCTTGAAGGGCTGACTGTCTATCCGTGTCGTTATTTTGATCCGATTGCCCCGGGCGATTCGCAAAATCTGATGTGTGAAGAAACGGTCTCCATCTCCTTGTATGCTAACTCGTGGGGCAGCGCGCGGGAGCGTTTTCGCAGGAAGCTCATTGACGTCGTTGGTGCGGAGCGTGTCAATTCAATAAAACGGAAATTGCGGGGGTGATCGCATGAGGGTCGGCATCGCTCGTCGCCGAGTTGATTCATTTGAAGATACTGTTGCCGTTGGTGGTTATTACGAGAGAAGGACAAGAGCCTTCTTTTACATTGGTTTCGCATTGATTTTCATCAACCGCGTCATCGCTCAGATTGCGACCAATTTGAATCTTGGTTTCTTGGAAGAGCTCCCTTTGATGCCGGTTGCGCTCTGTATCCTCTTTATTAGGTATGCTGGGCTAATGCTTGGCGCGAATGCCAGGCGTGTCGCCCTCTCGCTTCTCTTTTTGTTTTTGAGCTTTGTTTCGTACGTTAAATCAGGACAATCCTATCTTCCAACTGCGTGTCTGCTCGTGTGTGGTGTGGGCGGGGTTAATATCAGGAAGGTTATCGAGGTCACCTCAATCTGCGCTTTATTGTTGATTGCGGCTCTCGGTTTAGTTCAGGCTGTTGATTGGATGACTACTGGAAATCTTGTTGGCTCTGCTGTACGTTCAAGTGGTAGGTTGCGCCTTTCTTTCTTTTTTGCGCATCCAAATACGCTTGCTGCCATTGGCTGTATGGCGTGCGTTGGCTTAACCGCATGCCGTAGCAAGCTCAAAGTGGGAGAGGTGCTCTTTATTCTGGGGACGGGTGCCCTGATAATACTGATCACTGACTCACGTACATCTTTTGCGATCTTGTTGATTTATATGGCGTTGCGTTTACTGCTTCAAAGAGAAAAATTCGCACTTGATGGCAAAGCGCTGATTGCCTTTGGAGCCCTGCCCGTTTTTTTTGAGATTATTGCACTGGTCGCTTCCCTTAACCTGCTGCCAGGTTCGATGTATTCTTACTTGAATGCTTTGTTTAATGGTCGACCAGGATATTGGAACCTGCAGTATAGGCAGCTGGGCTTTTCTTTATTCGGCCAGACGACCATGTACGGTGATCAGTTGATTAACGACTGGTTGTATCCGAGCGTGACAATTGATTGCTATTATGCGGCGACGCTTTTACAGATTGGCGTTTGGTCATTCCTGGTATTCCTGTTTCTGTATATACGGTCGGGTATCCAAGCGGTAAAAGATAAAGACTGTTTTAAATATTGCGCATTAATCTCGTGTGCGTTGTTTGGCTTCACTGAGATCCACATGATCGACTTCGCGATTTCTTTTCCTATGTTGCTTCTTGGAGAGGGTCTATTTTGCATTTCTTCTTCGCCACGCTGCCGATAAATTGATCTAAAGGACGGGGGAGAATTTTCTTGCTGGGGCATATTTGTTGACGGTTGATGGGGTCATTAGAAAATGCAAGACTAGAAATATGCCATGCTTTTTTGCAACAAACGCGAGAGGCGTTGCAGTCTCTGCGCTATCGGAAGTTAATACTGGAGGTCGTTTGTGAAGGCTGAAGAATCTGCTTCTCCGGTGGTTAGCGTAATAATTCCGGCCTTTCAAGCTGAGAAAACATTGGCTAGGGCGCTAGATAGCGTCCTTGCAATATGTAGTATCTCGTTAGAAGTTGTTGTAGTGGATGATGGATCCACTGATGATACTTTTGCAATTGCGCAAAGTTTCGCTGCTGCTGATTTAAGGGTCAATTTAATAAGGCAGCAGAATGGCGGTAGGTCCGCTGCCAGAAATCGGGGTTTCTCGGCTGCAAGGGGCGAGTGGATCATGTTTTTAGACTCCGACGACTACTTGCTGCCTGACGCCGGCGCCATACTTGCTGCTGCTTTGGCTGAGGCAAATGCAAATTTAGTGATTTTCGGCTTCATTGTAAAAGGCGATGAAAGGCTCGAAAAATGGGCTGGATATATGGAGCGCCCGAACCTAGATTGTGGGAAGTCTGTCGGATCGCTTGAGGCGGCTTCATCGAGGGTCTTGCTTGCCGCAATGATTAACGGGGGTTGGGATTCAACGACGCCTACTCAGCGACATTTTGAACAGAATGCTTGTTGGGCCAGAGTTTATAAACGTTCTAGATTGATGTCACTTGTAGGACGCTTGCCTGATGGATGGGGTCCTTTTGCGCCCGGCTTGCGTTTTTCTGAAGACCGCATCCTGAATCTAAGCTACCTGAGCTGTTTTGGAAACGATGCAGTTGAGTTTTTTGGCTACCCGATCTATTGCTGGGATCTCGTTGAATCGAACACGGTGTGCCGGGTTAAGGTGGACGACGTCAAAGCCATCGGAGTATATCACGATTGCCTGCTACAGCTTTTTAACAGGGGGTTAATTACTGAGAAGGAATCTGGTCTGCTATATGCACGCGAGGTTATGGCTCAATTCAGGAGAATGGTCTTGGGACTTGGCTCAGCGTTTCCCTCATCGGATTTGCTTGCCGCTTGGCAAGAGGTGGTTTCCGATCGGACGTCTGCTCGACTGATTGTGCGAGCTCCGAGGGATTGCTTGGGTGATGGGGCTGTTTGGATGCCTGCTGCTATTATGCTGTCGCGCGGTTTGGTGACCGTGGCGTTTGCTTTCTATGGACTCCTATTTAAGGTGAAGGCGTTCTTTCGTTAGGGGTTATCTTTGCGTCTGAAACAGCAGTTCCTTCACGCCAGCGCATGCGCAGGATGACATCACGAATGAATTGGATAACATTGAGAATTGCGATCTTGACAATACAAAGCATCAACTATGGGAATCGTCTGCAGAACTATGCACTGCAAACGGTTTTGGAAGGATTGGGGCATAGCGTCGAATCTATCAGAAGAGACCCAGGTTTCAAAGGGTCTGCAAAAAGCGGCTTGCGTGCCATCAAGCGCGCGGTTGGCGCCGTCGTAAAACACCGTGGTGACAAGGTCGCGGCATTCAAGAAATTCGACAAGAGCAACATTTCATTCTCGAAAATGATTGTCTCGTCCGAATACGTGTCGCCTGGACTCGATGCCGATTACGATTGTTTCGTAATCGGTTCTGATCAGGTCTGGAATCCGGATTTCGACTTCAACAGCGACCTTGAATACCTTCCAATGGTTTCTCGTGATAAGAAGATTGCCTATGCAGCGAGCTTTGGCGTGAGCGAGATTGTTGCGGAACGTGAAGCTACGGCAGCCCTTCTTAATGACGTTGCACATATTGCCTTGCGAGAGGCTGCTGGTTCGCAAATCGTGCGCGGACTAACGGGGCGAAATACGCCTGTTGTTCTGGATCCGACACTGCTGTTGAATTCATATGAGTGGGAGAAGGTCTCGAAGCGACCTGCCGCTGTGGATTGTCTGAAGCCTTTTGCGTTCAAATATGTTCTTGGTAATGACGTCAACGATAGGAAGATCAAAGAGCTCGCCGAATCTCGTAGTCTTTCTATTGTTGATGTCATGGATGACACTTTATCGATAGGTCCGGCTGAATTTGTCTGGCTGGTTGCTAATAGTGAATTGGTTTGCACGGACTCGTTCCATGCAAGCGTTTTCGCTTTGCTTCATCACAAGCCTCTCGCCATCTATGAACGTGTAAGTGCCGATGCAGATATGTCTTCTCGTTTCGATACGCTCTGCGACTCGTTCGGCCTGGTTGGACATCGTTCTTCTGAAACCTCTTTTGGCCCGGAGGTCATTTTTGAGACAGATTGGAACGATATTGATGCTCGTTTGGCCAATTTTCACGAGGAGTCTATTGCGTGGCTAAGGTCGGCTTTGGAGAGTGTCGCCCATGGCTAGCCAGCGCAGGGCCGGGGCGATCCTGGGCTATGCGAACATCGTTGTAAAGAACCTCGTCAACCTGGTCTACACACCGATGCTGCTGGCATTCGTGGGGCAGGCAGACTACGGCGTGTTCCAGACGTCTAACTCGTTCGTGTTCTCGCTGTCGCTGCTTGCATTTGGTTTTTCTGAGGCTTATATTCGCTTCTACACGCAGAAGAAGGCGCACGGCGTTGAAGGGGATATCCGAGCTTTGAACGGCATGTACTTAATGCTGTACATCGGCGTGTGTGCCGTCGCGCTTGCAGCGGGCCTGCTCTTCGCTGCGAACGTTGACACTTTATTTTCCGGCAGTTTCACGACTGGGCAAGTCGATCTCGCGGGGCAGCTTATGACCATCATGGCTTTTTCTGTTGCGTGCACGCTTTTTTCTACGGTGTTTGATGCGTATGTTCTTGCCCACGAACAGTTCCGCTTCCAACAGACCAGACAGATGTTCACTACTTTGGCCACTCCGGGGGTAGCATTCGTTTTGCTCAACCTCGGGATGGGCGCGGTTGGCGTTGCGTTGGCGCAGCTGTCGGTCAACGTAACCCTTCTTCTGCTCAACGCCCGCTTTGCGATTCTGAAATTGGATATGAGGTTCGACCTGAAGAGATTCGACGGTGCGCTCTTTCGGGCCATAGCCGCGTTCTCTGCCTGGATTTTTGCCAACCAGATATGTGACCTCGTGAATAACAGTATCCCCAACATGTTACTCGGTGCGCTTACGAGCGCTGTAACCGTATCGGTTTTCGCCGTTTCTATCCAAATCAGGAACGTGTTTGTCTCTCTTTCTACGGTCATGTCCAACGTGTTCGTTCCGAAGATTAACCGCATCGTTGCAACAACGGATGACAACGGCGAATTGACACGCCTGATGACGCGGGTGGGGCGCTATCAGATGTTCCTATTTTGTTGGGTGTACTGCGGGTTCGTTCTTTTTGGGCAGTTCTTCGTTGTCAAGTGGGCGGGCGAGGGCTTTTTGGACGCCTATTACTTGATATGTGCGATGACGCTGCCTTTAGGGGTGCCGCTTTGCCAGAATACCGGTATCGAGATTCAAAGGGCCAAGAACCGCCATAAAGCACGCTCCGTCGTTTACCTGGTCATGGCGTGCATAAATGTTGCGTTCACCTGGTTCGTTTCGCCTTGGCTTGGGTTTTGGGCGCCGGCGATCGCTTATATTGCGAGCATCGGCTTTGGCAATGGACTGTTCATGAACTGGTATTATCACGCGCGTATCGGTTTGGATATGGGGTTCTTTTGGAAGAGGAACCTGCCGGTGGTGGTTGTGTCTGCTTGCGTGACGGCTGTCGGCATGGCCGTGGGGCACTTCGTGCCCGTAAGCAGCTGGCTTGGGTTCTGTGCTTGGGGGTTGGCTTACTCCGCTGTGTTCGCGGGCGCGATGTGGGTGTTCGTGCTTGATGACGGCGAGAAGGCCGGCGTGCTGAAGCGGCTGCCGATTAAGCGTTAGGGGGTTGTCGGTGGAGAGGAAGCTTCCTGAGATAACCGGGCTTGGCGACGCGTGCTGCGGGTGCGGGGCGTGCGCGGCCAAGTGTCCGAAGGCTTGTATTGAGATGGCGCATGATGACCTCGGTTTTTTGCGGCCCGAGGTCGATGTTGGGGTGTGCGTCGGTTGCGGCGGGTGCGACTCGGTATGCCCGGCAATGGGCGAGAGGCCCAAGGACGGCGTCGAGTCCGTCGTGTGGGCGAAGTCGAAGGACGAGGGCGAGAGGCTCGCTTCTTCCTCCGGCGGCATGTTTGCGCTGCTTGCGCGCGAAGTGTTGGCTACTGGTGGCGTCGTCTGCGGCGCCGCCTGGGAGACTGGCTGCAAGGGCGTTCGGCACGTGCTGGTGGAGTCTGAGGACGGTCTGGATGCCGTCATGCGCTCGAAGTACGTGCAGAGCAAGATCGGTCGTGACGTCTACGAGGGGATGCGCGCCGCGCTTCGCGGCGGCAGGCGAGTGCTGTTTGCTGGGACTGCCTGCCAGGTCGCGGGCGTGAGGGCTTATTTTGGTAAACTGGCCGATTCCGATGCTTTTCTGGCGGTTGACGTCATCTGCCACGGCGTCCCCTCACCGCTTCTCTGGGAGAAATGGGCAACCTGGCGCGAGCGTCGCGCGGGCGCGCCGCTTCGCGGCGTGAATATGCGGAGTAAGACAACCGGATGGTTGTCTTACTCCGCCTCATACGCGTATGCGCATGAGGCGGAGAAAGACGGGCGCGCCGTCTGCGACGGCAGCGTCTTCGGGGACGACTGGTACTTCAAGGCGTTCCTGTCGAACGCGAGCCTGCGGGCCTCGTGCTTGCAGTGTCCTGCCAAGCGCTCCTGCGGATCCGACATAACCCTCGGCGATTACTGGGGTGTTCAGTCGGCGCACCCGGAGGTTGAATGTGAGGGCGGCGTCTCGGCCGTGCTGTGCAATACGGCCAAGGGTGTTGACGCCATCGATGCCGTGAAGCCCCGCGTGGAGTGGGGCGAGTCCTCGCTGGAGAAGGTTTTGCCGGGTAACCCGAGTCTTGTGCGTTCTGTCGCTCCGTATGGGAAGCATGGCGAGTTTTTGACTGATCTCAAGAACGGCATGCCTATCGCCGCGCTTATGAAAAAGTACAACTTTAAGCCTCCTTTTATGCAACGCGTGCGCGGGAAGCTCGGTGGAGTCAAATATCGGATGCTGGATTTTTTAAGGAAACGGCAACAAAGCCATCTGTTTTGAACGTGAAGATCGCGTGCCGAGTGCGTTCAAAACCGCGGCCCGCAAAGCTTCATCACCTCATGTGGGCAACAAAGACGAGCGATTTGACGTAAATTCAACCGCCCATCTGTCCGAAATGTACGTTCACCAATTAAATACATACATGAATGTATGTTAAAGTTGACGGGCTAAATTAATTCGATAAAGTATTCCTCGAGGAGGTGAAACGGTTGGCAAAAAGGCGTAATACAGAGGAGACACGCGAACTCATCATCGGTGCGGCTATTGAGCTCTTCATCGAGAAGGGTTATTCGCGCACTACGCTCGAAGACATCGTCAAACGTGTCAATCTGACTCGCGGAGCCTTTTACTGGAATTTTGAAAGCAAGAAAGACGTCCTGATCGAGATACTCCATCGCTATGAGGAGTTCTATCGCGATATCTACATGACGTTCGAACACTTCGACTCCGCAATCGAGACGCTCACAAGTTTCCTGACGTGCGACCTCAAAAAGAAGAACTCGGACAACCCATATATCAAGATCGTTCTCTACAAGGTGGAGGACTGCGACGATCTGTCTGAGCTTGACGAAGTGCAAGCTCGCATGGACAAGGAATTCACGGCAACGATCGAAGCCGAGATTTCTCGAGGCCAGGCAGCAGGGGAGATTCGTTCCGATGTCAGTGCTCGTATGTTGACGCTTTCGGTTTACATGATGCTGTTGGGGTTCGATACGTACAACGCTGCCGGTGAAGTAGGCCCTGCGGGGACGTATTTCAACGACGATGAGATCAAAACGTTTGTCCAATTGACGCTCGACACACTTCGCAGTCGATAAGGCTGCAACTATAACTAGGCGATTATGGGGTCACCCATGAACTCGCCTTTTCTTATCGTGGAAAACATACATACGTGTATGTTTGTTATAAAGGAGGTTGTATATGTTGGCAGGATCTCTTAAGGGTCGCGACTTTTTGCAGCTGGAGGACTTCACGCCTGAAGAGCTCCGCTATCTGCTCGATCTTTCCGCCCGCATGAAGCAGGAGAAAAAAGACGGCGTCGATCAGCGCAAGAACATCAACAAGAACATGCTCATGCTGTTTGAGATGGAGTCCACCCGTACACGCTGCGCCTTTGAGACCTCTGCTCAGGATCTGGGCATGGGTACCACTTATCTTTCCAACTCCCACTTTGGCGCCAAGGAGACCATCAAGGATTCCATGCGCGTGTTCTCCGAGATGTATGACTGCATCGCGTACCGCGGTAAAGATCATGCTCAGCTGGTCGAGATGGCCGCTGAATCAACTATCCCCATCATCAACGGCTATACCATGCATGAGCACCCTACGCAGATGCTTGCTGACTTCATGACGCTTGACGAGGCGTTCGGCCGTGAGGGCTATCGTGGCAAGACCTTCGTCTACATCGGTCGTGGCGGTGCGTGCAATGCTTACTCGTATGCCGTTGCCTGCGCGATGCTCGGCATGAACTTCCGCTTCATCACTTCGTACATGACGCTTGACGAGGCCGTTGCGCTGCTTACGCCGGGTGAGCGCGAGCGTTTCCGTGCGGTCGTTCCGGAAGGAGCCACCGTCGATGGTTGGTCCGGTGCCCTTCCTGCCGAGCAACGCGAGTTCATCGAGGGACTCTACGCCAAGTACAACCCTCAGTGCACCTTTGAGGAGACCGAAGATGTCGATGCCGTTGAGGGTGCCGATGTCGTCTCTACTGAGAACTGGGGCTTCTTTACCAATAACGCCGCTACCTGGCTGCCCGGCATTGCCAAATATCGCAAGTACCAGGTCAATCGTGAGCTCATGGAGCGCACGGGCAATCCCGACGCCATTTTCCTGCATATGCTTCCGGCAACGCACAACGGCGGTCACAGCGCGTCGCGCGGCCTGATTGAGTCCATGGATTCGCCTGAGCTTCGCGAGTTCTTGGAAAAGGGTTTCGAGGTTACCGACGAGGTGTTCGAGGCAAATGCCGAGCACGTCTTCCGCGAAGCCGGAAACCGTCAGCACACCATCAAGGCCGTTACGTATGCGGTCATGGGCAACGACGTTGCTTAGCCGGCGCGTCAATATCTGAAAGGAGATGCCAATGTACGCATTGTGTCTCGTTCCCATTCTGGTAGCGTTTGTGGGCATCGTGGTGTCCAAGCGCGCATTCGAATCTTGCATTGCGGGTATCCTTACCGCCATCGTTATCTATTCGGCCAACACCGGCGACTGGAATATCCCGACGCTGTTCTACAACTTCTTGGCCGATACCTGCAGCGCGCCAGGCAATATGTGGGTCATCATCTTCACGCTTGCCGTTGGTGCGGTGACGCAGATTCTGTTCGACTCGGGTGCCACCAGTGCGTTTACCAACTGGATCACCGGTCGGTTTGCCAAGGACGAGAAGCGCTCTATCTTGGCCATCATCATCCTCGGCATCGTTGTTTATGCCGACGAATTCTTGAAGGCCGCCGTCCTCAACTCGTTCGGTAAGACCATCGGCCGCAAGAACAAGATTCCCTCTGAGGTTGTGGGCATGCTGATCGTGGCACTCTGCATCCCGTTGGTCACCTTTACGCCCATGGCAACCTGGTCGGTCTATTTTGCCCAGCTCATGGTTGACTCCGGCTTCTCTACCAACGGCCTTATGGACTGGATCACCCAGGTTATGCCCATGCTTGTGTTCCCGGTCATCTTGCTGGTGGTTGTGGTTCTCTTTGCTTTTGGAGTGGTTCCGGCATTCGGCAGCGTCAAGAAGGCACAGCTTGCTGCCAAAGAAGGCACCTACGACTTCTCCGTTTACGGTGGTGAGGAGGCGACCGCGAGCTCTGCCGGCAAGGCTCGCCCCATGGACTTCATTGTCCCCTTGGTTGTGCTTCTGGGCGTGGGCATTTGGCTTAACGGCGACTTCGCCATCGGCTGCCTTGTCGTCATTGTGTTCGAGACGATCTGGTTCATGGCTCGCGGCATCATGTCGTTCGCCGAGTTCATGGATAGCTTCTGGAAGGGCATGTTCGGAACGTTCAAGCCCACCGTCTACCTTATGGTCGGCTTTACCTTCACCTCGATTCTGGAGCTCATCGGTTTCCCCGAGCTCATCGCTGCCGTCGCTAGCATTCTTGTTCCCGGTGCCGTGCTCGCGTTCTTCTTTGTGGCTGCCTGTGCCATCGGTA
This sequence comes from Oribacterium sp., assembly GCA_963633065.1. Taxonomy (GTDB): domain Bacteria; phylum Actinomycetota; class Coriobacteriia; order Coriobacteriales; family Coriobacteriaceae; genus Collinsella. The sequence continues at coordinate 48,233 of CAVGWH010000030.1, forward strand.
CGCTTACCGGTATGTTTTGGCCTGCAACTTCGCTGTTCATGGCCGCTTGCCTGCCTGTTACCAACGGCCTGGGCATCAGCCCGTTCCTGCTTGCCGCCGTGCTCTTCTCTGCGGCGACCCTCGGTACGGTTATCAGCCCGCGCGGTGCCCTCGTGATGTACATCGGTGAGGACCTGAACACCAATCCCGTTGACCTTACCCGCAGCGCTCGTCCCTACGCACTGATCGCGGGAGCGCTCACGCTCGTGTTCTATCTGGTCGTCGGCTTCATGGTTGTATAGATTCATTCCCCTTTGCGCGGGGCGTCAACAGCGCTTGCGTCTCGCGCTTATTCCCGTCCATTCCGAAAGAAGGTCTTTTCAATGAGTGAGAACACGTATCGCTATGCCGGTGAGTTCGAAGAGCAGGAAGCCGTCATGGTCGGCTGGCCGCGTATCATCGAGCCGGTGCACGGCATGTTCACCGAAAGCGTTATGCGTCAGGTGGTAAAAGCCCTGATCGGCCAGGTTGAGCATGTGATCGTCAACTGCGGTTGGCCCGGTACCTATGAGCGTTGCTGCGAGGTGCTTACTGAAGGTGGTGTCGATCTCAACGATATCACCATCACGCAGATCCCCGACATGATGCACTGGTTGCGCGACTATGGTCCCGACATCATCAAAGACTCCGATGGCAACGCCCGTCTGGTTCATTTCCGCTTCGACATGTACGGCATGGGCGAGGAGGGCAGTGAAATGTCGCTTCTCTGCAAGAAGTTCGCCCCGCATGCCGCCATTGAGCTCGGGTGCTACGGCATCGACGAGTCTTGCCTTATTTCCGAGGGTGGTGACAAGGAGTTCAACGGCGCCGGTGTCATGATGGCTATCGAGGAGACCGAGGTTACCAAGCGTAATGGCAATATGACCAAGGAGGAGGTCGAAGCCGAGTTCAAGCGCGTCTTCAACCTCAAGAAGATCATCTGGCTGCCTCAGTGCCACTTTGAGGAGGAGCCTTCCACGCTCGGTGTGCTCGATGTGGTCGATGGCACGCCGGTATATCGCTCCGGTTCCGCCAACGGGCATATCGACGAGCTTGCACGCTTTGCAGACAAAAATACGGTTCTGCTGCTCGAGATCGATGATGAAGAGGCCGCGGAGCTTGAGAGCGCCCGCATCACCAAGGAGCGTTGCGATGCAGCGTACGAGGTTCTCAAGAACGAAACCGATGCCGAGGGCAATCCGCTGAAGATCATCCGCATCCCGGCTCCGATTCCGGAGTACATCCGCACCACTCCCGAGGACTGGACTAACCGTACCTGGGGCAAGCGCTTTGCCGAGAACGAAGAGCCGCTTCTCGACGACGGGTCGCCTATGCCGGAGGGCGAGATCTGGATGCAGCCGGCTATGAGCTACATCAACTACCTGGTGTGCAACAAGGTTGTCATTGCCCAGCATTATTGGAAGGAGGGCAAGGACGAGAAGATCCGCGAACGCGATGAACGCGCTATGGCGGCTCTGCAGGAGGCATATCCTGGCCGTACTATCGTCCCCATCTACTCCATGGACCTCAACATTCGCGGCGGCGGCATCCACTGCGCAACCAAGAATATCCAGAAATAACAACGCTTGCCCCAAGGGGTCGTGTCGGCGTGATCGGCGTGGCCCCTCTTGGCCCTTTCGATTTCATTTCTTATCCGTCCGACGGTTTCGAGGTGTTTCATGGATCGAGCTCGCTTGAATAACATCGTAAGGCTTGTCGGCCCTTCGGCAATCGGGGTCGCGTTGTTCCTGGTGCCCGTTCCCGCGTCGGGTGGTCAGGAGATTCTTTCCGGCCTGGTCGTATCGTTTTTGAAGGGGCTGTTTGGGGAAACGCTTGTTCCTGCGTTGGTGGCGATCGTTGCGGTGTCGGCTGTGGTGACGGTTTGGCACCATGTGCATCCGATTTCCTGGATTGCAAATCGTGAGAAGTTGAATGGGATTTTCAGCCCGAGTCGGTTCTGGACGGTTGTGCGCGTGCTGGGGGCTGCGCTGATGCTTGCTGTGTATTTCTCCATCGGCCCCGAGCGGCTTGTGGGCGAGAATACGGGACGAAACATGCTTTTTACCGTTATTCCGACTTGCGCTATGTGGTATCTCGTGGGCGGCGTGTTTTTACCGTTTTTGACCGACTACGGGTTCATCGACCTTTTTGGCACCTTCTTTCGCAAGTACGCACGCCCGTTGTTCCGAATCCCCGGACGGGCGATGATCGACTGCCTGTCGTCGTGGCTCGGTTCGAGTGTGTGCGGTACATATCTGACCGTCTCGCAGTATGAGAAGGGCTTCTATACCGGTAGGGAAGCAGTTATCATTATCAGCTGCTTTTCGCTTTTGAGCGTGAGCTTTTGCTCCATGATCGCCTCGATGCTTGATTTGGGTTCTCAGTTTGCGGCGTTTTACGGAACCATTGTGATTGCAGGCATTGCTTGTGCGCTGATCCTGCCGCGTCTGTGGCCCATCTGCCGCATGCCCGATACGTACTACGAAGGTTCGGGTAAGCGGATTGAAGAAGAGGTGCCTGCCGATATGACTTGCGGCGCTTGGGCGGTCCGCTGTGCCATGAAGCGCGCAGCTGAGGCTCCTTCCGTGGGCGCAACGCTTGCAAAGGGCGCTTTGAATGCGCTCGACATGGTTCTCTCGACGTTGCCGAGCATTATGACATTCGGTACGGTTGCGCTCGTTTTGGCCACGCATACCGATCTGTTTTCTTATATCAGCCTGCCGCTCGTTCCCTATCTTAAGCTGTGTGGCATTCCGGAAGCGGCAACGGTTGGTTCGACCATACTTGTGGGTTTTGCCGATCAGTTCGCGACGGTCATTTTGGGTACGACCATCGGGTCGGCGTCACTGCGCTTTCTCATTGGATGTTTGAGCATCCTGCAGATTCTTTACATGACCGATATCGGTTCGTTGATTTTGACGTCAAAGGTGCCGTTCAAGTTCTGGCAGATTTTTATCGTGTATTTGGAGCGTATTTTGATTTGCATTCCCATTGTGAGGTTTTGCGCATTTGTGTTCGGAATCGCATAAACCATTGAATGAAAGCGCACGCATTGCGGTTTCGCCTGCTGGTAGACTCTTTAGGTCGATGGTCAAATCCGGGAAACGTCCGGTGACGGGAGCTTGTAATTCTTGAAACACCCGAGCAATGATCGGTTTTGGCCCATCAGACCGTGTCTGGTGAAGTGGGGCAGCATGGGCGCGCGTTAGGATGTGGAGCAGATTCCGGGAGATGATGTCAATTTTGGCACACTAATTTCCGGACAAACCCCAGCACGTCTACCACCTTCTCATGTTTGGGTGACATACTTGGGCGGATTCTAACGGTCGTCACAACACGCCCTGTTGATCGCCTTTGATCCCGGGTTGTCAGCGAAGCGTTTATCAGTTCCAGGAACACCTCGCTCGGCTTCTGCCGCTCTTTTCCTCTCCCAGGCTGCGTGCATCCTCTCTGACCATTCAGCTAGGAACTGATTTTCGTTGTCGTCCCTCGCATGACTGGTATCGTCGAACTGTGTATCAATCGGGTGCTGGAGGTCGCGCTATGCCTCATGAGGTCGATTCTTGCGTTGCGGAAAATCGTGTCAGAGAGCATCAGCTTGTGATTATTGGCAATGGCTTCGATAAGGCCTGTGGACTTAGGTCGAGCTTCTATGAGTTCTTTTCACCGAGAATTGAGCCGTTTGACTGCCTCTATCAGGGAAGCCTTGTTGGAAGAGCTGCATCATCTTGAGAGTGCGTTCAATTGCTATGTGCTTCATGAGGTTTCGGAAAATGAGCAATATGCGCTCAAGGCGACCTCACTTTTTCGTGAGATTTGCTGTGATTCTGAGAAGCTGGATCGTTCGGGGGATCCGGAATCTATCACGCTATTGAACTTCAACTATACGGAACCGCTGTCTTCCGCTGTGCATCCGGGCAGCAATGTTGTTGAGTTCAACCAAATTAATGTTCATGGCAGCTTGGGTCATGAGCAGATCATCGGTATTGATGGAAGCCGTTGCCTATCCGAGGCGGGGCTGGTGCGCTTTTCCAAGACCTTCCGCCTTCTTCAGTTGCACGAACCGAGTATTCGTGGGGCTATTGCATATCCGGCGAATACAGATGTGTGTGGCGGCATGAAGACAGTAGCGGTAAAGTTTTTCGGACATTCGATGGCGCCTGCGGATTATTCATACTTCCAGTCGATATTCGATACCGTTGATCTGTATTCCAGTGATGTGACGCTATGTTTTTACTACACGGCATTCAAAGAAAACGCGTTGGACGAGCTGCTTGTTAACATAGCGAATCTACTAGGGAATACGGCAGATCCATGGACAACCAGAGCCATGGCAGGAATCTTATGCACAAGCTCCTGCTCGAGCGGCGACTCATCGTTAGGGAGATTACGCTATAGCTTGCCGAACGTTGTCGCGCTCGCCAGCAAGTTCACGCCCTGGTTCAACAGCTTCGACATGCAATCGTATCTATGGCGTTTCGACTACGTCTGGTTCCCCAGCGGCCTCGCCGAGTTCACGTGGGCCTACGTGGCGTTCGGTATTGCGTTCGCCATTTGGTTCCAGCGTGTTATTGGCAGGGGAGTGGCAGTGGTCTGTAGGATGTTGTGCCTCATGTTCCGATGCGGCGAGTGGTGACGCCCATGCTGAAACGTCTGCATGACCAACTACGGCATGTCCTGCTCGACCCATCCCATGCCCGCGTCAACATAATTTAAAAGGTCTTTCAGGTCGTTGGAACCGCCCATTAATCGTGGCCATACGATTCCAGAAACAGCAACATCTGTCTCAAGTGACGCCCGCTTGGATTTGCGACATGGAGCGATGTGGACACTTGATTTCGGATAGCCCTACGAGGCGAGTAGCGGAACGGGTCAATTGTGTGGCCGCCTAGTACTGCGTGCGTCGACGAAAGAGGCGTTCGTGCTTGGACAAGATGCGACGAACAGTTCAAGTTGTCAGCTGTGAGGCCTGCGCTGGATGGAGGGATGCCCGTCAAGCTGATACCCGCTCGTCTAGATGTCGAGCAGGGAGAGCATCGCCTTCGCGGTCTCGCAGCACTCGGGCAGCTCCATCCCGGCTGCGTACGGGTTCTTCCCCACGTACTTAGCCCACAGCGCGAGCATGGCCGCGTCCGTCGCGACCTCGTCGAGAACCAGCGCCCACTGCGCCATCCTTGCTGCGCTTTCGCGCTTCTCGCAGGTTGCCCCGATGGCCTTGGCAAGGGTGGCCCGGTCACACTCGGCGCCCTTGATGCGCCAAAGCACGTGGACGTCGTAGAAGTCGCGCGGGCGGGTGTTGGTGACGCCGCGCGACACCAGCGTCTCGAGCTTCTCGGCGAGCACCGTCTCGAGCGTGTAGGACATGACGGTGACGCTGCCCTCGCCGAACAGCAGCGGATACTCGTACGCGACCGGCCCCGGGGTGATCCTGTCGCCGGTGGTGACGTCCACCGTGAGGGGGACCGACATGGGCGCGTAGTTGGCCTTGAGGTGGACGCGGATGCCGGGGTAGTCGTCGGTCTCGCGAATGTCCTCTGTGCGGTCGAACTCGAACTCCCAGTCGTCGTCGACCTCGACCGCCACGATCTGCCTGAACACGGCCTCCGCCGTCTCGTGTGTGAGGTCGAAGCCCCTGATGGTGGTGTCGAGGTCCATGGTGGTGCGCGATGCGACGCCGACGAGCGACGAGATGAGCATGCCGCCCTTCACGATGACCTTGTCGCGCCACTCCGATTTGGACAGGCGCTCCAGCAGCCTTTCCAGCAGGTAGTTCTGCATCATCGCCTGGGCCGGGATTCCGGCCTCCTTGGCGCGGTTCTTGATGCGGGCCTTGAGCTGCATCGCGTTCGCCGTCCTCATAGCAGCACCTCCAGGTACGTCCTTATCTTCTTCTCGACCCCGAGGGCCTTCGCGTATCGCATGAGCTTGGCCGGGTCGCGGTCGGGTTTCCTTGCGTATGCCTGCATGGCGGGGGTCACAAGCTGAGCGTCCACGACTTTCTGGCCGCGCACGATGTCACAGAGCGTTCGCTCCAGGTCGTAGGCTTGGACCATGTTGCCGTTGGGGGTTTCCAGCTCGCAGAGCCCCAGGTCGAGCACGTCGTTCGCGCAGGTGCGGCACGTGATGCCCGCCTCGCGCGCGCCGGCGGCGTTGTACGAGCGGGGGAACGTTATGGTGAGCGAGAAGGGCGCCCTGTCCGTCATGCCCAGGAGGAACAGCGCCGTGTCATCGGAGAACACGCCACGCGAGAACCGGTGCTGGGCCACCAGGTACGGGTCCTCCCACACGCCCGGCAGCGCGTAGAGCCCGCGGTCGATCTGGACGAGATCACCTGCTGCAACGGCCTCGGTGAGCTTGCGATGGGGAATACCGGCCTTCGTCGCGCGGGAGGAGGTGACGTAGCCGTTGGACAGCGATGCAATCTCAAGCAATGGTGACATGGACCCTCCTTCGCCGTATCTAGATTTTCACGCTTAATATTATTTCAAATTCAGCGTAAAAGTACAAATGGGATTTGATTCGGGTCGCGGACCCGGCGGCGTGAGAATGAGTCGGATGGTTGGCGGATTCCAGGTGCTGATGCCAGCGTTTGCGACGCTACCCTTATGCATCCAAAATGAAATGTTGGAATGGCGTGCTTCTAACGCCAACAGTCAAACCGTTGTATCGAACGCATTCCTGACGACAATCGTTTTAATGGATGGCGGATCGGTTCGGAAGCCGTTGAGAGAGCCGATGGCAAGGAGGGCCGACGACAAAGATGTCGACAGCCCTCCAGAATCTAGTCAAAAAACTAGGCGGAACCGCTTGCGCAACCCCGCCTTACAAAACCCGAAGGTTTTTTTATCTGATTCCATTATTCCCTAGATGAACCAACTGTCAATCACAGACGTGAAAAAATTCAGGGACGACACGACGGTGTCGTTGGTGGGCATAAGTGCCATGGTTTCGGCCATTCGCGCTTTCAGGCTTTGCAAGCTGTCGATGGCGCGCTCGCGGCTCCTTCCTTCGGTGATGATGGTCGAATGCGTGTACATGAGGGTCGTGATCTGCTTGATGCGCGGGCAGCCCATTCGCGATGTCCTCACGCGGTGGGAGAGCGCGGTTTTGGCCAGCGCCTTCTCGACGTTGTCGTCTGTCTCGATCCTGTCGTCGAACTGCCCGAACCCGTTGAGTATCCCGGAGGAGTGAGCGCAAGCGTTGCGCGCGGACTTCGCCTGCCTGAGCAGGTAGTGCTCGTTCTCCATTCCCTTGTCGCCCCAGCGCTTGGCGCAGAAGAGGTAGAGATCGATAAAGCTACCGAAGGAGAAGAGCTCCAAGAGAACCCAGGAGGGCATCTTTGCCGGGTCATCGCCGTACTTCTTGAGCAGGTCGCCACAATAGATGTCCTTCTTGAGCGTTCCCAAATCGCCCTTTCGGCGCCTTCTTTCGTCGTGGTTGAGCGATGCCATGTAGTCGGCGCAAACGCCGTATCCATCCTCATCGGGTCGCTCGGTGATGTTGCGGATGAGCTTGGTGCGGGCAGCGTGCTCCACATCAAGCGTGAGGGGCAGCAATGCGTAGCGAAGGTCGCGGTCGAGCGAGGCCAAGGTGCGCAAGTGGCCGAAGTCGAGGTTGATGTACTGGCCGTTGCGTTTGCCGCCGATGCGCTTGTCGAAGAGCGTTCGGAAGGACCTGAGTTTGAAGTAGTAGGTGCGATCGGCAAGGTAGGCACGCGCTTCCTCTTCGGAGCAGAGGTTGAAGGTTACGCCCTTTTCTTTGAGTTGGGCAATCTGCTCATCGATGGACAGGAGCGGCGTGTCCTTCTTGCCTACCCACATCCCTGGTTCTTCGGACATGTCGGCCATCTGTCCATCCTTTCAATTGTTGATCTTGCTGAGGCCCAGTATACAGGTCGGAAGGGGCCTGAGCTCCTGCCCAGCGGCGCCACGAGTGTAGACGGGGTTTGGTGCGCCGAAGGTCTTGACTGGCGGCCCTGAGAGTTACCGAGTCGATCCGAGTACGAGGACGCACGTACTAACCTCGAGCGTAGCAGCAGGCATCTGCCCCGCTTTGAAATTTGCTAGGTATATCTAGCAAAAATGATAGATAGATCTGTAAGGGATGACCCCTGCTGGTTAAGTGGTAGACGTCGCCAACGTAAATCTAACGGGCAGTTAATCTCAACGGGTTCGAAGTTATGATGATCGAGCCGGGGCGTCCGACCCTCTCTCGGCGACTCGGGGCCCCGCTTGGTCCGCTATCATGAACCTCGTCACCTGATTTTTGCTGCCCGATCCTGTAAGGGAGAACCCCATGAATCTGCCCGCAACGCTCACGGAAGATCTTTACGAGTTTGCGTTTTGCCCGTCACCGCTCTATGACGCGCTGGCCGAGTTGGCCAGTCCGGAGCCGTGGGGCGAGCGGAACCAGATTCTCCGCAACTACCTTATCTTCTCGTTTAAGCGCGCGGTCCAGGTAACGCTCGAGGCGGCAGCGGTCTCGCCGATGCCGGATACGCCGCTCGTGTTCGATGGCGATCTGTGCTTGTTCAACACGGGGCTTTATACGCAGCGCTACGAGACCATCTACGCGTTGTTTGAGCCCAATACGCGCGAGGGCGCTTCGCAACGGTGGTTCCTTAAGGGCTTCTACAAAGAGAGCGACCCGGCGCTGATCTCCGTCGATCGTCTGCCTTGTCGCGTGCGCTTTGCGCAGGACCCTGCCGATCTTGTTTTTGACTATCGCCTGCCCATCCGCTCCAACATCGACCACATTCTGGGCGATGAGCGCAACCTAAGTCGTATTCCGCAGAGCCTCATGGGGTCGGATAAGTCGCTTCTGCTTCGTCGGACGTTCGAGGGAGCTGTGGCCGAGGCGGCTCGTCGCGCCGCTGCCAATTACACGCTGGCCGTGCCGCAGTTCTACAACGGGCGCATTCAGCTTTTGTTGCCGCTTTGCCTTACCTCCGATGTGCCCGAGTTGGCGCTGACCATTCAGCGTGAAGACGGCTTTTACTCCGCGCGCACGTGCCTCACCATCGATATGGCCTACAACAACGCGCGCCTGATCTGCCGCCCCGAGTCTCCTTGGATCCGCGGCAACTAGGCGCGGGCACTGCACTTGCTGCCAAAGATTGGTTTATTGCCTTGAGCAAGGCACGGACGCACGGTGTCTTGGTCGCCTAAATTCCCTCGTAATGGGTCCACATTCGGATGACCTTCACGGTGCCATCGTATGTCTTGCCGTTTTCATTGTGCGGCTCTCGAATTACCTGGTACACAAATCGATGCTGAAGACTGATTCTGCGCGAATAGGATCCTTCGAGGTTGCCTTTGAGCGATTCATAGGATGGTGGTTTGGCAAAGGGGTTGTCTCTTACCACTGCAATGAGCGCTTTGGCTTTGCCGTCTAGTCCCGAAGCTTTGAGCTTCTTCGCATCCTTTTGCGCTTGTTTGGTGAAGACGACCTTCCACATCGGTTACCACTCCAGTTCATCTTCGTTGCAGCATTCAGAAAGGGGCGCGTTTATGCCTTCGACGATCGAGTCGGCCATGCCAGGGATGCTGCTGAGATAAAGCGTCTCTTCGATGGCGGCCCACTCGTCTTCTCCGATAAGAACGGCGCCCTTTCCTTTGCTGGTGGTGATGGAAATAGGCGCACAGTTCTCATTAACGCTGGCAATAAGGTTGTAGATGTCTTTACGTGCGGCGGTCGCTGTAACTGATCCCATGCTTGCTCCTATAGACGTGCGTCAAACCGTACGTCTATAGTAATGTACGTAAAAACGTACGTCAACCATAATCTCTCCGTGTTGCTGCGGCAGAGTCCGTTTTCTTTCGATAAGATGGGGGGCTGCATAACATTGAGCCATCCATTGCGGCAAGCCAGGGTGCTCCTTCTGCTGCTTCCTTCGGCGCTTTTGCTGCTTACCTGCATTGCCGGGCCTCTAAACGGCTCCATGCGCTATTCATTCGGTTTCATCGCCGCGTTCCCCATCGTCGCCGGCGCGCTTATCCACGATATCGAGGTTTCGGGTGGGGTGGAAGCTGAGCGTCAGCGAGCCTGATTCGAAGTGATCTTGGTAAGGATCGCTGCGATAGATGCGATGTCGTCGTCAGAGAGCTTTCCAAGGCGCCCGGCGGTACCAAAATATGATGCGGGGATTTCGGCTATGCGGTCTATACGCGCTATCGATGGTTTGACGAGCCCAGCTGCTTTCCAGTTGCGAATCATATAGTCGTGCTCCATATGGAGCTTGTTGGTCGAGCTGGTTACCATCATTACAAGGGATCCGTCAGCTTTGCAGCCCAGGATAATCACGGGCCGATACTTATAGCCCTTGCTTCCCTCGAAGTTGAATCGCGCGTGCCAAACTTCCCATTGTTGAGGTTCCGGATTACTCATCTCCGTCGTCCCAGTCTGCGGGCAGTACGGCAATTCCTTCGGCGTTGAAGGGGGCCTTGTAGGCGAGCGTCGCAATCTGGTCGTAAGAGGGCGTTTCGGGACGCATTTCGAATGGAAGGCCCCCAACTTCGATCGATTTTACGAGAAAGACGTTAATGGCATCGGACAGGCTCAGTCCCCATTTTGAGTAGATGGCAGTCGCGCGCTCTTTAACATCGCTGCTTGTGCGGAATTTTCCTTCGGCTGTTCGTATTGCTGCTGTAGACATAGTTTCTCCTTTCCGTACCCTAAGTTTACCCAGTTTGGGGCAATTAGACGATGGCCATATCAAAGAAACCCGTACTTTGAAGGACAGCTCAGTGCTCCAAAGTACGGGTTTGGGCGGGGGTGCAGGCTGACGGCGAGGCTGTTACCCCCCGCCGTCTGACGCGATCTTCTACCTGCTTCTGTACCTGTTCGCCGTTGAGCCGGGGGTATTGCCGCCTTTGGCTACGAGCTTGATCTGCACGGCTTCGAGTCGATACGCATATCCTGCCGATCCGGCTTCCTGACCGTTTTTGGCCCAGCCCATCCAGCCGAAGTTCTGCGCGTGCACGCGGTAGTACACGTCGTAGTGGTTGGCGAGCTCGCCCGTAAGGCGGATCTGCATGGCTTCGAGGCGTAGAGCTCGACCGCTCGTGCCGCCCGATGACCCCCATCCTTGCCAACCGATGTTCTGCACATGCGTTCGAATCTGAATGCCGCCATCATAATCGCCGTTACCGATCGAGACATTGAGCGCCTCGACGCGCAGACTGCGACCGCTCGTGCCCGCGGTGGCGCCGTTGCTCACAACTCCCTGCCAACCGATGTTCTGCACATGGGCCTGATACTGCACCGTCATCGCGGGCTTGCGGAACGTGTTCGCCGTGCTGCCCGGTGCCGAAGCGCCTTTTTTAACGATAACGACCTGCACAGCTTCGAGCCTGTAGGAGTAGCCCGACGATCCCGCCTTGGCGCCGTTTTTGGCCCAGCCCATCCAGCCGAAGTTCTGCGCGTGCACGCGGTAGTACACGTCGTAGTGGTTGGCGAGCTCGCCGGTAAGGCGGATCTGCATGGCTTCGACGCGCAGGCTCTTTCCCGAGGTGCCGCCCGTGGTGGACCAGTTCTGCCAGCCGATGTTCTGTACATGCGCGCGAATCTGGATACCGCCCGAATAGGCCGCGTTTTCAAGCCAGAGTTTGACGGCCTCCACGCGCAGGCTGCGTCCGCTGGTTCCCGCGGTGGTACCGTTCTTCACGGCCTTCTGCCAGCCGATGTTCTGTACATGCGCCTGGTAGACCACGTTGGGGGCGGCCGCTTCGGCAATGGTGAAGGTGCCTTTGGCGCTGCCGGTGTAGTTGCCCTTAAAGGATACGGTGACGGTCGCAGTGCCGACGTTTTTGTTGTTGGCGTACGAGACGGTGTAATCCGTTCCCTGTTTGAGTGTCTTGCCGCTAAACGTCACCGTGGGCGCGGGCGTAAACGCCTTGCCCGAATAGGTTTGGTTGGCAGCCTTGACCGTCGCTTTGGACGCATTGGCGGCGTTGATCTTGAAGGTTCCCTTGGCGGAGCCCGTGTAGTCGCCCTTTCCGGTTACGGTGACGGTCGCGGTGCCCGCGTTTTTGTTGTTGGCGTACGAGACGGTGTAGTCGGTGCCCCGCTTGAGGACTTTGCCACCAAGGGTGACCGTGGGGGAGGGCGTGAGGGCAGAGCCGGTATAGGCCTGGTTGGGCGCGGTGACGTTTGCGGCGGCGATGCTCGTTGCCGTCTTTTCGTATGTCGCTTCAAAGTTATACACGGCGGTCCACGTAGTGTTCGACTCGGTGGTGACCTTTGAGCTTGCGGCGAGCTTGGCCTTGGTGCCGCTCGATGTGGTCCAGCTGCGCTGGTTTATGGCATACGCAACTATGGCATTCTGAATACCGATGATGCTGGGCGGGCTGTAAGCGTTGTCCGACGTAAGCGAGAAGCTCGTCTCCTTGGCGTCCAGCTTGGTCTGGATCCTCTTCGCGTAGGCATCGGCCCACTGGCTAGCAAGGCCGCTTTTAACGTAGTAGTTATCTGTCAGGCTGGTTGAGCGAGTGGCGTAGCCGTCGGCTGTATAGATCTTTGCATGCCCTGGGTGAGCTACGGCCATAAGCTCGTCGGTGAGGCCGAAGTAAAGGTGACGCGCGTCGAAACTGTAGTACTTGGTGTCGTCGTTGTCATCCCAGGTGCAGTCGACCTGGTACCACTTGCCGTCCAGCTTTACGGCGTTCCAGGTATGGCCGTCGTAGGTGTCGCGGGTTTCGGAGTTGGTGATGCCCGCGGCGTTCAGCAGCTCGATGTAGGCGTTGGTATAGGCCTGGCAGGTGCCTGTGTGGCGCGTGAGGGCCGCCTCGGCGCTTGCCCAGGTAAGGGAGCTATCGTACTCGAGCTGGTCGAGAAGCCAGTCGTGCAGCCACAGGGCCATGGCGTACTCGCTGCCGTCGGTCGCGGCCTTGGCCTGCGCAACGGCGCCCGAGACGATCGACGCCACGCTGGGGTGGGCGTCGTCTGCAACGTTGACGTACGTGCGGGAGTTCAGGGTCTTGTAGGGCTGGTTGCCCATGTCCATGACGTAGAACTTGTAGAAGTACGTGCCCGACGCCGTCATGGTGAAGGTGAAGTCCTTGCTCTCGCACACGTCGGAGTAGGTGGTGTATTCGCCGCGCGAGGGGTCGGGCACACTGGAGAAGGACCACTCGTCCGTGCTGGAATAAGCAGGTGCGGCCATGTAGTACTTGTACGAGCCGCTGCCGCCGGTTGCACTCACATGGAAAGTGGTGGGTTGGCCCAGAACCGGGTCGTCCCACTGGACGGTAAGGGTAATCGAGTCCTGCGTGGCGGTGTCGCTATGAGCATAAGTGTGCTCATCCGTCGAGGTCTCGGAGGGCGTGTTGCCCGATGAGTCTCCGCCCGACGCCTCTCCCGATTCGCCATCTGAGTCGCCGCCCGTTGTGCTGCCTGAGTCGCCGCCCGACGTGCTTATCGGCGCTTTGTACTCGGCGTAAGTTCGGTTGCTGTAATCGCTTGCGGGCGTGGTGTAGGCGGCCTCCCAGCCGGAGTGTCCAAGCGAGTTTTTCATCGTTGAGTCGGCGCGTAGGAAGTACTCATGGCTCACCTCGGCGTCAAAGCCGGTGTCGGTGCCGTCCGAATACACCGGGTCGTCCCAGGTGACATCGACGTGATACCAGCAGTCGTCCATCTGCACCATGTTCCAGGCGTGGTTCATGGTGTCGCTCTGCACGTACACGACGGGAATGCCCGCGCGCGCGAGCAACAGCTTGTAGGCAAGGGCATACCCCTGGCAAACGGCCTTGTTGTTCACCAAGGCGCCGTAGGCGGAGTGCGCTATGGTCGGCGTCGTTGCGGTTTCAGCCGAAAGGTCGTACACGCAATTACGCACCAGGTAATCGTGCAGGGCCTGGGCAACTTCAAAGGCGGACATCTCGTCTTCGTCTATCCAGCTCAGGGCCTCGGCGATCTTGGCCTCGGTGGCTTGTTTTACCGTGGAGAGCTCGGAGGCGCTGAAATAGTAGTAGAGAGAAACGGCGCCGACGATCTCATCGTCATCGGGGGTTCCGTCCTTGTCGGCATCGTAATAGCTGATGTTGCAACGCGAGGAGAGCCAGTAATACTCGGGGTTGGCCCATGCGAGCGCGATGGCAGCGCAAAGGTCGGCATAGGTGATGTTCTCTTCTTTGGTGAAGCTGACCGAATCGGAACACGCGGCGTAGCCGGCGAGGATTCGCTGCTTGGCGGCCTCGGCGGCACTGCTTACCGATTCGCCATCTGCGGTGGCAAGGTCGATGGCCTCGGTATAGGTTTCCGAGGTGAAAAGGTCTTCCGCATCGACTTCGACAGTCGCAAGCGTGGTCTCGTCGACGGTGCTTGCATCGGTTGCGTTTTCCGAGTCGCCGTCGGTGCCGGGGCCGGCGTCGGTGCCGGCGGCGTTGTCGGTGTTGGACCCGTTGCTTGCGCTGAGATCGCTGGCGGCCTCAGCGTTATCGGTGTCCTCATCGCTCGAATCCGCCCCGACGCTCGTAACACCCCCGTTGCCCGCGACCTCCGCTGTCTCGTAAGTCACGGAGTCGCTTGGGCTCAACGTTTCTTCGGCAAATGCCGCACAGGGAAACGTCGATGTGACCATCGTGAGGGCGGTTACGAGCGAAACAGCGAGTTTAGCGAATCTCTTCATGGCGTTTTCCTCGACTCATGACGCAAGCGTGACTGCATGATGGCGTGCCGCGCGATGCTGCAGCACCTGGCACGCGATGCCCTGATTTTACTGATACCCGGGGTAGACTTCAGTCCTCAATCGGCAGATGTTACAGAGGGGTGTTTAAAAGGCGGCATTAACAGGCGGTCCGCGTTAAAGGAGCAAGCGGTCTGGGCAAAACGAGCGGGCGGCCTATCCCTATGAAGTGAAAGCCTGTGTAATCGGATGGGCGCACGCGCTTAGATGCTAAACTGGCAACATGTGTGCCTGTACCATCTACGAAAGTGATCACCATGACCCTTCTTGAGCTGTTTAAGCTGTTGCGTCTGCACGTCAAGCGTATCGTTATCGTAACCGTTGCCTGTACGGTGCTTTGTTTTGCGGGGGCTTTGGCGCTCTCTGTCGTTAAGCCGAGCTACACCGCAACCGCCACGTTGGTGGCAAGCGGCGGATCGTTTACCTCGGTTTCGGGCTTGGCTGACGCCGAGGCAAGCGCGGCGTCCAAAGACGGCGTGACGGTTTCGTCTACCGCCACCACCACGAGCAACACGGTGGCCATCACAGCCAAGGGCTCCTCTGCCGAGGCCGTCGTCGAGGCTGCCAACACCGCGGTCGCAACGCTCGATCAGGTTGCTAAAGAGCAGAATGTCGTGACGAGCACATCGGTTAGCGAGGCTGAAGAAGCCACAAAGACCGGCAAGAGCCCCGTGCTCTATGCGGCGGTTGGCTGCATGGGCGGCCTGTTCTGCGTGGTGGCTTTCTACGTGCTGGCCGATACCATGCGCGGCGGCGTGCATACGCCCGAGGCTGTTGAGGAGCGTGGCCTCACCTACTTGGGAACGCTTGGCGAGGATGAGGCGCGCATGCGCATCGTTATGGCTAACCTGCGCTTTTCCCACAAGGTCGAGGGGGGTATCGCCAAGATCGTCCTTCTTCAGCCCACGAGTTCGGAGGTTCGCATTCGCGACGCTTACAACCTGATGGCAGCCCCCGCGGCCGAGGCGGGCGTGAAGATCAGCGCCGCTCCCGCGCTTGAGGATTCGGTCTATACGCTCTATAAGGGCCGCGAGGCCGATTCGGTTGTCGTGGTCGTCGAGGAAGACGTAACGACGTTCGACCAGGTGGACGAGCTGGTGCGCGAGTTCAAAATCGCAGGCATCAAGGCGGGCGGCTTTGTGTATCTGCCGTATAACGTCTAATTTGCAGAAGCGTTAGCGGCGCCGCCCTCCCTTGTGGCGTGCCCTAGCGGCGTGCCTTGCGTGCGAGTGCGAGTGCCGCGGCGCCGATAACCATGCACGTGAGCGCGACTGTCATGGTGATATCTCCCGTCTTGGGGAGCACACGCGTTGCCGTTGTCGTGCTCTTTTTGGACGTGGCGCTTTCTTTTTGGCTGGCCTTCTCCTCGTCCCGCTGGGTGTCGCTGTTCTCCTTGCCGCCGTTGCTTTTGTTGCCGTTTTCGCTCTCGTTGCCCTTGTTCTTGGAGCTCACATCACCCGGGAGCTCATCGGTCTTGAGGGCCGTTGCGCGCATCACCGTCTCGAACGAGCCGTTGAAGTCGTGGCCCAGCACGTAGAGCTTGCCGCGGTAGGTGATGGCGCGGGTATAGATGGTGGGCGTGTAGTTGATACGCTTGCCGATGCTCGTAAAAGCCGTGCCCCCGCTTGAGAGCTGATAAGTGTCGGCTTGGACGATCTGCGTCGTGGGCATCTCCATCTCATCGAATCCCGAGACGCTGATGAGTCCCGTGAGCACGGGGCCGTCCGTGCCGGCGGTAAGCGCCCCGCATAGGCGGTAATTGTTGAGCGCGACGGGCAGCGCCCCCAGCGTTTCCTTGGTTTGGAGTGTCTCATAAGCGCCCAGGCTCGTTTGCGTAACCGCGCCATCCGCCTCGATCGTGAGGCAATCCATCGTTTCCTGATCGGGGGTCGAGTCGGCGGTGACGGGATCGATGACGGCGCCGCCCATCACATAGAGCTTATTGCCCGACACTGCCGTTTGGATATCGGACTTGGAGCGCAAAAGGCCGGTGTTGCAGCGCGGCGAGCACGAGCCGATCACGGTGACCTTGCCGGTCGCGAGGTCGAACGCGCGCACGTTGTTCCTGCTGAGCGTTAACGCGGTCGTATCGGTGCCGAGTACCATCTGGGCGGTATCGACATGATAAGCGCCGGCGTTTACGTAGAGCCCCTGCTCCTTTGCGGCGGCTTCATCGGCAGGAAGTTTGGTGACGATGGCACCGCCTACGATCAGCAGCTTATCGCCGACATTAACGAGCGCGGCCTGGTAAGGCACGTCGTCCGAGGAGACCTTGTCGGAAAGGTCGGTCCAGGCGGATGTAGTCGGGTCGTACGAGAAGAGCTTCTTGGTGGCAAGACCGCCGTTGCCGTCGCTCACGGTCGAACCCATCACCAGCATCTTGCCGTTCCAGAGGGTTTCACTCACATATGCGAGTGCGCACGGCAGGTCTGCGACCTTGCTCCAAGTGCCCGTGGCGATCTCGTAGCGCCATACGCGCTTGTACATAATCGCCGCGGACTGCGCCGCATCCTGAGGTTCCTCATCACTGAGGTCGCTTGCGGGGAACACGTAGAGGGAGCCATCGAGCGCGGCCAGGGTATTGACGGTGTCATAAGCATCGAAGTCGTCGGGTGTGGTGATGCTCTCCTCAAACACGGGAAGCTCGTCTGCTGCAACGTGCTTGGTGAACACGAAGGTTTCCGCGTAGTTGCAGGCTTCTTTGTCGGCGCGCGTGAGTTCGATCGTGAGGTATCCGCTCACCAAGTTGTCGGGGCAAGAGATCACCACGGTATCGTTTGTCCAGCTCTTGACCGCGGCGCTCTTGTCACCGAACGTCACGGTGCCGGCATTCTCGCCAAAGGAGCATCCCTTGATGGTGACGGTCTCCTCATCGTCTGAGAGCGTAGCCGAGGTGATCTGCGGCGCTCGCGCGCTGCTGGTGGCGAACTTGCTCGCATCGATCATGCCGTTGGAAGTGCAAAGGCCCTTGAACTGCCCATTGAAGGTATTCACCGAGCTTTTGAGTATGCGTGTGAGCGCGGCGGCGCGCACGGATGCGTCGAGGTTTTTGTAGTCGCTCATTTGCGTGGAGGCGACCGCAGCGAGACCGGCTACCGCGGGAGTGGCCATGGAGGTGCCGCTGTAGTAGACGTAGGGGACAAGTTTGTTTCCCGCGCCCACGCAGTCGAACAGGATCCCGTCGACCTCATCCAACGAAGGTATGTTCACCATGATGTGGAGCCAGATGTACTTGCTGCCGTCGTTGTCGGTATGGACGGCGAGCTTGCTCCCTTTTTCCTTTACCGCTTCGGCAATCGAGGTGCCGAGCGTGCTCCAGCCCGGATCGGCGTTCGCGAAGCCCGCCTGGCCACCCGAGCGCACGACGTTGCCGTTCTCGTCGATGGTCTCCACCATAAGAGAGGTGATGCCCAAGCTGTCGGTTGCCCCGCCGCCGGAAACGGCAACGGCGACGCTGACGTTTGAGAGCTCATCGAGCTTGTCGCTATCGACGGGAAGTTTGAGCGAGGCGAAACAATTGTCGTCGTCCGTGATGTTCTTGAGTTCTTGGGTGCTGACTTCGAGCACGCCGTTTGCGGAGTCGTATCCCCTGGTGGAGTGGTCGACTTTGCCTACTTGGGTCGCGGCGAGTTGCTGATCCTCAATCTGCGTGATGCCTACCCAGGCTTCCACCTCTTTGGACGCGGTGCCGTCGAAGGAGCTGTATCCCGCACGGTCGTCATCGTTTGCCAAAAGCTCGGGCAGGAAGGCGGAGGTGCAATGCGTGCCCGAGGTGATGGCAGTCGAAAGGATGGTTGAGCCGGGTGCGAACACGTCGGTGGTTGTTTTGCCCCAGTTTGAGAAACTTGATTTCTCGCCGGTCATCATGGCGGAGTCGACTACGGTGGTGTAGTCGGAGACCCCCTGGGTTTTGGCCGTATAGGTGTTTACGTCGAGGTCCCAGGTGTCGTTACCTGCGGCGAAGACGATGGCGGCGCCCTTGCGCCCCACAGCTTCGGCGGCCAGGTAGATGGAGTGCGTCGCGCCCTCGCCGCCCCACGAGTTGCTCACTACGCGGATGTCGGCGCCCGCGTCGATGGCGCGCTCGATGTAATCGAAGCCCTTGAGGGCGGCGGAGGTGCTGAACGACCCCGTCTCGTCTGCGGCGCGCACGCTCAGGAGCTTGGCGCCGTTGGCAGCGCCGCTTACGCCAAAGCCGTTCCAGGCGGCCGCGACGATGCCGGCGCAGTGCGTTCCGTGTCCGGCTACGTCTTCGGATCCGCCGTTGTCGCCGGTGGTGTTGCAGCCATATCTATCGCCGCCGATTGTGGCGACGTAGGCGCTCATATCAGCCATGACGTCTTTGAGGTCGGGGTTGTCGTGATCGATGCCTGTGTCCATGACGGCGACGATGCCCGCCGAGTTGACCTGCGAAGGCTTGTTCCAGCTAGCGAGGTTGACGGTGAAGGCGTTGTCGTGAAGGGCTCCGAAGCCGGCGTTGGCGCTGCTGTTGTATCCCCACTGATAGGGGGTCGCATCGGCAACGTCGGTGGTGACTTCGCCGGTTGCCGGCGTGACGCCTTCCGCCTGATCGTCGTTTGCGGTGGCGCCCGCGGCGGTGGTGGAGGCGGCGGCTTTCGCGGCGGATGCAAGCGTTGCGGCATCGCCGTCCGAGATGGTGCCCGTGTAGTTGGGCTCAGCCCAGAGTACACGGCTGTCGCAGGCAAGTTCGTTCAAGATCTGCTCGGTGCTCATGCCGTCTTGCTTGACGAGCAGGGTGTAGATATCGACATCGGACGCCTGGACGGCTGCGGTTTCGCTGTCGGTGGTGTCGGCGGCTGCTGCGAGCTGTGCGCCTTCGACGACGGCGTCGGGCAGCGCGGTATCGAGGGCGCTTTCATAGATGTCGCCTGCGGTTTCCGTGAGCTCTTCGGTTTCTGCGGCGTCGAGCAGCTTGTCCGTAGGGGCGGAGGCCGCCCCCACGTTGTTGCCGATGGCGGAGCCCGCCTCGCTGTCATCGCCGTTTGCGTCAACAGACGATGTTGTGACGGACCCCTGAGCGTCGGGCGCCACGATGGCGATGGCTTCGCCTTCGATATAGGAGCCGGATGCAAGCATCGAGGCGATCTGGTCGGACCAGGTGTTTTCGTTGCCGGGGGTCGAGTTTGTGTTTGAGCCCGTTTTTGTTTCGTTTGCATCGACACCGGTCGATGCGGTTAACCCAACGGCTGCGGTAAAGGTCGCGGTCGCGTTGCTTTGCTGTGCCAACGAGGCTGCGAGTGCGAACGGCGAATCGGTGAAGAACATCGAGGCAGATGCAATCGTCGTTAATGAAATCATTCCTGCGTGCCGTGCCCGCGCGATCCATGCGTGTGCTGAGATTCCCATAACCGTCTTCCAAAACCAAGGAGGGGGGGGTAAATAATTAGATTATCGAGGTGAAGACACATGTTTGCAAGTTGTATAGGGTAAGTCTCGCCGAAATAGAGTCGTCCTTTGCGGTCGTTTGGCCGTGTAGACCCGCGATATCAATCGTTCCGTTGCTCTGCAGAATGGTTGCCCGTGGCTTACTATCGGAAAATGGAGAGTAAATTTAATCTTGCCGGGTAGAGACCGATTTTCGGCAGCTTTTTCCCAGGAAAACGATGGTTAAAATGCCTATCTACTCATGATTGCGAGGTTTACTCTCCATTTTCCGATAGTAAGCCAAGGGCAACCATGAATTAAAAGCCGTTCTTCGGGCTTTTTGCTCCCGACGGGTCCCCCGTTGACTCATTTCCCCGAGACGTGTCTTTCTTGCAAAGGCTCCTGTGCCAACTTGCGGAATCATCGGCGTTGCTTTGATGCGGCTCTATCCAACAATGAGCCCTGTGAGTCACAAGGACTCACAGGGCTCATTGCCGTTGAGGTATGTTCGGGCCGTTTGGCAACCGCTCGCTCTACTCCAGTTCGAAGGCGCCGGTATAGAGCTGGTAGTAGTAGCCGCGCTTGGCGATAAGCTCGTCATGGCTGCCGCGCTCGATGATCCGGCCATGGTCCAGGCAGATGATCGCATCGGAGTTGCGCACGGTGCTCAAACGGTGCGCGATCACGAACGTGGTGCGGCCTTCCATGAGTTTGTCCATGCCGCGCTGCACGATGGCCTCGGTGCGCGTATCGATAGAACTCGTTGCTTCGTCGAGGATCATCGCGGGCGGATCGGCTACTGCGGCACGCGCGATACTGATCAGCTGGCGCTGGCCCTGGCTGAGTTGCGCGCCGTTGCCCGAAAGCATGGTGTTGTATCCGTCAGGCAGGCGACCGATAAAGTCGTCGGCGCCGGCGAGCTTGGCCGCGGCGATGCATTCCTCGTCGGTGGCGTCGAGCTTTCCATAGCGGATGTTGTCCATCACGGTACCGGTAAACAGGTTGACGTCCTGAAGTACCACGCCGAGCGAACGGCGCAGGTCGGCCTTCTTGATTTTGTTGACGTTGATGCCGTCGTAGCGGATCTTGCCGTCGGCGATGTCGTAGAAACGGTTGATGAGGTTGGTGATCGTGGTCTTGCCGGCACCGGTGGCACCCACGAATGCAACTTTCTGACCGGGCTTGGCGAACACGCTCACGCCGTGCAGCACCTCATGGTCGGGCGTGTAACCAAAGTCGACATCGTCCATCACCAGATCGCCTCGCAGGGGCACGTACTCGGTGATGCCCGTGGAGCGGTGCGGGTGCTTCCATGCCCACATACCGGTGTGGTGGTCGGCCTCCACGAGCTGCCAGCTCTCGGGGTCGACCTCGGCGTTTACGAGCGTTACATAGCCCTCGTCGACCTCGGGCTCCTCGTCAAGGAGCTCGAAGATGCGGTCAGCGCCGGCGAGGCCCATGACCACGGCGTTGATCTGCATGGAGATCTGGCCGATCTGGCCACAGAACTGCTTGGTCATGTTGAGGAACGGCACCACCACGGCGATGCTCAGCGCAAGGCCGCTGATGCTCACGTTGGGTACGCCGAGCGCCATGAACAGGCCGCCGAAAAGCGCCACGAGCACGTAGATGAGGTTGCCCACGTTCATGAGGATCGGCATGAGGATGTTGCCGTACATGTTGGCCTTCTGCGACACATCGAAGAGTTTCTCGTTGTAGGCGTCAAAGTCGGCTTCGGCGGCGCGTTCGTGGCAGAACGCCTTGACGACCTTTTGGCCGTTCATGATCTCTTCCACATTGCCCTCGACCACGCCGAGCTCACGCTGCTGAGCGATGAAGAACCTGGCCGACGAGGTGCCGAGCAAGCGGGTGAGCAGGCTCATGAAGGCCACGCCCAAAACGATCACCAGGCACATCCAAATGGAGTAGTAGCACATGATGATGAACACCGTTACCAGCACGATGACGGTCTGCAGCAGGTTGGGGAACGACTGCGAGATCATCTGGCGCAGGGCGTCGATGTCGTTGGTGTAGTGGCTCATGATGTCGCCGCGCTGGTTGGTGTCGAAGTAGCGGATCGGCAGATCCTGCATACGGTTGAACATCTTTTCGCGGAGCTTCTCGAGCGAACCCTGCGTGATGATCGCCATGGCGCGGTTCCAAAAGACGTTGCAGCTGAGGGCCACGGCGTAGACGCACGCGAGCGTGACCACGATCTTGAGGATCTGCGGCTGCACCGACGACCAGTCGCCGCTTTTCCAAGAACCTTCGATAACGGCAAGTGCCTGCTGCAAAAAGACGGTGCCCGTGGAGTTGAGCACGGCAGCTGCGAGGATGCAGATCACAACGGCGGGCAGAAGCTTGGGATAGAACGAGAACAGGGTTTTGATGAGGCGCCCTGCGGTGCCGCCCTTGAGCTGGCCTGCGCGTGCGGCGGTAGTTGCCTTACTCATGAGCCTCGCCTCCCTTCATGGCGGAATCATCGGTTGCGGTGCCGTTGGTTTGGCCGGTGCCGGCAGTCGGAGCCGCATTCGAGCTGGCGGTCTGAGCCACGGCGTCGCCATCCTGCTCCGCGCTGGCAGTCTCTTCAACCTGCTCCATAACGGCGGCCTGCTCTTCGGTCATCTTGTTCTGCGAGGTAAAGGTCTCGCGGTAGATGGCGCAACGCTCGAGCAACTCATCATGGGTGCCGATATCCGAGATGTGGCCGCCGTCGAGCACGACGATACGATCGGCATCCTGCACCGAGCTGATGCGCTGGGCGATGATGATCTTGGTGGTTTCGGGAAGATAAGCGGCCAGACCCTCGCGGATTTTGGCGTCGGTCTTGGTGTCGACGGCGCTCGTGGAGTCATCGAGGATCAGTACCTTGGGGTGGCGCAGCAGGGCACGCGCGATGCACAAACGCTGCTTCTGGCCGCCCGAAACGTTGGAGCCACCCTGCTCGATCCATGTGTCGTAACCGTCCGCAAAGCCGTCGACGAACTCGTCGGCGCAGGCCAGGCGCGCGGCCTCGCGCACCTCTTCGTCGGTGGCGTTCTCGTCGCCCCAGCGCAGGTTCTCGGCGATCGTGCCGCTGAACAGCACATTCTTCTGCAGAACCATGGCCACGTTGGTGCGCAGGGTCTCGATGTCGTAGTCGCGCACATCCACGCCGCCCACGCGCACGCGGCCCTCGGTGGTGTCGTACAGGCGCGGGATGAGGTTCACGAGCGTCGACTTGGACGAGCCGGTGCCGCCGATGATGCCGATGGTCTCGCCGCTCTTGATATGCAAATCGATCTCGGCCAGCGCTCGGCGCTCGGCGCGCTCGGAGTACTTAAAGGTCACGTTATCAAAGTCGATAGAGCCATCGGCGACCTCGCGCACGGGCTTCGCTGGGTTGGCGATGGTGGGCTCGGCGATGAGCACTTCCTCGATACGGTGAGCGGACTCGTCGGCCATGCTCACCATGACGAAGATCATCGAGAGCTGCATGAGGCTCATGAGGATCTGGAAGCCGTAGGTAAAGATCGACGACAGCTGGCCCACGTCGAACGATGCGCCGTGAGTGGTGATGATGGTCTGCGAGCCAAAGTAGATGATGACGACCCAGGTGATGTTGATGGCGAGCATCATCATGGGGTTGTTGAAGGCGAGCAGCTTCTCGGCGCGCGTGAAGTCCACGCACACGTCCTGCGCGGCGGTGGCGAACTTCTTCTTCTCGTAATCCTCGCGCACAAAGCTCTTGACCACGCGCATGCCCGTGACGTTTTCCTCGACGGACTCGTTGAGGGCGTCGTACTTGTGGAACACGCGGGTGAAAATCGGACGCACCAGATGGATGATATAGAAGAGGCCGGCGCCCAAGAGCGGGATCACCACGACGTAGACGAGCGCAAGCGGGCCGCCCATGATCGTGGCCATGACAAAGGCGAAGATCAGGCAAAGCGGCGAGCGCACGGCAATGCGGATGATCATCATGAACGCCTGTTGCACGTTGTTGATGTCGGTGGTGAGGCGTGTGACGAGCGAGCTCGAGCTGAACTCGTCGATATTGGCGAAGCTGAAGCGCTGGATGTTGTAGAACATGTCACGACGCAAGTTCTTGGCAAAGCCGCAGCTGGCATACGAGCAGGTGATGCCTGCCGCAACGCCGAAAATCAGCGACACGATGGCAAGGCCACCCAAGATGCAAGCCGGTTCGATCAGGCCCTGCACGGTGGTGCCGACCTTGATCTCGTCGATCAGGCGCGCCGTCAAAAACGGGATCATCATTTCGCATGCGACCTCGCCCAGCACCAATAGCGGCGTGGCGATGGTCGGCTTCTTGTAATCGCGGATGCTAGCCGCAAGGGTTTTAATCATCGAGTCCCTCCCAGGTCTCGCGGATCTTATCGAGCATGTCGGCAAGCTGCAACTGCTCCTCGAGCGTGAGGGCCGCAAAAGCCTTCTCGCGGAACCAGATACGGGCGGCCTGGTCTTTAGCGGCCGCTTCGACGCCGGCGTCGGTGAGCTTGATGAGCAACTGCCTTCGGTCCTCGGGGTTGCGCGTGCGCTCGATGAGCCCCTTGCGCTCGATCTTCGAGAGGATCTCTGAAAGCGAACCCGGTTTAAGATCGAAATAGGTGCTCAGTTCGAGCTGCGACATCTTGCCGCCGTGCTTGGCGAGCAGGCAGATGATGGGGGCCTTGCCCGAGGTGCCGCCGCCGTGGAAATGCATGTAGTGACCGCAGTAGCCGATGCTGTTCAAAATACGTTTGGCCACTATATCGGCCTCGGTAGGGCTGGGTGGCTCATCGGCTGGGTCGACGCCATCGCCGTTGGGGTCGCGTGGCATCGGCAACGGTTCAAAGTCGTCATCTCTATTGCACATGGCACTCCTTTCGCTGATCGTTATGGATTATTAGGTAGAACGATAATTAGGGTACCGTACTAATTATTAATGTCAAGGTACCGAATAAATCTTCTTTTCTTGTTTTATGGGGCTCTGAAGCGTTCGGCGTTTGGCCGGGCCGAACCGGTCCTTCATCCTTCCTCAGAACGACTCGATGGGTCTGTTGTCCAGACGCCTGTCCCGCCTCGACATCGATGTCGTATTCCGAGCTCGAGCGGGCGAATCTAATTCAAAAAATACGGTTAAGGGTAGGTCAACTGAGAACCGTAAAGTATACCTGTGGACTGCCATTTTCTGACCTGTGGTTTTAATTTCAGAAATTGCTAGCTACTTGACCTAATCGTTTTGACCTACCCTTAACCGTAATTTTTGTTCTTGAAAGAGCACTTTGCGAACGATGCGGGCTCTATGGTTGCGGCCGAACAGTCCAAATTGCCTCAATGAGAGGCCGTTTTTGCTCTCTGGCGGTCATTTGCTTTTGTCTCGGTTAGGATTTTGCGCAGTTGAGTTGGGCTTACGAGCCGAGTAAGGGCGTTTACAAGAAAGGATTGCAAACATGGCCGAAGCGAAGACAAGCAGGTCGCGGGTAACCAGGATCCTCTTTATCTGTCATGGGAATATCTGCCGCTCGACCATGGCCGAGTCGGTTATGACGGAGCTGGTTCATCGTGCCGGCCGTGGTGCTGAGTTCTTGATCGATTCGGCTGCAACGAGCACTGAGGAAATCGGCAATCCGCCCCACCGCGGTACGGTCGAGAAGCTGAAGCAAGAAGGGGTGCCGCTTGTGCCGCACCGCGCGCGTCAGGTTAAAGCCGCTGAATACGAAGCGTGGGATCACATCGTATATATGGATGCCGAAAACGCCCGCGGTTTGCGGCGCATATTCAAGGCCGATCCGGAGCAGAAGGTCATGCGCCTTTTGGATTGGACCTCCCGCCCCGACGATGTGGCCGACCCCTGGTATACGGGGAACTTCGATGCAACCTATCGCGATGTGCTCGCGGGCTGCAAGGCTATGCTCGAGAAACTTTAGCGCGCCAGCTTGATGGTAACGGCGGTAAGACCCCATGCGACCAATGCGAAGACGGCTCCGACGAGGCCCGCGAACTGCAGTCCGGGTCCCGACACCACGGCGCCGCCTACGGCCGTGCCGAACGAGATGCCGATGTTGAACGCGAGCGGTTCGAGCGAGCTCGCGAGTGTCATTGCCTTGGGGTGGCGCTTGCGAGCGATACGCATGAACAGCGTGATGCACGCAACGCTAAAGAGATACATCAGCGTGGCGATGCAGAAAATCAGCACGAGGGCCGCGGGCATGCTCGATCCGGCCGCGAAGAGGCCGGCGAGAACGGCGGCCTGCATGATAAACGTCACCAACAGCGCCTTCATGCCGAAACGCGAATCGATCCAGCCGCCGATGATGTTGGAGAGCAGACAGAAGCAGCCGTAGATCATCAGTGTGGAGCTGGCCTCGAAAGTCCGCATGCCCAAAACCTGCTCGAGATAGGGCGAGACGTAACCGTAGAACACATACACCGATCCCACGCCGAACAGGAAAATAAGCATGCCGGTGATGATGGCGGGCTCGGTAAGCAAACGTGCCTGCTCGCCGAAAGTCGCGGGCTCGTCGGTGGATCCGGTGCGCGGCATGAACGCGATGAGCGCGACGCATACCAGAACGGCGAACAGCAACACGCTGTCCATGGCCACATGCCAACCAACGGTGTCGGCCATGATCTTGCCGACCGAGGTCACAAACACCATGGCGACGGAAAAGGCGCCGTATACGATGGAAATGACAAGCGAGGTTTGCTTGGGCTCCAGCAGCTCGGGAATATAGGTGACCCCGACGGCCAAAAGCGAACCCGACACAGCACCGAGCATAACGCGCGCCGCGATGAGCACCTCGAAGCTGGGGGCGAGCGCGGCCACGATGTTGCCGGCAACGAAGATGACGCTGTACACGATGAGCAACGTGTAGCGTTTGAAACGCCCCGTGCTCAGTGCGAGAATCGGCGTCATGACCGCATAGGTAAGCGAGAAGATACTGATGAGTTGCCCCGCCGTGGCGAGTGAGATGTTGAGCTCGCGTGCGAGCTCGCTTTCGATGCCGATGACGACGAACTCAGAGCAGCCGAGCGAGAAGCCCAGTAGTGTGAGAATCGCGATGCAGAGTTTAGTACGTGCGGGAGAAAGCTTGCTTGCGGGTGCGTTGGCGGTTGTGCTTGCGGTGGCGGACAAATCTCAGACTCCAGAATCGATACGGCTGGGTGTTCCCAGATTCAAACCAACCTAGCACGGTGAGCATCTATTTCAAGAGGGTTGAAACGACAGGGCAGTATCTCCGTAAATGGACGGGCGTTTTTCCGGCTGTGTTCCTGCAATACGGTTCATACTTTGCAAAAACGCAAGCAGGTCGAAACATGGGGGAGACGTTGACGATGGACCGAGAAAATCATGAGGGGCAGGCGCTGCATTCGAGCGCAAATGCGGAAGACCGCCTGGGCAGTGAGGAAAATGGAGCTATAGGTACGTCGGGTATATCCATCGCCAGAGTTTGTGCTGGTGAGGGAAAGTTTGCGTTGGAAGCCGTGCTTGCGGTGACACCCCGTGGCATCACCGTTACGGCGGTGTCGCCGGATTTCGCTCATGTTGGGGCCACCGCCCAGGCTATCCCGCGTCCCGAGCCAGGGCGTACGGCGACGGTGAGTATTCTGGCGGTGCCGTGTCATCGCGATGAGATTCCCGCGCACGACATCGCTGCGGCGCTAGCTACGCGGTTCGGCACGCCGTGTGTGGCGAGCACCGGGTTTCATGTTGAGGATGCATCGCCCGCCGACTTGCAACGCGTGCTCGATGTCACTCGCGAGCTCATCGAACGGCTGGAAGAAACCGCGGAGTCGATGCTTGGTGGCACCCCGGTGCATTGAGTTGCGCTGGCGTATCGAGCGACATCGTCGTATCGAACGACAACGGCGTCGTGCGGGCCTTTCGCGCGTAAACATGATGCGTACGGTGAGCTTGCGCGCGAGGCTTTGTGGCGCGGTGAAGCCCATCATGTGTCCACGGTGCACCTACAGCATGGCGATATAGCTGGTCAGGATTTCAACGAATATGTCGAAAAGCACCGGTGACACCGAGGCGGTCTCGGCGTCGGTGCCTGCAAAAGGCAGTACGACGGCGAGCGTGGGATCGACGCTGCGCTCGTAGCTGGGGTTTGCCGTCACCAGCAAAAGGTCACCGTTGATGTGCGCCGCATCTCCCACGGTTTTTTTGCGTCCCGAAACCGAGAAGAGAACCAATAGATCTTCCTCGTCCATGTAATCGCCCAGCTCGTTGATCTCGTCGGAGGTAACCGCATGGACGCCTCGCATGTTGCGCCGCATGATGATCTCGAAGAGCTTGGCGGGTTGCAGGCTCTTGCCGGTTCCCGATGCGTAAACGCGGCGATGAGACGTCACGAAGGCGGCAAGCTCGCGTAGATAATCTTCCGTCAACAGCCGCTCGGCAGCCTCTATGGTTTTGGAAAGCGTGTCGAAGTAGGGGAGACGATCGTCGTCCCTTGTCGCGTGTGACGAGCGCTCCGTGAGCCAGGCGACAAGATCGGAGCGAAAATCACGGTAACGTTCGTAGCCGAGTCCTTTCACAAAGCGCGAAAGCGCGGGTTGCGAAACGCCGCACTGCGCGGCGAGAACACTGGTCGTCATCGATACGACTTGTTCGGGATTGGTGATGATGCTCTGGTAAATGCGCAGGTCGTTTTGGGTGAACTGGTCTTTATGGAGTTCCATCAGCTGAATGGGGTTCATAGCGCCTCCGTGTATTTAGCAACTATGCATAGAATATTCGATTTAAGGAAAATCCGAGCGCACGAGCTCGATGCAGCGTAAAACGCGCAGCCGTTAAGCGCTGCAAAAATACCGTTCACCGGAGTCGGGCTGCATGATAAATAATTTATGCATATAGTAATCGGCAGCAAATAAATTATTTATACAGCTAAGCTAAATTTCAATTTTGGATTGTCGAGCAGGGAGCGGAAAATGTCGTTGAATTGGGAATATCGTGCGCAGGATGATTGCTTCGCGGCAGAAGGCATCGCGTATTGCGATGCGCCTTGTGCGCCCGCGCTGCAGCGACTTAACATCTACGTCCCCGCGTCTGCCAAGGGCGATGGCTCGGTGCCTGTGGTGTTCTATAACGACATCGGCGGATATGCCGAATGCGAGCCCGCTCCGATCACCCCGCGCAACCGTCGCTTTCTAAAGGACGGTTTTGTGCTGGTGAGCGTTGGTGCGCGCGGGCGCCAGTCGCGTGATGCGGAAGGTCGTGCCTGCGGTAAAGCGCCCGCGGCGCTCGTCGACCTTAAAGCGGCGGTTCGCTGGCTGCGCGCTCATGCGGATGAGCTGATCGCGGGTGATCTCGATCGCATCGTGTCGGTGGGGACGAGCGCGGGCGGCGCCATGAGCTCGCTGCTCGGTCTTTCAGGAAACTGCAGCGCGTATGTGCCATATCTTCGGGAAATCGGCGCCTGCATGGATGAGCGTGACGATATCTTTGCAGCTCAGTGCTATTGTCCGATTGTCGATTTGGAACACGCCGACGCTGCGCATGAGTGGATGTTCGGGTCCAAGCGCATCTATACGTTCGGTCCGCGTGTAGCTCCTAAGGTTCTGACCGGCTTTGAGCAGAGCATCTCGAGGTCCCTTGCGACAGAATACCCCGCCTATGTCGATGCGCTCAATTTGGGTGTAACCCTTGGTGAGGACGGTCGCAGCGGCTCGTATTACACCGAACTCATGCGGTGCCTCACCCAATCGCTCGATGCGTTTCTGGCGGCTCAAGCCGCAAACGAGGCCGAGCGGCAGGCGCTTATCGCCGAACTCGACCCGACAGGGTCGTTTATCGAAGCAGACGAGTCAGGCGCACCTGCCATTCTCGACTTGGACGCGTACGTGCTCAACTACATCGGGCGCATGAAGGGATGCCCGGCATTTGACCCGATGGATGGAATGTCGCCTGAGAATCAGGAGTTCGGCGATGTGGGCGCCTCGGCTGACGACGCTTCCGATCGTCGCCATTTCTCGGCCATGACCGCGCAGGTGATCGCGCGGGCCGCCGCAGAGGGGGAATGCGCCGGCGGTGTCGCGCAGACCCAGGTTCAGGCTTATGAAAACGATCTGACCGAAGAACTCGCGCGCATGAAGGAGCTTATCAATCCCATGGCCTTTGCCACGGGCAAGCTCGCCTCCGATATGGCCCCGCATGTGCGCATACGTTTGGGATCGCGCGATGCCGACCATTCGTTTTCAGCGAGTTTCAATCTCTATCGAGCGCTTGTGCAGCGTGGCATCGATGCCGATTACGCTCTGGTGTGGGGTCGCGGCCATTGCGATGCCGACATCCCCGGCGAATTCAGCACCTGGGCTAACAGGATTTGCCGTTAGGTGCCCGGTGGGCTCTCGCACGCTAACGAAGCGGATCGGCGGCTTCTAAAAGCGCGACATCCTCACGCGCGGACAACATCTTCAAGCATTAATCGATAGACAACCAAGGGATCTTGGCGGCAAGCCGGCGCCGCCTTCCATAGCGAGGCATCCGCGCATATGTGGATGCGTGCAATTCATAACAGGGTTCAACGAAAAGGAGTGGAACCATGGCTACGTACACTAAGCTTGCGAGCGATATCGCGCGGCTTGTGGGAGGACCGGGTAACGTTACATCGCTTACCCATTGCATCACGAGATTGCGTTTTATCCTCAAGGACGAATCGGTTGCCGATACGGCTGCCATCGAGGCGCTCGACGGCGTGATCAGCGTCATCAAGGCGGGCGGACAGTACCAGGTGGTAGTGGGCAACAAGGTCGATTTGGTCTACGACGAGGTACTTGCGCTCGAGGGTTTTGGCAAGCTCGCGGGTGGCGCGGCACCGGCTGAAGACGAACCTGTCGAGGGAAAGGGCGGTGTCGTCTCGCGTCTGATGGATACCGTCTCGGGCGTCTTGGCGCCGCTTTTGGGCGTGCTGGCGGCGGCAGGCATCGTCAAGGGCCTTATCTCGCTCGCGCCCACGCTCGGTTGGTGCACGAGTGACAGCGGCCTTTACATGCTGCTTTATGCTCTCGGCGATGGATTCTTTTACTTCCTGCCCATCCTGCTCGGTTTTACCGCTGCACGTAAGTTCAAGAGCAGCGAGTTTATCGGGGCGGCTATAGGTTGCGCACTCGTGTATCCCTCGATGGTCAATATCGCTTCGACGCTCGACGTGGCGGGAACCGTTTTCGACGGCACCCCCTTTGCCATGTCGTACTACAACACGTTCCTCGGCATTCCCGTCATCATGCCTGGTAGTGGCTACACCTCGAGTGTGGTGCCCATCATCTTGGCCGTGTGGTGCGCCGCCAAACTCGAGCGCATCCTCAAGGCATCGCTGCCCGATGCGCTGCGCGGCATCTTCACGCCGCTCATCACGCTTGTTGTTGCCGTTGTTGCAACCTATCTGGTGATCGGCCCTGTTTCCATGGCGCTTTGCGGTGTGATCATCGAGATCATCAACATGCTCTTTGCCATTCCCGGTGTCGGCGGCGTTATCGGCGGCGCCATTGTGGGTGGCGGGTTCGGCATCCTCGTGATGTTCGGCCTTCATTGGGTCGTTATCGCGGCGGGTCTTTCGGCTATCGCCATGAATGGTTTTGATTACATGCTCGCCTGCGGGTCCGTCGGTCCCGTGATCGGCATGGCCCAGGGACTTGCCATCTGCATTGCCGCGCGTAAGAGCCAGGCCGTGCGCGATCTCGCTATCCCCGCAACGATCTCGCAGATCTGCGGCGTTGGCGAGCCCCTCATGTATTCGGTGCTTATTCCGCTTAAACGCCCGCTTGTCCTCAATATCCTCGGTGGTTGCGTAGCCGGTGCCGTAGTCGGTGGTCTTCGCACCAAGATCTTCCTTTTCGGTGGCAGCGCCCTGTTCTCGTTCCCCAATTTCGTTCCCTCTACCGGTGGTACCGAAGACCTGGTCAAGTACGCCATCGGCGTTGCGGTGGGCTGCATTGCGGTGTTCATCGCACAGCTTGTGCTCTATCGCGAAGAGGACGCCAAAATTTTGGAAAAACAGGGCTAGGAAAGAGAAGGAAAGGAGCGGGATTATGTCCGATGCGGCCGATATCCACGATCTGCGCTCGGCTCTTGAGTTTCTGAGCAACGAGCCTGGTCAGCTTCTTGAGACCGATATCCCGGCAAGCCCCGAGGCCGAAGTCTCGGGCGTGTATCGCCATGTGGGTGCGGGTGGCACCGTCATGCGCCCCACTAAAGAGGGCCCCGCGATGCTCTTCAGCAACGTCGAGGGTTTCGATGACGCCAGGGTCGTTATCGGCATGCTGGCCAGCCGCAGGCGTACGGCCGCGCTTCTCGGTCTCGACGAAGAGAAGTTGGGCCTCGAGATCGGTCGGCGCTTTGAGAACCTTATCGCTCCCGAGCAGATCGATCCGGCCAAGCATATTGACTGCCAAGAGGTCGTCTATAAGGCTGGAGATGAGGGCTTCGACCTGCGCAAAATCGTCCCCGCTCCCACCAATACCCCGGTCGACGGTGGCCCCTATATCACCATGGGTCTTGCTTACGGCACGAGTCCCGATGGGGAGATGAGCGATGTTACCATCCATCGCTTCAGCTGCGTGGATAAGGACAAGCTCGCCATGTGGATCACTCCTGGTAGCCGTCATCTGGGCGCGTTTTTCGAGATGTACTGCGAGCGCGGCGAGGATATGCCCATCTCCATCTCGATCGGTTTGGACCCGGCCGTGTACATGTGCTGCGGATTCGAAGCGCCCACTACGCCGCTTGGCTTTAACGAGTTGCAGATTGCCGGCGCCCTTCGCGGGCGTGCCGTCGAGCTTGCCGACTGCGTGAGCGTGCCGCAGAAGTGCATCGCTAACGCCGAGTACGTCCTCGAGGGCTATCTCATGCACGACGAGGTCGTTAACGAAGATGTCAAGGGCTACGGCAATGCCATGCCCGAGTTCCCCGGCTATACCGGTGACGCCAAGGTGTGCCCCGTTATCCGTATAACGGCCGTGACGACACGCCGACACCCCATCATGCAGAGTTGCATCGGACCCTCGCACGAACACGTTTCCATGGCCGGCATCCCAACAGAGGCTTCTATCTATAAAATGGTCGAGACCGCCATTCCGGGCCGTCTGCTCAACGTGCATGCCGCTCCCTGCGGCGGTGGCAAATTCGTGGCTATCCTGCAGTTCAAGAAGTCCTCTAAGAACGATGAGGGTCGCCAGCGCAATGCGGCCATGCTTGCATTTTCGGCATTCTCCGAGCTCAAACACGTCATCTTGGTGGATGAGGACGTTGATATCTTCGATATGAGCGATGTGATGTGGGCCATGACCACGCGCTTCCAAGCCGATGTCGATCTCATCACCATCCCTGGTTGCCACTGCCATGTGCTCGATCCGT
This sequence comes from Oribacterium sp., assembly GCA_963633065.1. Classification (GTDB taxonomy): domain Bacteria; phylum Actinomycetota; class Coriobacteriia; order Coriobacteriales; family Coriobacteriaceae; genus Collinsella. Next base: position 81,658 of record CAVGWH010000030.1, read on the forward strand.
CCAACGATCCTGCGTTCGATCCGTCCATCCGCGAGCACGGAATCGCCTGCAAGGCTATCTTCGACTGCACGGTACCGTTCGATCAGAAAGGACGTTTCGTGCGGAGCCAGTTCATGGAGATCGACACGGACAAGTGGGCCTCGGTGCTCGGCTAGGTGTGTCTGTAGACGGGGCGCTGCCCGGTGGTGGCGCCCCGTCTTCCTTTCGGAAGGGAGCCGTTATGGCCTATTTCAACGATGTGCGTCCGCGGCGCATTATCGTCGGCGTTTCGGGTGCCTCTGGTGCGGCATTGGGGCTTGAGTGCCTTGACTGCCTGCGTAAAGCCGGTGTCGAGTCGGTGCTGGTGCTGACGCGCGGGGCCGAGATCACCATTGCGCAGGAGCTGGACATGACGGTCGATGAGTTTGCCGCGCATGCCGATACGGTGTACGACAACAGAAATATCGGCGCTGCCATCGCGAGTGGCACCTACCCTGTGGACGGCATGGTCGTGGCGCCGTGCTCCATGAAAACGCTTGCCGGCATCGCAAGCGGCTATAGCGATAACCTGCTGCTTCGTGCTGCCGATGTGCAGATGAAGGAGCAGCGTCGTCTGGTTTTAATGGTGCGCGAGACTCCCTTGAGCGCCATCCATGTCGATAACCTACAGCGCGTGGCGCGCGTTCCGGGCGTGATGATCATGCCGCCGATGCTTACGTTTTACAACGGTCCGGCCACGCTCGACGATATGGTGCATCATATGGCAGCCAAGGCGCTCGATACGTTCGGCGTCGAGTGCCGCGACTTTCGGCGTTGGGAATAGATGCCTGCACCCGCTTGCCTCATCGCTGTGGTCTTCTCGCACTTCATGGGTCACCGCATATCCCCGAAGTCGGCACTTTGCGACAAAACAAGGGCGAAAAAGAGCCTTGCATGTCGCATTGTGCCGACTTCGGCGATGGGGGAGCGCCGGCCTTTAGCGGGCTCCACCCACGGCGGGCGCGACCTTTAGCGGGCGCCGCGTCCCTTCCAAGCGTCGCGCCACCGCCAGGCGCCGTCCCTTAGTAAGCGCTGACGGTGAAGCTGCGCTCGTCGACCTTGCCAGGTGCGAGAATCGTGATGTTCTCCTTGTTCTCGAACACGTCGTCCTCGGTGTCGATCGTGGAGTGGCCGGTCCAGGGCTCGAGCGCGATGAACGGCGCGTCGTTTGCCGCCGACCAGATGCCGATGTACTTAAACCCGGCGAAATCGATCTTGATGCCATGGCCGCTCTTGGTGCCTTCGAGTTTGAGCGTGGACCCGGGTACATCGGTGAGCACGATGGCGTCCTGGTCGAAGCTCTTGTGCGTGAGCGCAATCGTGTCGGAATCGACAGGAGCCGTGTAGGACCCCTCGAAGGTCATGAGGCCGTCTTCGGCGATGACGGGAACGGTGCAGGTCCAGGCTTCGGTGAACTTGAGTGCATAGTCCTCGAAGGTCTCGTCGCCCGCGCCGGGCACCGGCACGTTGAACGCCGGGTGACCGCCCACCGAGAACGGCAGGTCGACGCTGCCCGTGTTCGTCACCTTGAACGTGGTGGTGAGAGCGCCCTCAGAGTTCAGGCTGTAGATCATGTTGAGCTTGAAATCGAACGGATAGGCCGCACGCGTCTCGTCGTCGCTTACCAGCTCGAAGGTGGCGCTCGAGCCGTCATCGCTCACGCCTACGAGTTTGTGCTCATGGATGCGCGCGACGCCGTGGCGTGCCATGTTGCACTCGCCGGCCGCGCTCATGGCCTTGTTGTTGCGGATGGAACCCACGATGGGGAAGAGAATCGGTGCGTGCTTGCCCCAAAATGCGGGATCGGCTTGCCAGAGGTACTCTTTGCCGTCGACGATATAGCTCGTGAGCTGAGCACCCATGGAGTCGATGCTCGCCTGGGCGGCCCCGTTCTTGATGGTGGTGATGGTGGACATGGCAGGGTCCTTTCGCGAGAGGTTCGGGCGCGGCGGGATGCGCGCACAACGGATGCCCCCACTATATACCCGCTGCCCACGCATGCCCCGCATGCGCGCGACGACGCCCCCTTCATGCGGGTACGACGTGGCGTCCATGTGCGTTTTCCCACGTGCACCTCGGGCTGCTTACGCCATGGGCTCGGTGGCGGCCCTCGGCGGCCTTTCCCAACATGTCACGAAGGTTAAATCGGCAAACGCGCTATTTATGCATATTCCGTGGGAGTATCCTGTTGCAACAACAAATAATCATTCACGAGGGAGGAAGGTTTATGCATCTCCCTAAACAGGACGAGCGCATCGCGGTGCCGCTTGTGAGCCGTCGTATCTTCGTCGGCGCGAGCCTCTCTGCAAGTGCCGCTGCCATCGCGGCATCGCTCAGTGGCTGCCAGCGTCCCTCGACGCTTGCCGTCGAGGAGGTCGATACCGGTGCAGGGCGCCAAGACCTTTCCGACCAGGTGATCGGCAAAACCAAGATCCGCATCGGCATGGAGGCCGCCTACGCACCCTACAACTGGCAGGTTTCCGAGCCCAGCCAGTACACCATTCCCATCGACAACGTCGACGGCGCTTATGCCGATGGATACGATGTACAGATCGCCAAGATCGTCTGCTCGGCGCTCGATGGCGAACCCGTGGCGGTAAAGCAGAGCTTCTCGGGCCTTATCGATTCGCTCAACAACGGCCAGATCGACCTCATTATCGCGGGCATGTCGGCCACGCCCGAGCGTGCCGAATCCGTCGACTTCTCGCGCGCGTACTTCGTGGGCTACTTCGGCCTTTTCGTTAAAGAAGGCTCGCAGTATGCAAATGCCACCAAGCTCTCCGACTTTTCGGGAGCGACGGTCTTGGGTCAAAAGGACACCATGCTCGACACCGTTATCGATGAGATCCCAGGCGTCATCCATAAAAACCCGGTCGATTCGGTGCCGACGGTCTTCTCCAACCTGCTGCAGGGCACGTGCGATGCCGTGACCTACAACACCGAAAACGAAGCGGGCTACATGAAACAAAACCCCGGTATCGTGCCGGTGCATTTTGCCGAGGGCGAGGGCTTCAAGGAGAAAGTCGGCTGCAACGTCGGCATGCGCAAGGGCTCTAAGAAGCTCAAGAAGATCATCGATAAGACGCTCAAGGGCATCTCGAAGGAGGAGCGCGACCAAATGTGGGACGCGTGCCTCGAGCGCCAGCCGTCGTAAGGAGGCATCAAGGTGAAAACCCTCAACCGCATGGCCTCTTTCATCAAGGCCGACCATCGTTACGTGTTCCTGGGAACGAGCATCATTGCAGCGTGCGGGCTTGCGTTCTCGCAGAAGCATCCCACGCCCATGAGCTTTCTGGCGCCTTTGGGCGTATTCCAAGACGTCTTGTGGGCCGTCCTTTGGGCATGGCTCGTCCTGTCTGTGGCTGCGCTGGCAACCAAGCTCGTGCATTGGCGCGACTACCGTGAAGTTTCGCCGTTTGCACGTCCCGCAGCCAAGCGCGCCGAATGCATCGCAAGCTATGTCGTCATTGCCGTCGCGTTCGTCTTCTTCATCGACCGCTCGGTTGTAGCGTTCATCGACCTGGTGCAGGTGAGCATCGCCTCCAACGCCAACCCGTCGGGCTTCTTGCCCAGCGTGGTCTACATGACCTACCAGAGCGGCGACTTCTTCGTGCGCGGCATCGAGATCACCATCGGTCTGGCCACGCTCGGCACGATCATCGCGTTCTTCTTGGCGCTCATCATGGTGTTTCTGCGCATCCAAGCCATCGATCGCGTCGATAACGACCTCACGCGTTTCTTCAAAACCGTCGGGCGTTACTTTGCCACGTTCTATTCCACCGTGGTCCGCGGCACGCCGATGATGGTGCAGGGTCTGCTTATCTACTATGCGGGCTTTACCGTGCTGCGCGGCTTTGGGTTCGATACCACCGAGGCCAACAAGATTTGGAGCACGTTTACCGCGGGCCTGGTTACCATCTCGCTCAACTCCACGGCCTACATGATGGAGGTGCTGCGCGGCGGCATCGAGTCCATCGACGCCGGACAGACCGAGGCCGCGCGTTCGCTGGGTCTCTCGCAGTGGCAGGCCATGCGCAAGGTGGTGTTTCCGCAGGGTGTGAAGAATTCCATCCCGGCGCTCACCAACGAGCTCATCATCAACATCAAGGACAGCTCGGTGCTTTCGGTGATCGGCGTGTTCGACCTTATGTACGCCACCACCACGGTCGCCGGTGTCTACTATCGTCAGATGGAAGTGTATTGCGTGGCGCTGGTGGTGTACCTGGTGCTGACGTTGGTGGCGAGCCGTCTGCTTGAGGCCTTCGGTCGTCGTTTGGGTGCCGAGGCGCCGCGGTCCCTGCCCAGCTCAAACTAGGAATGAGGAGATTTGCCATGGAGAAAGAACCCCTTATTCGCGTTGAGGGCCTGCGTAAGAGCTTTGGGCAGCTTGAGGTCCTGAAAGGTATCGACCTGGCCGTGAGCCCCGGCGAGGTGGTTACCGTCATCGGTGCGTCCGGTTCGGGTAAGTCCACGCTGCTTCGCTGCCTCAATCTGCTCGAAACGCCCGATGCGGGCCATGTGTGGTTCCATGGGCAGGACCTTACCGCCGAGCGCTGCAACGTCAACGCCTTGCGTGAGAGCATCGGCATGGTGTTCCAGGGCTTTAACCTGTTCAACAACATGAACGTGCTCGACAACTGCACGCTGGCGCCCGTTACACTTAAAAAGTGTTCCAAGGCCGAGGCGGAGAAGACGGCGATGGAGCATCTGAAGAGCGTGGGCCTTGCCGATTTCGCCCACGCTTCGGTCACGCGCCTCTCGGGCGGACAAAAGCAACGAGTGGCCATCGCGCGCGCTTTGTGCATGAATCCCGAGATCATGCTCTTCGACGAGCCGACGTCCGCCCTCGATCCCGAGATCGTAGGCGAGGTACTCGAGGTCATGCGCAGGCTTGCGGCCGAGGGCATGACCATGGTGGTCGTCACGCACGAGATGGCGTTCGCACGCACCGTGAGCGACCGCGTGGTGTTCATGGATCAGGGCGTGGTGCTTGAGGATGCCGCTCCCGAAGAGCTTTTCGGCAACCCTAAACACGAGCGCACGCGTGCGTTCTTGAGTCGCTATCTTAACGACTAGGGCTGAGACGCCCTGTGGCACGTTCTCGCCCTGTGGCACGTTCGAAGACGGGGTTTATGGCTACAATGGTCCCGTTTTGTTCCCGCTTGAGAACTTGCCAAGGGAGTCTTCTGTGTCCGAGCCTGCAAGTGATAAAGATCTATGCAAAACGCCAGATGCCGCCGCATGCGCTATCTGGCGTTTCTTTGCGCACGAGGACGACTACCCCGACTTGGATGAGCCGGCGGCGTGCGAGCGCATGGGGCGCGTGCTCTCGTTTCCTACGTTGAGCTCGATGGATAACGATGCGGTCGATTGGCAGCCGTTCGATGACCTGCGAACCTATATGGCTGAAGCGTGGCCGCGCGTGTTCGCGGCGGGAACGGTCGAGGTCATCGATCATTCGTTACTCATTACCTTGTCGGGTTCCGATCCTGCGCTTAAACCCATCATGTTCATGGGGCACATGGACGTGGTTCCTGTGGTGCCGGGTACCGAGGACAACTGGACGCACGGCGCGTTTTCGGGCCACGTGGACGATACGTTTGTATGGGGTCGCGGTGCCGTTGACATGAAATGCCAGGTAGCAGGTGAGCTCGAGGCTGCGGAGTATGCGCTTGCGCATGGCTGGGAGCTGCGCCGCACACTCATCTTGGCGTTCGGACAAGATGAGGAAACCAATCAGTTCGGTGCGCGTGCCGTGGCGGAGACGCTCAGGCGACGCGGCATTGAGCTTGAGTTTCTGGTGGATGAGGGCGACTACCGCATCGTTCCCGGGAGTGAGTACGGGCTTGAGGGCGCCTGGCTCATGCATGCCGATCTGGCCGAGAAGGGCTACGCCGATGTGGTGCTGCGCGTGCAGAGCCAGGGCGGCCACTCGTCCAACCCGTTCGGCGGCACCTCTCTCGAAAAGCTCGCGCGCGCCATCACCGCGATCTGCGATATCGATTGGGGTGCGCGCCTCACGCCGCTCACCGTGGCCACGCTCACCGAACTCGGACTTGCGGGTGCCGAGGATATCGCTGGGCGCGCAGACGAGATCTTGGCGAGGTGTCTTGATGACATGCGTCTCATGCCTCTCGTGACCACCACGTGCGCGCCCACGCAGATCGAGGGCGGCAGCTCAGGCGCCAACGTGATGCCGCAGGATATGTGGGCCAATATCAATTTCCGTATGCTTGAGGGGACCTCGACGGGCGACGTGCTGGTTGCCTGCCGTGCGGCATTGGACGCGGCGGACCTTGCCGAGGTTTCGGTAGAGCTTGGCCCCGGCAGCTCCGAGGCAAGCCCTTGCCCACGTGTGGGCGGCCCCGGCCTCGAGGTGCTGCGGCGTGTTGCCGCGCGCTATTTTCGGGAGCCTGCGTCGGCGTGCCGTCAGGCGGATCGTGTGCCGGTGCGGGTCGTTCCCTCCACGGTGATCGGTGCCACCGATGCCGCCAACTACGCCTGCATCTGCCCCGAGTGCCTGCGCTTCTCGGCTTTTGTGGTCACCGACGCTGAGTGCGACCGCGGCGTCCACGGTACAAACGAGCGCATCACCCGTCGCGCCTACCTGCAGGGCGTCCGCTTCATGACACGTCTTATTCAAGAGGCTTGCTTGTAGGGTGGGCTATTTTTCTTCCGTCTTTTCATGAGATGACCAGTGAAAACGGAGGAACAATGACACCTGGCTATGCCCAAGTACTTTGACTTTTGACTTTAAGTAGTGGGCCGCATGTATATGCAGCATGTGCTCGCACAATCGTAGCCCATCAAGCTCGTCTTGCCATGCGCCGAAGGGGCTATGCTTGTTGGGGTAAATCCGCGAAAGGATCGAGGCATCATGACCGTTAGCATAACCGACCCCGTGGCGGCGGCTACCGAACTGGCGGCTCGCGTCGAGGCGCATAAACGCATCGTCTTCTTTGGTGGCGCAGGCGTCTCAACGGCAAGCGGCATCCCGGATTTCCGCAGCGTAGATGGTCTGTATCATCAGAAGTTCGACTATCCGCCCGAGACTATGCTCAGCCATGAATTCTTTGAGAGCCATACGTCTGAGTTCTACGAGTTCTATCGCACCAAGATGATCGCCCTCGGCGCTGAGCCCAATCGGGCGCACCTCAAGCTGGCTGAGTTGGAGCGCGCGGGCAAGCTCAAGGCCGTCATCACACAGAACATCGATGGCCTGCACCAAGCTGCCGGCTCCAAGAACGTACTCGAGTTGCATGGATCGGTTCATCGCAACGTTTGTCGCGGCTGCGGCGCCGTTTATTCGGCGGAGTGGATCATGGCCCGTGAGCACGAGGACGAGCACGGCGTACCATCGTGTCCGGCGTGCGGCGGCATGATCAAACCCGATGTGGTTCTTTACGGCGAGAGCCTCGACAATCAGGTTATCTACGATTCTGTGCGCGCCATCGAGGAGGCGGACATGCTTATCGTCGGGGGCACAAGCCTCGTGGTTTATCCGGCGGCGGGCCTCGTTGACTACTTCCACGGCGACGAGCTTGTCGTGGTGAATCGCGACCCCATCCCCGTGAGCTCTCGCGCCAGCCTCGTCATCCAGGCGGACATCGCCAAAGCGTTCGATTTCTAAACTTTCCCGCAATGCGCCTATCTCCAATTTGTGCAGGTATGGCTTGTTGGTACGGCAAAGCGGTATCATGTACGGGCGAAAACGAGAGGACTGCCATGTATCGGAGAATCGACATGTTCTAGCTGGCTTTATGCCCGGCGCCGCGGCGTCCCATGTCTGCTACCGATTTTCGCCTGCCCAAAGCCGTTCTTCTGGGCGTGCCTCACACACATATATAGATGTAGTTTGCCTACACATAAAAAGGAGTCCTGCCATGCGCGACAAGCTTGGAAAAATCATCGCTGCGTACGAAGAGCTCGAGAAAAAGCTCTCCGATCCTTCAGTAGCGTCCAACATCAAGGAATTCACCCGGCTCAACAAGGAGTACTCGCACCAGACCGACCTGGTCAACATGGCACGTACCTATCTGGGTGCACTCGATGATATCGAGGTTGCCAAGGAGATGCTCCACGAGGCGTCCGATGCCGACGAGAAGGCGATGCTTCAGGAAGAGATCGCCGAGAACGAGGCAAAGCTTCCGGCACTTGAGGACGACATCAAGGTCGCGCTGATTCCCGGCGACCCCAACGACGAGAAGGACACCATCGTGGAGATCCGCTCCGCTGCGGGCGGCGACGAGGCGGCCATCTTCGCCGGTGATCTCTTCAAGATGTATCAGCACTTCTGCGAGTCGCGCGGTTGGAAAACCACCGTGCTCGACTCCAGCCCGTCCGAGGCCGGTGGCTTCAAGTCCATCGAATTCAAGGTCGAGGGCGACAAGGTCTACTCTGTCATGAAGTACGAGAGCGGCGTGCACCGCGTGCAGCGCGTACCCAAGACCGAGAGCCAGGGGCGCATCCAGACCTCGACTGCTACCGTGGCCGTGCTGCCCGAGGCCGAAGAGATCGACATCGAGATCAACCAGTCCGATCTGCGCATCGATACCTATTGCGCATCGGGCCCTGGCGGTCAGTGCGTCAACACCACCTATTCCGCTGTGCGCATCACCCACCTGCCCACAAATACCGTGGTTCAGAGCCAGGAGCAGCGCTCGCAGATCCAGAACCGCGAGGTCTGCATGCAGATGCTGCGCGCTCGTCTGTACGAGGCCGAGCTTGAGCGCCAGCAGGCCGAACTGGGTGCCGAGCGTTCCAGCCAGATCGGACACGGCAACCGTTCCGAGAAGATCCGCACCTACAACCAGCCTCAGGACCGCGTGACCGATCACCGCATCGGATTCAACTCCACCTATAACGCGGTTCTTTTGGGCGACGGCCTTTCTTCGGTCATCGAGGCTCTGGCGGCTGCCGATCGCGCCGAGAAGCTCGCGCAGGCGGTGTAAGACAACACCGGAAACGGGTGCGAGCGCCGGACCTGCGCCACCCGCGTGACGGCGCGGTTTAGCTCGCCATTGGTACGCGCTTAGATTTTGGCAAGGTTCGCGCTGCTTTGCGGCAAGTCCTTGCCGTGCCTGAGGCAAGTTGAGGCGCCGGGCGACTTATGCCCCTCTGCGGGCGGTAACATGTCCGAAGTTTGGCCTGCATACAGGGTCTTTATACGCAGCAGGAGGCTTTTTCGGGGGTCTCCTGCTGCACTGCATTAGAATCACGGCGACGCTACGGATGCCCATGGCTAAGATGGGCTGCAGAACAGGAGCATCTCATGGCCGATGAGACTTGGACGATTAAACGTTGCCTTGCGTGGACGGAGAATTTCCTTCGCGAAAAAGGCGAGGAGCGTCCCAATCTCGCTGCCGAATGGTTGCTCTGCGCGGCAGCGGGTTTAAAGACGCGCACCGAGCTGTTCATGAACTTCAACGAGCCGCTCTCAAGCTCCGAGCTCGAAACCATGCATCGCGCTGTCGTTCGTCGGGCACAGGGTGAGCCGCTTCAGTACATCACGGGTGAGACGCAGTTCAGAACCATCACCGTCAAGTGCGCACCGGGGGTCTTGATTCCGCGCCCCGAGACGGAACTTTTGGTAGAAGAGGTTCTCAGCTATCTCGATGCCGAGGTTCTCGGTGCCGATGGTCGCGGTTCTCGCGAGCGTTCCCGACTTCCTTGGAACGCCGAGGTGGAGCGTGCTATCGAGGAGGCGAAAAAGGAGTCCGAGCACAAGGTTCAGAGCTCCGATGGGGCCTTGCGGCGTATGGACGAGGTCGATGTTTTCGGTGCGCGCGCCTATACCGATGAGCTTGATAAGCGAGCGGAAGATGAAGGCGCCGCCGGTTCCACGACGGATGAAGCGACGCGGGTATCGGATGGAGCAACGCCCTCACCAGATGATGCTGCCAAGGCGGAGCCTCAAGCGGTAGTGCTGGCGTCCTCGGAGCCGTCGCGTGCCAAGGTGCTCGAGGTCGGATGCGGCACCGGCTGCATCTCGCTCTCCCTTGCATATGAACGTCCTGGTCGGGTGAGCTGTTGCGCTACCGATATCGAACCGAGGGCCATTGAGCTTTCTTGCCGCAACCGCGAGGCCCTCGATCTTACCGAGGAGACGGTGCGCTTCATCCTCACCAATCTGGTCTCGCGCGTACCCAAGGATGAGTGGGGTACGTTCGACGTGCTGGTCTCCAACCCACCCTACATTCCCAGCGATGTGATGACGACGTTGCCGAGCGAGGTGGCCGACCATGAGCCCGCGCTTGCGCTCGACGGCGGGCAGGACGGGTTGGATATATATCGTCGCCTGGTAAAAGCCGCTCCGCATATGCTTAAGCGGGGAGGGCTCTTTATCTGCGAGCTCTACGAGGGCGCGTGCGATGCCGCTGCGGATCTATGTCGCGAAGCCGGCTTTGAAGAGGTGCATATCGTGCGCGATCTTACCGATCGCCCCCGATTTGTCTCTGCGCGCATCCCGCTTGATTTTGAGGTTCTGCCCGTCGGCTCCCGTTAGCCTCAGACGCGGGCATTGCGCCACGCGATAACTCAGCGCGCGTTAACATACTTGAAATCTTCTACATCAGGCACCCACACATTCGGACTTTTGCCGATGCATAAAGCCGTTTGCCTGTAACCATTCCGTCCTCGCGTTCGGAGCGCATTATTTCATGCGAAACTGGCTCAGATAATTCATCGCGATGGACAGGGGAAGGGGCATCTTTCAAAGATGCAGGGTATCTATACAGTCGACGATAGCGGCGCGCGCTCTGGTTCCTCGGCGCTTGAGGCCGCCGCACGCGTGCTCAACGACGGTGGGCTGGCGCTTTTGCCTACCGAAACGGTGTACGGCCTTGCGGCTTCGGTCGCGGCGTTTTCCGCTGTGGCTTCAGCTGCTGTCGGTATCACGCGCGATGCTGTATCGGCTCCGGACGCAAGCGCGACCGCTGCCGAGCGCGTCCCGCCTTACCCCGTCGATCCTTCCGTGACCCACAACGGCTCTCCGGTTCCCGCTGAGGGCACAGGGTATCGGCGCATTTTTACGCTCAAGCAACGCGACATCACCCAAACCGTCGCATGGTTGGTGGCGAGCGCTGACGATCTCGATCGCTACGGTGTCGACGTTGCCCCGGAAGCTTACAAGCTTGCCCGCGCCTTCTGGCCGGGGGCGCTCACCATCGTGGTCAAGGCGGCCCCCTGTGTTCCCGCGTTCATGCGGGAAACCGACGGCACCATCGCCCTGCGTGTTTCGGCATCGCCTGTTATCGCTGCGATCATAGATGCCTGCAAAAGCCCCCTTGCCTGCACGAGCGCCAACACGCATGGCATGCCGGCGCCTGCCTCATTCGGCGATGTGGAGCCGCGGGTGCTCGGCGGCGTCGACGTCGCCATCGATGCGGGGACGACTCCCGATCGCGAAGCCTCCACCATCGTTTCGTTTCAGCACGGCTCCCTAGAGATCATCCGCCAGGGCGCGCTTTCCGCTATGGCGATCAAGCGTGCCCTTGAAGAGCAGAAGTAGGTGCAACAATGGCGTTCTCCCTCAAAGACCTCGACCTCGTAGATAAGAACTTCTCGTTCGCTAGCTCCTATATCATGGCGCTCGATTGCGGCACCACTTCGGTTCGCGCGGCGATCGTCGATGAGTATGGTTGCATCGTCGCCCAGGCGCGGCGCTCGGTTACCTCGATCTTCCCCGAACCGGGCTGGGTTGAGCAAGATCCCATGGAGATCCTGGCTTCGCAGATCGCCGTCATGGCGGAGGTTCAGTTCAAAAGCGGTATCCACTCCGATAGCATCGCGGCTATCGGCATATCGAACCAGCGCGAGACCACGGTGGTGTGGGACCGCGATAGCGGCCAGCCCATCTACAACGCCATCGGTTGGCAATGCCGGCGCACAGCGCCTATGGTCGAGAAGATCATCGCGGATGGCAAGGCCGATGCGGTGCGTGCCAAGACGGGTCTTATGCCCGATCCGTATTTCTCTGCCACCAAGATCAAGTGGATTCTCGACAACGTCGAGGGCGCCCGCGAGGCGGCTGCGTCGGGGCAGTTGCAGTTCGGCACCATGGATACCTGGCTCGTCTACAACCTCACGGGTGGCGAGGTCTATGCCACTGACTACACAAACGCCAGTCGTACCATGCTTTTCAATATCCATACGCTCACCTGGGATACCGAGCTGCTCGAGGCGTTGGGTATCCCCGCGAGCATGATGCCCGAGGTTCGCTGGAGTTCCGGCGAGTTCGGTAACGTGTCGGGCGAGATCATGACGCACACGCCGCCTATCATGGGCGTTGCGGGAGATCAGCAGGCCTCGCTGTTCGGACACTGCTGCTTTGAGCCGGGCCAGGCCAAGAACACCTATGGCACCGGTTGCTTCATGCTCATGAACACCGGCGACAAAGTGGTCGATTCGCAAAACGGGCTGGTATCCACTATCGGTATCGCCGAGGGCGGCAGCATCTCATATGCTCTCGAGGGCTCTATCTTCCATGCCGGGTCGACTATCAAATGGCTTCGCGACAAGCTGGGCATCATCTCCGATGCGGGCGAGACGGCATCTATAGCGCGTTCGGTTGCCGACAACGCGGGCTGTTACCTGGTCCCTGCGTTCACGGGGCTCGGTGCGCCCTGGTGGGACCCCGACGCGCGCGGTTTGGTCTATGGCCTCACCGCCGGTTCCGACCGCGCCACCATCGTGCGCGCCGCTTGCGAGTCCATGGCATATCAGAGCTACGATGTGCTGCGCGCTATGGAGGCCGACTCGGGCGTGCAGCTTGCGGCGCTGGCGGTTGATGGCGGTGCCTCGCGCAACGAATTCATCATGCAGTTCCAGGCAGATCTTCTGGGCATCCCGGTGGTTCAGACCGGATCTATGGAGACGACGGCACTCGGCGCCGCGTATCTAGCGGGTCTTGCCGTGGGCTATTGGGAAAATCACGAGGAGCTCGAGCAGAACCGCGCCTCGGCAAAGCAGTTCGATCCGGCATCCGATCCCTCGGTCGTCGAGAGGTATCTCGATGGCTGGCACGATGCGGTGAAGCGCGCCCGCACCATCTGCTAGAGTTGGTGTCGCCCGGTTCGCCTCTGTGCCCAGGCCATCGTATGTAATAAAGCGCCAGACGAAAGGAACGCAATGCGCATCGCTATCGCTTCGGATCATGCCGGTTTCATCCAGAAGGCCCCCATGGTCGCATATCTCGAGAGCCTCGGCCATGAGGTGCTCGACCTCGGTCCCGATACCGAGGACCGTGTGGATTACCCCGACTACGCCGAGAAGGTTGCGCGCTCCGTTGCCTCGGGCGAGGCCGATCGCGGCGTGCTCATCTGCGGCACCGGCATCGGTATGGCCGTCGCTGCCGATAAGGTTGCGGGCATCCGTGCCGCCAGTATCGTCACGCCCGAGTTCGCGGCGCTCTTCCGCGAGCATAACAACGGCAACGTTATCTGCCTTTCGGGCCGTTTCGTCGATCTTGAGGTCAACGAGGAGATCGTCAAGACGTTCCTCACGCAGGAGTTCGGTGGCGGCCGTCACGAGCAGCGCGTGGCCAAAATCACGGCTCTCGACGAGACGGGCCGCGCTTAAGTCCGCCTGCGCCACGCGGCGCTTTGCACGCACGTAATCTAGAGGCCTGCCACTTAAGTCACCTCCCCTTTCCCGGACACGCGAAAGGGGAGGCTTTCTTAAATCGCGGAAGGCTCATGAACCGTTAACGTATGCGCAATCTTTACAGGGCAACTTTTCTCGAAAAAGCGTTTCATCAGCATAAATGCCGTATAAAGAAAATCAACAGTTGTGAAATAGCTGGTTGGTTCGTGTTGCAATTCAAAAGTTGCTTCGTAAAATAGGTAGGCAATGTTGCCGCACTCGGTGGTGCAGCTATGTGTCAAGAGAAGGAGAAGCGCCTGTGACTATATCGACGGTAATCCCGGCTATCGCAGGGTTTATCGCGGGAGCCATCGCGTTTTTACCGTTTCCGCTGGCAATCGCACCGGTCGTTTTCGGCAAGCAGAATGCAGACATGCTCAAGGGCATGATGAGCCTCGCGGTCTCGGCGATCGCGCTCCTTGTCTTCACCCTTATCGTGTATGCAGTGTTCGGTGTGGCGTTTCGGATGTTCCTCGTGGGCGAGGCCGCCGGGTTCGTGGGCTTTATGCTCGGCTTCGCGGTCGTCGTCGTCAGGTACCTCGGAAACACCCGGTAAGTCGAAAGGTAAGACGTGGAAATTTTCGATAAGCTTCCAGATGAGATCAATCATCTGGTCAGCGAGTTCACCTCCACTCCGGTTGCAGGTGACCTGAACTGCGGTATCACGCAGTACTCGTTCTGGCTGATCGTCTCCACCGTCGTGCTCCTTCTCTTGCTCTTCACCTTCAAGAAGAAACAGACCTTGGTCCCCAAGGGCTTTTTCGTGAACGGTTTCGAGTATCTGATCGAGTACGTCGAGAACGACATCGGCAAGGGCGTCGTTGGCGAGAACTGGAAGAAGCACTTCCCGTTCCTGTGTGCGCTGTTTTTGTTCATCCTCACGAACAATGTCATCGGCCTCATCCCGGGTATGAAGCCCGGCACCGGTGCCATCGGCTCCACGGCAGCGCTTGCACTCTTCGCGTTTGTGTACTTCATCTACTACGGATGCAAGGCGCGCGGTGTGTTCGGGTACATCAAGAGCCTCGCTCCTGCAGGTGTGGGCTTCCCGATGAACCTGCTCGTGTGGGTCGTCGAGGTCTTTTCGACCATCCTGCGTCTCATCACGCTGGCCGTCCGTCTGTTCTGCAACATGTTCGCCGGTCACGTGGTTATGGGGTCGTTCGCCATCATGGCAACGCTCTTCGCCGAGCCGCTGCTGGAGTCCGTCACCGCCGCGCACATCGCGGGCGCTCTGCCCTCCATTGCCTGGCTCGCCATCCTCATCTTGATCTATGCGATCGAGATGGTCGTCGGCGCCATCCAGGCTTACGTGTTCACGGTTCTTACCGCCGTGTACATCTCCGAGGCGGAGGAGGTCGCCGAGGAGTAATCCCGGCCGCTTAAGGTAGGTAAGAGTCACTTTCGTGCAACCGCATGGCCCGTCCCCACGGAGCCATGTAGTTATAAGAGTTGTTTATCATGCGCCAAAGAAGGCGTACGACAAAGGAGGAATCGTGGGAGTTATCGGTTACGGTCTCGGTGTTATCGGTGCAGGTCTTGCCATTGGCCTTTCCGCTCTGGGCGCTACGGGCGCTATGGCGCGTCAGCCTGAGGTTCAGGGCCGTGTGTTCACTGTCTTCATCATGGGCTCCGCTTTCGGCGAGGCTCTGGCTCTGATCGGCTTCGTTGTCGCGCTGATCGTTAAATAGCTCCGGAGACACAGCTATGAAATTTTCTACCAATAAAAGCGCTGTCGCGATCGCGGCGGTTTCGGCCGCCCAGCTGCTCCCGACGTGCGCCTTCGCCGAGGAGGCCGCCGGCGCGGACATCCTGATCCCCAAGATGGCGGAGTTCGTTCCTGCGTTTATCGCGTTCGTGATCATCTGGGTCGTTCTCGCCAAGGTGGCGCTCCCGGGCATCATGAAGACCATGGAGGAGCGCGGCAAGAAGATCGAGGAGTCCCTCGACGAGGCCGAGAAGACCAAGCTTGACGCCATCGCCAAGCGTTCTGAGTCCGATGCGCTCATCACCGACGCCCGTCGTCAGGCCGCAGAGATCGTTCTCGAGGCCCGTAAGGACGCCGAGGGCGAGCGCGCCCGTATCGTCGAGGCCGCTCACAAGGAGGCCGAGGAGATCATCGCCAAGGCCCAGTCCACGGCTGCCGACGAGCGCAAGTCCATCTACGCAGGTGCCGCAAGCTCCATCGCCGATCTGTCGGTGTCCGTTGCGACCAAGATCGTCGGCGAGGCTCTCGAGAACGAGGCCGAGCAGAAGAAGCTCATCGAGCGCTACATCAAGGAAGCGGGTAGCCTGAATGTCGACTAGCCGCTACGAGGACAAGGTTCTCGAGACGTATGCGCGCTCCCTCATGGAGGCCTCTAAGGCCGAGGGCCGTGTGTACGCCGATCTTTCCAAGCTGCAGGAGTTTGCCACGGCTTCTCCCGAGCTCTTGGCGATCATCGAGACCATGTCCAAGCGCGACCAGCTCGATCTGCTCCCCAAAATGGCGACGGTCTTCAAAGCCATCGCCGAGGAGGACGAGGACGTCGTCGGCGTGACCGTCACCACGGCCATTCCGCTCGATGACGAGCTGCGTCAAACGATCACTGAGAAATGCGAAAAGGACTTCGGCCGCAAGGTGTTCCTCATCGAGCAGGTCGATCCTTCAATCATCGGAGGCATCGTGCTCGAGGCTCGCGGCGAGCGTCGTGACATCTCTGTCAAGACTCAGCTGCGCGCTGCACACGATACCCTCGCAACCCCTATTCACCCTGACGGAGGTGAAGCCTAATGTCCGAAACCCTCAATGCCGCTAACATCGCCGATTTGCTGCAGCAGAAGCTCGATAATCTGTCTGCCACGGTCGATACGCATGAGGTTTCCCAGGTCGACGAGGTCGGAGACGGCATCGCGCGCGTTTCCGGTCTGAAGAGCGCTATGGCCGGCGAGCTCTTGGAGTTCAAGAGCAGCGACACCGGCGAGACCGTGTACGGCCTGGCCCAGAATCTTGACCGCGATGAAGTCGGTGCCGTTCTGTTCGGTGCCGTAGACTCCATCAAGGAAGGCGATGAGTGCCGCACCACCGGGCGCATCATGGATATCCCCGTGAGCCGCTCCATGCTCGGTCGCGTCGTCAACCCGCTCGGCCAGCCCATCGATGGTCTGGGCGAGATCCATGCTACCCACACGCGCCCCATCGAGTTCAAGGCTCCCGGCGTTATCGACCGTACCCCTGTGTGCGAGCCGGTACAGACCGGTCTTCTGGCCATCGACTCCATGGTGCCTATCGGCCGTGGTCAGCGTGAGCTCATCATCGGCGACCGCAAAACCGGTAAGACCGCTATCGCCATCGACGCCATCATCAATCAGCGCGGCAAGGGCATGGTCTGCATCTATGTCGCCATCGGTCAGAAGGCCTCCACGGTTGCCAACATCCGTGAGTCCCTGGCCAAGCACGGTGCACTCGATTACACCATCATCGTCTCGGCCACCGCTGCCGACTCCGCTCCTATGCAGTACATCGCCCCTATGGCAGGTGCCGCTATCGGCGAGTTCTTCATGTACAACGGCGAGGATGGCAAGCCGGCATCCGAGGATAACCCCGGCGGTCACGTGCTCGTCATCTACGATGACCTGTCCAAGCAGGCTGTCGCGTATCGTCAGATGTCGCTGACGCTGCATCGTCCGCCTGGACGCGAGGCCTATCCTGGCGACATCTTCTATCTGCATTCGCGCCTACTGGAGCGCGCCGTTAAGCTTTCCAAGAAGAACGGCTACGGCTCCATGACGGCTCTGCCCATCATCGAGACCCAGGACGGCGACGTTTCGGCGTACATCCCCACCAACGTCATCTCCATTACCGATGGTCAGATCTACCTGCAGTCCGAGCTCTTCTTCCAGGGCCAGCGTCCTGCAGTCGACGTCGGCATTTCGGTGTCGCGCGTCGGTGGTGACGCTCAGACCAAGTCGATGAAGCAGGTTGCCGGCAACCTTCGTCTTGACCTTGCTTCCTATCAGGAGCTTGCTGGCTTCACCCAGTTCGGTTCCGACCTCGATGCCGCTACGCAGAAGCAGCTGACCCATGGCGCCCGCATGACCGAGCTCCTTAAGCAGCCGCGCTACAACCCCTTCGAGGTAAGCGAGCAGATCGTAGCGATCTTCGCAGGTAACGAGGGCTTCTTGGACGATCTGCCCCTGTCCGATGTTCTGCCTTTCCGTACCGAGCTCATCGAGCACATGAACAACGGTTTCGGATCGCTTCTGGACAAGGTGCGCTCCAAGAAGATGGACGATGAGGTTCAGGCCGAGCTCAAGCGCGTCATCGGCGAGTTCAAGGACCAGTTCGTCGCCAAGCATCATGCTGATGATGCTGCGAGCGAGGAGAACTAGTTCCTATGGCTAACCTTCGCGACATCAAGAAGCGAATCAACTCGGTTACCTCGACCAAGCAGATCACGCGCACGATGGAGATGGTCTCCACGGCCAAGATCCGCCATGCGCTCGAGCGCGCCAAGCAGGCCGAGCCCTATAAGGAGGCGCTCACCGACGTCATGCTGACGGTGGCGGGCGACGCCTCCTGCTCGGGTAACGATCCGATGTTGCAGAAGCACGAGGAGTTCAAAAACGGGCTCATCGTGGTTATCAACTCGGACCGCGGACTTGCCGGCGGTTTCAACGTGATGGTTGAGCGCGAGGCCGAGAAGCTCGCTCGCCAATGGGAACGCGAGGGCATCGGTTGCCAGATCATCGCATGCGGCCGTAAGGCCTCAGCCTACTTCCGTAATCGTTCGAACCTCGTCATGCATTTCGAGGGCAATTCGGCCGATCCGGATTTCGAGCAGGCGCGTATGATCGCGAGCCATATCTGCAAGGCGTATGTCTCCGGTGAGATCGATCGTGTTGAGCTGATCTACCATCACGCTCGCAATCGCGTCGACCAGGAGATGCGCGTCGAGCATCTGCTGCCCCTCGATCCCGATATGATCGCCATGGCCCATGGTCCGCGCAAAAACGAGGGCGATGCGCCGAAACGCATCTCCTCGTCGTTCGAGTTCGTGCCCTCTGCAGAGCACGTTCTCGGCAAGCTTGTGCCTTCCTATGTCTTGACGGTCGTCT
The DNA here is from genome assembly GCA_963633065.1 of Oribacterium sp. Taxonomy (GTDB): domain Bacteria; phylum Actinomycetota; class Coriobacteriia; order Coriobacteriales; family Coriobacteriaceae; genus Collinsella. Next base: position 100,414 of record CAVGWH010000030.1, read on the forward strand.
ACCAGGCCCTGATCGATTCGGCGGCTGCCGAGCAAGGTGCGCGCCGCAAGTCCATGCACTCTGCTACCGAAAGCGCAACCGAAATCATCTCGACCCTTACTCGCACGTATAGTCGCGTGCGCCAGGCTTCGATTACCACCGAGATCAACGAGATCGTGGGCGGAGCCTCAGCATTGGAGGAAAACTAATGGCAGAAACCACCGTAAAGCAGGCGGTCGAGGAAGCCACCACCAAACAGACCGCCGGTGAGGGGCGCATCGTCCGTGTCATCGGTCCTGTTGTGGACGTCAAGTTCGACGACCAGGTTCCCTCGGTCTACAACGCTCTCACGGTCGAGGCGGATTCGCCCATCGGCCATCTGAGCACCATTCTCGAGGTCGAGAGCCAGCTGCCGGGCGGCGTCGTCCGCACGGTCGCCATGTCTTCGACCGACGGTTTCCAGCGTGGCATGGTCGCGGTCGATACCGGCGAACCCATGAAGATGCCCGTCGGTAAAGAGACCCTCGGCCGCATTTGGAACGTCATGGGTCAGCCCGTCGACGGCAAGGAGATGCCCGAGGTGGATGAGTACTATCCCATCCATCGTCCGGCTCCGCACTTCGACGAGCTCACCACCCAGACCGAGATCTTCGAGACCGGCATCAAGGCCGTCGACCTGCTCGAGCCCTACATCCGTGGCGGCAAGACGGGTCTGTTCGGCGGCGCCGGCGTCGGCAAGACCGTTCTGATCCAGGAGCTCATCAACAACCTCGCCCAGGAGCACGGCGGCACCTCGGTGTTCACCGGCGTCGGCGAGCGCACCCGTGAGGGCACCGACCTTTATCTCGAGATGAGCGAGTCGGGCGTTATCGACAAGACCTGCTTGGTCTATGGTCAGATGAACGAGCCCCCCGGAGCGCGTATGCGTATCGGTCTGGCCGGCCTTACCACCGCTGAGTACTTCCGCGATCGTGGTCAGGACGTACTGCTCTTCATCGACAACATCTTCCGCTTCTCCCAGGCCGGTTCCGAGGTTTCCGCACTTCTGGGCCGTATGCCGTCCGCAGTTGGTTACCAGCCCACGCTGGCAACCGAGATGGGCGACCTGCAGGAGCGCATCACCTCTACCAAGACGGGCTCCATCACCTCCGTTCAGGCTGTCTACGTTCCCGCCGACGACCTGACCGACCCGGCACCCGCCACCACCTTCACGCACCTCGATGCCACCACGGTTCTTTCGCGTAGCATCTCGTCGCTGGGTCTGTTCCCGGCTATCGACCCGCTCGCTTCTTCCTCCGACGCACTGGATCCCTCCATCGTCGGCGAGGAGCACTATCGTGTGGCCGTCAAGGTGCAGGAGATCCTTCAGGAGTACTCCGACCTTCAGGACATCATCGCCATCCTGGGTATGGACGAGCTTTCCGAGGAGCAGCGCCTTACGGTCAGCCGTGCCCGTAAGATCCAGCAGTTCCTCTCGCAGTCCTTCCACGTGGCCGAGAAGTTCACCGGCAACCCCGGCGTGTATGTCCGCGTCGAGGATACGGTCCGTTCTTTCGCCGAGATCGTCGACGGCAAGGCCGACGACCTTCCCGAGCAGGCGTTCCGTTATGCCGGCACCATCGATGACGTGCGTGAGCGCGCCCGCAAGATGGAGGAGAACTAGGCCATGCAGATTCGCATCGTATGCCCGGAAAGCTGCGCCTACGAAGGCGAGGCGGCATTCGTCTCCATCCCGTCGACGGATGGCGAGTTCGGTGTGCTTCCGCGCCATGCCAGCGAGATCTGCACCATCGAGCCTGGCTTCGTCAAGATCTGTGATCAGGCGATGGGCACGGCAGACCATACGTTTGCGGTAAGTGGAGGCTACGCTCAGGTTGCCGGCGACGTGGTGATCGTCATCGCCGAGCGCGCTTGCGATTTGGCCACGGTCGACGCGGATAAGATTAAAGCCGAGATTCAAGGTTTTGAAGACCAGCTGAGTAATTTGTCAGAAGACGATGCACGCCGCGCGTACCTCTATAATGAAATCGCATGGTGTAAGCTCAAGCTTGCCAACTAGCCATCGTGCGCCCTCATCTGAGGGCTGCATATAGCGAACCACATCATGCCCGGGACGGCTTGCCGTCCCGGGCATGCTTGTTGAAAGGGTCGGTTTTGGAAATCATTCGCGTCGAAGGCGGGCACGATATCGGTGGTACCGTCTGCGTGTCCGGCGCCAAGAACTCAGCGCTCAAGCTAATGGCCGCAACGTTGTTGGCACCCGGTAAGACCACGCTTCAAAACGTTCCCAACATCTCCGATGTCCATGTGATGGGCAAGGTGCTCAAAGGTATCGGTGCCACCATCGAGGTCGAGGACGAGCACACGCTGGTTATCGACACTTCGGCGGTGGATTCTTGGGAAGCCCCGTACGAACTTGTGGCCAAGATGCGCGCTTCGACCGCGGTGATGGGTCCTCTGCTCGGCCGTTTCGGTCGTGCCAAGATCGCCATGCCGGGCGGCTGCAACTTGGGTGCACGTAAAATCGATATGCATATCCTGGGCCTCGAGGCGCTGGGCGTTGAGTTCGATACCGCGCATGGTTACATCAACGGAGTTGCGCCCGAGGGCCTCACGGGCACCACGGTCACGCTTGAATTCGCTTCGGTTGGCGCAACCGAGAACCTGATCATGGCCGCGGTGCGTGCCAAGGGCGAGACGATCATCGACAACGCCGCCCGCGAGCCCGAGATCGTCGATCTGGCCAATATGCTCAACGAGATGGGCGCCAAGATCACGGGTGCCGGCACCCCGGTGGTTACCATCCAAGGAGTCGAGGAGCTTCACCCCGTCACGCATCGTGTCGTCGGAGACCGCATCGAGGCCGGCACCTTCTTGGTGGCAGGTGCCCTGGCGGCAGGTTCCGAGGGTGTGACCGTAACCGGGTTCAATGCTATCCATCTCGGTATGGTGCTTAAAAAGATGCAGCTCATGGGTATCGATCTCGAGCACGTCGAAGGTGGCGTGCACGTCAATCGCGCCGAGCACTTGCTTCCGGTCGACATCCAGACGCTCCCATTCCCCGGTTTCCCCACCGATATGCAAGCGCAGGTCATGACCTTATCGGCGCTTGCCGACGGTTCCTCGGTTATCACCGAGAATATCTTCGAGAACCGTTTTATGTTCGCTTCCGAGCTCGTGCGCATGGGTGCCGACATCCGTATCGAAAGCCATCATGCCATGATCCATGGCGTCTCCGGTTTCTCCGGAGCGCAGGTGACTTCGCCCGATTTGCGAGGCGGCGCCGCTTTGGTGGTCGCCGGCCTTGCCGCTGAGGGCATCACCGAGGTATCGGCCATTCACCACATCAAGCGTGGATACGAGCAGTTCGTTCAGAAGCTGCAGAATTTGGGTGCAACAGTCGAGCACGCCAACGTCCCTGACCCCGTTGAAGACTAGGTAGCTATGTTCGGTAAAAAACGAGTTTCCGAGGGCCGCGTGGCCAGTACCGGAGCCAGCAGTCGTATTTACAGCCGCGATAACGTCGATCGCTACTCCGAGCGTGCGCGCCAGCGCCGCAGGGGTAGGCATATCAAGCGCGGCATCGTGTTCACACTTGTCGGCGTGCTTTTGTGCGGCACCGCCGCAGCGGGCCTTTGGCTTGCCAACGTCACCAGCAAGCTCCACAACAGCTCGGTTATCACCAGCAATCTGTTGAGCACGCTGGTCGATTCCGATGTTGCGAGCGAGCCGTTTTATATCCTGCTCCTCGGCACCGATGGGCGCCCCGGTGAGGATTCGTATCGTTCCGACTCCATTATCTTGGCGCGCATCGATCCTCAGCAGAAAGAGGCCACGCTCATCTCCATTCCGCGTGATACCAAGGTTACCTATAAGGGTTCCACCATCAAGGTCAATGCCGCGCACGCTTCCGATGGCGCCGAGGGCATGGTCGATGCCGTCAACACGCTTTGCTTTGATGGCGAGCAAAAGATCTCGCACTATGCCGAGGTTAATTTCGATGGCATGAAGACCCTCATCGATGCGGTGGGCGGTATCGACATCACGGTTCCCGAGGGCGATGAGGTTTCGGATCGCGAGGCCGGCCCCGTCGATATCGAAGCGGGCGAGCAGCACATGGATGGCGAGGCCGCGCTTACGTTCTGCCGCGCGCGCCATCAATTCGCCGATGGCGACTACACGCGCATGCGCCATCAGCGCATGGTGCTGGGCGCCCTTGCCAAGCAGGTGCTCAACAACTTCGACGCCACCAAGGTGGTCAGCCTCATCAACTCGCTTTCCGACATGCTCATCACCGATATGGAGCCTACCGATATCGCCGCCTGCATCAACGCGATGCGCGGCATGGATGTTGACAATATCTATTCGGCCAACCTCCCCTCGTATGCAGGTGAGGATACGATGATCAACGGCCAGAGCTATGTGTTCGTATACGAAGACGAGTTGAAGGCCATGATGAAGCGCGTCGACGCGGGCGAGGACCCCGAGGGTCCGCAGACCATGGGCAAGTCCGGCGGCGGCACGGTGGGCGACCTTTCCAATAACAGCACCAAGGACTGGTCGAACGGAACCGCAACCACTACCGACACGTCGAGCGATTCGGAGGACTCGAGTAGCTCGAGCGATGATTCTTAAAAGTGTCTCCGAGTGAAGGGGCATGAACGAACCTCGTTCTCGGTTCCGAATATCGGAGCGTTTCCGGAAAACGCAACGAAAAAGAAACGGGTTGCAGCGCGTGGCTGCAACCCGTTTCTTGTGAGCGCCTATGGATCGATCGCTCTCGGTCATGACATCTTGCGCTTGGGCGCCACTTAGCGAAGTGCTACTCCGCGAAGCGTTTCACTAATTCGGTGAGCACGTCGACCATGCGCTCCAATGAACGCACCGGTACAAACTCGTTGACGCTGTGGCAGCAGTAGCCACCGGTTCCCAGGTTGGGGCAGGGCAGTCCACGGAACGAAAGCTGTGCACCGTCGGTGCCTCCGCGGATGGGGAGCACACGCGGTTCGATTTCCAGTGCCTTGTACGTTTCGATTGCGCGATCGATCAACTCGGGATGCTGCTCAACCACTTCCGCCATGTTGCGATACTGCTGCTTGATCTCCACATGCACACGATCCTCGCTAAAACGCATGTTGAGGAAGGCTGCCGTTTGCTGCATCAGATCGAGTTTGGCTTCGAATCTTTGAGCATCGTGGTCGCGCACGATATAGCGTGCCGTTGCATGATCGATCGTGGCGGAAACGCCTTCGATGCAGATAAAGCCATCGTAATCGGCGGTGTATTCCGCGCGCTGCTCGCGCGGGAGCAGGGTATGGAAATCGGCAAAGAGGTTGGATGCGTTGACCATGCGACCCTTGGCGTCTCCCGGATGGATGGAGTAGCCGTCGAATGTGACCGTCGCCTCGGCGGCATTGAAGCACTCGTACTCCAGCTCGCCGATGGCGCCGCCGTCGATGGTGTAGGCATAAGCGCATCCGAATCGCTCGATATCAAGCAGCTCGGCTCCATGCCCGATTTCCTCATCGGGACAGAAACAGATGCCGATGGTGGGGTGGGGGAGTTCGGGGTTGGCCATGAGACGCGCCGCTAAAGCCATGATCTCGGCGACGCCCGCTTTGTCGTCTCCGCCCAAAAGCGTGGTGCCATCGGTCACCACAAGATCTTCGCCTTCCACTTCGGCTAGATAGGGAAAGTTGACCGGGTCGATGGAGACGGGTTTCCCCTCAACCTCGCCGCATACAAGATCGCCGCCGGTATAGTGCACGATGTGAGGCGCTACGCCGGCACCGGGCGCTACCTCCGTGGTGTCGAGATGCGCTATAAGGCCGAGCGCCGGCTTATCTTCGCAGCCCTTGCTCGCCGGGATATGCGCGCAAACATAGGCGTGCCCATCGACCTGTGCATCCGATATACCAAGAGCGTGAAGCTCCTCTACCAGCAAGTTGGCAAGATCGAACTGCTCCGGGCTCGAGGGAACCTGATCGCAGTGAGCATCGGCGGACTGCGTATTGACCTGTACGTAGCGCAGGAAGCGCTCAAGAACGTCGGAAGTGCTGACGTCTGATGACATGAATACTCCAATCGTTATGAAATTACGCCATCCTCCGTACTCTAGCACGGATGCCTAAAAGCCAAATGCGCCACAGATGGGGTAGAATCGGCTAAGCATACGAAGGGATTCCTATGGAAGCTACAGATACAACCGATATCGTCGAGACAAACGATTGCAACTGCCCCGTTCACCTCACTATGGCAAACGAGGACTATCTCGAGTGCATGGTGCGCATCGAGCGCGAAGACGGGGAGACCGAGGGCGTGCGCTCGGTCGACATCGCGCAGCGTCTGGGAGTTTCAAAGGCATCGGTCAACAAGGCGGTCACTGCCCTCAAGCATCAGGGCATGGTGGAACAGTCGCACTACGGCAAGGTCATGCTTACCGAGCGTGGCCGCGAGATCGGGTCTGCCGTGTGGCGCCGCCATCGCATGCTGCGCGTGTTCCTCTCGCAGGAGCTTGGTGTCGATTACGAGCGCGCCGATGAGGAAGCGTGCCAGATGGAGCATGCTCTGTCCGAGGACACCATGGCTCGCTGGCTCAGCTATCTCGAGAAGCAGGGAATCACGGTCGAAGGCTAGAAATGCTAGGGTAGGCATGGACAATGCATCAGATTGACACTACCTATTACAATCGCGCCGGCGCTGAGGAATTCATGCGCCGGCTTTCTTCTGAGGTGCTCTTGGCGCAAGGCCCCATGGGAAGTGCTCTCATGAGCGAGGCGTTTGCCTCCGATGTGCCGCCGGCGTTCTGGAATCTTGCCGAGCCGCAAACGGTCATTCGCCTGCATCGTCTTTACGAGGCAGCGGGCGCTCAGGTGCTTATCACTAATTCGTTCCAGGCATCTGCCCCGACTCTTGAGCGTGACGAGATCGCCCCATCGGTGGCCGAGGTTAATCGCGCTGCCGTCGATAATGCACGTGCGGCTTCTCCACAGTGTCTGTTGGGCTCGATCGGTCCTTGCGGCATCGATTGGTTTACGGAGGACTCGCCGGAGTATCGTTCTGCGCGTGCCGCCTACCGTGAGCAGGCGGCGGCCCTGCTCACGTCAGGAGTCGACGCGCTCATGCTCGAGACGTTTACTTCCGTACGCGACCTTACGCCTGCTCTCGCCGGTGCTATGGATGCCGCCGATGGTATGCCCGTGCTGGTGAGCTTTGCGATCGATGATGAAGCATGCCTTTTGGGAGACGGACTTACCATCGAGGGGGCGATCGTCTGGGCCGAAAAGCGCGGGGCCGCAAGCGTGGGCGTTAACTGTTGCTCTCTCAGAGCGGCGACCCGTGCCGTCCCCCGTATGGTCAAGGCCGCGACGACGCCCGTCTCGGTGCGTCCCAATGCGGGCAAACCTATACAGGTCGGGGAGGATCTAAGCTGGAACGAGCAGCCTGCCGCTTTCGCACGCGCTTGCGTTGAATGGCAGCGCGACGGCGCTCGTCTCATCGGAAGCTGCTGCGGCACCACGGCTCAAACCACCGCTGCCATGGCCGAGGTGCTGGGCGTGCTCGAGTAAGGCGCAGATGCCCACTCGGGAAACTCCCTGTGAATCATCGCAAATTGCGATTCCCCTCTTTCATATCGGGTATACCATCCTCGCATGACGGACTACGTCGAGATTATTGAGGTGTGGCGCGTGGGCGCGATGATTCATTTCGGAGCGGACGGATGGCGCGGGCGCGTCGACGACGATGCTATCGATCAGGTGATTAACCGCATAGCCGATGCAGCAGGAATGCTGTGGGAGCGGGATAACCCCGGTGGCGTGGTGTGCGTCACGTACGATACGCGCCCCCGTGCTCATGAACTCGCGCGCATGGCCGCCGAGGTGCTTGCGGCGCGCAAGCTTATCGTCAGGCTGTCCGACTCTTACGCTCCTATGCCGGCGCTTTCTTGGGCGGTGGCTCAGGATGCGGAGGTATGCGGCGGCCTGATGATCACCGGGTCGCATCATCCCGTCGAATACGTGGGCGTCAAGTTCCGCATGGCGGATGGAGGCTGTGCCACGCCCGAGTTTACCGAGGAGCTTGAAGCCGCGGTGCCTGCCGAGCCCTCCAGTGCGCGCGGACCTTACCATTCGTTTGACATCATGACCCCGTATTTGCACGAGCTCACATCGGTTGTCGATGTCGATACTATTCGATCGGCCCACCTTAAGGTGGTTTACGACCCCATGTATGGCGCTGCTCGTGGTACGTTCGCCTCGCTGCTTAAAGATCTGGGCGTGGAAGTCCGAGAGCTTCATGGCGTAGAAGACAAGGATATGGAGGAGCTTCACCCCGATCCCGTTGAACCATGGGCTGACGAATGCGAGGAGGCCGTTGTTGCGGGCGAGGCTTTTGCGGGCCTCCTCAACGATGGCGATGCCGATCGCGTGGCGGCAGTAGATGAGCGCGGGCGCTATGTATGCCCCGATAAAATCATCGCGCTTCTATTAGGGCACCTGGTGCAAAAGCATGGTAGGTCGGGGCGCGTCGCCATCAATCTGTCCTCTTCGGTTTTGATTCGGCGCGTTGCCAAATCTTTAGGTTGTCGCGTTGCGGTCAAGCCCATCGGATTCCGTCATATATATAAAGAGATCTGCAAGGGCGATGTGATTATCGGCGGCGAGGAATCGGGAGGCATCGGGTTCCCGTGCCATATGCCCGAGCGCGACGGCCTTCTGGCCGCATTGCTTTTGTGCGAGATGATGGCCAAAACGGGTAAGCCGCTCGGTGTTTTGGTAGACGAACTCGAGGCAGTCTTCGGAAAGATGCGCTACGGGCGTCGCGATATCCGCTTGGAGGCCGAGGAGATCGAAACGCTGCGCATGATGCTGCCCGGCGTTAACCCTCCCACCATAGCGGGCAAGGCTCCGGCAGGTGTAAGCCGCATGGATGGCGTGCGCTTCGAGTTCGAAGATGAGTCGTGGTTGCTCTTGCGCCCTAGTAGCACCGAGGCTTCGGTTCGCGTGTATGCCGAGGCGGCGACCGTCGAGGAGCGCGATGCCCTACTTGAGGAAGGGTGTGCGTTGGCGCGTAGTGAAAAAGTCGATTAGCGATTTGAGGCTTGTTTAACCATTCATCCTCGGTGAACGGTACCGAATAGTCGATAAACGATTTGCGAACACAATATATAGGGCCATTCGGAGCTGAATAACCTCCAAATGTGTCGGAATTGTGGCGGCCGAGATTCACGCCCCCGCCGCCCCATCCCTCTGGCAATATATCTCCTTGCCGCGCGGCGGGCCGAGCCCGACGCGGCGGGTACCTTGAGAACCGGATACTGCGGTACGGCGCGAGTAGCGCCGTACGGAGACAGATAGATACCATCAGAGATGTGTGATGACCGAAGAGGTTTTATCGAACTGTCGATTTCATCTTCCAGAGAACCACACGTCCAACATGGATCCGATCGGCGTCATGCCGGTCAGGCGGACTTGGAGCGCCGGACGCGCACCGTTTCAAAAATCACTTTACTTGAATCGGAACCCGGGACCCGTTCCCGGGCGTTCGGACGGAGAGTTCGATCCTGGCTCAGGATGAACGCTGGCGGCGCGCCTAACACATGC
>CAVGWH010000031.1:0-18206 GCA_963633065.1 Oribacterium sp.
GCGCCTGCATCAGCCCGTTCAACGCCTGGATCCTGCTCCAGGGCACCGAGACCCTCTCGCTCCGCCTCGATCGCCACGCCGAGAACACCAAGAAGGTCGTCGAGTTCCTCGTGAGCGACCCGCACGTCGCCAAGGTCAACCACCCGAGCCTGCCCGACCACCCCGACCACGAGCTCTACACCGAGTACTTCCCCAACGGCGGTGCCTCGATCTTCACCTTCGAGATCAAGGGCGGCAAGGACGCAGCTTGGAAGTTCATCGACAACCTGCAGATCTTCTCGCTGCTTGCCAACGTTGCTGACGTGAAGAGTCTGGCCATCCACCCGGCCACGACCACGCACTCCCAGCTCACCGACGAGGAGCTTGCGGATCAGGGCATCACCCAGTCCACGATCCGCCTCTCCATCGGTACCGAGAACGCCGAGGACATCATCTGGGACCTCAAGCAGGCGTTCGACAAGCTGGACTAGTTTTAAGGTTCGACGCACTTACCGTGCGAGCCGTTTGCAAAAGCAAAAAGGGAGACGGGTTTAGGCTCGTCTCCCTTTTTGCTTTCGGCGCGTTATCGGGCTGCTTGCGGTGTGTCGTCCCGCGGCTTGCGGCGTATCGTCCGCGGTTATCCGTGCGTCGCCCTGTCGCTTTGGTGCGTCGCCCTGTAGTTTGCGGCGCGTCGCCCGGCCCCGGGCTGTTTTACGCACTAACGGGCAAATATACGTGGAGGTAGCGATGGTAGCCGTCGTGCCCGTGGGCGCGGGCAACGAGGTCGGCGCAAAGCTCGCCGCGCACGTGCAGGCCACGCGCTTGGGCCTCGTCTAAAAGCGCACCGAACAGCCCAAGCCCGATGCTCCAACGCTCGCCGGCATCGACCCAGGTGCCAAGCGCCGGCCCCGCCTCTATGTGTGTGATCCCTGCCACCTCAGGCGCGCCGATCGCCTCAAAGACCTCAGGTGTCATGGCGTATCCCCAAAAGAAGTGGTTCTGCTCCACATCGGGAAACCAGAGCAGGGGCTCCATGATCGAGCTGTTGGCGTTCATGAACGCCACGGCCTCCGCCTCGACGCCCTCGCGAAACCCGTGCCCCTCGCGCACCGGCACGTAGATACGGCCGGCAAACTCCGTGAGCTCGTAGCCGCCGAGTTCTTTCGGTGCGCGGCTCATCTCCGTATGCCGGGCTCGTAAAGCGGTGAGTTCCAGCTCTTTGCGGGCGATAGCGGCAGCGACCTCGTCTGCCTTGTCCTCAACGCGGGCCGAGAGTTCGTCCATGGTGTCGTGCTTCAATATCTCGAGTATTTCGGAGAGCGAAAAGCCCATGGCTTGGTAGTGCTTGCAATCCCAGAGCAGGTTGACCTGCCAGTCGTCGTAGTAGCGGTAGCCGTTTGCGGGGTCGATCTCGGGCTCGATGATGCCCTTTTGCTCATAGAAGCGTAGCGTGTCCCGGCCGATACCGAGCTTTTCCCTGATTTCCTTCTGCGTGCAACGCATGTCCCCTCCGTCTACGGAAAAATGCGGCGGTGTTACTTGACCTGGGGGTAGCCCCCACGTTGAGCATCTACGTATTGTAAGGCGGGGGATGGGCCCTCGCCGCATGAGGAGGGGACGACTTCATGAAACTCGATACTCTGTTCAGCCCGTTTAAGATCGGTTCTTGCGAGGTGCCTAACCGCCTTGTGGTGCCAGCGATGGTTACCAACTATTGCACGCTCGATGGCATCATCACCGAACGCTACGTTAAGTACATGGAAGAGAAGGCCAAAGGCGGCTGGGGCCTGCTCATCACCGAGGACTATGCCGTGCAGGAGGGCCGCAAGGGCTATACGCGCATTCCAGGTCTCTACAACGACGATCAGATTGCGGGTAACGTCGAGCTTGTCGATGCCGTGCACGCCCATGGCTCCAAGATCTTCTGCCAGATGTACCATCCGGGCCGTCAGGTCATGCCGCAGGCCGCCGGCGACCTCGAGGTCGTGGCTCCCTCGTCGACCACGTGTCCCGCTTGCCAGACGCTCGCCCGCGAGATGACGCGCGACGAGATCCACCAGGTCGTTGCCGATTTCGGCGCCGCGGCCGGTCGCGCCAAGAAGGCTGGCTTCGATGGCGTTGAGCTTCACTGCGCTCACGGATACCTGCTGGCCGAGTTCCTCTCTCCCGCGATCAACCGTCGCGTGGACGAGTACGGCGGCAGCTTCTGCAACCGCGTGCGCATCGTCGACGAGATCCTTGCCGCCATGCGCGAGCAGGTAGGAGCCGATTTCTCCATCATCGTTCGCCTTAATTCCGACGACCTTGTGCCGGGCGGTCGCACCATTGCCGAGAGCCTGCAGCTGTGCCGTCACCTCGAGGAGGTCGGCTTTGACGGCATCAACTGCTCCAACGGTATGTATGCAAGTAAACCGACCGACCAGGTTATCGCACCGATGTTCACACCCCACGCGCTCAACATGGACCGTGCCGAGAAAATCCGCGAGGTCGTGGACATCCCGGTGATCCTTTCCAACCGCGTGAACGATCCCGAGATGGCCGATACGCTCATCACCATGGGCGTGGCCGATGCCGTCGCCATGGGCCGCGGCTCGCTTGCCGATCCGCACATGCCCGCCAAGGCGCGTGCCGGCCACTTCTGCCAGGCGCGCCAGTGCATCGGTTGCTTGCAGGGGTGCGAGTTCCCGCTTTATATCGACTCCGAGATCACCTGCCTGGTCAACCCACGCGTCGGCCGCGAGTACGAAAACGATATGGCTCCCGTTGCCGAGGCGGATGTCAAGAAGGTCATGGTCATCGGCGGCGGCCCCGCTGGCTTGCAGGCCGCAAAGACCGCATCCGAGCGCGGCCATAAGGTTGAGGTCTTTGAGGCGCAGGAGGCTCTCGGTGGCCAGTTCCGCTCCGCCGCTTACCCCGTTGGTAAGGGCGAGCTTTCCACCTACGTATCATCGCTCCGCGCCGAGCTCGAGGCGCTGGGCGTGCACATGCACCTGGGCTGCGAGGTCGATGAGGCCGCCATCGAGGCCTTCGCGCCCGATGCCGTGGTGATCGCCACAGGTGCCAAGCCGCTTGCGCTGCCGATCGAGGGGCTCGAGAACGCTGTCTTTGCCGAGGATGTTTTGCTTGGTAAGGTTGCGGTCAAGCCCGGTCCCGTGGTTGTTTGCGGCGGCGGCGAGGTCGGCGCCGAGACGGCCGACTTTGTGGCGCAGTACCGCGACGACGTGACGGTGATTGAAATGCGCGATGCCCTTTGCCTCGACATGATGCCCATCACGCGCGGGGCCTTCATGGGCATGATGGCCGCTTCGGGCGTGAAGTCCGTGACGGGCGCTACCGTCCAGCGCATCGAGACCGGCGTTGCCGTCGATGGCGCCGTTGCCAGCTGGTCGGGTGCCGCCGCTGCCGGAGATGGCGAAGGCTTCGGTGTAGTCTACAAGGATGCCGAAGGTGCCGAGCATACGCTGCCTGCGGCCACGGTCATCTCGGCCTTTGGCTATGCGGCCTACAATCCGCTCGAGGAGGCGGCGCGCAAGCACTGCGACAACGTGCAGGTTGTCGGCTGCGCCGTTAAGGCTGGCAACGCGCTCGTTGCCAGCCGCGAGGGCTACGAGGCGGGCCTCGCCATCTAGTCAACTCAACCGAGGTTCAGGCTTTGCGGCCTTCGGAAGGACGGCGGGTTTTCTCGCCGTCCTTCTTTATGTCATGCCGCCCGAGGCCATCCTTTTGACCCGCTGCCCAAAATCGACGGAAAAAGTCAGGTAAATCAACATTGGGTGAGTAGACCGTCGTTTTCATGAGCGTTTTAGCAGGAAAACTAGAGCCAAAATCGCGGTCTACTCGAGTGATCGGAGTTTACCTGACTTTTTCCGTCGATTTTGGGCACTGACGCTTGATTTGGGCGCGCATGGATCCCAATTTTGGGCACTGACGCTTGGCTTGGGCGCACATGGATCCCAATTTTAGGTGCATTGGGGCTTGGTTTGGGCAGCGGGGTTTTGTTTGGGCATTCATGGGCCTCGAATGAGACAAAACACGTACCACCCCGCTCGAGAACGCAGTCTCCTGTATGCTGATGCTGTAAGGTAACCTTTGTTTGTTTCGCTAGCGTACGTGCGTGGGGCGCATTAAAGATGCGCGCCGGAGATGCGGGAGAGTTTCTATGGAGATATTGGTGGTCATCGGTGGCCTGTTCATCGTTGCGGCTGTCATTTCGCTTGTCCTGGCCCTGTTGGGCGCCGTGGTGGGCATCGCGTTTCAGCTTCTGCCCGTTGTTTTCATCGTCTTGGCCGTGATGTTCTTTGTGAAAGGCGGGCAGTTGCACCTGCCGTCAAAGACGTCGGACGACGATTCGTACGGCGATTCTGCCGACGATGACGATGAAGTCATTTGGATAGACGACGACGCGGAGTAGGGCGTTGCTCATGCAAATCCGAGGTCGGTAACGCATGGGTTCGATAGGGTTACGAGGCATGAAGATGGCTGAAGGCACAATCGGTTGGGGCATTTTAGGCGCGGGGCGAATCTCGAGTCGCTTTGCTGCGGCGCTCGCGCATGTTGAGGGCGCGCAGCTCGTTGCCATCGCAGGTCGTACGGCCGCAAAGCTCGATGCCTTTGCCGAAACGTATCCCGTAGACAAAGACCACCGCTATGCAAGTGCCGAGGATGACGGCGCTGCGGCGTATCAGGCACTGATCGACAACCCTGCCGTCGATGCCATCTACCTCGCGTTGCCTCACGGCTTGCATGCTATGTGGGCGCAGCGTGCGCTGACTGCGGGCAAGGTCGTGTTCAGCGAGAAACCCGCCTTTCTTTGCGAGGCAGAGGCGGCGGCCACCGAACGCTGCGCTCATGAGGCCGACACCCTCTTTATGGAGGCTATGAAGAATCGTTTCTGCCCCCTGCACGATCGCGTGATGGAGCTGCTTGCCTCGGGCGAGTTGGGGGCCGTGCGCTCTGTTGCGGCGGTACAGAAGCTCGATTACGGCGAGAATCCTCCCGCCTACATGCTTGACGCCTCACAGGGCGGGGCGCTCCTCGATATGGGGTGCTATGCGGTTTCGTGGATCGAGGAGCTTACGGAGGGCGACGACATCGAGGTCGCATCGGCCAAGACCCGTTGGCGCGAGGCAAAGCAAGCCGACAAGCGTGTTGACTGGGCAGACGACATCGAGCTCGTGATCGGAGGCGTGTCGGTGCATTTTGTCTGCGATGGTGACGCTCCCTACGAGAGCTGCCTGACCATCACCTGTGAGCGGGGGAGCATCGAGGTGGAGCGTCTGCACCGTCCCGAGCGGGGCACGGTGCGCTACGCGGACGGGCACACGGAGAAGATCGACGTGCCGTTTGAGGTGGATGATTTCTACGGCGAGGTCGCTCATTTCTGCAAGCTGTTGCGTGCGGGCCACGTGCAAAGCGATGTTATGCCCTGGGCTGCTACCGTGCGCGTCGCGCACCTGATCGACGCCATGAAGGCGGCCTCTGCTAATTAGTTGCATATGGCTAACTAACACTTGACGTACATGCATGGACTTTGTAGGTTAGCTAAGGCTAACTAATGAGGTCGATGCATGATGACAACAAGATGCGATAGATGCGATAGAAGCGATAGATGCGATGCGTTGCGGCGTCGCATATTCGGCAACCGCCATACGGGGCATAAAGGCGGGCTCGAACTCTTGCGGGCCATCGGTCCCGGGCTTCTCGTTACAGTGGGGTTCATCGATCCTGGGAACTGGGCATCCAACATGGCGGCGGGTTCGCAGTTCGGTTACGCCCTGCTCTGGGTGGTGACGCTCTCCACCGTGATGCTTATCGTGCTGCAGCACAACGCTGCCCATCTGGGGATCGTCACGGGGCTTTGCCTTGCCGAATCCGTTACAAGCTATCTGTCGCGCCCTCTTTCGCGGTTCGTGCTGCTTTCGGCCTTTGCGGCGAGTGTGGCAACCGTTATGGCCGAGCTTCTGGGCGCCGCATGCGCGCTTAACATGCTCTTCGGGCTTCCCATTGGCATCGGTGCACTCATGACGGCGGTGATTGTGCTGGCGCTTCTCCTTACCAACTCGTATCGCAAAATCGAACGATGGATCATCGGGTTCGTATCGCTTATCGGGCTGGCGTTTTTGATCGAGGTCGCCATGGTTCCCGTTGACTGGCGGGCCGCGGCGACCTCCACGGTCCTGCCTTCGCTGCCTGCCGGCTCGGTCTCCGTTGTCGTTGCGGTGCTGGGAGCCGTGGTGATGCCCCATAATCTCTTCTTGCATTCGGAGGTCATCCAGAGTCAGCACTATGCATCGTCGGGGCCTTCGGTTATAGAGGAGCGCCTGCGTTATGAGTTCGTCGATACGCTCTTTTCCATGGGCGTCGGCTGGGCGATCAATAGCGCCATGATCGTGCTCGCCGCGGCGACATTTTGGCAGCGGGGGATAGTCGTCACCGATCTGGCGCAGGCGGCCGATACCCTTGTCCCCATCCTCGGCCCCGTGGCCAAAACCGTGTTCGCGCTTGCCCTGCTTATGGCCGGCGTATCCTCGTCGCTCACAGCGGGGATGGCAGCGGGCACCATCTCGGCGGGCATGGCATCGGAACCTTACGACATACACGATCGTCACAGCTCCTTGGGCGTCGTTGCGGCGTTTGCTTTGGCACTCGTGGCCATACAACTCACGTCCGACGCCTTTCAGGGTCTCGTGTGGAGCCAGGTGCTTTTGTCGCTGCAGTTGCCCATAACGGTGATCGTGCAGGTCTATCTCACCAGTTCGCGCCGCGTGATGGGCGCCTACGCCAACGGCCGTGCGCTTCGTGCGGCCCTCGTGCTCATCGCGTTCGTTGTGACGGCGCTCAACGCGCTTCTGCTTCTTGGTTGGTAGCTATGCATAAACGTGTATCTATAGCCCGCTTACACGTAATAATGCATATTCAAACCCCTCAGGGAAAGCTGCGGGCTTCATGCATCTGACGCTGCGAGAATGCTCCCGTCAACCGAAGTTATCGAGCAAGCGCTTTTCTTTAACGCAGTGTATCCTGCGTGATTCCATTATGTTTCATGCATATTTCCGTTTGCTTATGCGGTGGGCAAGGGTCATAATAGCCCCTGTTTTTATACGTTCCAGACAGGAACGTTGGAAGGAGATTTACCTATGAAGATCAAGAAGCTCGGGAGCCTCGCGGTCGCAGGTGTTATGGCTGCCACCATCGCCCTCGCTGGTTGCAGCGGCACCTCCACCACCTCCGGCTCCTCTACCGGCAGCGCCTCCACCTCCAAGGCAGCCGAGGTCGACGGTGCCAAGGAGTACGTCCTCGTCAACGACGGCAAGCTGACCGTCGGAACCTCCGCCGAGTACGCACCATTCGATTACAAGGACGATAACGGCGAGTACAAGGGCTTCGACCTTGAGCTCATCGCCAAGATCGCCGATAAGCTCGGTCTTGAGGTCGAGTACGTCAACAACGATTTCGACTCGCTCGTTGCCGGTGTCGCTTCGAGCACCAAGTACGATGTGTCCATCGCTGCTATGACCATCACCCCGGCTCGTAAGAAGACCATCGACTTCACCGATCCCTACTACACCGACGACCAGGCCATCGTCATCAAGAACGAAAACACCGAGGTGACCGCCGACAACGTCTCCGACAAGCTCAACAGCGCCGACGCCACGCTCATCGTCCAGTCCGGCTCCACCGCTGAGTCCTTCGCCAAGGAGAACTTCCCCGAGGCCACCATCAAGGCCGTCAAGGACGCCACCGAGTGCTTCAGCATGCTGCAGTCCGATCAGGGCACGGCTGTCATCACCAACCGTTCCGTTGCCGCTCAGCTCACCGCCGAGCAGTTCAACACCTGCAGCGTCGTGAAGATGTTCTCCACCGGCGAGGAGTACGGCATCGCTGTCAACAAGGGCAATACCAAGCTCAAGAAGGACATGAACACCGCCCTCCAGGAGCTCATCGACGATGGTACCGTCGACGCCCTCATGACGCAGTACAACCTCAAGTAGGTAAAGCCGGGCGTCTGACCGTTCGCGCGTGGACCCTTCCCGCTTGGCGCGGGGAGGGTCCACATGGTTTATGGATGGGTATACTGTTGCCTCGTCAGCAAGCATAGGTTAACGATAGGAGCGATCTTGTCTCGATCAACAAATGAGGTAGCTGCGCTGCGCGGTTTTGTGCCGCACGCGTTTAAGCTAGCCGTTTGCGCCCTTATGGCGCTCGGAATCTGTATGGGCGCGCTTGCCGCGTGTCCAAGTGCCGCGCATGCTCTCGAGGTGCAGAGGCTCACCGCTCAGCCCAATACCGATAGCGGCAGCGATGTCGTAGGCGGAACCGAGACGCGTCTCACGCTCGAGTTCCAGGCGGACGAGACGGAGTCTTTGGAAGGCGTCACCATCGAGTTGCCCGAGGGCGCAAGCTGCTCGAGCACCGATGATGCGCGCATCACCATCCTTTCCGGCGAGGACCTTATGGACCGCGAGGCCGTGTACCCAACGTTCTCGCTGAGCGGCCAAAAGGTTACGGCCAAGTTCAAGACCACCGATACGGGCAAGTATTTCCGCTTTGAGCTCTACGGCGTGACCTTCCCTGTATCGGGCGGCGACCAAGAGGTCAAGGTGAGCTACAAGCTCGCCGACGGCTCCACCCATGCCATGAAGAAGGTGCCTGCCGTCAAGATCGCCTCGCTCACCGCGATCGATCAGCTCAAGAACTACCTCGAGGATCAGGAGTGGGTGAAGGCGTGGAACTCCAACCTGTTCCTCAAGCTCTTCCTCAATCCGCCCATCATGGTCTCGAGCCTGCCGGTGGTCTTCCAGGGCTTCCTCATGGCTCTCAAGATCGTGCTCGTGGCGTTCCCGTTGGCGATTCCCTTCGGTTTCTGCCTCTCGCTGATGCGTCTCTCCAAGCTGCGCATTCTCCGTACGCTTTCGGGCTTCTACATCAACATCGTTCGCGGCACGCCGGCGTTTTTGCAGATCTACATCGCCTTCTTCGGCCTGCCACTGGCCGGCATCAAGATCGACAACTACCCGCTGGGTGTGATCGTGATGGCCATGAACTCGGCGGCGTATCTCTGCGAGATCTTCCGTGCGGGCATCCAATCGATCCCCAAGGGTCAAAACGAGGCCGCACGTTCGCTTGGCATGAACGCCGTGCAGACCTTGATCTACGTTATCGTTCCGCAGACGGTGCGTAACGTGCTTCCCACCATGACCTCCGAGTTCATCCTGCTGTACAAGGACACCTCGCTTCTGGCCGCCGTCGGTGTCACCGAGATCGTCATGGGTGCGCGCACCATCGTCGCCACCACGGGTTCCATCACGCCGTATGTGGTGGCAGCGCTCTTCTATCTGGTCGTTACACTGCCTTTGACTAAGCTCGTGGGCATGCTCGAGGCCAGGCTCATGGGCGGCACCGATAACAAGAAGAAGCGCCCTGCACCCGCCGATCAAGCTGCAGCGCTGTAGTGAGGAGCCGATTATGAGCGATACCGAAAAAGAAGTGGTAGTGCAGATCAAGAACCTCAAGAAGTCGTTTGGCGACAACGAGGTGCTGCACGATGTGAATATCGACGTTCACCGCGGCGAGGTCGTGGTTGTGCTCGGGCCGTCCGGTTCCGGTAAATCGACGATGCTGAGGTGCATCAACCGCCTTGAAGACCCTACGAGCGGTTCCATCCTGGTCGAGGGTGTTGACGTCTGCGATAAGAATTGCGACCTCAACAAGGTACGTACGCATCTGGGCATGGTGTTTCAGCAGTTCAACCTGTTCCCGCACCTCTCGGTGAAGAAGAACGTCATGCTGGCGCAGACAAAGGTGCTCAAGCGTTCCGCCGCCGAGGCCGAGCGCATCGCTATCGAGGAACTTAACAAGGTCGGGCTGGGCGATCGCGTGGACTTTATGCCCGCGCAGCTCTCGGGCGGCCAGCAGCAGCGCGTGGCCATCGCACGCGCGCTTGCCATGAACCCGCATGTCATGCTGTTCGACGAGGCCACTTCGGCGCTCGACCCCGAGCTCGTTCGCGATGTTTTGGGCGTTATGCGCGACCTGGCACGCGGAGGTATGACCATGATCGTGGTCACGCACGAGATGGGTTTTGCGCGCGACGTAGCCGACCGCGTGGTCTTCATGGAAGGCGGCGTCGTGGTCGAGGAGGGTACGCCTTCCGAGGTCTTCGACCATCCTAAGAGCGAGCGTACCAAGGAGTTCTTGGGCAACATCTCGTAGATTCCGATGCTGCGGAGTGCGTGTGCGTCAAGAAAAAGCGCGGGTATCGCTTATGCGACCCGCGCTATTTTGCTGCGATGGTATTGAGGCGTCGAACGGTCGGAAGACGGCCGAGATATTTGCGTTAGGCGAGCTCGGCGCCGAGGGACTTGCAGCTCTCCTCGCCCTCGCTTTCGGGAGCACCGAAGCAGATGAGCGAGTCGACGACGTTGACACCAGCGTCCTCGGCGTCTGCTTTCCAGGTCTCCATCCACTCGCCCTCGGCCCACTCGTAGGAACCGAACAGCGCGACCTTCTTATCGCCCAGCTCGTTTTTCACGTCGTCCCACATGGGCTGGAACTCGTCGTACTCAAGCTCCTCTGAACCCATGGCGGGGCAGCCGAAGGCAAAGGCGTCGTACTCACCGAGCTTGTCGGCGGAGAAGTCGGAGCACTGTACGACCTCGGCGGTGGCGCCTGCGCCGGTTGCCCCCTCGGCGACGAAGTTGGCCATGGCCTCGGTGTTACCGGTGCCGCTCCAATACACTACTGCTACGTTGCTCATGTTCTCTCCTTTGCGTTCGTGGCCGCTCCGTTGCGACCGGTGTAGCTTCTATCGATCGGCGCGGGCAAGTCGGGACAGCCGGCAGCCGCGTTGATAGACACGTGAATAGGCCTCGGTACAGCGTTTATACCGATCGAAGGTGGCAAGGGCCTGGGCAAGATTGGCGTAGACCTTCCAGGGCCCGACGGCGAGGTAATCGCGACCTTCGTGCGCGATGAAGCCCAGAACGTCTTCGGTGGGGTATCCCAGGAAAAAGCCGATCTCGTGGGGAAAGGCGCATGGACATGCATCGTTGCAGTTGTCCGTGCTGTCGGGCTTTGCGAGGCAAGACGGCGTCGTGGCGTTTTCCGCGCGTTTGCTCCCGGCGCGCACGATGCGCTCGGCGAGGCGCACGATGCAGGCATCGAGACTGCAGGGATCGTAGCCGTCCCGCGCAAGGGCCGCTTGTGTCTGCGCGTTGCTGAGATGGCGCGCGAGGGCGTGGGGACGATAGACGTACACGAGCGCTCCGCAGGGACGCCACACAAGCACGCGAATGCGAATACGAGCGCGGGAAAGCGATTGCTCTACCTGTTCGATAACGTGCAGGAGCGCGCCTCGGCGCTCGTCTATGTGCCGGTGCTCCGTCCGAGTGCAGGCGCTTTCCGAGGCGTAAGTGCCCGAGAAGGTGAAAAGCGCCGCCGGTTTGATACCGGCAAGCGTGGGCGAGCAGTAGCGTACAAGCGCCTGTTCGAAGGAGGGCGTGTCGATGGTCCGAGTCATATGACGCCTCCTTTGTCGATGCCATGTCGGTGCCGTGCTTCGGCGGCAACTCGTGATGCCGCCGAAGCGTTCCGTCTGTGTTCTGCGATGCCGGGGCGCGCGGTTGCGACACGTTGCGGTGTCGACACCGTGGGCCACCGACATCCCGAATTGCCGTAATCAGTTAGCCTTGGAAAACTTATACCTCAGAATTTGAATGGGTCAAGTAAAAAAGTAACCTTTATGCAACTTATTCAAAATAGTGGAAACCCAAGGTGTAAGATGGGTGCCGATACTCCCCGGGGGTGTGGTGAGGCGTTCACGGTTTGCGTTGGCGACTTATGGACAGGGTTGCGATAACGAGGCGTTGCGCTTTGGTGCACCGTGGCGGGCGGTCTGAATCGAGAGCTGCTGTCAGCGTGATGTTGACGGCTAGCGTCGAGTCGGGCGGCCATACAGGGGCATATCTGCTGCAGCTGCGCTCCGTTACGAAAGGTTTTTACCATGAGCGGTTTTCTTACACCTGCAAATATCGTCGTTGTGATCGTGGTCGCTATCGGTTTGGCGCTGGGGTTCAAGCGTATTGCCGGCATGAGTCGCGGCAAGAGCTGTTGCTCGGATGGCGAGAGCAAAAAACGCATCAAGAAGGTCGCTGTAGAGGATACCGATCCTTCGCATTATGACTTTGAGACGGAACTTCTGATCGGCGGCATGAGCTGCGACGGGTGCGCTCAAAACGTCGCCAATGCGATCAACGCGCTGCCGGGTGTTTGGGCCACGGTTGATTTTCCGAGCCACACGGCGCACGTGCGCTCCAAAGAGGCTCTCGATCGCGAGGCGGTCGAGGCGGCCGTCAAGGACGCGGGCTATTACGTTATGAAGCTCTAGGGCCAAGCGTTTGGTTGGTGGCTGAGAGGTGGCGCTTGAACCGGGGCGCTGGAACCGGAGCGCTTGAACCGGAGCGCTTGAACCGGAGCTCTTGAACCGGAGCGCTGGAACCGGAGCGCTGGAACCGGAGCGGTTACTATGCCGCCGGAATCACGCTTTGTCGAGAAGCGCTTTCAGATTGCGTTTAAAGCGTGAACGGTCTTCGCTGGTAAAAGCGGCGGGCCCTGCCGTGCGTCCACCACGTCGGCGCTCCTTTTTCTCCTCATGCCGTATGAAAAGCTGCATGTCGATCGTCGCCTTGTCGTAGATGCGTCCGCGCACGCCGATGGCGTAGGCATCGCGTCCCAGCACCATACTCGCAAGGCCGATGTCCTGCGTGACCACGATATCGTGAGGGCGCAAGCGCTCTACGATGGCGAAATCGGCGCTGTCGGCCCCGCAGCTTACCGCGAGCGTTTCTACCCAAAAGCCGGGACGAAGCGCGTTCCCGCATTTGCTGCGGGCCTCCTCGGCTGACGTGGGGTACCCGGGGCGTATATGCCGAGCGAGGTTTTGCGTGCTGTTTCCCACGATGACGACGGGAACCTTTGCTTTGCGTGCGGTCTCAAGGGCCTCACGCGTAACGGGGCAGGCATCGGCGTCGATGAAGAGCATGCGCGGGCGTGTCTGCTCGGGCTGGGGCTCTTCGCCGAAAATGGGCTCGTCACCGGCGGGCTCGGCGTTTGTGGGCTCGTTGTCGGTGGGCTCGGCGTGTGCACGCTCGTCGTCGGTAGGTGCATCATCGATGTGCTCGCTATCCGGGATGGTGCCGAGGCCTGCTTCTTGCTCGTTGTCATGCATGCGTTCCACCTCGCGTGAAGTTGGGTTGGTCGAGGGCTGCCATAGAGTGGCGGCGCCTTGGATGCTCATGCTAGCATGAGCGCCTTGATCTACGCTGCTTGTCGCCGCGTGGCTTACGGCTCGTGTGTGCTGGCCGCCACGGGACATCAGCATCGGGCGCTGCCTTTAGCTTGCCGTGTATTCAAATCGTTACATACAGAAGAATATCGACCCGCATCACTCTACTGTGCTAAAGTATCGGCTTGTTGTGCACGGTACTTTACCTAACTAAAGTGAGTGGGGAAAACGTGAAAGATAGAACTTCCAAAGCGTCAGATATAAACACGTTGGCATCCAATCCCAAGCTGGCTGTAGTGGGTAGCTCGGGTGGTAACCTGCGTAGCCAGGGCGGCGCCGATCCCGAAGGCGTGCTCGACGAGATTCGCCGCCAAGCCGATGCCGCGGGTATCGAGGTGGCGTACGTGCAGTTTGTCCTCACGTCGCAGAGCATGGATACGGTCGATGCCCAGGCGCCCTCACGTCTCTATATGCTCAACGGCGAAGGGGAGCTCGAGGCCGGTGACGAGAAGCCGCTTTCCGCGGTTAACGAGGATGCAGCTCGCTCCGATGCCGAGCTGGCTCGTCTTATCGCTGATGGTTCCATTGACGGCATCATGCTTATGAGCTGCGATCCCACGGGCGTCAACGCTCAAGCTATTGCGGCTGCCGCCAAGGCCCAGATTCCCGTGGCGGGCACCGGTGGAACCTCCATGGCCGGGGTGCAGGCGGCCGGCTGTCGCGTGATCGCGGCTTCGGGCACCACGGGTACCACCAACCGCACACGCGCCGTTTCGGCTGTGTCGGCCTTCTCCAAGGAATGGGGGCTCGCGTATCATCCCGTGATCGGTCATGCTCAGGCGGCCGACGACGGCGCCCCTGCCCAGGGCTCTACGTTCGTGCAGCTCATGCGCGGTATTTCCATCCGTGGCATCATGATGGCCTCCATGCCGGGTTTCATTGCCATGGCACTTTCGCTGGCATTTTCCAAGATCCCGGGACTCGATTTCCTCGAAGACGACGTCTTCAATACGCTCATCGGCTATCTGCCGGTTCTGGTGGCGGCCATCGCTGCCAAGCAGGCAAGCGGTATGGGTGAGGTCGGTATCGTGGCCGGTGTGGTTGCAGGCGCTCTTTCCACCGATGGCGGCATTATCGACGGCATCATCGTCGGCGTGGCCGCAGGTGTTGCGGTGTACTACATCAGCGGGTTCTGTGCTCAGCATAACGTGCCGGGCACCACGACCAACATCGTAGCCGGGGGCGTTTCCGGTCTGGCGGCGGGCCTCGTCGGCAAGTACGCGTTGGCCCCGGTGGCGCTTATGGCGGGCAACGCCATCAAGGGCGCTATCGACTGGGCCGTCTTGGTTGATCCGCTTTTGGCAGGCGCGCTTGCGGGCGCTGCCATCTGGTTTGCCATCATGGGTGGCGTGTACCACGCGGCGATCCTTCCCATCATCATGCTCGAGATGGAAAAGACCGGGTACAGCTTCCTCGGTGCCATCGACCTCACCGGTTTGGTGATCGTTTGCGCCGGTATTCAGCTTGCGTATATTCTCCGCCCCCGTAACCCCGGCGACCGCACGGCATCGGTGGCCAACATCCTCATCAACCTCTGTTTCGGTACGTTTGTCGAGGCAGCGTATCCGTACATGTTCTCGAGCAGGGCTGTTTTTGCAGCGGCGATCGCCTCGTCCACCGTCGGCGGCGCCCTGGTGGGTCTCTTCAACGTCAAATGTACCGCGTACGTGCCCTGTTTTGTGGCCCCGTTCATGAGCAACGATGCGGTGTGGCAGACGATCGTGGTTCTGGTCGCAACCTTTGCCGTGTCGTGCACACTGACGCTCGCGGCGGGTATTTTCGATGCGCGCAAGCAGCAAGCGCACAATGAGGCTACTATGGAATGCGCTTCATAGGGTTTGTCAACAGCGTTGACGATTTGCAAGGGAGACCGCGCATGGCCGATCAGACCGCTTTTGTGAATTCAGTCGAGACGGAGGCCCAGTCGGGTGCCGTGACATACGGTTTGGAAAACTACGATGAGCTGGTGCGTCGCGCGCGCACGTGCCGTCGATTTGACGAGGCACGTCCTGTTTCGCGTGAGTTTCTGCTCGAGCTTGCCAACTTGGCGCATCTGGCGCCTTGCGGGTCAAATGCTCAGCGCCTGCGCTTTCACGTGGTAAGCGATCCTGAAGAGTGCGCTCGCGTTTTCGAGAACCTCGTGTGGGCTGCGGCGCTCAAGGATTGGCCCGGGCCCGGCGAGGGCGAGCGTCCTACGGGTTACATCGCTGTTCTTGCGGGGCGCGCTAAGCCTGGGGTTTCGGCTGCGCCCATCACCGAGGTGGACTGCGGCATCGCGGCGCAGACCATGATGCTCGCTGCGCGTTCGGCTACACCCGAGGTGGCGGCGTGCATATTCAAGGCTTTCAAGCCTGCCGTCATGCCTGCCATGGGCCTCGATAACGATGCCTACGAGCTCAAGCTCATGATGGCCTTCGGCGTTCCGACCGAGCAGCAGGTGATCGAACCTGTTTCCGCTTCTTCTGGCGGCAAGCTCAGCTACTGGCGCGATGAGGCCCAGGTGCATCACGTTCCCAAACTCCACTTGCATGACGTGCTCGTTTAGGCTTCGACCGAGCGGGCCTCCGCGGCAACCACGCTTGTTGCCGGGGCTGCAAGCGCGGTTGTTGCCGGGGAAACCACGCTTGTTGCCGGGGCTGCAAGCACACTGATCTGTAAAGGAGCCAGCCGATGAAGGATCTATACCTTGTTCGTCATGGGCAGACGATCTTCAATTTAAAGCGCATCATCCAGGGCTGGAGCGATTCGCCGCTTACCGATCTGGGAGTTGAGCAGGCACGACGAGCGGGTTTGTTTTTGCGGGCGCGCGGCGTGACTCCCGACGCTGCATACACCTCGACGCTTCATCGCACAGAGCAGACCATCCATGCAATCTTTCCCGACCTCGCCTACGAGCGTTTGGATGGTTTGCGCGAATGGTTCTTCGGCGATTTCGAAGCCGAGCGCGTGATGCTTATGCCGTCACGTCCCTGGCGTGATTTCTTTTGCGAGTTCGGCGGCGAGGGACAGTTTGAGGTTCGCGATCGCATTGCAGCAACGCTCGATCAGGTGATGCGTGCCCCCGAGGCGAAGACAGTGCTTGCGGTGAGTCATGGGTCGGCCATCAAGGAGTTTTTGGACTATGTGATGGGTGACGCTGCCGACGAAACCAAGTCCGTTCCCGGCAATTGCGCGACACTGCATTTTTCGTTTGACGAGAACGCTCCCGAAGGCACGTGCCCGTTCCGATTGCTTGAGATTTTCACCCAAGACGATTATGCGCGCGAGCTTGGTCTCGAGCCGCTTGCCGCTCCTACGGTTTCGCAGCGCGGTTAGGCACGTCGTGCGTTTTCCGCGAGCTGGCGACGGCCTAGAGGCCGATTTTTAGAGTTTGGAAACCTGATGCAGCAGCAGCGCATAGGGAAGCGCTGGCGCGGGCTCGCCGACCGTATTCTCGGCGCATAGAAGTGTCAATGCGTAGTTGTACGGCTCTTTTCCGGTAGGGGTTTCTGTCGATTGCGCGCGCCTGGCCTCTCGTTCGGCTTCGTCGGCTGCGAGCACGGCGGGGGAGAGCACGCGATCGACCGTGATAGTCTGCAACATGGTGTGCAGTGCGTCGACGGCGTCACGACGTTTGACTTCCCACAGGCGATGCCGCGCACCCGCGCCATCATAGAGATCGTAGAGCGCGGTTCCCTGCATGGCGGCGCCGACGATGATGTCCAAAACAGGTTGCGCCTTGTAGGCGGCAAAGACGGGCTCCGTCTGCATGCCGAGTTTGGCTATACGCCCGGCCTTGCGCGCGGCATGCTCTTCCAGATTCTGATCTTCGGCAAAGGTTACGGCCGTCGCCAAATCGTCGAGCGCGCAAATGCAGACGATGCCCGACCATACGGCGGCTTCGGAAGCGAATTGATACAGGTAATAAGCCGCTCCGGGATCCTTGAGCATCACGCCCTGTTCCATTGCGCTGCGAAGCGAGTCGACATCGGCCAACACGTCGAGCGATTGCGAGACCACTTCGATGACATGTTCGTTTGCGGGGCGTATACACGGAAACGGAAGTGCTTTCATTACGGGCCTCTTAACAGCGTGGATGGAAAGGTTTGGGCAAGATAATGCAAGGCCATTCATTGTAACAGGACGTTACTTCCCCTAGAGGGGAGTAACCCCAAACCGCCCACTCCCAGGTATTGCCCGCTTGTCGGATTGCCTTTAATAGGGGCGTATTAGGCCGGTTCTGCATGTGTCGCTCGGGTACATTGGCCCTATGGATGACGTGATATGCAACATATCGGCTTTTAGGTACTACCGTGTTCCTCCGCAGGTTCTGATGCTTTTGCCCGTTTTGCCTTCGCTTGGGTTCGACTCCAATCGATCGCAACTTGCAAGGGCCCCTCTGATCTCAGAGGCGCTGCGGACGCCTGTTCATGTGCTCGATGAGAGGCGCGGATCGGGCTCTAGAGGTTTGCGCGTGGTTCGTCATATCTGGTCGGGGGGTTTTCCGTCGCAGGCACTTTATGAGTCTCCGCTTGGATTTCAGGTAACTTCTCCGCTGTTTACCCTGCTTACTATGGCACCTGATGTTTCGGTGACGCGACTCGCCATGGCTATGTATGAATTCTGCGGTACGTTTAGCGTTTTCGAGCCTACGCCCGAACTGACCTCTCTCCTCGACCGCGCATATCGAGATCACATTTTAGATACGGGATTCGGATGGCGCCGAATGGTTTCGCATGAAGGCGTCGCTTCAAATCTTTGGAAACGTCCTCCGCTTATTGAAACCGATGACCTACTTGCTTTTGCCTTGGAAAATGATGGTGCACGGGGAATCAGGGCTTTTCGACGTGCGGCGAAGACGGTTAGCGGCATTACCGCTTCCCCGCTTGAGGTGCAGGCGTCTATG
>CAVGWH010000031.1:18216-62330 GCA_963633065.1 Oribacterium sp.
CGTCTATGTTGCTCGGTGTTTCGAGGCCATTGGGCGGGGAGGGCTTGCATCTTGAGAACAACGTGCCCTTGACGCTTAGCAGGAGCGCCCGGCGGATCTCGGGTACGCGAAGGCGCGTTGCGGACATCGTGATATCCAACGATGAGGGCGATCGAAGCGTGATCGTTGAATGTCAGGGATCGGCTTTTCATGGGTCGGTGGAGACTAAACTGTCTGATTCTGATCGTACGACCGCGCTCCAAAGCATGGGATATGAAGTAATCCTAACTACGTATGCTCAGCTAACGGACCCGATTGCTTATCGGGCGGTCGTGAAGTTAATCGAGCGAAAATTGGGGGTCAAAGAGCGCCGCAAAACCGTGCGACAGCTGGCACGCGAGCAAGAAATGCGGCGGGACCTGTTTGATCGTTGGGAATCTTTCTGATATTGGGTGGTTGCACATGGCTTACTTTCAGAAAATGGAGAGTAAAAGTGGGAGCCTTGAGTAGAGAAGGGCTTCAAGTCCCATTTTCCTGCGGAAACGTTGCCAAAAACGGCGGACTATCGAGACTGGCGAGATTTACTCTCCATTTTCCGAAAGTAAGCCATGGGCAACCGATTTTTATTAATGAAAACGCCGCTTTCGCTGCGGTGCAACTGCGGCAAAAGCGGCTGTGAAGAGACCCCATGGCTTAATCGTTGCCGGTGGGTGCGTTTTTTGGCATGAAACTTTCGGTCTTTGGCATGAAGCTTTCGGTCTTGCCGAGGCCGTGTCACTATTTAATCACGCGCACGCGGTAGATGGCTGGAATCTGCTTAAGCGCCTCGATGGTCGAGGCCTCAAGATGCTCATCGGTGTCGAACATGGTGTAGGCGTTTTCACCTGCGCTCTCGTTGACCATGCGCTGGACGTTGGCGTTGTCGTGCGCCAAGATAGCGGTGATCTGACCGATCATGTTGGGGACATTGGCATGCAGGCATGCGATGCGGCTTGCCGCACGGGCCTTGCCCATATTGCAGGCAGGATAGTTGACCGAATGCGCGATGTTGCCGTTCTCAAGATAGTCTTTGAGTTCCGAGATGGCCATGTCGGCGCAGTTTGCCTCGGCTTCGCCCGTGCCGGCACCGGAATGCGTGGTGATGAAGGTGTTGGGCATCTTAACCGTCTTGGGAGTAGCGAAGTCGCATGTGAACCAGCTGAGCTTGCCCTCGCGAAGCGCGGCATCGACGGCGTCTTCGTCGATAATCGTCTCGCGTGCGTAATTGATGAGGACGGACCCCGGTTTCATGAGGTCGATCTGTTCGGTCGAGATCATGCCGATGGTGTCGGCCTTGCTCGGTACGTGAACCGTGAGGTAATCGCATCCGCGGCAGAGATCTTCGAGCGTGCCCACGCGCTGCACCTCGCGGCTGAGCACCCAAGCGTGCTCAACCGAAATAAACGGATCGTAGCCGTATACGTCCATTCCGAGGTCGACGCAGGCGTTGGCGACCTTGGACCCGACGTTGCCGAGGCCGATCACGCCGATGCGCTTGCCCTTGAGCTCATGACCCACGAATGCTTTCTTGGCTTTTTCTGCTTCGACTTGGATATTGGGATCCTCGGCGTTGGCGCGCACCCACTTCATCGACTGGATCACGCCGCGGCTCGAGAGCACCAAAGCGCAAAGAACGAGCTCTTTTACGGCATTGGAATTAGCGCCCGGCGAATTGAAAACAACGACGCCTTTCTTGGCGTATTCGTCGGTGGGGATGTTGTTTACGCCGGCACCGCAGCGGGCGATGGCGCGGATGCCTTCGGGTAGTTCGTAGCCGTGCAGGTCGGTCGAACGCATGAGGATGGCATCTGCCTCTTCGGCCGTCGCTACGAACTCGTAGCCGTCGCCGAACTCTACTTTGCCGTCTTTGGTGATATCGTCGATCGTCTTGATCTTACGCATTGTAATGCTCCTTTTATGCAGGTGAAATACAGTGGTTCGGGCGGGCCCGCAGTTTGCGGGCTACAAAGATCGCGCACCCGAGCCGTGTTCGGCTTCAAATTCCTGCATGTACGTCGCAAGCGCCTCAACGTCTTCCATGGACACCGCGTTGTACACGCTTGCACGCATGCCTCCGACCAGGCGATGACCCTTGACGTTCTCCATGTGGCGTGCGCGCGTGCCGGCCACAAACTCAGCGTCGAGTTCGGGCGAATCGGTGCGGAATGTGACGTTGGCGATGGAGCGGCTGCCGGGCTGGGCCGTGCCGTGGAAAACCTCACTCGCATCGAGCAGGCTGTAGAGCAGGTTAGCTTTTTCCCAGTTGAGCTTTTCCATGGCCTCAAGGCCACCCGTTTCCTCCACCCAGCGGAAGACCTTGCCGCATACGTAGATACCGAACGTGTTGGGGGTGTTGAGCATGGAACCCTTTTGGGCCTCGAGTGCCAGGTCCATATACTGCGGCGTCTGCTTGAACGCAGGTGCATCTTGCAGCAGGTCGTCACGCACGATAACCACGGTAACGCCTGCAGCGCCGGCGTTTTTTTGAGCGCCGGCATAGATGAGTCCGTAGCGCTTCACATCGAGCGGACGCGAAAGAAAGCAGCTCGAAACATCCGCGACGAGAGGCGTATCCCCGCATTCGGGCAGCTCGTTGAACATGGTTCCGAAAATGGTGTTGTTCTCGCAGATATACACGTAGTCGAGGTCTTCGGTAGCGATTCGCTCGTTGACGGACTCGAGGTCGGGAATGCGATCGAACCCAGTGTCCTCGGAGGTCGCCAGGCATACGGCCTCGCCGTACTTCGAGGCTTCCTGCCAGGCTTTTTTGGCGAAATTGCCTGTAACCAGGTAGCCGGCACGGCCGCGGCGCATGAGGTTCATCGGGATGCCGGCGAACTGCAGTGTGGCGCCACCTTGCAAAAAGAGCACGCGGTAGTTATCGGGAATGTCGAGAACGCGACGCAGCGTTGCCTCGGCGTCGTCGAAGATCTCCTGGTACATGGGAGATCGGTGGCTCATCTCGAGCACGGACATACCGCAACCGCGGTAGTCGAGC
The DNA here is from genome assembly GCA_963633065.1 of Oribacterium sp. GTDB lineage: Bacteria > Actinomycetota > Coriobacteriia > Coriobacteriales > Coriobacteriaceae > Collinsella. The sequence continues at coordinate 21,233 of CAVGWH010000031.1, forward strand.
ATTTCATCTGCGATCTCGGCAAGCACGCTTTGCGGCAGTGCAGCCGGACCGGCTGAGAAATTGTGCACGCGAGCCATCTAACGAACCCTTTCTCGAGGCGAATACATTTGGGTAACTTTAGCACAGTGCAGCATATTGGGATCGGAGACCATGGTTAATCCCGAGTAGATAGCTCGGAATTGGAACGGCGCTCTGCCACCGAGGGCGGAATGACTTGCGCGCTCGGTGTACTCTCCGCGCTTCATCAATGTCCCGCGGCCTTACGCCAGGCTCGCCACCACGGCATCGTCGCCAGGCAAGATGACGGTATCGCCGTTGGGAATGATGTCGTGCCCGTCGCGGTGCACCATCACCACCACAAAGCGGCGCCTTTCGCGTGGCAGCTCGTGCAGGGCCTTGCCAGACCAGCGATGGTGCGCGCCGATATGGTATTCGCGCAGCGCGATCTGTTCGCTTTCCTCAAAGGTGGGCGCGGCAAGCACCAAAAGGTCGCCCGCCTCGATAACGGTATCGCCATTGGGGATGACGGCTTCGGCGCCGTGACGCAAGATGAGCACCACGAGCATGCTCTCGATCGATCCGGCTTCGGCGAGTGTCTTGCCCACAAAGGGATGATCGACGCCGACTTTGATCTTGATGAAACTCAGGTCGCTGTCTTCTTGATAGTCGTTGAAGGTGCGCATGACGTTGGCGTTGGCATCAACCATGTCGAGCTTGCGCGCGACCGCGGGCAAAAGCGATCCTTGGGCCACGATGGAAAGCACGGCCACTAAAAATACCAGGTCAAAGAGGTCGTAGGCGCCAGGCACCCCCTCAACCACAGCATAGAGCACGAATACCACCGAGGCCGCACCGCGCAGCCCTGCCCAGCTTACCAGTCCCATTTGGGAGAGGCTGGCGCGAAAGGGTGCCAAAATGGCACCGACGGCGATGGGGCGTCCCACGCACAACATGAATGCCGTGAGGGCGAGCGCGGGCAAGAGCATCGCGGGCAGTTGCGCCGGCGTGACCAAAAGGCCGATGAGGAAGAAGATCGCCATCTCGGCCATTTCGGTGAGGACACCGAAGAACCGCGCGGTCTCGCGCTTGGCGGGAATGTCGCTGCGTCCCAGGATCATGCCCGAGAGGTAGACGCTCAGAAAGCCACTGCCGCCGAAATAGTTGGGGAGCGCGTAGGCGATAACGGCGATGGCAACGACCGCGATGATCTCGGACTGGGCCATATCGCGCTCGAACTTTTCAAAGAGCTTGGATGCGCCGAAGCCGATCGCAAGGCCGAACAGTATGCCCAGTCCGATCTGCTGCACCAGCAGCACCGGCACGTTGACCGCATGGCCGGCGGCGAGTGCCGCAAACACCACGGTGAGCATGTACGAAAGCGGGTCGTTCGATCCCGATTCGAGCTCCAACAGCGAGTCGGTGCCGTCTTTGAGCGAAAGCTTGTGCTCGCGGAGTACGCTGAAAACGCTGGCGGCATCGGTGGATGCGACGCATGAACCCAACAGCAGTGCGACGAACCAATCCATGCCGAAGACGAAATGTGCGAAAGCGCCCGTGAGGCCCGCGGTGATAACGACGCCCAAGGTCGATAGCGCCACGGCCCTTATGGCCACGGGCCGCGCTTTTTCGAGGTTGGTGTTGAAGCCGCCGTAGAACATGATGAACAAAAGCGCCACGCAGCAGGCACCCTCGGTGAGGGCGTAGTCGTCGAAGTCGATATGCAACGGTCCGTTGACACCGAAAAACATGCCCAACACGATAAAAATCAAGATGGTGGGGAAGGGGAGCTTCGCGGCAAGCGGTCGGGTGAAGATGCAGGCAATGACAACGATGCCGATAAAGAGCAGAATCTGGTTCATGGAGTTCCTCGCGTGTAGCCTATGTGCACGTCACGATTTACCATACCCAGCATTTGTGCAGGTATAAGGGCATGCAAACAGAAAGTCTTTGAAAGTGCACATCTGATTTCCCCTGTGGGTTAAAATGTAAACATTGAAGTTCAACTTGAGGCTTAAGGAGCGTGCATGGCGACCTACGTGACTTCAGATGCGCATGGGCATATGCGCGCTCTCGACGCGGCACTGAATGCGGCTGCCCCCGGTGCGGACGATACGGTCTTTGTGCTGGGCGATATGATCGACCGCGGCCCCGATCCTCTGGGTGTCATCCGATTGGTGCGCTCGATTCCGGGTGTGCGCGTCCTTATGGGCAACCATGAGCGCATGATGCTCGATGCCCTTTTGGGCGGCGACATCGGGGACGTCGATACGTGGGACATGAACGGGGGATGGTCCACGTCGGCGCAGCTTTCGTCGGAAAGTCGCGAGACCCTCGTGGACATCCTTGAATGGTTTCAGCAGCTGCCTCTGTACGAGATCGCTCCCTGTGCGGAGCGTACGTTCATATTGACGCATGCGGGCATCGATCCGGAGCGCGCTTGCGCGGATCTTCGCGCGGCGGGCGTCGATCCCGGCGATGGCCGCGGTGCGGCAGCGGCTACGCCCGAGCAGCTCATCCACATGCTCGCTCTTCAGAAGTCCGACGATCTGTTGTGGATTCGCGGGCCGTTTTGGGGCGGATCTACGGGGCTTGTCGGCAAAGACGGCACGGGTCCGGTGGTGGTATGCGGGCACACGCCGGTGCTTTCGCTGGCACATTACGCCTACGACTTGAGTAATCCCGGTCTTTCCGAGGAGCTGGGCCACGGCGTCGTAGTCCCGGTGGGGGCTTGCGAGGATACGGGCGGCGTGGCCGATCGTATCGATATCGACTGCGGGGCCGCAACGGGTTCGGAGTTCGGGGCTGTGGGCGTCATGCGCCTTGAGGACGGGGCTACCTGGTACGGCCGCGTGAACGAGTGGGAATAGCGCTCGGATAGCGTTGAAGCTCCGAGCGCTATTCCCCGAGCGCCCACTCTTTCGGTTCTACTTCCCGAAAGGGTTCCGTGCTCGTGCGATGCGCCCGCGGATCCGCACGTACTCTATTACTTGCAAAATCAGCAATAGGGCCATGACCCCCAGATAACTCACCACGGCACCGCTGAGGCCGAGCAGGTTCACCAAAATCAGCGGTACCACGATGCTCGCCGCGAAGCAGACGACGTAGATGCGCATAACGTCTTTGGCGTGGCGCAGCACCGTGATGACAGCATGCAGAAAATCGATCGCCGCCGTGATGCCGCCGGCGATAACCATGAGGTAGGCAAGTGTGCGGAAGCGTTCGAAGTCGAGGCCGTACAGCGTACCGAGCAGGTCTATGCCGACGGTTCCCATAAAGAGCGCCATAAGGGCGGTTATCACCACGATGGCGCCGACGAACGCCGCGACCACGATGTCGAATTTGCGGTGCTGGCGCGGGCTCGACCATATATGGGACAGGCGTAAAAGCTGCGGCTTGTACATGAACCCGATGGTGAGCAAGATGCCTTGCGCCGGGAAGAACAGCGCGTTGAAGTACAGCTGGTTCTTGTACGGTAGGGCGCTTTCCATTACGAACTTGGGCATGCTTTCGATGAGGTTGAACAAAAAGAGGGCGGCAAACGACGGCAGGCAGCGCACGAAAAGCGAGACGGCCTCGCTCAGTTTGACGTGCCGTGATTTTTCGGTTTCGAGGAGCGCGAGCGGCAAGGTGAGCAGCGCGAACGAAAGGACGCTGACCGCGGCCATGCCGACCGCCGCGGCGGCCATGCTTTTGGTGATGAACAACACCGCGGAAAAAACCGCCACCACGCCGAGGGAACGTACCGCCTGGCTGATGCCACCCAGGTAGAGTTTATCAGCCTGTTGCAGGCGTCCTTCGTAGACATCTGCGATGCCGTCGATGATCTTGTAGATGTAGACGCCCGTACAGATGGTCGCCATGTAGCTTGAGTAACCGCGCACGGCGATATAAAGGGCGCCGATCGCGCACGCGAGTACGGCGCACATCCAGCGGTTGAGTTGGTATGAGGCGAACGCCGTGTCCTCGTCGACGTCCGATACCTGGTAGTTGCGTACGCCGTAGTTGCACGCAATCATCAGCAACGTTCCCGTCACAAACGCCATCGAGAACATACCGGCTTCTTCTGCGCCTGCGAGCTGGGTGGCCACGATGGTGAGGAGCGGGAATACCAGGCCCCAGACGCTCGTCCCCACGGTGTTCCAGATGTAATCGAGTCCGGTGGCGTGCTCGGCGTAGGCTGCTTCCTGACTCCCCAGCGATCGTTCGCTTACCGAAGTGAGAAGGCGGTTCATCCAAGCGCTGATGATGCGCTGCAAAAACGGTTGACGTCGCGGACGGCCCCTGCGCGACCCATGCTCGGCCTCAAAGACGTGAGAGGTGGGGAAGAACCCGGTTTGCAGGGCATTGCTGCTGCCGATGGCTGGATCGGCCACTGGGCGGTGCTTGCGGGTAAGATGGGTGCGTATGCGATCGAGGGGAGTGACGGCCACGGGATAGTCCTTTCGTTTTCTCGCATTATAGAGGTTGGCCCAATGCGGTCCTGTATGTCGCGCGGAAACCCATGACCTTTTAAGCGCATGTTCAGATGTGCGCCTAGACAAACAAGTCCAGACATCCACCGATAAATTTTAAACGCCGAGCGAATAGTTTCTTTACAAACCTAGCTTCTTGTGTTGCGAGCTTGCGCTATCCTTAAGCGCTGTTGTGCCCACGACTGCGACGTTTGCCGCACATCAGGAGCTTATCTATGGATGCTGTCTCGTTTCTACTCGCTCTCGTCCCGATCCTTTGGCTGATCATCGTGCTGCTTGTCTTCAAATGGCCGGCATGGAAAGCCGCCATCGGGTCGTTTGTCCTCTCGGCACTGCTCGCGCTGTTCTGGTGGCACCTGCCCATCGACCGCGTGGCAACCGCCTCGCTCGAGGGTATTCTCATGGCGCTGTGGCCCATCGTGCTCGTAATCATCGCCGCGGTGTTCACCTACAACCTGTGCGTACGCACGGGCGCCATGGACGTTATCGGCCATATGATCACCTCCATCTCGAGCGACCGACGCCTTTTGGCGCTTCTGGTGGCGTGGTGCTTCGGCGGGTTTATGGAAGGCATGGCCGGGTTCGGTACCGCCGTCGCTATCCCCGCCGGCATGCTTGCGGGTCTCGGCTTCGAGGGCCTTCCCGCGGTATTGATCTGTCTTATCGCCAACGGCGTGCCCACACCGTACGGTTCCATCGGTATCCCGACGGTGTCGCTGGCGCAACTCGTCGGTCTCGATTCCGTCCATCTCGCATTTGTGCAGCTTGTGCAGCTGGCGCCGTTTTTCGTGGCGGCGCCCGTGCTCATCGTACTCGTGGCGGGTCGCATTAAAGATGCCGAAGGAAATATGCCGTCGCTCGCCGAGCGCCTGCAGGGTGTATGGGTCATCGCCCTCGCGTCTGGCATCTCGTTTGTGGCGGCATCGCTTGTGGTGGCCTATTTCGTGGGCGCCGAGCTCGCCGTGGTCGTCGGCTCCATCGCGTCGCTTGCCGTAACGGCGGCGCTTTCCCTCAATGCCGAGAAGAGCGGGCACCTTTCCGAGCGGTTCCACATGCGCATCGATGCCGGCGAGGCCGTGACGCTCAAGGGCGCCCTCAAGGCATGGAGCTGCTTCATCCTTATCTTCGTGCTGCTTTTGGGCACCTCGAGCCTCGTCCCCTGGATCCACGACGAGCTCGCGCCCATCGCCTCGCATGTGCAGGTCTATGACGGCAGCCATCCCAATACACTCACGTTTTCGTGGATCAACACGCCGGGCGTATGGATCTTCATCGCCGCGTTCGTGGGTGGTCGGATTCAGGGCGCGAGCTTCTCCGTTATGGGTGAGGTCCTTAAGGCTACGGTCAAGCAGATGATGCCCACGATCATCACCATGCTTTCGGTGCTCGCGTGTGCCAAGGTTATGGGCTATGCAGGCATGATCTCGTCGATCAGTGCCTTTTGCATCGGTGTGGCGGGCGGCGCCTATCCGCTTATCGCACCGTGGATCGGCGCCGTGGGAACCTTCGTCACCGGCTCCGGTACCAGCTCGGGCATGCTCTTCGGACCCATTCAGAGCCAGGCCGCCGAAGCGCTCGACATCAATCCCTATTGGATGGTGGCGCTCAACTCGCTTGGCGTTGCTGCCGGCAAGATGCTCTCGCCGCAGACGCTCGCCATCGGCCTCGCTGCTGTGCACGTGCGTGGCAAAGACGCTGAGCTTCTGGGTGCGATCCTGCCGTATGGCATCGTCTTTTTGGTGCTCATGAGTGCACTTGGTTTCTTGGGCTGCGGGCTTGCGCTGTAAGCCCCGTCGTTCCAGCATTGTTTCTTCGCGACCGTTTGCCGATTGGTGAGCGGTCGTTTTTCTTTTAGGGCACTCGGTGGGGTATCACACGCTTTATGTAACTAAAGCGCGCGGGCTTTCATCGGTGTCAAGGCTTTGACGAGAGGGGCTCGGCGCTATCGGCTCTAGATCGTGCGCGTCCATAGAGCACGTGCCCGCAAGGAGGAACAATGTCAAACAACGGAGTATCCGAGATCTTGGCCACGCTGGGCGTGGCCGCGGAGTCCGACGCTCATACGCTCTATGTCGATTTGCCGCCTGCGGCTTTGGTGGAGCATGCGCTCGCGCGCCAAGAAGGCGAGCTTGCGTCCAACGGTGCGCTTTCCATCGAGACGGGCGAGCGTACGGGGCGTTCTCCTAACGATCGTTTTATCGTCGACACGCCTGATGTGCACGACAAGATCGCCTGGGGTAACGTCAACGCGCCTATCAGCCAAGAACGCTATGAGGCCATCCGCGATGCCGTCGCCGCTTACCTGAGTGAGCGCGACCTGTTTGTGGTGCGCGGCATGGCAGGTGCCGACCGTAACCATTCACGCAAGTTCATGGTGGCCTGCGAGCGCGCGTCGCAGGCGCTTTTCATCAAGCAGATGCTCGTGCGCCCTCTGCCGCGCGAGATGGCGCGCTACGGTGAGCCCGATTTCTGCGTGCTTGCGGCTCCGGGCTATCATCCCGATCCCGAGCGCGACGGCGTCAACTCCGATGCCGCGGTGCTCATCAACTTTGCCGAGCGCGTCATCATCGTTGCCGGTACCGGCTATTCCGGCGAGATCAAGAAGTCCATCTTCTCGGTTATGAACTATCTGCTTCCTATCGAGGATGACGTGCTGCCCATGCATTGCTCTGCGAGCATGGATCCCGTCACGCACGAGACCGCGGTGTTCTTCGGACTCTCGGGTACGGGTAAGACCACGCTGTCGGCCAACCCCACGCGCCTCCTTATCGGTGACGACGAGCACGGTTGGTCCGATATGGGCATCTTCAATATCGAGGGCGGATGCTACGCAAAGTGCGAGGGACTCGATTCGTTCCACGAACCCGAGATCTTCAACGCGGTGCGTTTCGGCAGTCTGTGCGAGAACGTGGTACTCGATGATGGACGTACGCCCGATTATCACGACACCTCGCTCACACGTAACACCCGTGCGGCGTATCCCGTCGAGCATATCCCCAACGCGTGGAGCAAGGGCATGGGCACCGTTCCCAGCGTAGTGCTTTTCCTGACATGCGACGCCTTCGGTGTGCTGCCGCCCATCTCGCGTCTCTCCGAGCAAGCGGCCATGTATCATTTCGTCACCGGCTTTACCGCTAAAGTCGCCGGTACCGAGGTCGGCATCGTGGAGCCGACGCCGACGTTTTCGTCCCTGTTCGGCGAGCCGTTTATGCCGCTCGATCCTATGGTCTACGCCAAGATGCTCGGTGAGCGCATCAGCGACGGGCGCACGCGCGTGTATCTGGTCAACACGGGTTGGATCGGCGGTGGCTACGGTGTGGGTCGACGCATCGAACTGGCCTATACGCGCGCCCTTGTTGCCCGCGCGCTCGACGGCACGATCGAGGACGCCGAGTTCGTGCATGACGAGGTCTTCAACGTGGATATCCCTACCACGTGTCACGGTGTTCCCGATGGTATCTTGGTGCCGCGCCAGTACTGGCAGAGTGCGGCGCGCTATGACGAGGCAGCGCATAACCTCGCGGCTATGTTTGAGGAGAACTTCGAGAAAAAGTATTCTCATCTGCCGCAAGAGGTGAAGGATGCAGGTCCGCACGCCATGGCCATGGCGAATACGCGGCGACGCGGTTTGGGCCTGTTGGGTCGACTTTAGATAGCGGTATGCGGGTGCCGACATTGCTCGGCACCCGCTTTTTAAGGCTTTGTAGATGTTACGTAGGTAACAACTTTGCTTGCAAACGTCTGCTTCTTCCGTATCATGTTTACCCGTTAACACGGTGACCGCCGACAAGGAGAATCGCGTGCAGCGTAAGGAGCCCGTCTCGCATCCGCAGACCGATGAAGAGCGCTTCGAGGAGTTCGTGGGAACTATCTCGGCGCTGGCAAAAGAGGTGCAGCGCATCAAGGCAACCGAGAGCGCCAAATTGGGGTTGCAGGGGGCCGACATCATGGTGCTTTACTACCTGGGTCAGTCGGACGCCGGTTTGACGGGTGCCGATCTGGCGCGCGCCTCCGGCTGCACGCGCGCGGCGGTTTCGCGCACGCTTGCGCGCATGGAGCGCGAGGGCTTCGTCAAGGTGGGCGAGGGGTCCGGCGACTCCGCGCAGTACCGAGCGCCGGTGACGCTTACCGCCCAGGGGCGCAAGGCGGCAGCCGCGGCAAACGAACGTATCGGGTTCGTCATGAAGAGCGTTTCGGCCGCGCAGACCGATTCCGAGCGCAATCAAATGTACACCTCGTTGACGCAGGTGCTGCAATGTCTCAAGGGGCTTTCTAGGGAATAGGGCTTTACTGCCGCTACCTTGGGGAGTTCCCTCGCTCTTAGATGTTGATAGGTAAACAAATATCGTATAGATAAGGACACTCATGACCGTTAAGATCATCACCGACTCCGCAAGCGACATGTTGGCTTCCGAGCATCCGCTTCTCGAGGTGCTTCCGCTTTCCATCACGTTCGGCACACGTACGTATCGGGACGGAGTCGACATAACCCGAGCGCGTTTTTATGAGATGCTCATCGAGAGCGACGAGCTTCCTAAAACAGGGCAGGTCAACCCCTATGCCTTTAGTGAGGCGTATGCTCGCGTGCGCGCCGAGGGGAGCGATGCCGTGGTGATCACCGTCGGCGCGAAGCTGTCGGGGACGCATCAAAGCGCTTGCACCGCTCTAGCCGAGGCGCCGGGCGGCGACATCTTTGTGGTTGATTCCAATAACGTCACGCTGGGCGAGCGCGTCTTGGTCGAGTATGCCCTCCGTCTTGCGGATGAGGGCATGTCAGCCGAGACCATAGCGCGGGAAATCGAGCGCGTGCGCGAGGAGGTTGAGGTGATCGGCTTGCTCGATACCCTTGAGTATCTGCGCCGCGGTGGGCGCATCTCCGCGGCGGCCGGGGCGGTGGGGGAGTTTCTCTCGGTAAAGCCCGTGGTTGCGGTGGACGATGGAAGGATCGTCATGCTTGGCAAGGCGCGCGGGTCTAAAAATGGTCGCAACCTGCTCAATCAGCAGGTGGAGCAGGCTGCTGGTATCGATTTTTCGCGTCCGTTGGCGTTGGGCTACACGGGGCTTTCGCGTAAGTTGCTCGATAAATACATTGCCGACAGTGCCGCGCTTTGGGAAGGTCACGGTGTCGATGAGTTGCCGGTGCATCTGATCGGAGCGACCATCGGCACGCATGTAGGTCCCGGTGCCATCGCGCTCGCTTTTTTCAAATCGTAAGCGTAGGTCCGCGCAACTTAGGTTGCAGCAAGCGGTGTCTGCATCAGCGTAGATTTCCGTGCGTGCAGATCCTCTCGGGCATGCCGCTTCCAAAAACGTTTGAAACGGATCGTGCACATTGGGGTATACAGGCACAACCTGTTTCAAACGCATCAATGGAAGGATTGTTATGCCTCTCATCAAAGTACCTCTGAGCGAGGTCCAAGCGCATCCGTTTACGAACTTCGCAAAAGATTGGGCACTCGTTACGGCGGGTACGCCCGAGCACTCCAATACCATGACTATCGGGTGGGGAGGCCTCGGCACGCTATGGGGCCGCCCGGTAGCGACGGTCTACATCCGTCCACAGCGTTACACCAAGCAGTTCGTCGACGCCAACGACCGCTTCACCGTCTCGTTCTATGGTAGCGAGCATAAAAGAGCGCTTGGAATCCTCGGCACCAAGAGCGGGCGCGATACCGATAAGGTGGCCGAGGTCGGTTTTGATCCTATTGAACTTGGCGGTTCCACGGCGTACGGGCAGGCCGAGTTGATTCTGGTGTGCCGGAAGATCTACGAAAGCGAGATCGACCCTGAGAAGTTCATAGATAAGGATATAGATGCCGAGGTCTACCCAAAGCACGATTACCATACCGTCTACATTGCCGAAGTCGAAGAGGCTTGGGTGTTGCATTCGGGTTCCTATTATAACGAACCCACGGAGTAATAAAATCGCATCTCTTAACGCTTACGTTCAGCTAGGTGACATGCCTGGTAGAGAGTATTCTGCTGTAGAATGGCGCAAGCGGAGAGGATCTCTCTCCGACACGGTGGGAAGGGGTCCTTATATATGACCAAAGATAAATCTATAGATGCAGCGCAGTGGGAGCCCAATGAGGCTCCCACTAAAAGTTGGATCAAGTTTTTCGTGATCGGCTATTTGGTATCCGAGGTTGTGAGCGGTGTTGCGGGCGCCATCCTTAAAGCGTGTCTGCCGCTTACGGGTGAGTGGGCATGGGTGCCCGAGTTGGTAAGCACCTTCGGCGGCTTTGCGGTCAGCTTCGTGGTGCTCGGCATCATCCTCAAGCGCATCTGCAAGACGTCCATGCACGACCTGATTTTTGGACGGAACGGCTCGTTTGACCTGCGCGTGGCCCTGATCGTGCTGGCCTGCTGGATCGTGGAGTTCGTCGCTTCGATGTTCGTGTTTCCCGATACCGGCGAATCGCGTCTTAACGACATCGGTATCGCTCCTATTTTGGTCAACATCCTAATCGCCGTTGCGCTCATTTGGATGCAGACCACCTGGGAAGAGGTTATGTTCCGCGGCGTGATGCTTCGCGCCACGTGCGGCGATGAACTTCGCCCTACCGTGCCCTGCATCATCGGTGGCGTTGCGGTGAGCCTGCTCTTCATGGGTGCGCACCTGCTTAATCCCGAGGTCACGTCTCAAGAGAGTGTCTTTTTGACCGTGGCCATGTCGAGCACCTATTTCATCTCGGCGTTTCTGTGGTACATGCTCGATATAGCGTTTGGAAGCTGCCTGCCCGGGTGTGTCATCCATGTCATCAATAACATCACAGCGTGCGTGCTCATCTCGTCTCCCAACAGCCGCATTCGCAGCGCGACTATCTTTTTGAGCGATCAGTCGCTGACGGGCGTGAACAGCCTGATTAACGAGTTCGTCACGTATGTGCCCCTGATTATCCTTTGCGTGGCTGCCTTCGTTATAAAGAGCAGGAAGGCGAAAGCTTAGAAGCGAAGGTCTAGAAGCGCGAGCCTTGAGCTGCCCCATGGTTTCAAAGGAGCGCGACAAAGATCGCGGCTACAAAATAGGGGACCGAAGCTCGGCTTCGGTCCCCTTTGTGCTTTGCGGTTCCAGGTGCGTATGCCCAGTTGGGCGCCTCTGCCCAGTTGGGCGGGTGCGCTCGGTTAGGTGGGCGCTTGCGTGGACTTGCGCTCCTTGGCGATTACTCTTCGTTGGCAGCGCAGGTTCCGGCAGCGGCTGCGGCAACACCGACAGCGGTGACGGCGGCGACGGCTGCCATCGTGTTGTCACCCGTCCTGGGGAGGCTGCCCTTGCCTGTCTTCTTGGCGGTGTCGGAATCTTTGGTCTCGGTCGACGCCGCGGGGGTCGTGGGGGTCGTCGGAGTGGTGCCCGAGTTGCCCTTGTCACCGCTCTCCTGTTCGCGCTTCTTAAAGTGCGCAACCACCTTGTGGTCGTTATCGGTGTAGAGCGCATAGACCGTCATGGTTTCGTTGGTCGACTCGTCGATCGTGTGCGTCTCGGGCTCGTCTTCGACCTTGGTGCCGTCGAGGGTCCAGTAGTCAAACTCGTAGCCGTCCAGCGGGTAGGCAAAGAGCAGGCAGTACTCGCCGTTGATGCGGCTGCCGCCGCCGAGCACCAGGCCCTGCGAGAAGTCGGCGGTATCGGCGTCGATCTGATACTGAGTTCCCTCGCCGCTGACGTCCTTGCTGGCTTCTTCGTCCCAGGGCACGTCCGAACCCGTTGAGGGAGCGGCGAGCAAGCTCGAACCCTCGTACTGAAGCCCCATGCCGTCCTCGTGCACGGTGATGCCAAAGGTGCTTTCTTCCTCGGGGGCGATGTCGGCAAATGAGGTGACACTCGTGGGTACGGTCTCTTCGGGGTTGAACGTCATGGCGGTCACGGTGAAGCTCTTGCCGGCGGCAGCGGTCACGTTGAAGAGGAAGTCGTCGCCCTCGTTGAGGTACATGCGCATGCTGCAGTCGGGATCGAGGCCGAACATGACAGGCGCATCCTCAAGATCTTGGGGCTCGCCATCGACAAACAGGTGATACACGGTATCGGTGGTGAGAAGGTCCACTGACACCATGCCCATAACCACCAGCTCGCGATGACCGGTAAGGGGAGTGCCCTCGTTGGGGTCCGCATTGTCGGTGAGACCAACGGTCTGAGCGGCAAGCTCGGCGTTGAAGTGGGGGTCGAGCGATTGCGTCCAAGCGATTGCGGCTACCGGATGATGCGAGCTCGTGGCACGGCCCAGGTCGCCGTTGATGAGCCCGCCCTTAATATCGAGCTTCTTGAACTGCGTGAGGGATTCTATGAAGCTGCTCAGCGCGGGCACGACCATGACGAGCGAGGGGTTTTTAAGCAAAAAGCGCAGGATGTCGTACGAGCGCTCTTCGAGCATACCGAAGAGCTTCTGCTCCGTTTCGGTCCAAGGCATACCGGCTTCTTTGAGATACCCTACATAGGTCGAAACGATGGCCTTGCAGGCGGCGGTGCCCGATGTGCTGTTGGCAATCACCTTGGTTATCAGCAGCTTTGCCATACGTGCTGCAACGACGGCGTACTTGTAGGCGTAGAATTTCGTCTCTGCGAGCCACTTGGGCAGCGAGCTGTTGTTGACCATGTCATCGTGCTCGGCATCGATATCGGCGCCCAGCACCCAGTCCACGAAGAGATTCCAAGCCTTAACGAGCAGTTCTTTGTTGATGGTGCCGGAGTAGTAGTCCTCCATGCCGCAGACCGCGCCATCCTGATACTTGGCATAGTATTCAGTGCGGCTCACAAACAGCTCCTGCGCGAGTTTGTTGACGAGGTCGCGCATGAAGATATTAGCGGGACCCTGTTTGAACTCGTCGACGGAGTATTTGAGGGTCGATTTGAGCAAGTCGTAGCGTTCCTGCATGGCCTTGCGTGCAAGCGCATACGAGCTATCAAGCGGAGCGGGCAGCAGATAATCGTCACCAAAGCGGTCAAAGTCCCAGATCGCGGGCGTTACCATGGGTACGGGGTCACAGGGGTTTACGAAACAATGGATGTTGTCAAAGCCGTGCGCCTGCTTGGCGATGACGGCGTCGGTGTCGTTGAGGGTGTAGCGCGGCGCAGGCGGCTCAAAGCTGTAGACGTAGAGGTCGCTTTGCGCAAGTGAGATCCCTTCATCGCCGAACAGACACGAGAGGTCGTAGCCCGTTTCGGCGTCGTAAGCGGCGCCCGCTTTGGCGGCCTCGCGTAGCATGGTGCCGGCGGCGAGGTTGGCGGTTGCACCCGAGCGCGAGTATCCGACCAAAAGGACCTTGGCTTTACCGGTGAGGTTGTAGGTTTTGACGTAGTCCTTGATGCGCGCGACAACCTGCGTTGCGGCGATGGTGAAACCCTGGTGATCGCCCGAGGCTCCCAAAAGCATGTTGCCGGCCCACTCGAGGAAGTAGTATCCGCCGCGTAGGCTCACCATGATCAGGTGAACACGCTCTTTTTCAGCGCCGTTGGCGGTCTCTATGCGCGTGTGCGCGACGGCGCTACCGATAGTGTCACGTGAGGTCTTCTTGTCGTAATCGCAAAACTCAGCGTCTTGCATGCCAAGTTCTTCAAAAAGGGCGCGCACATTCTTCGCGGCGTCGTTTTCGGCATAGGCGTCGACTTTGTTGTAGGCACCGAAACTCGCGGCGGCAAAGGAGCAGGCAAAGTTCGAGAGCGAGGGGTTGTACGTAAAGGCCGAATCGTCGAACAGGGAATCGTCGAAGTAGAACTTCGAGGTGATCTCGTCGTGATCGAGGAAGGTGAACGAGTGCCAGCCCTCGTTGGAATCGACTCCGTCGGTGTCGCCTTCGCCGTTTTCGCCGTCGGTGGCACCGTCGTCTTGACCATCGGTGTCGCCTTCAGCGAATGCTGCCGCCGGAAGCGCGGCCGAGGCAAGAGCGCCCGCGCCTGCGATCTGCAGAAAATCACGGCGGGTCACGTCAAGGGAAAGTGCGGAAGGCTTGTTGTCCTCTTCTTGATCGAGGCGGTCGGACGAGGGATGTGGATTGCAACAATCGGACATGGGCAGCTCCAATGTTCGGTGATGGGTACCGCGCTGCTTTGAAAGCCCCGACAAAAAGCAAGCGTTCTTTGAGGTATGCAGAGCGGTAGATATTTCAACCAATAGTAAACCCGATGACAAGCAATATCCTTCTAAAACATGCAGCGAAACAGGGTTATTTGAGGCGTGAGCCAACAATTGGCACCGCTTACGAATCCATTACGTTAATCGCCAAATGCGTCGTAAAGCTTAAGCTCCGATTAAGGTAGACTTTTAGCAACTTTATTGAGGGAAAGGAACCTCTATGCACAGTCAAAGACGACTACCGGGAACGGGTGGGTGGAAGCGCTTCGGGGCGTATCTGCTCTCCCTGGCGTTGCTGCTATGTGCTGTGGTGGCATTGGGAGCGCCCGTTGCGGCGCACGCCGATGACACCGAGGACATGGAAGCCGTCACGCTCGAGATGATCCCTGTCTCGATCACCTCGAGCACCGATGACCTGCCTGAAGGTCAGGTCAAGATCACCGCTACGAGCGAGAACAAATCCGATGTCGGACTCACCGGGCACCAGGTGTCCTTTGAGATCCCTAGCGGCTGGAAGCTCGTCAGCGGTTCCACCAAATCCGAGGCCAAAAAGACCGCCGACGGCGATTCGGTGAGCACCACCGCCATCATCGAGAAGGACTCGTCCGCAACCAACACGGATAAGACGGATAAGAAGTCCACCACCGAAGATGCCAGCAAGAACACGGGCAAGAAGGGCTCCATGCCCCGCACGGGCGACTTCCCCAAGATCGCCGTCGCCGCGCTGCTGCTGGTGGCCGCGCTCATGTTCATCTGGGCTGCCCACAAGCTTCGCTTCAAGGGTACTATGGTCATCATCCTCGCCGCACTCATGGTCACGATGACGCTCCCCGTTCAGGCCATCCAGACCTTTGCCGATGATGCCGGCGTGAGCGCGTCCGCCAGCGAGGAAGAGGATGCCACCGACGACATCTCCGATGGTTCGGGCGATGCGAAGGCCAGTGAGAACATGGAGACCGCTACCGCCTCCACCACGCTCAAGACCACGGCTAACGGTGAGTCCCTCTCCATCAAGACCACGGCGAGCTGCCTGGTTGAGGGCAACCACGAGACGAGCAGCTCCGTGACCGTCGATGCCTCCGAGTCGATTGCCAAGCACACTACGAGCACCACGATCGTGCTCGAGTCCACCACGCCCTTCGCAGGCACCGATGATACGGACGACATCGAAGAGGCCATCAAGAACAACGAGGAGGTCCCCGACGACGCCGCCGATGGTGTTGAGAAGTTCGATTCCAGCAAGCTCGAGCTCTCCGGTGCACTCGAGGGTGCTACGATCCGTGGCACCTGCTATTCGGTGCAGACCAATGCCGACGACGAGTACGCTCAGAACAACGTCGACAGCGATGACAACATCCACTACGAGCTGTATGTGGCAGTCGATAATATCCCTGACTCTGATGCTTCGGGCACCGAGTACGGCTACATCACCTTTAAAGCCGGTTCGTTCAAGAAGAGCGGCGACATCAACAAGAACTCGACGGGCATGGCCTGCGTGACGTTCACCGATCCGGTGGCGACTATCCCCGATCTCGATAGCACCAAGAAGATCGGCAAAGACAGCAGCTCGCATGTGTTTGAGGCGACGGGCAATTATTGGGATGGCGACAATCGCTTCACGATTCCCATCACCTACGATGGCTTCAACATCGGCCTGCCGGTGCGCTCCGATTCCAAGTACTACGACCAGATCAGCAAGACCTGGGTCAACAGCGAGGGCAAGACCGAGAACAAAGAGTACACGCTCGATGACGATCCGGGCTTTACCTATCGTTGGGTTAACGAGGCCGATCAGCTCAAGCAGATCTCGGTCTCCGATGCGAATATCGTGCCTGTTGCGGCCAGTCAGCTTGACGAGAACTACTGGATCACCTTTGAGGTGAAGGGCAAGTCGGGCGACGAGGCATACAACGCCTTTATCTCCGCGCTTAAAGACGGCGTGAAGCTGGGTGGCGCGCTCACGTCCAACTCCTTCGAGATCACGGCATATCCGCAGGGTGTGTCCGATAACGACGAGACCGGCTTTACCTATGCCGAGAGCAACCCGGTCGCCCTGATGTGGGCCTCCGGCTATAAGACCGAAGGCAACTCCACGACCATCACGTATCTCGCATCGGTGATCGGCACGGACGATCTTACCGGCACCGATAAGCTTGCCGACGTCGATCTTAAGGACAACACCACCTTTGCCGTCTCGAGGAAAGACGTCACCACCAATCTTGGCGAGGACCCAACGTCCAATGGGCTGTTCACCACGGCTGATCAGACTATCCAAGGGGACGGCGCGCCTTCGGTGGCGAGCCCCGAAGATAACGTGGCCAAGTTCACGGTGACCGTTTCCAACGATGATTTCAATCAAACCATCGAGGCCGCGGGTGCATCCACGGAAGCTGAGAAGCTTAATGCCCTGTACACCTACATTAGCGGCATCGATCTCACCATGAGCAACGGCAGCACCAACGCCTTCGGCGTGCCCGAGGAGGGCACGACGGTACAGGTGCTCAACGGTGCGTCGTTCTATGATGCGCTCTTTACTTCGAGCTCCGATTCCAGCACGGCTTCCCTTAAGGCGAGCAATAAGCTCAGCGGCACTTCGACCGATAACGTCAAGAAGCTGTCGAACGAGATCGTCGATGAGGTTAAAGAAGTCATCAACAGCGAAGCGGTGGATACGGCTAAGCAGGCTTTCTCG
Organism: Oribacterium sp.; assembly: GCA_963633065.1. Classification (GTDB taxonomy): domain Bacteria; phylum Actinomycetota; class Coriobacteriia; order Coriobacteriales; family Coriobacteriaceae; genus Collinsella. Next base: position 38,461 of record CAVGWH010000031.1, read on the forward strand.
GACTGCCAGGCTATTTACAAGGCGGTATCCGAGGCCATCAAGGCGTATCTCAAGAGCAGTAATCCCTCTGACCTGTTGAAGCTCACGTCGGTTGCCGGCCTGGTGGGTACGCTTCTCGACCACCTGATTCCCAAGGCTACCGAGAAGGTCTATACCACCAATGAGCTCATGGAGAAGCTCAACGTCATCGATGCCAAGATCGATAAGCTGAGCACGAGCCAAGAGATGATGACCATCACCATGCGCTCGATCGATGCCAAGCTGTCGTATAGTCTTAAGGCTGCGGACGTCAATCGTCTACAGAACTACCTGGGCGATAGCACCATTACTTCGCTTGTATCAAGTCTCCAGACGCGACTTGCAAAGTATCCGGTACTCGATGATGCGCACAAGGAGACCGCTGAAAAGTGCAGTCTTGGAACACCTATCGAGAACATGCCTGAAGGCGCGCGCAAACTGGTGGAGACGTTTGTAAGCGAGGCCAACAACAAGGCCGTTAACGCTGGCGTCGGCGCCAATGCCTCTGCTGCTATGAGTGACCTGTATTCGATGGCTTGCATGAACAACGCGGGCGATACCGATGTGATCACGAGCTATTTCGACTATGTCGACACACTCTTCAACTGGCAATCGGAAACGTATGGCGTAAAGCAGCTCTTCCTTGCCCGTGCCATGCAGATGTGGCTTAACGGCTCCATGGTCATGAACGCTGAGCTCGCACTTAAGGTGTACAACATCAATCATGACTCGTCTTTGAATGATGATCAAAAGGAGTTGCTGCTCGAAAGCGTAAACAGCAGCATCAAGGAGCTTGCCGAGCGTACTGATAAATTTACCGAGAAATGTTCCGGTACGTACGATTGGGACGAGCTCGCCAAAGAGTTCCCTGTTGACTCTACGACCGGTGAAGACGGAGAAACCGTAACCGAGAGTGGTACCGTTTTCGATGCCGACAAGGCAAAGGCTGCCTACCCTGACAAGACGATCGATGAGATCATCGACATCTACCACAAGGAGTCCGCGACTACTAAGCGCGCCGTCGAAAACAATGATGGTAAGGACGAGCTTCTGGTTTCTGCCGATGGTTCGACCACGGGTAACTTCACGTCTTACTCGACAAGCAACTTCGCGCGTATCGCAGCTTATGACAAATCTTGCTTTGCTCAGACGTTTACGATGAACTCCAACAATGGTGGCGGTAATAACAAGGGCGCGCATTTCGATTCGTCTAAGGTTATGGCGCCCGCTAATGAGTCTAAGTGGCAGGCTAATTCCACCTTCAGCGAGGCGCAGCTCAAGGTGATGTATTCACGCCTCTCCAACATGCCTTCGGCGTTCCTTCCTCAGGTAGCTGAAACTGACGAGAACGGCAAGACCACCTACCGTGGTGTGGTGAATATCGATGAGGAACTGCAGGCATTGGGCTTCAAGGCCATCAATACCGCTCCTTCCACCAACTACAAGTTCTCAGTAGCGCAGGACAAGTGGGAAAACCAGTCGAACCTTTACAAGCTTCGTGCTGCTGGTATGACGGGCGTTTTCGATGGTGATGCTACGGGCAGCGATGCCTATAAGATGCTGGATGGCTCTGCATCCGAGAACCAGAACTGGAAATACATTCTTACCAGCGTTGGTTGGAGGTATGCCTATCCCTTCAAGAACGACGGCACCTATCGCGAGAGCTCTTCTGTTCCTTATGGCGCGTACACTCAGGCGCTCAGGGAAAGCTATTTTAACGAGCTCGGATCTACCAAGGATGTGCGCATCCTTCCGGGGGACATCGGTACGCGTATCCAAGATTCCAACGATTGGGTCGTTGTGAGCAACGATTCTGAGGTTAAAAAATTCTCCGATCGCGAATTGGACAGCAACTTCCACTCAGCTTGTCGCTACGGTACGGTCTACAACTACAAGACCAATGAGTTTAAGACCAACCAGCTGCTCTATGTTGTCGATGTTGAGTACTATGCCTCCATTGCCCGTGCATGGCAGGGAAGCTGGTGGTTCACCAAGTGGTGGAACGCCATCAACAACGGCCAGTGGGTCACGCGTTGCGAGTTCTATGGCTTCGGTGTGTATAACCTCGATTCCGAGAACGCGACGATCGACACGAGCGGTCTGTATTCTTGGGTGCCTACCGGCGATAGCTCCCTTGCTTACGATTTGTATCCCGGTGTGTACGAGGGTACCTATTGGAATGTAAGCATTGACGGCAAGGCAACTGCGGTTCAGAACGGCGTGGAAGTTTCGGCTAAGAAGGATCCTCGTATTACCTACTCGCGTAGCTAACGCATTGATCCGTAAGCTCTTCTAGCTGTAAGCGGGTTGAGATGTATGTCTCAGCCCGCTTTTCTTATGTCTGGCATAGCCGCACCGATAGGAGAGTAAGAACGCCGGAATATGCCGTGGATGCCGCTTGAACAAGTGGGGAAGGGGGAGCCGGAGCGGGAGCAGGAGTAATTTGCATGCCTTTGCCTCACTCCCTCCGCAGCGCGTTTGAAAACGAAATAAGCATTGCCTTCGTAAAACGTAAGCCTTGGCTAACTTATGAAGAGAGTGTGAAGCGGCTAACTTTTACTTTGAAAGTTAGCATAGGTTGACTATATTTAATTCAGCGACGGAGCAGGTAACAGGCGATGAAAAAACCTGCATCGTCGAGTTTGATTCGCATCCCTCCCCTCTGTGCGATTCAACGGTGTACTTCAGGAGAAAGCCCCGTCGGTTGTAAAACCAGCGGGGCTTTCTCCTGTTGAGGGAATTTGGTTGGGCGCTTCGGATTCAGCGTTTAGTTTGATGCCAAGACTAGGGGAGTGAACGCGTCGTGCGTGTTGGAGCCTTTATTCGGAATGCGTGTTCTTCTTGCATCCACAGCACTTGTTAAGGCCTTCTGGGGCGTTTTCGCCAGCGGGAATGCGCGGGCTGTCGCTGCCTAGATAATGCTCAACGTGACGCGCGAATGCCTGCCAAGACCACTCGTCGGCATCTGCCTTAAGGCGTTTGGGTGAGATGGCAAAGAAGAGGCATGTCGGGATCTCGTGCTCGCGAAGGTTCTTTGCGATGCAGGGCGTGCAGCCCCTGTCGTGTTTATCGGGCCTAAAGGGGCATTCCTCGTCATCGCAGGTGCAAAAGGCAACTCCGGCCATGGTGTCCTTCTTTCTTATTGTGCTACAGGCGATGCTGCCATAGTAAAATGCCGACCCCCGTTCGGAGGTCGGCAGCAGAGTTTATTTGAGATTATTGCGGCGAGCGGACGGCTCAACGTCGCTGAAGGAGCTCCTGCGCTCAGTGCGCTATTTTGCCTAATACACCATCCCCATGGCTTCACGCACTTCGTTGAGTGTTGCCTCGGCGATCTCGTTTGCCTTGCGGTTGCCCTCGGCGAGGACGTCCTTAACGTAGTCGAGGTCGTTTTCAAACTGGTGACGGCGCTCGCGGATGGGCTCAAAGTAGCCGTTCACGGCCTCGGTGACATACTTCTTGAGCGCGCCCGAGCCGCCCATGCCGATCTCGTCGGCGATCTCGACCTCAGAGCGGCCAGTGCAGATGGCAGCGGTGGAGAGCAGACCCGACACGCCAGGGCGATTCTCGGGATCGAAGGTGATGTTGCGCTCGGAGTCGGTCTGGCTCTTCTTGATGCGCTTTGCGGTCTCCTCGGGCGTCATGGAGATGAAGATGCCGTTGCCGTAGCTCTTGGACATCTTGCGCCCATCGAGGCCGGGCAAAAGCGGTGTCTCGGAAAGCAGTGCGTCAACTTCGGGGAACACCTTGCCGTAGCGGTTGTTGAAGCGGCGGGCGATGGTGCGCGTGAGCTCGATATGCGGCAGCTGATCGCGACCGACGGGCACCACGTTGCCCTTGCAGAAAAGGATGTCGCAGGCCTGGTGTACGGGATAGGTGAGAAGAAGCCCCGTGAGCTCGTGCCCCGACGCCTCCTGCTCGGCCTTGACGGTGGGGTTGCGCAGGAGTTCCGCCTCGCTTACGAGCGAGAGGAACGGCAGCATGAGCTGGTTGGCGGCAGGCACCGCGGAATGCGTGTAGATCATGGTCTTGTCGGGATCGAGACCGCAGGCAAGGTAGTCCATGACCATGTTGTACACGTTGTCCTGAATGTTGGCGGTGGTATCGCGGTCGGTGATCACCTGGTAGTCGGCGATGAGTACGTTGGTGCGGCAGCCCTTGTTCTGCAGCTCCACACGGCCTTTGAGCGTGCCGAAGTAGTGACCCAGGTGCAAGCGCCCGGTGGGACGGTCGCCGGTGAGCATGGTGTATTTCTCGGGGTGCAGCTCCAGGTCGGCGCGGATGGCATCGGACTTCTTGAGGGCGACCTCGTAGCTGTTTTCGTTGGGCATGATTTCTCCTCGATTGTTCGGGCAGTAGATGATGCTGCCCACAGATTATAGACATTAGGGTTATCCGTGTGACGAGGGCGCGGTTTTACAGCCAGGGGATAGCTCGAACCTACAGGTGCGATTTGAACTTCTCGATGCGCTCCTCGCGCTCCTCTTGAGCCGCCTTTTCCTCTTCGGCGAAAGCGGGGTCATCGGGAGTGACGATTTCGTCTTTGCGGGTGTCGGGATTGTAGTGGTGCAGCAATACGGGCTCAAAGAGGTGCAGCTTGAAGGCAAACCAGGCGGAACCCACCAAAAGCACGATGAAGATGATCACACGCAGAAAGACGCTTACCTGATTGATAAGCGCGGCACCCGCCGAAAGCAAAATGCACCAGGCGTAGATCAGAAGCACGGCCTGTTTTTGGTTATAGCCCTCTTGTATAAGGCGATGGTGGATATGCCCCTTATCGGCCTGGCCGATACTTATGTGCGCACGGCGGCGGCGTACGATGGCACTGAACGTATCTATGATGGGGACACCCGCCACGATGAGCGGGATGAGCATGGACGTGAGCGCGGCGGTACGGCTTACGTTAAGAAGCGAGATGACGCCCAGGGCAAACCCCAGCTGCAGCGAGCCCGAGTCGCCGAGGAAGATGCTCGCGGGGTTGAAGTTGTAGTGCAAGAAGGCGAGGCAGGCGCCGACGAGTGCGATGGCAAGCGCCGCCGCATCGTTGCGATGCGCCAGGAGCGCGAACGTGAACATGCTGAAGGCGGCGATGCCGGTGATTCCCGTGGCCAGGCCATCGAGACCGTCAATGAGGTTGATGATGTTGGTGAAAGCAACCAGATAGACGATGGTGATAGGGTAGGCAAGCCAGCCGAGCTGGATGTAGGCACCCGGCTCGAAGGGATTGACGACGCTGCCGATGGTGAGTCCGCCCATGGTGGCGACCACGGCGGCAAGGAGCTGCCCTGCGAGTTTTGCCTTGGGTTTGAGCTGGATGATGTCGTCGGTTGCGCCCGTTGCCACGATGATCACGAACGAGAGCGCGAGCGTGGGGTAGTCGATCGTGAGCAACGGATGCGAAATAAGGGCAGGAGGCCAGCCGAGATACCAAGTGCCGAGTACCTGAACGGCGCAGGCGACGACGAGGCCGACAAAGACGGCGAGTCCGCCTAAGCGTGGCGTGGGCACGGTGTTGATGCGGCGTTTTGAGGGGTAATCTACGGCGTCCACGCGTACGGCCAGCTTCTTGGCGAGGGGAACGCAAATATACGTGGCAAGGAAGGCGGCAAGCGCCACGCAGAAATATGGAAACAGAAGATCCATCTAGAGAAGTACCGCCAAAAATCTCAGGGCTTGCCCTGTAAATGTTCTACAACAGGTTCCTATGATAACGGATGGAGTCCGCTTTGCCCGCACCCGCATAAAACCACATCGATAAGAAAAAAGGCACCGACCGAAGTCGATGCCTTAGCAAATCCTGTGGTGGAGACGAAGGGAATCGAACCCTCGGCCTCTGCCATGCGACGGCAGCGCTCTCCCAGCTGAGCTACGTCCCCAGGACAAGTGATTATTCTAGCGAAGTGACGGGGACTGTCAACGTCTATTTTTGTGCTGAGCGTGGGGCGATAGGAGCGTCTGCCGCGCTCAGCACCCCTGAGGTGTCGAAAGCGGGCGTGAAGCTTTCGCTGACGGCTCCGCCTTCCTGCCAGAACATGGTGGTAAAACCAAGGTCGTCCGCATGGTCGAGCACGCGCTCATATTCCTCATCGGACACGGCATGCGACAGGTCGCCGCCTTGGGCACGCATCACGTCGTTGGGGGTGTACTGGTTCATCACCGATATGGGTACGTCGCCCGCAATGCGCCATACGGCATCGAGCACGCGGCACGAATCGTCGGCATGGCCCGGAAGAACCAGATGCCTCACGATGATGCCGCGGTGCATCATGCCGTCGTCATCGAGCATTTCGCCGCCGTTGGCTTCAACTTGCTTGACCATTGCCGCAAGGGCCTTTTCTGCCACGGTAGGGTAATTGCTGACGTGGGAAAGGCTTCGCCCCAGTTCCTCGCTTGCGTATTTGAAATCGGTGAGCCAGACGTCAACGATCCCGTCGAGCGCGCTGATGGCTTCCGTGCGCTCGTATCCGCCGGTGTTGTAGACGATGGGGATATCGAGACCCTGCTTACGAGCTTCGTCCACCGCGCGCGGCAGAAGATGGGCCCAATGCGTGGCGGTGACGAGGTTGATGTTGTGCGCGCCTTGGCTCTGTAGTTCCAGCATAATCTGCGCGAGGCGTTCCTGTGTGATCTCGATTCCGAAATTGCCCGTCGAGATCTCGTGGTTTTGACAGTAGATGCATTTGAGCGAGCAGCCGCTGAAAAAGATGGTCCCCGACCCCCGCTCGCCCGAGATGGGAGGCTCTTCCCACATGTGCAGCGCCGCGCGTGCCACCTTGAGCTTGTCGGTGCTGCCGCAGGTGCCGGCGAGACCCTGTGAGCGGGCGATGCCGCACTTGCGCGGGCAAAGCTCACAAGCGTCCAACGCAGTTGGGTTGTTGAGAAGATTCGATTTCATGGGACTCCAAGCAAACACACGCTTGCTGTAATCGTCAGTCACGATTTTTGTAAAGTCAAGACTGGAACTCACATTTGCTGGCCGTACTATATAGGTATTCCGCCCCTCGCGGAGCAACTGGGTGAACCGTCGAGTTTATTTAGGGAGCCCACACAGTCGTATCGAGTACAGGTATCCTTCCTTGTTAAGGACGCTGGAAAGGTCGATGAGGGCACCCACCTTGTTGAGGTGGGTTCATTATCGTGATGCGAGGGGCGGTTTTTCTATGGCGCGATCTTGTGCGCCAGTACCTTTCGCGTGCGCTTGGATCGCAACGGCGGGCTCTTGAGCGGCCGCCTGCCCGGCGTGCAACCTAGCGCTCGCCTCATGCGTTCGCGCCCTGTTTCCCTTGCTTAAATCGTTATCGTGCCTGCGCCGTGCTAACCCGATACGGGTATACTGCTGTGGATTCGTTTGGCTCGCACCTAAGAGCCATCCATATGAGGAAGGTCTGCATATGGCAGAGGATAAGAGCGCCTCGTTGACGGACGAGGAGCGCGCCGAGCTTGAGGAGCTGCGTGCCGAGAAGGCCGCGCGCGAGGAGGCGGCGCGTGCCCGACGGGAGCGCGAGGAACTGGGGCGTTTGCGTGCCGAGAAGGCCGCCGCGGAAGCTGCGAGCGCGGCGGATACCGAGGTTTCCGCAAAGCCGAAAGCGTCCAAAACGTCTGCGTCGAAGAGAGGATCCAAGTCGGCATCGGCGGCAGCTTCGAACGACAAGCCGAGGGAAAAGACGTTCGCGCAACGTATGGTTACCTCCGAGTTGGACGAGGACGATATTCCCGGTATGCCACCTGCGCAGAAGGCCATCATCGTTGTCTGCCTTCTCGCCGTTGTGGTGATGTGCCTCTATCTCTTTGTTCTGTAGCGGCCTTGCGACCGCAGGCGCGCCTTGGCTTTTGCTGCTCTAGGGATGGGCACGGAGCACGAGACGCGCTTCACACCGGTACCTATGAAAGGATGTCGTATGGCTCTTACCGATGTTTCGCATCCTACCGATATAGCGATGCTCACCGACCTCTATGAACTGACGATGGCTCAGGGGCTTTGGGAGAGCGGAAAGCTTCACGAGGAAGGATGTTTTACCGCGTTCTATCGCGATCATCCGTTTGGGAGCGCCTATGCCGTCATGTGCGGTACCGCGGAGCTTCCCGAATTGGTGGAGAATCTGCGCTTCACCGAAGAGGATGTCGCATACCTGGGCTCCTTGGAGGCACCCGGCGGCGGCAAGCTCTTTAAAGCCGGGTTTTTGGACTATCTCCGCGGGTTTAAGGCGAAGGTCGACATAGATGCCGTCCCCGAGGGCGAGCTGGTGTTTCCACGTGAGCCGATGGTGCGCGTTTGCGGACCTGCGCTCGAGTGCCAGCTGCTCGAGACAGCGCTTTTGAATATCATCGGCTTTCAGACGCTTGCGGCAACCAAGACCGCTCGCGTGGTGCAAGCGGCAAAGGGCCGTCCCGTGGCTGAGTTCGGTTTGCGGCGTGCGCAGGGCCCCGATGGCGGCCTTGCGGTGGCACGCGCAAGCTACGTTGCGGGCTGCTCGTCGACGTCCAACGTGCTTGCGGGCAGGCGCTACGGGATACCGGTATTCGGCACCCATGCCCATAGCTGGGTGATGAGCTTTTCGTCCGAGCTCGAGGCTTTTCGGGCGTTTGCCAAGTCGAGCCCTAAAAACTGCACGCTTCTCATCGATACCTACGATGTGCGTGAAGGGTGCGAGAACGCCATCACGGTCGCCAAGGAGATGGAGGCCGCGGGCGAGCGCCTGGCCGCTATCCGTATCGACTCGGGAGACCTGTCCAAGCTTTCCAAGTACGTGCGTGCGCGCTTCGATGCCGAGGGCTTGCCCTATGTGAAGATCTCGGTTTCCAACGATCTGGACGAGTACACCATTCAGTCGCTTTTGGACCAGGGCGCCCCCATCGATTCGTTCGGTGTGGGAACCAAGCTTGCCACCTGCTATGACCAGCCCGCATTGGGATGCGTGTACAAACTGGCGGCACGCCGTGCCGAGGGTGCGGAGGCATGGACGCCGGTGGTCAAGCTGTCCGAGCAGCCCTACAAGCGCACCATCCCCGGTGTGCAGCGTGTGCGCCGCTATTACGACGGCTTTGGCGGGCCGGTGTGCGACATGATCTACGACGAGGCATATCTGACGGGCGAGGGCGCGGCACGCGGTAATACGCTCGTGGCCGTGAACGACGCTGCCCTTGTGACCGATGTGTCTGAACTTGAATACCGCGAGCTCCTGGTTCCCATCGTGAGAAACGGCGAGGCAACCGAGCCGCGCGAGCCTATCGAGGCCGCGCGCGATCGTTGCGCCTTCGCGCTTGAGCATCTCGATCCCGCGTTTAAGCGTTTCCTCTACCCCCAGACCTATGTGGTGGGCATGGAACAGGGTCTTGCGCAGGTGCGCGATGAGTTGGTGCGCAAGAGCATGGCAGCCACGTCGGCCTTTCCCTGGAAGCAGTAGGAGCCGCGCGGTGATAGCGGCCGATTGCGAGCGGCTATCATTTTGGTATTGACTTTGAAAAGGACGCCGTCTCGATATCGTTTCATCTCGAGACGGCACTACAGGTAAAACGGGCGGGAGCACACGTTGACGGCAACGGCTGAAACCTACAAGACGATGGTCGTGAAGATCGGATCCTCCACGGTGGTGGGCGAGGACGGCGTGGTGAACCACCCGTTTATCGCAGCGCTTGCCCAGCAAGCACGCGACCTGCGCACCATGGGATGGCGCTTGGTGGTCGTGAGCTCGGGCGCCATGGCGTGCGGATTTCCCGTTCTCGGTTTCGATCGAAAGCCCAAAGGCGACCTTCCGAGCCTGCAGGCCTGTGCATCTGCTGGGCAATGCATTCTTTCGGCGGCATATGACGAGGAATTCCGTGCGTGCGATCTCATCACCTCGCTGGTACTGCTCACACGTCATGACACGGCTCGCCGCTCGTCCTACCTTCACGCGCGCGATGCCCTTTTGCGTCTTGTGGAACTTGGCGTGGTGCCCGTCATCAACGAGAACGATACCGTTTCGGTTGCCGAGATCAAGTTCGGCGATAACGATACGTTGGCGGCTCTGGTGAGCTGTTTGGTCTCGGCGGATCTGTGCGTGACGCTTTCCGATATCGATGGTCTCTATACCGCAAACCCGTCAACGGATCCCACGGCGCGTTTTATCCCGCGCGTGGAGAAGATCGACCGTTCGATTATCGAGGCGGCGGGCGATTCGTCGACGTCGGTAGGCACAGGCGGCATGATCACCAAGATCCGCGCCAGCCGCATCCTTATGACGGCTGGTATCAAAAGCGTTATCTGTTCGGGCGCCGAAAAGGACGCGCTCGTGCGCCTGGCTGAAGGGGAAAGCGTCGGAACCCTGTTCGATCCTCCCGCTGAGCGTTTGGATATCGCGCCGCGCAAGTTGTGGATCGCGTTGGGTGACAAGGCCCATGGCAAGGTGACGGTCGACGAGGGTGCTGCCCAGGCGTTGCTTAAGCGTGGGTCGTCTCTTTTGTCCGTTGGTATCAGGGACGTTGAGGGTAGTTTTGCCGCCGGCGACATTTTGGATGTGTGCAGCGTGGACGGCATGGTGTTGGCGCGTGGCATCGCGGAGGCCGATAGCGATACCCTGTGCTTGGCAGCGGGGCGCCGGCAAGAAGAAATCGCGGCCAACCACTTGCTTTCCGCTTTGGGCGATAAACCGGCGATTCATCGCGATAACCTGGTGGTTTTCGCATAGGAGTCCGACTGCTGAGCCTGGCAGCGGGGCTTGCTTGTCGGGTTTGCTTGTCTGACCTGCGACGCGAGCCTGGGCACGCAAGCCGAACGTTCGGAACGGGCTTGGTGCCTAGGCTCGTCTGAATGTCTATCTGCTAGAACAGCTTGGAAAGATCGCCTCGGTTGAGAGCCTCCTCAAACAGGTGTTTGAACACGGCGGTTCCATGCAGGCCGTCGTGCTCGAATTCGTTGGTGACCCATGCGTGCGACGAGCCTACGCGGCTGAGGGTATCGAGCTGCATACCGGAATCGACATACATGTCATCGAAGTAGACACATGCCTGCAGGGGAACCGTATTGGCGGCGAGTCGCTGCGGGTTGTAGATGGTGTCCCAGGCGGTGTCTCGCATGAGCAGGTCCATCGCTGGTTTGAAGGGGATGAGTTCGGGCATCTGCTCGAACATCCAAGGGAACATGGCTTCGCCGGTGAACATCAACGGGCGCGCCATGGGGTCGAAAGCGGGGCGCTTGGCCTTTTCGGCCGCTGCGGCCCAGCCGATGGGCATCGTGTCGCCGTCGGCGTAGATGAACTCCTGAAGGGTCCAGTACAGCGGGTTCGAAACCGTAGAGGTGCGGGCGTAGGCCGAAGCCAAAAAATCGTCCGATATGCGAGGCATGTCTCCCAAGTTGTCGATCGCGCCGTCGGCATCTTCAAACGCATGGTCGATGATCCAATGCATGCGCTCGAAACTCGGTTTCATGCCAAAATCGCTGCCCATGAGCTGCAGACGCTCGACGGTCATGGGACTGCCATCGAGGAGGGCGATCTGCTGGGCATCGAGCTCGTCCGCGAGGACGCTTACGCGCTGCTTATCTTCGGGATAGCGCTCGTAGTACTGCTTCGTTTTGGTTTCCATACGCGGGAAGGTATGGGCATATACCTCCGACGCGCTGGCGGGAACGTGTGGGATGCCGCCGCAGGTGAAACTCGCCGCCACGCCCTCGGGGAAAAGCGAGAGATAGGTGAGCGTGAGGAACCCGCCATAGCTTTGTCCCAGGGTCACCCACGGCTTGCCTTCAAAGCCCACGAGGCGCAGGTATTCGAAGTCGCGCACGATGGATGAGGCCAGATGGCGCTTGAGGAATTCCGCTTGGGCACGTGCCGGATCGGCGCCTGCTGCCTTGGCCCGTTCGCCCAGGGCCGTGATGCTCCGTCCGCTTACGCGTGAGCTGCGTCCTGTTCCGCGCTGGTCGGGCAATACGACCCTGAAATGCTTGATGGCTTCTTCGATCCATCCGTCGGAGCTGGGCGACGTGGGGCGCGGGGCCTCGCCACCAGGGCCTCCTTGCAGATAGACCAGAAGAGGAAGCTCTTTGTTCTTGTTTTCGGGCGCGCATACCACGCGGTAGAACAATTTGATCGACTCGGTTGCGCCGGCGATGGGCGAGGGGATGGCGCCTCGGCGCATGGTGTCGCCGTACGCAAGGAGCATGGGCTCGAGTCCGCGCCAGTCAAGGGGGACATCGATGGAATGGTCCTCAACATAGAGACCGGGAACGTGGTAGCTGGCTATAAGGGGCATAGGCATTCCTTAGAACATGACGAAGCATCGAAAGATATGACATTTGAACCCGATCATCATAGCGCCCGCGTGTGGGAAACGGGGCAGCCATGTGCGTAAACTCGTGGGTTCCGGACTATTTGGCTTGCGGGATTCGTATACCATGTATGCAAGTTTCAGATGGAAGGAATGTCATGGATACCGACATCCAATCATATGTGGAAAATCTCGCTCGTGCGGCCAAGGACGCTTCGCGTACCTTAGGGTTTGCCTCGGATGCCGCGCGTCAGGAGGCCGTGCGCGGCATGGCGGCGAGCCTGCGTGCTCACGCCGACGAGATCGTTGCGGCCAACGAGCTCGATATGACGGCCGCGCGCGAGGCGGGGACGTCGGAAGGACTGCTCGACCGCCTCTTGCTCACTCCCGAGCGAATCGAGGGGATGGCCGCGGGGCTCGAGAAGCTCGCCGACCTGCCCGATCCGGTAGGGCGCGTGCTCGAGGAGCGCACGATCGATTGCGGTCTTAACCTGCAGAAAGTCTCGGTTCCCCTAGGTTTGGTGGCTATGGTGTACGAGGCGCGCCCCAACGTGACAGCCGATGCCGCGGGCATCTGCATCCGTACCGGTAACGCCTGCATTTTGCGGGGCGGCTCGCTGGCTCAGCGCTCATGCGTCGCCATCGCGCACGTGCTGGCCGATGCCGTGAGCGATGCGGGGTTTGCGCGCGAGGCCGTGAGCATTATCGAGACCACTGATCGTGCGGCAACGGGAGCGCTCATGAGCATGCGCGGCGTTGTTGACGTGCTGATCCCGCGTGGAGGCGCCGGCCTGATCCAGCGTTGCGTGTGTGAGAGCTTGGTGCCCGTCATCGAGACGGGGACGGGCAACTGCCATGTCTACGTACATAAAGCGGCCGATTTTTCTAAGGCGCTCCCCATTCTTGTCAACGCAAAGACGCAGCGAGTGGGTGTTTGCAACGCCGCCGAATCGCTGCTCGTGGATGCCGATGTTGCCGATACGTTTTTGCCTCAGGCGCTCGCGGTGCTGCGCGAGCACGATGTCTTGGTGCATGGCGATGCGTCCGCTTGCTCAGCGGCTGCTGCGGCGGGCCTTAACGAGGGCACGGATTTTGTGCCCGCGACCGAGGCCGATTGGGGTAGGGAATACCTGGCGCTCGAGATGAGCGTAAAGGTCGTGTCTGATCTGGATGAGGCTATCGGCCATATCAACCGCTATGGTACGGGCCACTCCGAGTCCATTATCACCGAAGATGTCGATGCAGCCGAGCGTTTCCTGCGCGAGGTCGATGCAAGCTCCGTATACGTCAATGCGAGTACGCGCTTTACCGATGGCGGCGAGTTCGGACTCGGTGCCGAGATCGGCATCTCGACCCAGAAGCTCCATGCGCGCGGTCCCTTTGCTGCCGAGGCGCTTACCACCTATAAGTATTTGATTCGCGGCACGGGACAGGTTCGTCCTTAATTTCGATGTAGGGGAGACAGGCCCTAACCGGCTCACAGATGGAATTGATAACGAATCGGGGCATCGATTTTCAACGATGCCCCGATTGCATAACATGGTTTTTGATCATTAGGCTTTGTGCGACGGTGTCGCCCCAAGCGGTGCTAGTCGCAGAAGGATTGCATGGCCTGGATGGTGCGCTCGAAGAGCTCGTTGAGATCCCATCCGAGAAGCTCCGCGCCCTTGGAAATGACGTCGCGCGAGCAGCCCGCCGCGAAGCGCTTGTCTTTAAATTTCTTCTTCAGCGATTTGACGGTGAAGTCCTGAACGCTCTTGCTGGGGCGCATGAGTACGGCGGCGCCGATGAGGCCGGTCAGCTCGTCGCAGGCAAAGAGGACCTTTTCCATCTGAAGCTCAGGTTTGGGAAGTTCCTCGTTGAAATCGCTGTTATGCGACTGTATAGCACGAATCAACTCGGGCGTGGCTCCGGCGGCACGCAAGAGCTCGGCAGCATAGACGGTATGGTTCTTGGGATCGTCCTCATGCTCTTCCCAATCCAGGTCGTGCAGAAGGCCGACGATACCCCAGAACTCCTCGTTTTCCGGATCGAGCTCGCGGGCGAAGTAACGCATGGTGCCCTCGAGCGTCTTGCCATGCGTGATATGGAACTCTTCTTTGTTGTGAGCTTGCAAGAGCGCGAAGGCGTCTTCGTACGATATGCCTGCGTTGAGTGTTGCGGACATGGGATTCCTTTCAGAGGCGGGGCGATTTGAGATCGGACGTTGCGCTAGTTGGCGGCGACGGCGGCCAGGCGCGCGGCGGCGTCTTCTTCGGTGCAGCCGAGTGCCACGGCGAACTCCTCCACCGAACGGCGCTTGGCCTCTTTAAGGACGCGTGTGTAATAGCTCGAGGGTTTTTTGTCGTGTGCGCAAGCGTCATCGATGCGATGAAGCATGGTCTTCACGACGCGGACGGTGTGCGGTGCGCCCAGTTTGAGCTGGTCTTTAAAGTAGGTTTCCTCAAGCGAGCTGTTGCGCTCGGTGTAGGTGTCGACATCGATGTCGCTATAGTTGGCGAGGATGTTCTCCGCATCCTCGCGCGAGATGGTGTAGTGAAGACGCTCGCATTGGGCTTGAGGATACATGATGATGGTCTTTGCATGCCCCGATTTGGCTTCGAGCAGAATCATGGGCTGAGGGGTGTCGTCGCGGAATCCCATGACGGTGCAGACCCCTTGGCCGGGATGTATGACGTGCTCGCCGATATTGAACATGCTTCCTCCATCTATTATGCATTACGTTAATAAATACAGTAGCACCCAAAACACGCAAACGTGCATGTTTTACCAGTAAAAGCATAGTTTTTAAAGAAAAAGCACCCCGTGTTATATGCAGAATAAGCGCCTGCATATACCAAACGTCCTCGGGCCCTGTGCTAGACTCAACAGCGTCTTTGGCAACACCCCAAGATGAGCGATCAAGAGCTTGAGGGGATACCTGAAGGAGGAACTATGCCCGAGAAGATCGAGGGATTGGTACGCGCAGCGCTCGCTGCTGCTCAAAGCGCGGGGGATCTTGCCGCGTTTGAGGTTGAGGACTGCGGAATCGAGCGTCCCGCCGACACCTCGCACGGTGAATGGACCTCTACCGTTGCCATGAAGTCGGCTAAGCTCGCGCACTGCGCACCGCGTAAGATCGCCGAGGCTATCGTGGGCAACCTACCCGAGGATCCTGCTATCGAGAAGGTTGAGATCGCGGGCCCCGGATTCATCAACTTCTATCTTTCCGCCGCTACCAAAAACGCCATCTTCGGCGAGGCGCGCGAGAAGGGTATGGATTTCGCCCGCTCCAACGTGGGTGGCGGCATGAAGACCCAGGTTGAGTTTGTTTCCGCCAACCCGGTGGGTCCCATGCATATCGGACATGGCCGTTGGGCCGCTCTGGGCGATTCGCTCTGCCGTGTGATGGAGCATGCCGGCTTCGACATCGAGCGCGAGTTCTACATCAACGATCACGGTTCGCAGATGAACACCTTCGGCAACTCCATCTCCACGCGCTATATGCAGCTTGCCGACATCATCGCCAAGCAGGGTGTCGATATCGATGAGGCCCAGCGCCTGTTGATCGCAGATCGCGACGCATTCGTCGAGGACGAGGCTGATGAGCACCCCGAGACCCATCCGTATCAGGATCAGTTCGCCGAGCTTTTGGGCAAGGACTCTTACGGCGGAAGCTATATCATCGATGAGGCAGCCGCCTTCTGGCGTGAGGACGGCGACAAGTGGGTCGAGGCCGATCCCGAGGAGCGTATGCTTTCGTTCCGCGAGCGCGGCTACGTCAAGATGGTCGACATGATGCGCGGCCTGTGCCATGACGTTAACTGCGACTTCGACGTGTGGTTCTCCGAGCGTTCGCTCTATGTGAAGGATACCGAGGGCGAGACCGCCGGCACCTCCGCTGTCGACCGCGCTTTTGAGAAGCTCGAAAAGATGGGCTATCTCTACAACAAAGATGGTGCTCTGTGGTTCCGCTCCACCGACCTCGGCGACGACAAGGACCGTGTTCTGGTCAAGGCCAACGGCGAGTACACCTACTTTGCATCCGATGTCGCTTACCACTGGGATAAGTTCCAGCGCGTCGAGCACGTCATCGACATCTGGGGCGCAGATCACCACGGCTATATCAACCGCGTGCGCTGCGTGTGCGATGCTCTGGGCTACCCCGGTAAGTTCGAGGTTTTGCTCGGCCAGCTCGTCAACCTGCTGCGCAACGGCAGACCGGTGCGTATGTCCAAGCGTAAGGGCACCATGGTCACCCTGCAGGAGCTGGTGGACGAGGTCGGTTCCGACGCCGCGCGCTACACACTCATCTCCAAGAGCTCCAACCAGATGATCGACTTCGACATCGAGGCCGTTAAGAAGCGCGACAACTCCAACCCGGTGTACTACGTGCAGTACGCCCATGCGCGCATCTGCTCCATCCTGCGCAAGGCTGCTGGCGTTTCGCCTGAGGAAGCCGCTCAGATGGGCATGTCCGCGGTTGCCGAGAAGGCCATCGGTGCAGATGTCAACTACGCGCTGCTCACCGATCCCACCGAGCTCGCCCTCTCGCGCAAGCTCAACGAGCTTACCGACCTTATCGCTAGCTGCGCGCGCGATCGCGCCCCGTTCCGCCTCACGCATTTCGCCGAGGAGCTCGCTGGTGACTTCCATGGCTTCTATGCCGCCTGCCAGGTCCTTCCGAGCGAGGGCCGTCCCGTCGACCCCGAGCTTTCGCGTGCGCGCCTTGCCGCCTGCGATGCCGTTCGTTGCACGCTGGCGCTTGTGCTTACGCTTGTCGGTGTTTCCGCACCCGAGCAGATGTAAGTTCGCTACTCTACTCGCGGTATAGCCTGATTCCAAGCACCCGCCCGATCGATACGGGCGGGTGCTTTTTTATGGCGTTAAGGCTGGTTTGCAGTGAGTTTCTGTTGTGTTACACTGTGCCTGCGCTGAGGCGCAATAGCTTTGCTCAAATCAATCATTAACTAAAGGCATAACGCCATTCCCTCTTTATGAAGAAGCCCCAAAGGGCGCTGCGTGCAGCCTGTTGGGGACCGTATAGGAAAGTTAGGCAAATACTGTGGCCGAACAACAAGAAGAATTGAATCTGGATACCGCTGCGTCTGCCGAGGCTTCGGCAAAACCGCGTCGCGCTGTGCGTAAGAAGAAGGAAACAGCGCCTGCTTCAGATGCCAGTGCGGCTCCTGTTTCCGATGAGGTCGCTCAGGCGCGCGCTCTCGCTCAGATAAGTCAGGCGTCTGTGGCGCGCAGCCAGCGCCGTGCGGCCGAAGAGGCGGCGGATCTCATCGCGGATGCCGGCGGGGAGGAGTCCGCAAAGCCAAAACGCCGTCGTGCGACTCGCTCTAAGGTGGCTGCTGCCGCTGAGGTTGCTGAGGTTGCTGGTCCCGCGGCTGTCGCCGTTGATACGGGTGATGGCTCCTCTGCGGCGAAAAAGCCAGTGGAGTCCGATGGCGAGCCCAAGAAGCGTGCTCGCCGCACCACGCGTTCCAAGAAGGCGGAGCCGGCTTCCGAGATGGGATCCGATGCGAAGCCCGCTGAGGGTGCTATGCCTGCCGGCGAGGTGGTGCCGACCCTCGAGGAGTCGTCTGCGCAAGATGCTCCTGCCAAGAAGACTCGCCGCGCGCGCAAGGCGAGCGCTTCCGCAAGCGATGATGCTCAGGGCGCAAACGAGCCCCAGCAGGTCGATGAGGCGTCTTCCGGCGAAGGTGCGGCTAACGACAAAGCCGTAACATCGGAGGGTGCTTCCGGTGATCCTTCCGCCAAAGAAGACAAGCGCCCCGGTCGATCCCGCCGTGCTGCTGCCGAAAAGGCGAAAGGCCAGAAGGAGCAGACCGCCGAAGCGTCTTCCGATGTCGTGGACGCAGACCAGAAGGCCTCGAAGTCGGGCGATGGCGCCGATACCAAATCCGAGGCGCAAAACGAGTCCGAGGCCGATTCTGAACGCGGCAAGAACCGTCGTCATCAGAATCGACGCGAACGCGGGGATGCCAGGGATAACGAGCGCAACGGTAACCGCAACGAGCGCGGAGGCGACCGTAAGAACCGCAACGACCGTAAGAACCGTCGCGACCGCAACAACCGCAACAACGCTCCCGTCGAGCCGAGCATCTCGCGGGATGACCTTGCAGCCATGAAGGTTGCCGAGCTACGTGAAAAGGCCAAGGAGCTCGATCTCGATCCTGCCGGTAAAAAGAAGGCCGAGCTTGTCGAGGAGATCTACACCACCAATGCGCGCATCGAGGGTTTCCGCGATATCGAGGGCATTTTGGAGATCGCCCACGATGGCTTCGGCTATATCCGTGCGCATGGTTATATGCCCAGCAAGGACGATGCGTTCGTTGCCGCTAATCTTATCCGCGCCGCGCGTTTGCGCACCGGTGACGTCATCGCCGGTACCCTGCGTCCGTCGCGTGCCAACGACAAGTTCCCGGGTCTCGCAAAGATCAAGACGGTCAACGGCCTCGATCCCGAGGAGATCCGCCGCCGTCCTAAGTTCAGCGAGCTTACGCCCATCTATCCCAACGAGCCGCTCAAGATGGAGCATGGCCGCGATTCCATCACGGGTCGCGCCATCGATATCGTCAGCCCTATCGGCAAGGGTCAACGCGGCCTCATCGTTTCGCCTCCCAAGGCCGGTAAGACCACGATCCTTAAAAAGATCTGCCAGTCGATTTCGATCAACAATCCCGAGGTGCATCTGATCTGCCTTTTGGTGGACGAGCGCCCCGAAGAGGTCACCGACATGCAGCGTTCCATCAAGGGCGATGTGGTGGCATCGACGTTTGATATGCCCGCCGATAATCACACGCGCGTTTCCGAGCTTGTGATCGAGCGCGCTAAGCGTATCGTCGAGCTGGGCGGCGATGTGGTGGTCGTGCTCGACTCCATCACACGCCTGGCACGTGCCTACAATCTGGCAGCCCCCGCTTCGGGTCGTATCCTTTCGGGTGGTGTCGATTCCGCGGCTCTTTATCCTCCCAAACGCTTCTTGGGCGCGGCTCGAAATATCGAGAACGGTGGATCGCTCACCATCCTGGCCTCTGCGCTTATCGATACCGGCTCCAAGATGGACGAGGTGATTTTCGAGGAGTTCAAGGGTACGGGTAACATGGAGCTTAAGCTCGATCGCGACCTTGCCGATCGCCGTATTTTCCCGGCTATCGATCCTGTTGCTTCCGGTACGCGTAACGAGGACCTGCTGCTTGACGAGAGCATGCGTCCCTTCGTTTGGGGCATCCGCCGCATCCTGGCCAATATGAACAATACCGAGCGCGCTGCCGCGTCGTTTATCAAGGGCCTCAAGGGCACCGACTCCAACCAGGAGTTCTTGATCCGTACGGCCAAGAAGGCTCAGGATCACGAGGGCGGTCGCTAAAGACGAGCGCGATTCTGCGTCTTTTGACGGCTTCAGCGTAAAAGCGAAAGCTCGTTATCCACCATGGATAACGAGCTTTTTTGATTGGAGAGCGGCTTTCGGCGCGGCTTATTGTGCCAGGTGATTCATGTTGGTGGGGACTATGCGATTCCCAGGAGCTTTTCCACTTTTAGGGTGGCACGATAGGGAAGTACGTGGCTCAGGGCGTAATAGGCCTTCATATCCAGCGATGGGATGCACAGGCTCTTGCCGGCTGCCGATGCCTTCAGAGCCGCCTGAGCGACGTTCCGAGCCTTTTCAAAGCCGATCGCGCACATGGCCTGCGCCGCGTCCATATCGCCGGGGTCGGCCAGAAACTCGGTCTTCATGAATTTGGGGCACACGGCGCAGGCATGGATGCCCACTTCCGCGAGCTCGGTATCGAGCGAGCGGGTGACGTCGAGCACGAAGCGTTTTGCCGCCGAATAAACCGCCAGCTTGGGTTGCGGTGTGAAGGCTGCCACGCTCGCCACATTGATGATGCGCGATCCAGGTTGCATGAACGGCAGCGTGCGATACATCATCTCGATGGGGGCCAGCGCCAGTATGCTGAGCATGTTCGAAGCCGAAGTGCGCGCCTGTTGCGCGAAGGCGCCGAAGGTGCCGGCGCCCGCGTTGTTGATCAGCAGGCGTACGTTCGTGTCGGGCGTTTCCTCTAACGCAGCCTGAAGCATGTCAAACGATTCCGTCTCGCGCAGGTCGAGGCAGAAGGCGCGCACGGGGGTATTGCAAGTGCGTACCAAGGCATCGAGGCGTTCGGAGCGACGGGCGATTGCCCAAATCTCGTCGATGGGGCCTGCATCCCCTGCATCGATGCGCTTGACGAATTCGCGTCCTAAGCCCGAAGAGGCTCCGGTGACGATGGCGATAGCGGGCATAGTGGACTCCTTTTAGGCTGGTTGGGATCTGAAGCATCGTTCTTTTTATCTTCCCAAGTATGTCATGTGTCAACACAGGGTTGCTAAAATGCCGATTTACCGATGTGACCTTGCAATTCACTAGATGCTCTCGCATAATGAAAAAAGTTTCGCGACGGAAAATGCAGATGAAACGAACCACATCCGTTGCAAGGGTCAACCCCGCCTTCATCTTTTTCGAGCGAACGAACATAATCGTCGTGTGCTTCCAAGGAGAGGGCTATGGCTTCTTCTACCACAACTCAACGTGCGGTGTGCGCTGGATTGTCCTGCGGTATCGGTTTAGGATTGCCGGTGCTCGCATGTGCTGTCTCGCTTCCGCTCGATGCGGGCGTAAACGAGCAGCTCGTGGCCGCCGCGCTGCCGTTTGCGGCGGGATCGCTTGCCGGTGTAGGTTTGCTCGCTCTTACGCAGACGGTGGCCGAGAGGCACTCCGATCGTAAAGACGCCGCTTCCGATGCGCGTGACACCAAGAGGGGCGCTGAGCGTGTTTCCAGCCCGTTCGCATCGCATGGTGGACTCTTCGGTCATAGCGCCAACGATGGCGTCCCGGTGATCTCGCGTGCTCAAAACGGCATGTCCGAGCAAGAAGCTTGGGCCATGATCGATGAACTCTGTGAAGAGGATTCGCTGTTCAGCTGCGATCCGGCGCGCGCCAACGATGTGTACCAGGTCGCAATCGATGAGCTGGCTCAAGCTGTCGACAAATCCTCGAGCTTCAACCGTGAGGATATCGCGGCCGCCGCCCGCGCTGCCGCCGGTTCCAATGTCGCTCCCGCAGGTACCACGGCGCAGTTCATCGCTATGGCATCTGCCGCTTCGGCGACGGGTGATTTCGCGAGCGTTCAAACAGATAGTGGTCAGTCGACCGATGCCGCACGTGCCGCAGCGTTGGCTTCGCTCGATGTTTCGCATTCTTCGTTCGACGCAAGCCAGATTCCCTCTTTTGCAAATTCCGACCTCGAGGGTTCTGCTCAGGTTGCATCGGTGCCGTCTCAAGCTGCTATGTTCATCGATTCTCAGGATGCAATGGGGTCAACAGGCGACCAGTCGGTTTCATTCGTTGCCGCCCAGGCCCCCGCTTATGCAAGCGCGTCCGTTGTCGATTCGCTTGACGAACCCGATGAGGTTGAAGTTCCCATGGCGGATTACTCCGGTCATGAGGATATGTGGGCGTCTGCGCTCGCCATCCTTGCCGAGGGGGATTCTGTAAGCGCTGCGAGCGTATCGGAACCGCCTGTGCAAGAGCCTGTTCAGGAGACCTTCTTGGGCGGCCATTCGCGTGTTGCAGCCGCTTCCGATACGTGCCCTATGGAGAGTTTGGCGGATAGCTCCTTTGCCGTTGGTGCCGATGATAACCGCTCCACGCAGATGCGCGATCACGTTGACGGTCTGATTCAGGACGAGATGGCGCAGGCCTCTTCGGCTCGCGCTCGCACCCGCAGCCGCGAGTATCTCAAAGTTATCCAGGGCGGAACGATGTCCATGCCTCGTTTGCAGGCTGAGGGCTAGTGAAGCCCTCTTTGCGTTGGGGTCTTGCTTCCCTTGTAATGATCTGCATTATCTGGGGTAACTCCATGGTGCCGGGCACCGGGAGCGGTGGCTTTAGCCTGTCTGTTGTGGCGCTCGTCCACCAGGGGCTCCAAGCGCTCGGATTGCCGTACGAATGGGTTACCAATTTTTTGGTGCGCAAATCCGCCCACTTCACCGAGTATTTCATTCTTGGTGTTCTGATAACGCATGCGTTTTGCGTGCGGGGGCCTATCCATGCGCGTCCATTGCTGCTGGCAATAGCCCTTCTGATAGCGGTGCCGTCCATCGACGAGACCATCCAACTTTTCGTTCCGGGGCGCTGCGGGGCGCTAACCGACGTGTTGCTCGATTGTTGCGGAGCGGCAACAGGGCTGTTGGCGACAGCCATAATATGGTTTGCGCGACCCTCTTCACCAGAGCAAGCTCCTGAATGAAGAAGGTCGCGCGTAGACGTAGTCTTTGTCGGCTAGGACTAGAGGCTCCGAGGGTTTAATCCTGGGACTTAACGCCGTTTAGGCTTCAAGTGCCTGGGCGCCAAGGGCGAGGCATCCCATAACGCCCTGCTTGCCCTCGAGGCTATTGTTAACGACGTAATCGTCGATATTCTCGGTGATCTGTGGCATCGCGATATAGCCGTTGAGCATCTCCACGGCTTTTTTGCGTGCAAGCGCCACGATGGGGGTGTGGTCGGCAACGCCGCCACCGATGATGATCTTTTCGGGCGAATAGCAGAGAACGAAGGTCATGAGGGCTTCGGCCAGATAGCCCGCGAGCAGGTCCATGGCCTCGGGGTCTTCGGCGAGTTCGCTCGCACGCTTGCCGCCCCAGCGTTTCTTGACGCCCGGGCCCGCAATAAGACCCTCAAGGCAGTTGTCGTGGTAGGGGCAACCCGAGTGTTCGCCGATGGGGTCGTCTGTGAGCTTATGCACCAGGATGTGACCCGCTTCGGGGTGCATCATGCCGTGGATGAGCTTTCCGCCCACCATGACGCCGGCGCCTACTCCGGTACCGATGGTGAGGTACACGACGTTCTCGAGACCTTTGGCGCACCCGAAGGTGGCTTCACCGAGGCATGCGACGTTAACATCGGTGTCGTACCCGCAGGGAACGTTGAGGCCGCGTTTGAGGTTGCCGAGCAGGTCATAATAGCGCCATGCGGTCTTGGGCGTCTCGAGGATGGATCCGTACTTAGGCGAGGCGGGATTGACGGCGGTAGGGCCGAAGGCGCCGATGCCGAGAGCAGAGATCGGTTTATCGCTGAACCAATCGATGACGGCCGCTACGGTTTCGTTCGGTGTGGTGGTGGGGATCTCCTCACGCTCGCACACGGTACCGTCGGCATAACCGGTGGCGCAGACCATCTTGGTACCGCCTGCTTCAAGTGCGCCGATGAGTTTCTGATCTGCCATGGGGACCCCTTTCTTCGATCGGCTCTTGTGGCCGAAAACTGACGGAAATTGTAGCGCTTTTCTTTTGAGTTAATAGCGCTACAGATAAGTTTCCTTCTTCTTTCGATTGTAAATGAGCGACAAGGTGTATGGAATCGTTTTCAGGTCAGCGGACCTTGTTTTCAGTGAACGGGTAGAGCAGCTGTCGAGTGCGGCGAGCGGTTTTTGAGTTTCTTTAAAAACAGGCAAAAAAGTTCTTGCATCGGACCCATGCTCTTGCAATAATAGTCAAGCGCGAAAACGCACCAGGACATGGTGGGTGTAGCTCAGTTGGCTAGAGCGACGGGTTGTGGTCCCGTAGGTCGAGGG
>CAVGWH010000032.1:0-6194 GCA_963633065.1 Oribacterium sp.
AGCCGAAAGCACGGCCGGGTTGACGGCGATGATGTAGGCCATCGCCAAGAAGGTGGTGAGGCCCGCGCGCATCTCGGTCGCTAGCGACGATCCGCGCTCATCAAAGTGGAAGAAGCTGTTCATGTATTCCCTTTCCCTTCGGTATAAACCTAGATACATGACCTAGATAAGCTATCACGAGAGGGGGTTCGCGGGTACCGCGATATACAAGATTCGGCATGTTGTAACAGTATGCACAAGGCTTTTGTGCTGCCACAGCGCCTACGTGTCCTATACTGAATAGCCGTTTTATGCAATGTCACCTCGAAAGGACCCTTATGATCCGCGAACTTTGCCATGATGAGGCCGTTTTGTCCCAGCGCTGCGAGACCGCTACGGTCGAGGACGAGAGCGTCGCTCAGGATCTGATTGACACCATCGCCACGCTCGACGATGCGGGATGCCTTGCCGCCAACCAGATCGGCATCACCAAAAAGGTATGCGTGTATCTGGATGAGGCCGGCGAGCCCCATGTGCTCTACAACCCGCGCGTCGTTTTCGGCCTGGGCGCTCAAAAGATGGACGAGGTGTGCCTGACGCACGAGGGCGCCACCAAGTCAACGCGCTACATCAAAGCGAAGATCGCGTTCGACGAAATCGTCGACGGCGTCATGCGTGAGCGCAGGCGCGACTACGCCGGCTTCGAGGCGCAGATGATCCAGCACATGATCGATCACTGCCAGGGCAAATTGGTGTAGTCGCGGGGCTGAGCGAGCCCTCAAACGGCAAACCGTGGCTATCGTAGGTGGTGCGGACGACACGAAAAGCTGCGGATCCTGTTGGCAAAAAGAAGAGGCGCGGTTCTGAATTCAGAACCGCGCCTCTTGCTATGGGGTGATATACGAATGGTGCCAGACCGCTCGGGATCGCTTACAGGTCGCCCTCGCTGACCTCGACGTTTTCATTTTCCCCGATGGTATCTGTTGCAATATCGTCGTCTACCGATTCGACCTGTTCGGAGATGTCGACATCCATGGACTTGCCCGCTTCGTTGCCGTGCAGAAGATCGCTCGAGAAGATGTCGGTCTCGTCCTCTTCGAAGGCAGCGGTCTCGCCCGATGCGAGCTGCGTGCGGATGAGCTTGGTGGCCGGTCGCATGCGAGCGAACAGCGGCACGTACTCGATGATGATCGACGAGTTCTCGAGACCATACCAGCGCGCCGGGCTGCCGCAAGCGCGACGAACGGCGTACTTGACCGTCATGACGCGATGGTCGTTTCGGTTGATGTCGGTCTCGGGGGCCAACATCTTGCGCAGCATGCAGAAGCGGAAGTCGCCAACGTTGCCGCGCGTGTCGTAGATGGAGTAGGTGTGATGCTGCGGCGGAAGCTCGCCCGATTTCATGAGGTCACCGACCACCTGACGCAGATACGCGTTGACGCGTTGATTGACCTTGAAGCCCAAGTTGAGCTGCACGCGGAAGAGGAAGTCGGTGCCATAGGTCTCGACGGTATAGCCATGCGTGTAAGGCTCGTCGGTTACATGCACGTTGATGAACCAGTAGGCCTTCGCGCGCTTGGGGTGCTTGTCGAGGATCGAATAAAGCACATCGCGGTCGAGCGTTTCGGGGTCGGCGCTGTTGATGAGGAATACCAGGTTGTCGGCAAGGACGGGATACGAATCGTCGTTGCGCAGGCGCCCCAGCTGCTCCACATACTTGGATACCGGCAAAAAGACCGTTTGGGTCTTCTCGATGGCGGTGCCGCGACGCCATACGTACATAAGGCCGAAGAGCAGCGCGGCGAGAATGATCATCACGTAGCCACCGTTGAAGAACATGGTGAGACACGAGGCGAAGAAGCAGAGCTCGATGGCGCCGAAGACGATGGCGAAGACGACCGCTCCGATCTTTTTGTTAAGCACGCCCGCGATGAAGCTGGTGAGCAGGGTGGTGGTCATGAGCATGGTGACGGTGATAGCAAGGCCGTATGCGCTTTCCATGCGCTCGGAGGTCTGGAACAACAGCACGATGAAGATGCAGCCCACCCACATGATGTTGTTGACGAGCGGGATGTAGAGCTGACCTTTGGTGTCGCTCGGGTAGTGCACGCGCATGTGCGGCATGAGGTTGAGGCGTGTTGCCTCGGATACGAGCGAGAACGAACCGGTGATGAGCGCCTGCGAGGCGATGATGGCCGCGACTGCCGAAAGCACGATGGCAAACGGGCGCATGGCCTCGGGGAGCATCATGTAAAACGGGTTGAGCGTGTCGAGGGCGAGCATGGAGGGATTGTTTGCGTTGGCGAGCAGCCATGCGCCCTGGCCCAGGTAATTAAGGATGAGCGTGAGCTTAACGAGCGGCCATGAAGCATAGATGTTGGCTTTGCCCACGTGGCCCATGTCGGAATAGAGTGCCTCGGCACCGGTGGTGGCCAGGAACACGAAACCCAGCACCATGATGCCCGAATGGTTTACGGGCGAGACCAGGAACAGAATGCCACGGATAGGGTTGAGTGCGCGCAGGATGCCGAGGTTGCCCAGCATGTTGACGAGGCCGGCGCCACCCAAGAAGAGGAACCAGAACGTCATGATGGGTCCGAAGAGCTTGCCGATACTCGAGGTGCCGGCCCGCTGCATGGCGAAAAGGCCACAGATAATGATGATGGTGATGAGCATGACGGTGCCTTGGCCGTCGCCGAGGATCTGATGTCCCAGTGGGATGGTGCGTAGACCCTCGATGGCCGTGGTGACCGTGACCGCGGGGGTGAGGATACCGTCTGCGAGAAGGGCCGCGCCGCCGATCATGGCGGGGAGGATCAGCCACGGGGCAACCTTGCGTACCAGGCTGAACAGGGCGAAGATGCCGCCTTCGTTATGGTTGTCGGCCTTCATGGCGATGAGCACGTATTTAACGGTGGTGACAAGTGTCATGGTCCAGATGACGAGCGAGAGCGCGCCGAGGATCATGTCTTCCGAGATGCTCGCAAGGCCGCCGTTGTTGGCGACGATGGATTTGACGGTGTACATGGGGCTCGTGCCGATGTCTCCGTAGACGACGCCTAAAGTAACGAGCATCATGCCCAGCGAAAACGGAATCGTCCCGTGTCCGCCCTGGCCGTTTGCCGCGTCCACCTTGTCTTTCTTTGCGTTGGAAACCGCAGCCTCCTCGGCACGGCGTACTTCGGCCGCCTGATGTCCGACGGCTTCGAGATCCTCGGTCACGCGCTCGTGATGCCGGCGCAGCCTCGCCTCGATATCGTTGTCTGCCACCTTGACTCCTTTTTTAGTCGAAGACGGCCGCACGACAGAGCATGCGGCCGCCATGTATGGCTTGATGGATTAACTAGATGGATATTGGCACAACGCCAGGTTAAATACAACGTTAGACCATTTGTTGAGACGCGACGCGGCTTCGGTGGGTGGCGTTTTCCGCAATGTTTCGAGCTAGCGGGCCTGAGCATGGCGATATGCAGGAGTGCTCAAGTCAAATATTTAGCGCATCCTTATGCAGGAACGGCAGCGGATGCGGCACGTTTGCCCGCCATCTGACAGAAGAAGGCGCCGCCGATGATGAGCGCGGTGCCGAGCAGGCGCGTCGGGGTGAACGCCTCCCCCAAGAGGACGACCGAGAACACGACGGCCGAGAGGGGTTCGAGATAGCCCGCGACGGCTACGGTTTGCACGGGGAGTTTGGCCACGCCCGAGAAGTAGAGAAAGCATCCTAGACCCGTGTTGACGAGACCCAAGACCGCCACGGCGCTCCAGTCGATGCCTGTGGGAGGAAGGGAGATGAACGTCGGTGCGCCCTGAGTAAGCAGGCCGAGGATGGCTGCGGTGACGAAGCTCGATGTCACCTGTACGGTGGAATTCTCGAGACCCGTGATGTGCGGGGCGCCTTTGCTGCAGATCACCATGAGCGCGTAGCAGAGTGCGCTGGCGCCTCCGCATAGGATGCCCTCGATAGGCATGCTTGTGCCGAGGCCTTGGGCGGCGATGAGGAACGCGCCTGTGGCGACGGCGGCAAATCCCAGGACCTTTTGCGCACTCAAGCGCTCGTGGAAGAGCAGAGGAGAGAGCGCCATGACGATGATGGGGCCGCAGTAATAAAGGAGCGATGAGATGCCGACGCCGATGAGCTGATAGGCGCGGAAGAGGAAGATCCAGCTTGCGCCGAGTGCGGCGCCCGATGCGACGATCGCGATCGCCTCGCGCCGATATTTCGGCGTCATGAAGTTGCCGTGCGCGGTTGCGATCAGAAGGATGATGAGCACAACCGCCCCCAGAAAGGTGCGTAGCAGCACGATATCGGTGCTCGGAAGGTCGATGCACGATGCCACGATGCCGTTGGAGCCGAAGAGCAAGAGCGACAGCAGATATGAGCAAAGAGGAGCGTTCACCGCGGGTCCTTCCGATAGGGGGTGCTTGATTAGTCTGGCAGCAGCTCCAATAGAAGAAAAGCGAATATAATAGATAGATGGCATTACAAAACCAGATACATAAGGCGGGCCCTGTGGAGACCAACGTTCAAAAGATGCAAGCGCTGCTGGAGACGGTCGCTACCGGTAGCTTTACCAGGGCGGCTGAGAAGCTTTCGTATTCGCAGTCCGGTGTGAGCCGCATGGTGAGCGATTTGGAGGCCGACTGGGGATTCAGGGTGCTCGAGCGCGGTCGCGATGGCGTGACGCTTACCGCCGACGGGGAGCAGGTGCTGCCGGCGGTTGAGGCGCTCTGCAACGAGTTCGCACAGCTGCGTGCGCGGGTGGACGAGGTGTCGGGACTCATGCGCGGTCAGATCAGGATCGGGACGTTCTCGAGCGTCGCCACGCATTGGCTACCTCATGTCATCGGGCGGTTTCAGAAGGATTATCCCGGTATCGAGTACGAACTTTTGATGGGCGACTACACCGAGATCGAAAACTGGGTGGCGGATGGCAGGTGCGACCTGGGATTTCTTCCGCGCGAGCCACGTATTGCGGGTGTGGCGGCCGCTGCAATGGATGAAGATGAATTGCTTGCGGTGGTGCCCGAGGGGTCTGAACTCGCCATACGGGAAAGCGTGAGCTTGGCCGATCTGGCGCGGCATCCATTCATCCTGCTTGAACGCGGTACCGACGACGAGATTTCACCGCTCTTCCGTTCGGCGGGCGTGACCTTGAACGCGCGTTTCGCCACCTGGGACGACTACGCCATCATGTCGATGGTCGAGAACGGTCTGGGTGTGAGCATCTTGCCGGCGCTCATCTTGCGTCGTAATCCCTATGCCATCACGGCGCTGCCGTTGAACCCCCATGTACACCGTTCCATCAACGTGATCTATCGCGAAGGTGCGCTTTCATTGGCGGCCGCGACGTTTAAACGGTATCTGGGCTACCGTGACGCGGCGGTGCGCTGAGGCATTGAGGTGCTTTGGCGCACGATGTGAGGACCATGCTCAAGTGAACGCACGTGGCCGCTTGACGAAAAATCAACAAAATTGAACTTTGGATTGTGTTTCGCGCGTATACTGCTCCTAAATTGAACAATCGTTCAATTCTTGCTACTTAAATTGAACTTTCCAGAAGGGCGGTCGCGCGTGGAAGCCGAATCGTTTGCCGATCGTTTACGAGAGCGCATGAACGAGCGCGGCCTTAAGCAGGTCGATCTGATCCGCAATGCCCAGATGCTGGGCAAGAAACTCGGAAAGAGTCAGGTGAGCCAGTACGTAAGCGGCAAGACATTGCCGCGTCGTGATGTTGCGGAGCTTTTGGCAACGCTGCTCGACACCGATGCCGCATGGCTCATGACGGGGGTGACCTCGAATGGCGGCCCGGTTTTTGCGCGAGCTACCAAGCCGGGCGTTGGCTCGGCATCATCGGTAACGAAAACGCAACGCGGTGCGGCACCGCATAAGACGAAGGATATTTCCATGCGAGATTTTAAAAAGTCCAACAAGCTCGATAACGTTCTGTACGATGTGCGCGGTCCCGTGGTGGACGAGGCGGCCCGTATGGAGGAGGACGGTGCGCGCATCCTCAAGCTCAATATCGGCAACCCTGCGCCCTTCGGCTTCCGCGCCCCCGACGAGGTCGTCTACGACATGCGCCAGCAGCTTGCCGATTGCGAGGGCTATTCCGACTCGCGCGGCCTCTTTGCCGCGCGCAAGGCCATCATGCAGTATGCTCAGCTCCGCAATATTCCCAATGTGGATATGAAGAGCATCTACACCGGCAACGGCG
>CAVGWH010000033.1:0-9035 GCA_963633065.1 Oribacterium sp.
CGCCCGCAAGGTCAAGTGGGGCCAGGCCGCCAAGCGCGACGCGCTGCCCGCCTCGTCCAAGAACTCCCTCGGCGGCATCCAGACCATATTCTCCGTGTCCGACGAGGTCATGGCCGACCTCGGAGCCGCCGCCAAGGACAAGCCCGCCTCCGAGCACGACGACGGCGACGACGAGGCGTCCGACGACGACGCCCGCGC
The DNA here is from genome assembly GCA_963633065.1 of Oribacterium sp. Lineage (GTDB taxonomy): Bacteria > Actinomycetota > Coriobacteriia > Coriobacteriales > Coriobacteriaceae > Collinsella. Next base: position 199 of record CAVGWH010000033.1, read on the forward strand.
CGCCACCTACGATAACGGGATCGAGCTCATCAAGGACCGCGTGAACCAGCTCGAGTGGGAGGACATGGAGCGACTCGTGGCCGGCCTGCTCAAGGCCATGGGCTACTGCGCCCGCGTCATGCCCAAGGGCCCCGACGGCGGCCGCGACGTTGTCGCCTCGCCCGACGCCCTGGGGCTCGAGTCCCCGCGCATCGTGGCCGAGGTCAAGCACCGCAAGGGCGCCATGGGCGCACCTGCGGTCAGGTCGTTCATCGGCGGGCTGCGGGCCGGCGACCGCGGCCTCTACGTCTCGACCGGCGGCTTCACCAAGGAGGCCCGCTACGAGGCCGACCGCGCCACCGTCCCCGTTCGCCTGCTCAACCTCGACGACTTCGTGCGCTACTACGTCGAGGTCTACGACAAGGCCGACGACGAGACCCGCTCGCTCCTGCCGCTCACCCGCATCTGGTGGCCGGCGTAGGGCCGGAGAAGACCCCGATGGTCGCGCTTGGCGGCAAGACCATAGCGTAATCAAAGCCCATAAACAGGGAGCCCGAGGCTACGCAGCATCTACGCGGCCTCGGGCTCCAATACTTTGTGAACATAGCGCCTAACCGCGCTTGCCGTGGCGGGTGCGCCTCGCGGCTGAAGCCAGGCAAAGCAATCCCGCGGCAAAAAGAGCCGCTACCCCGATGGGGGCACCATCGCCGGTCTTGGCAAGACCGCGCTGCTCAACGGAAGAGGCGACCTTCTCCGTAACCTCGCTACGGCTGCCGCTCTGCACGTTTGACTTGCTCGAGCTGCCGTCCGCACTCTGCGCGCTAGGCTTACTCGGGTTCGGTGTGCTGGGCTTGCTTGAGTCCTGCTCGCCGCCCTCGCTCGGGGTCGGTGCGGCAGCCTTGGCGCTGTTCGTGATGGTGAAGACGTAGCCGTCATCGGTTTGCTCGCGAGTCACATCGGTGAGCTCGTAGCCCTCGGGAACGTCAACCTCATCGACGGTGTAGTCGATCCGCTCCCCCGCCTTGTTGGCGGGAAGCTCGGTCCACGTCGCCGTCCAATCATTCTTGCTGCTGAGCACCTTGTCCGCGGCGCCCTCAACAGGAGTCTTCTGGCCATCGGCAGAAAGTACGTACAGTCGCGCGGTAACGGAATCAGGCCTGTTGCCAGCGGCGTTGCCCCCGTCCTTCCATTCCATTTTCACCTTAACGCCCACCGTCTTCGCCTTATGGGTATTGACCAGCGAAAACTCGTAAGAGACGTTTCCAAAGTCGTCTTTGGTGGGCTCCGATGCGAGCGAGACTGCACCGTCATAGCCCTGAACGTCTTCTTGCTTGAGCGCATACGAATACTCGTTGCCGTCACTGTCGGCCGCGGGCAGGCCGACCGCGCTCGCCTTCCAGCTGTTCGCCTCGGAAAGCGAGCGCGTGCCCACCACTTGCGTGGAGCCATCCTTTGCCGTGCGAACGATGCTCACCGCAACGGCATCGGGGCGCAGCCCGTCGGCGTCGGCGCCGTCGTCCCATGTCATCGTCGCCGAGATGTCGACCGAGGCCGTGGCCTCAACCGCTTCAAAGCTGCCATGGAACGGACGCGCGCTCGTGTTGCCCTTTGCGGTGATGGCGTCGGCGATAAAGGTGCCGCAGGCGTTACCGTTAAGCGTAAGGCTGGCACCGGGCGCCAGGATGCTTCCCACCAGGTTGGTGGCGGTGATGCTCGTCTCGTCGCCGAGGTTGTAGAAGTTCCACAGAACGTAGCCGGTATCGGCATCGACCTCACCAAAGTTCGCAGCCCTATCGCCCAAGTAGAGGTTGATCTGGCTGGGCAGCGTCACGCTTGAACCCTCGCAGTCTACGTTGATCACGAGCGCGCCCGAGCCGTCATCCGGCAGGCCCACGATGTTGATCGCGTCGCCGCTCTTGGCGAGCTCGCTCGCCGACAGCTCCAGATACGCGCAGCCGGAATCGAGCATGTATTCGATCTGTTTGTTACTCGCATTCGAAAAATCATAGGTCGCGCCGCCCTCAGCCGAGCGCTGCGCAAGCCCCGCCGAAAGGCTTTTCATCTCCTGCTTGAGCGTATCGAGGTCGATAAACGGATCCGTGGACGAATCGAGGTCCTGGCCGATGATTGCCGGGAACTTGACGACCGTGCCCTGCGTGCTCGAGTTCTTGTAGTTGATGATCTGATGGCCGCCGCTCTCTTGGGCGAACAGCCCGAACGTTGTGTAGTTGCTTCCGAACACCACGGCTTGCTGCTCAAAGCTGGTCGCGCCAAAATGGGAACAGTTGCCCTGATAGTCCTGAATGTAGCTGAGGGTCGAGTGTCCATAGAGGTCGCCGAAGCGGCTATCGGTGCCAAGGTCGGCATTATCGGTGAGCTGTTTGGCGAGTACATTGCCATAGACCGCTTTGGATGCGCTGAGTGAATCGAAGGCCACCAGGTGAAAGCTGCCGGCAATGCCCAAGGCGTTCCCAGCTCCGTCAAAGCCGGTGTCGCGGTAGTCGTCCCATGCCTCCGCCGTAAACCCATTGTTCTTGTCGATCGTGCTAAAGCTGACGTCGCCGTTATACCAATACGTTCCTGTGGGGAGCTGCGTCGAGTCCGACTCCTGCTCCGCGTAGGCACCGAGGCTCGGCATCAGCCCCAAGACCAGGAAATCAACATGGCGATACCCAGCGTTCCGCGCGAGACGCGTCGCGCGTGCGCGCGAAAACAGCCGCGTGGCACTCCCCGGCAATCGGATGCCGAACATCCGATCTCGGTAAAGATGGATTACCTGAGAGCGCGGCGGGCTTTGGCTAGGATGGATGCAGAAACGAAAAAGGACACGAACGAATCGGAGGTCGCATGGGCAGCAGGAAGAAGTCCGCTCGCGCGGCCCAACGCGCTGCATTCGAATCACAGCTCGGCGATGACTTGAGTCGCACGTTCGCACGCGAAAACGCGCGCCACGAAGAACACCTGCGCTACAAGGCCTGCGAACGCAAGAAGCGCTATGCAACACGCACCGAAGCGCAGGAAGCCATCCGCGCCTGCCGCTCCCATGGCTCGCGAGACCTGCACTGCTACGAGTGCGACTATTGCGGCAGTTGGCATCTCACACACAAACCAGCGCGCTGAACCCCGCTAACGGAACGAGAATGCGACGCAAAGCACGCCGAATCGCCTCGATTCGATGTGCCCTAAACGTATCACGCCCCTACTTCCCATGGGAATTGTCATAGGCAGCGCGAACATCGGCCGGCAAACCTTCGGGAATCAGGGCCTTTACGCGAACCTCATCGCCGTCGGCAATAGCCTGCTCGTAGTACCAACTCTTGAACTTGAGCATGTCGAGCGCGCGCTCAAGGCCGGCAAGCTCTTGCTCCACGCGCGCACGCGTCTGCTCGATAAGCTCCTTGCGCTGAACGTAGGTAGACGGCCCCTCGGCGCACCACGCCATGAACTGCCTGATCTCCCTGATCTCGAGACCCGCTTTCTTAAGGCACTCGATAAGCTTGAGCGACTCGATCTCGCTCTCGCTGAATTTACGTATTCCGGACGTGCGCTCCATGTGTGGGAAAAGGCCTTGCTTGTCGTAATAACGCAGTGTGGAAACCGGAATCGAGAACATTTCCGATACTTGACCGATGGTATACATCCGCGGTTCCTCCAAAACAGACGAGGGCGCCCTGTTTCACATCCAGCAACGGCACACATCGAACTTGCAAAATAATCCTTGACCTAAAGTTAGGTTTAGGTTTTATCTTGACCATCATCATATCGCAATGGCGACGAAAGGAAATCAATGTATCTCGAAAAGATATCGTCTCCCGAAGACGTTCGCGCAATCCCATCCAACGAGTTGCCCGCCCTGGCTGAGGAAATCCGCGGCGCCCTTATCGACAAGCTCGCAGCGCATGGTGGCCACGCAGGCCCCAACCTCGGCATCGTCGAGACCACCATCGCCCTGCACCGTGTATTCGACTCGCCCGTCGACAAACTCGTGTTCGACGTCTCGCATCAAACCTACGTGCACAAGATGCTCACCGGGCGCGCTTTCGGCTTCATTGACCCCGCGCGCTACGACGACATCTCGGGTTACTCCGAACCAGGCGAGTCGCTTCACGACCATTTTGTTATCGGACACACGTCCACCTCGGTAAGCCTTGCCTGCGGTCTGGCCAAGGGGCGCGATCTCGTGGGCGACAGCTACAACGTGGTTGCAGTGATCGGCGACGGCTCGCTCTCGGGCGGCGAGGCCTTTGAGGGTTTGGATTGGGCCGCTGAGCTGGGAACCAATCTCATCATCATCGTCAACGACAACGAGATGTCCATCGCCGAGAACCACGGAGGCCTCTACACGAGCCTCGCCGAGCTGCGTGCTACAAACGGAAAGAGCCCTGACAATTTCTTCCGCTCGCTCGGACTTGACTATCGCTATGTTGAAAACGGCAACGACGAGCAGATCGTTGAAGCTGCACTCGCAGACGTGCGCGATATAGACCATCCCGTCGTAGTGCACATCCACACCGAGAAGGGGCATGGCTTCGCACCTGCCGTCGCGAACAAGGAACGCTTCCACTGGCAAGGGTGGTTCGACAAACAGACGGGCGAAAGCACGCTGCCCGCCCCGAGCGAGCCGAGCTATAGCGAGCTTACGTACCAGGCGCTTTCAGCACGTATGGCGAAAGACCCCCGCGTGGTCGCCATCACGAGCGCCACGCCGGGGATCATGGGGTTCACGCCCGAGCGACGTCAGGCGGCCGGCAAGCAATTCGTGGATGTGGGTATCGCCGAGGAGCATGCCGTGGCACTTGCGAGCGGCATCGCGGCGGCCGGCGGCATTCCCGTCTACGGCTTTTACGGCACCTTCATCCAGCGCAGTTTCGACCAGCTCATGCAGGATCTCTGCGTCAACGGTAACCCTGCGGTGCTCCTCAGCTTCTCGGACTCGGCCCGCGGTATGAACGATGTCACGCACCTCGGCATCTTCGATATTCCCGAGTTCAGCGCCATCCCGGGTCTGACCTATCTGGCCCCTACCTGCAAGGAAGAATATCTTGCAATGCTGGAATGGGCCTTCGATTGGCGCGAGGGCCCCGTGGCGATCCGCGTTCCGGCCGCCGGCGTCGTAAGCCGCGCGGACGCACAGCTGGGCGATGGCAGCAAAAACTGGCCGCTCGAACCGGGAGTCGTTACCGATGGCAACGACGTTGCTATCCTCGGCCTCGGCTGTGCCTTCCCCATCGCCGAGAAGGCAGCGGAGAAGCTCGCGGCCGAAGGAGTAAGCGTGACCTTGGTAAACCCGCGTGTCGCCAGCGGCCTCGCAGATGTCCTCGTTACCGAACTCGCCCGCGCGCACAAGGCTATCGTCACCGTTGAAGACGGACAGCTCGAAGGCGGTTTCGGAGAGAAGATCGCCCGTCAAACGGGACCGAGCGCCACACCGGTACGTTGTCTGGGAATCCCGCGCGGCTACTACGATCGCTACGACCCCGACGAGCTCATGACGAGCTGCGGCCTCACCCCCGAAGGAATAGTGGCTGCTGCCAAGGAGCTGTTGGCGTAAAAACAACCGACGCCGCAAGCATCCATCGCCGCAAGGGATAACATCCGGCTCGACTCCCCCGTTGGAAAGCAAGCGCGCCGCGCACGGACCCCGTGCGCGGCGCGCATTTTTCTTATTTGGGACCGGCAGTCCGACCGGTTCGGCAGTTGGCGGGCAAGCCCAGACGGGCCTACGGACAGCTGGCTTACATCCCGTTAGTCGAACAGGCTCTTCATATCGGTGTCCTTGATGGGAGCGCCGGATGAAGGCAGATTCTGCGCTCGGAACTTCTCAACATCTGCGTTGACACCCAAGAAATCCTCCACCGTGCCGACCGACGTGACGGTACGCCCCTTCTTGGCAGTCAGCGCTTGGACGCCCTGGGTGCTATTGGTGGTCTTGGTCTTGAGCAGCGAGGTGTAGAAGTTGATCAGGCGTAGGTCACTCGTCGCCAATGCGATGTCTCGATCCTCTTTGAGAACCGTTGCGTAGAGCAGCTTGGAGCCACCGTAGATAGCGTTCTTGAGCTTTTTACGGTTGGTCTTGGTCTCGTAGCCCGAGAGTGCCACACGCGCCACACGTCCGTTCTCGAACACGAAGAGAACGTCCGCCTTATAATCCTCCGGATCGATGACCCACGTCACGTTCTCGTCGGGATCCATTTCAAGATCGGTCGCCAAAAACGAACCGAGCTGCGCCGACTTGGTGTCCTCAAACTGGGCCACCTTGCACTTGTACACCTGGCACTTGTCGGTGAACACCAACAGGGCGTGCGTATTGGAAGACGGGAACTCGATAAACGGCTCATCGCCGTCCTTGTATTTAAGGGCCGCGCCCTTGCGCAGCACGCGCTCGGTCATCTTCTTGAGGTACCCATGGCGTGACACCATGATGGTCACGGGGTACTCCTCCACCTCGGGCTCGAGGCTCACCTCAACGACCTCGGATGGCGACACCAAACCGGTTTTGCGCGGGGTCACATACTTTTTGTTAACGGCAGCAAGCTCGCCGCGAATAACGTCCTTGATCTTCTGCTCGCTCGCAAGGGTCGCCTTGAGCTCGGCGATCTCGCCTTCGAGTTTGGCGATGTCCTTGGTGCGATTGAGAATGTACTCCTCGTTGATGTTACGGAGCTTGATCTCGGCCACAAACTCAGCCTGGGTCTCATCGATGCCGAAACCAGACATGAGGTTGGGCACGACATCGACCTCGAGCTTGGTATTGCGGATGATGGCGATGGCCTTGTCGATGTCGAGAAGAATCGCCTCGAGGCCGTGCAGCAGATGCAGGCGGTCACTCTTTTTCTTAAGATCGAACGTGATGCGGCGGCGCGTGGACTCCATGCGCCAAGCCACCCACTCCTTGAGGATCTGGCGCACGCCCATGACACGCGGATAGCCGTCGACCAGTACGTTGAAGTTGCACGAGAAGGTGTCCTGCAACGTGGTGGACTTGAAAAGCTTGGCCATGAGCTTCTCGGGATCGGTGCCGCGCTTGACATCGATGGCGATGCGCAGACCCGAAAGGTCGGTCTCGTCTCGAATGTCGGCGATCTCGCGCACCTTGCCCTCCTTGGAAAGCTTGACGATACGCTCGATGATGACGTCGGTCTTGGTGGTGTAGGGAATCTCGTAGACCTCGATGATGCGCTCATCGGGCAGATAGCGCCAACGCGAACGGATCTGGAAGCCGCCGAGGCCCGTCTCGTAGATCTTCTCCATCTCCTCGCGGCGGTAGATGATCTCGCCGCCGGTCGAGAAGTCGGGCGCAGGCAGGTACTCGTGCAGGTCGCACTCGGGGTCATCGAGGAAGTGCATCGTGGCCGTGCAGACCTCGTTAAGGTTGAAGCCGCAGATGTCGGAAGCCATGGCCACGCCGATGCCCTTGTTGGCCGAGACGAGGATGTTCGGGAAGGTCGTGGGCAAAAGGCGCGGCTCCTTCATGGCGCCGTCGTAGCTGTCCATGAAGTCGACCGGGTCCTTGTCGATGTCCTTGAAGATCTCGGCGCAGATGGGCGACAGCTTGGCCTCGGTGTAACGGGAGGCCGCGTAGGAAAGGTCGCCCGAATAGTACTTGCCAAAGTTGCCCTTGGACTCCACAAACGGCGTGAGCAGGGCCTCGTTGCCCGTGGCGAGACGCACCATGGTCTCGTAGATGGCCGCGTCGCCGTGGGGGTTCAGCTTCATGGTCTGGCCCACGATGTTGGCGCTCTTCTGGCGTGCGCCGTTGAGCAGGCCCATCTTGTACATGGTGTAGAGCAGCTTGCGGTGCGAGGGCTTGAAGCCGTCGATCTCGGGGAAGGCGCGCGAGACGTTGGTGCTCATGGCATAGGGCATGTAGTTCGTCTCGAGCGTGTAGGTGATCGGCTGCTCCACGACCTCGGAATGCAGGCCGATCACGTTGCTGGCGTCCACCTGCTTTTTCTTGATCTGCTTCTTTGTCTTCTTAGCCACGGTTTCCCCTTGGTGCCTCATATAGGTCTCGCGCTTATGCGCGCTTGGTTCGGACTATGCGGTATGCACCGGAGCGAGCGAAGCACGGCTTCGGCTCGCTCGGGTGCCAATTGCGCGCTACTGCAGGTCGAGCTGGTCGAGATATTCCTTGCCGTGCTCGGCGATATGACGCTTGCGGCCCGCCTCGTCATTGCCCAACAACAGGTTGAACATCGACTCCATCTTGTTTACGTCCTCGGGCTCCACCTTGATGAGGCGGCGCGTCTCGGGGTTCATGGTGGTAAGCCACATCATGTCGGGATCGTTCTCACCAAGACCCTTTGAACGGTTGATGGTGCACTTTTGATCGCCGATCTCCTTGAGCATATTGTTCTTCTCGAGGTCGGTGTAGGCGAAGTACGTCTTGTCCTTGCAGTTGATCTCGTAGAGCGGCGACTCCGCGATATACACGTACCCCTCTTGGATGAGCGTCGGTACCAAACGGTAGAGCATAGTGAGAATGAGCGTACGGATGTGATAGCCGTCCACGTCGGCGTCGGTACAGATAACGACCTTGTTCCAGTTGAGGTTATCCAAATCGAATGAGCCGAGGTTCTTCATGCGCTTGTCTTTGACCTCGACACCGCAGCCCAGCACGCGCAGCAGGTCCATGATGATGTCGGACTTGAAGATGCGCGGATAGTCCTCTTTAAGACAATTCAAGATCTTGCCACGTACGGGCATAACGCCCTGGAACTCGGCATCGCGCGAGGTGCGGATGGCGCCCGCTGCCGAGTCACCCTCTACGATGTAGATCTCGCGACGGGTTTTATCTTTGGAGCGGCAATCGATGAACTTCTGCACGCGATTGGCCATGTCGGTTTTCTGCTGCAGGT
>CAVGWH010000034.1:0-5809 GCA_963633065.1 Oribacterium sp.
GAATATAGAGCTGCGCGGGGAGCAGCCACTCCTCCATGGTCTTGGAAACCACCGAACGCACCTGTGGGTTCTTGGCGAGTTTGGCCGTGTAGGTCTTCATGAAGTCGAGATAGGCCGGCAGGTCGAAGTAGAGGTTGTCGACGGGACGAAGCTCCGGTACCTCGCCGGTGAGCTGGCTTTTGGGGGCGATGAGCTCTTCCGGCTCGAACTGATGACCCAGATCGCACTCATCGGCATAGGCCTTTTCGGATTTGCAGCCCTGAATGGGGCAGCGGCCGATAACCTGGCGTCCGTTGAGGAACGTGTGGGCGTGCGTATCGTAGAACTGAAGCGTGGAGCGCTTGGAGAGTGAACCGCGCTCGTGGAGACGCTCGATGACCTCGGCGGTTACCTTGTCGTGGATGGAGCGAGCGGGCTCAAGGCCCGATCCGCCGTAGATATCGGGGGAGATCTCGTAGTTGTTGAGCGTGGCCGCCTGGCGACTGTGGTTGGACTCCACGTAGGTTTCGATGGTGTCGGTGCAGCCCTCGTTTTCGGTGAGCTTGCGATAGCTCTCCATGATGGGGGAGCCGTAGCAGTCGGTACCCGAGGTGTAGATGACGTTCTCGCGCCCGATACGGTCGCGCAGGAAACGCGCGTAGAAATCGGCGGGAACGAACACGCCGCCCACGTGCCCGAAATGCAGGCCCTTGTTGCCGTAGGGTTCGCCGGCGGTGACGATGGCGCGCTTCGGCCAGACGGGTCGATCCTCTAGGTTATATCGCTTGGCCATGGGGCTCCTTCGATTGGCGTTTCAATGCATAATCATTCGGCATTATCGCACACGCGCGCGTTTCCGGTCCCCGATAGCGTGTATGCTTGCCCCATGTGTGAAATCGGAAACATACGCGCTTTTGAGGACGAGCGTTTTCTCGGAGCCTGCCTGCACGGTTCCGCCGCGGTGGGCGCTTTGGGCGCGGTCGTGGGGATCGTCCTATTCGGCTTTGTCGCGCCGACGAAAAGCGAGCTTCCATCGGTTGCCGCGGGTGGGTTTATCCCCGTCGTGATATGGGCCGTGGCGCTTATCGTGTCGACGGTCCTGGTGTTTGCCGCGCACGAGGCGGTGCACGCTCTGTTTTTCAAACTCTTCGCGCCTGCAGGCTCACGCGTGCGCTTCGGGGCCCACCGCGAGACGGCGATGATCTATGCATGCGCGGAGGGGATTGTCTACCGGCGAGCACATTATCTGATCGTGACGATGGCGCCAACGGTCGCTTTGACGCTTGCACTGGCTGCGCTTGCCTGCCTCAGCGGCTATAGCCTTGCCTGCTACATCGTCGCCGCGCTCCATCTGACGGGGTGTGTGGGCGATTGGTATTATGCGGTGACCATCCTGGGCGATCGCGCCATCCGCGCTTGCGAGGACACCGCTTGGGGTGTGCGTTTCTTGGATAGGGTTCCTGCGGAAGAGAGCGAGGGCGAAAGTTTATGACGCCGCTTTTGCTTCATGCCTGCTGCGCTCCTTGTTCGCTTGAACCGGTGCGCCTGCTGCGCGAAGAGGGTTTTGAACCGACCATCTGCTGGGTCAACCCCAACATCCAGCCCGCCACCGAGCACGAGCGTCGTCTTGAGGAGCTGAGGCGCTGGTGCGCTGCGGGTGCGATCGAGCTTATCGAGGCTACCGAGGATTACGCGCGCTGGGAGCGCTCCGTTGCCCCGATCGGCGCGCTCGATCGTGAGCGGCGTTGCCGCGCCTGCTATGCCCTGCGCCTGGCGGAAGCGTGCCGCGTGGCCGAAGAGCGCGGTTTCGCGCATATCGCCACCACGCTCGCGGTTTCGCCGTATCAGCTTTTCGAGACCTGTAACGAGGTGCTTGAGCATCTGGCCCGCGCGCGAGGCCTCATGCCGGTCGTCCGTGATTTTCGGCCGTACTATCCCGAGGCCACGCGCCGATCGCGCGAGCTCGGCATGTACCGTCAGAACTACTGCGGCTGCAGGTTCTCGGCTGCCGAAGCTGCCATGGATCGCGCCCGGATCCGCGACGAGCGCAAGGCCGCACGAGGATAGGCGTGCGCACGGCGTTGCGGTTCTGTGGGGATGCATCCCTTGGCAGCGATGGCTGCTAGGATAGTTGGGTTTATTGTTGTTTGTTCGCAGGCGATCGCGCCGGTGGGAGATTTTATATGGGCATCAAGACTGACGATTTCGATTACAACTTACCCGAGGGGCTGATCGCTCAGGCTCCCGCGGAGCCGCGCGATTCGTGCCGTCTGCTCGTGCTCGATCGCGCGGGGAGTGACGCCGCGGGCGCTCGCGAGCTTGCGAGCGGCGGTACGGTCGAGCATCGCATCTTCCGTGACATCATCGACTACATCGAGCCCGGCGATCTGTTGGTCATCAATCAGACGCGCGTCATGCCGGCACGCCTGATCGGCCGCAAAGCCGAGACGGGCGGCGTTGTCGAGACGTTGCTGCTCAAGCGTCGCGAGGATGTCGATGCATTGGGGCATGTGTGGGAGTGTCTGGTTAAGCCGGGCAAGCGCCTTAAGCCGGGTGCGCGGATCGAATATCGTGCGGGCGGCGCCCATGCGCCGGAAAACGCGCCGGTGGTGCTTAGGGCCGAGGTGCTTGATTTTGTGACGGACAGTCGCGGCGGTAGGTTGGTGCGTTTCGAAGCGGCGGGGGAGAATGCCGAAGGCGCTCCGCGCACGCTCGATGAGGGCATCCATGCAGCGGGCCATGTGCCGCTGCCGCCGTACATCACCGATTATGAGGGTGATCCCGAGAAGTATCAGACGGTCTACGCCATGCCTGAGGAGCACTCCGCAGCAGCTCCCACGGCGGGCTTGCATTTCACTCCCGAGCTCATGAAGCGCATCGAGGACAAGGGTGCCCGCTTCGCGGCGGTGGAGCTCGAGGTCGGTATCGACACCTTCCGTCTTGTGGAGGAGGACGACCCCACGCAGCACGTCATGCATACCGAACGCTACCACGTTCCGCAGGAGGTGGTCGATGCCGTGCATGTCACCAAGGCGGCGGGGCATCGCGTTATCGCGGTGGGCACCACGGCGGTGCGGTCGCTCGAAAGCGCCTTCGACGAGAGCGCGCCCGTATCGGAGCCGCCGATGGTCGCGCACTATTTCGATGGCCGTCCCGATGGCGCCGATGTATCCGGCCACGGCGATATCGTCGCGCGGGAAAACGCCACCACGCAGCTCTACCTTATGCCGGGAAGCACGTTCCATGTGGTCGATGCCCTGATCACCAACTTCCATGTGCCGCGCTCGACGCTGATGATGCTCGTTTCGGCCCTTGCCACGCGTGAGCAGATCATGGACGCCTACGCCGAGGCTATCGAGGAGCGTTACCGCTTCTTCAGTTTCGGCGATGCGATGCTCATCAAGTAGAGAGGGCCGCACGAGGCCGTTCGCTGCGGAAACGCTTGATTTTGCCGGCGCGAACGGCGGCATGGAGACGGGCGACAGGAAAAAGGAGAGGGGATGCGGGCATAACTTCCGCATCCCCTCTCTTTTCAGCGTTACCGGGTTGCCGGTGTCAGTGCGTTAGCGCTGCGACCAAGACGACGATGGCGACGATCGCGAGCGCGGCGGCGCCGATCATTGCTATAAAACGCATGCGCGAGCTACGGGTTGACTCGCGTACATCGGCTTCGGTCTCCGTAAGGCGTGAAACCTCGCTCAACGCTTCCTCTCGTTCGCGTTTATCGCGTTCGAGGGCGCCGGCGAGTGCCTGGGTGACCTCGGGATGCTCGTGGATCTCGGTGGCTCGCGCGATAACGGAACGCGCCGTGTCCTCATCCTGCTTGCTCTTCGTGATCGCGTCTTCCTGCGCGCGACGGCTCTTTTCGGCTTCGGCTATCTGGGCGCGCAAGGCACGCTGACGCTCGGAGGCGTCTTCTTTTGCGGAGCACAGCGCCTCGCGCGCATTGTCTGCGCTGTCGGTGACGCCCTCGTGGGATCGTCTGGCCTCATCTATGGGTTCCTGAGCGACGCGCACCGCGACTTTTGCGTTCTCGACTTCTTGAGCAAGCGTTTGCTTGAGTGCGGGAAGACCCTCCGTTGCCTCACGGAGCTTGTCCGTCGCGTCCGAGATCTCGCGATTGAGTTCACTGATGCGAACGCTGTAGTTGGCGGAATTGGCGGACGGGTTGCGCTGCAATTCGGCATATTCCTGACGCAGTGTCTCGAGTCGCGCTTTGTTGCTCGTGATGGTCTCCTCGGCTGCGGCGATGCCCGTGCGCTCTTCCTCCTCGACTTTGGCAAGAAGGCGTTTTGCGTCGTCGAGTCGTCTGGTAAGACGCTTGCTTGCTTCGCGCGATGCGGCCTCTTGGGCCTCGGCGGCCTCGGTCGCGGCCTTGAGGCGTTTTTCGGTCTGTGCGTCGTCGTCGTGCATCTGCTGCAGACGCTGTTTGAGGGCTTCTATGGTGTTGGCATAACCATCGCGTTCTGTCTCGGCTGCCGCGATCTCTTGCTGGGCGTGCTCGATCACCGCGTTTTGGGTGGCGACGATCTGGTCGAACGAGGCTTCGACTTTGGTGCGTTGCGCGAGCTCCTGTTCCTGGGCTTCGATGCGTTCATCAAGGTTTTCGAGCTCAGCGCGTGCGTCCCCGAGGGCCTTTTTCGCTTCATTGACCTTGCGGACGGCGTTTGCTCCCTGCGTGAGGGCGGAACCCATCGCTCGCATGCCTGCCGATGCGCTCGCGGCGATCTCGCGTGCCTTGGCGGCGGCATCGATGCGGTGCTCGTCGGCCTCCTCGCCTTCGGACTGGGATTCCGCTTCGGTCTCATCGGCAACAAGCGCATCCCATACGCCGGTGCCGCCGTCTACGACCTCGAAGCGAGGGTTCAGCGGCTCGGGTTCGTCGGTGGCGGGCGTCTCGAGGTCTCCCGAGACATCGGAGTGGCCTAGGAAAGGCGGGATGGTGGTCCCAGGATCGACGACGGGAGTTTCCCCGGGGACGAAGGTCGAGGCCGAGGTCTCGACCTTATCGTCCTTCTGGTCGAAATGCGTCGTTTTCGACTCGTCGCTCATGCTGTTCTCCTGTTCTTGCGCGGTGAATGCGCACCGCGCCGTGCTGTTTTTCAGTCTCTATCATATATGCGAGAGCGAGGCTCGGCGCCTTATGCCGCAAACTTTCAAAAGGTGTTCGGTTGCGCCGCGAGCATGAAAAAACGTTTCTTCTCCCTTGACATTCCTTTCGCCTAAAGCGTGTCGCCGTTCGCCCGATTGGGTCGAGAGCCTGCGGGGCAAATAGATAGCGTTGCACGTTAGCTAGGTAGCTATTCGCGCGTTATGGTAGCGCGCCGCGCGGCGACATCGTTGCTGCGGGAGACAGGAAGAAAGGCAACACTATGGGACTTTTTGAGGGAAAGACCGTAATCGTCACCGGCGGCGGCAAGGCCACGCTGAAGGACGGTAGCGCCGGCTCTATCGGCTACGGTATCGACATCGCCTTCGCTAAAGAAGGCGCCAACCTCGTTATCACCGGTCGTAACGTGGCCAAGCTCGAGGCGGCCAAGGAGTCGCTCGAGGCTGAATACGGTGTTAGGGTTCTGCCTGTACAGGCTGACGTTTCGGCTGGTGCCGACAACGAGGCCGTGGTGCAGAACGTCATCGACCAGGCAATCGCCGCGTTCGGCCGCATCGATGCCGTGGTCAACAACGCCCAGGCTTCCGCTTCGGGTGTCACCATCGAACAGCACACCATGGACCAGTTCAACCTGGCCATCTACTCCGGCCTCTATGCAACCTATCTGTACATGCAGAAGGCCTACCCCTACCTCAAGGAGACCAAGGGTTCCGTGGTGAA
>CAVGWH010000035.1:0-4920 GCA_963633065.1 Oribacterium sp.
TCAGCACCTGGATGGTGCGGCGGATCTCGTCGGTACGGCCGATCACCGGATCGAGCTTACCGGCGCGCGCCAGGTCGCAGATGTTACGACCGTATTGTTCGAGCGCCTCGAACTGCGGCTTGCCTTCCGCGGAGGTCACGCGGTCATCGCCACGGAGCTCGGTGTAGACCTGCTCGACGCGATCCCTGGTGGCGCCGGCGTCCCTGAGAATGCGCCCGGCCTCGTCCTTGCTTTCGGCAAGCGCCATGAGCAGGTGCTCGGTCGTTACAAAACTGTCCTCCATCTTGGAGGCCTTCTTCTCAGCGTTGTTAAGTACGCGCACGAGTTCGTTGGAAAGCCCGATCTGCCCGGCATCACCCGAAACCTTAGGCGCCGCCTCAACGGCATTGCGCACGTTCTCCGCAATCAGCGCGGCATCGGCTCCGATGCGCTCGATAATCACGCCGATGTTACGCTCCGATGCTGACAGCAAAGCCGAGAGCAAATGGATGGGCTCTACACTCCCCGCCTGCGCATCCGATGCGATACCCATAGCCGTCTGCAGCGCTTCGCGCGCCGTCATGGCCAGCTTATCGATCCTCATATCATCACCTCTCCTAGGTGTGCCGCGTATGCACACGGCAGCCGCCCTACGGGGCGGCGTTCATCTGTTCGAAAGGTATTATTGCCCGATCGAACGCGCGCTATACACAAATCTAAGTGTCTTCGTATAAGATTTTCTAAGTCTCAAAGGCTAGTCGAACACTTTCACGGGCTACATCCGAGCCGAGGCCAAGCGCCCAGGCGCCGTGTGGGCACCGCGCCTTACGCTCGACCCCGCTCCATAAGCTCGCGCATCTTCTCCATGAGCAGGCGCACATCAACAGGCTTGGAAATATGCCCGTCCATACCCACAGCCAGAGCCTCGTCGCGATCGTTGGAGAACGCGTTGGCCGTCACGGCGATGATAGGAACCGAGGCACGTTCCGGGTTGCTCAGCCCGCGAATGGCACGCGTCGCCTCGTATCCGTTCATAACAGGCATCTGGATATCCATCAGCACCATGTCATAGGTGCCCGGCGCGGCATCCCGAACCCTCTGCACCGCATCGGCCCCGTCTACCGCGGTATCGATGCGCAGGCCAGCCTCCTTGAGCGTCTCGTACGTGATCTCGCGATTAAGTTCGTTGTCCTCAACGAGCAGAACACGTTTGCCATGCATGCTCACCGTGCCGTCACAGCCGCTAACGTCGCGCAAGGGAGCCGCATCCCATTCCTCGGCATCCGGCATCTTCAGATGCAGCGATATGGTGAACTCGGTGCCCTGCCCCTTCTCGCTTTCAAGGCGCACCGCGCCGTCCATGATATTGACGAGGTTTTTGACGATACTCAACCCGAGCCCTGTACCCGTGGCAAAGCCATACGCACCCTCGTGTTCACGCGTGAACGGCTCAAACGCACGCTCGGCAAACTCCTCACTCATACCGATACCGTTGTCGCGTATGTGGAATAGGAAATGCGCATACTCGGACGAGAACTGCCCGCGCTCTTCGGCGGCAAACGAAACGGCACCACCCTCTCCGGTGAACTTCACCGCGTTGCTCAAGATATTGACCAGCACCTTCTTGAGCTTCAGCTCATCGCCGATAACGGTCTTGTGTTGGACACTCGATGTATCAAACACAAGCTCGATATTCTTCGATACGGCATTGCCCAGGGCAATGGTACGCAGATCGTCGAAGAACGCCGGCAGATAGATGGGTGCAGCATCCACCTGCACGTTTCCGCTCTCAATGCGACTCATATCGAGCACATCATTGACAAGGGCAAGCAGGTGCTCGCTCGACACCGCGATCTTGTCTAGGTAACGACGAGTTGCCTGAGCGTCCTCCACATGCTTTTTGGCAAGCTCGTTAAACCCGATGATGGCGTTGAGCGGCGTGCGGATGTCATGACTCACATTTGAAAGAAACGCCAGCTTGGCGAGGTTGGCCTCTTCGGCACCCGCAAGTGCGTCTTTTAAAAGCTGTTGACGCTCGCGCTCCACGGCGATCGTGGCGTCGACATTCTGAAAGCCCGCCAGGATGCCCTCGTCGTTCTCGGCGATAAGGTACTTGAACTGGTAATAGTGCACTGCGCCCTTATCGAGCACGCGATACGAGCCCACGTACTCGGAATGCTCCGCCAGCTCACCCTTCACAACATCGAGGCTCATGGCTTGATGCATCATCACTTGATCTTCCGGGTACACACGCTCATCGATATAGCGCTCGCATGTCGCCTTATAGGGATGGACGAGCGTTCCATCATCGGTGAGACCCGAGGTGACGAATCCGTCAAGCTTGAGCACGCGCACCGTAGCGTCGTCCGGATCGACCAAAAAGACGTTGCGGAAGTCACGCGCCAGCGAGTTGAACAAAGCCAAATGCCGATGAGCGCGCTCCTCGAGCGCCTTGCGCCGAGCGACTTCATCTGAAATATCCATGCCGTACAAGACACATTCGAGATGCCCGCTTACGGGGTTCTGGATCAGGCGCGCCGTAAGACGGGCCCAGCGCACGCTACCGTCATCGAAATACGACTTGGTCTCGCGGCTGACCTCCACCGTCCCCGACTCGTATGCGGCCATCAATGCCGCGCGCCTGAACACCTCGAACATCTCTTGGCGCTTGGTCTCATCGGGAACAAACGCCAGGGCCTGCCCAACCGTGGTATCGACCGCAACGTCGGCCTGCACACTCTTGAGATTGTTGACGGCAGCTCCGTTCACGCTGAGGCAACGGTCGGCAGTCAGATCGAAATGCATGATGCCCTGAGCATCGGGGATGGAGCTGAGCAACGTGCCCATCTGCTCCTCGAAACCTCGTTGAGCCCGCCTGCTCGGCGTGACGTCTGCGGCATATTCTATGAACGCCGGACGGCCGCGCCACTCGGTAAGCACGGTCTTAACCGCAAACACCTGATTGCCGTTATCGACTTCGGTCTGAGCGCTCTTCGCATCACCCTGCTCGCGCAGCGGACAGAAGGGGCACTGGCTCTCGAGGCCCATCATGTACTCGTAGCAATGCCTGCCGAAATGCCCGTCCTCTCCATTGCGATTCCCGCCGCGGAACGCCTTGGCCGAAGCGTTGACGTACACCATGGACATATCGTCCAGATACGACATCTGAACCAGCTGGTTGGAGTCGTCCAGAATGGTTTGAAGCAGCTCGAGCTTAGCGGCAAGCTCTCCGCCATGCTCAGGCGACGTTGCATGCGAGGCCATGAAGATCCCCATCGTTTCCCGTGGAACGGACGCGATCGTCCCGGTCGAAAGTCGCTTTCCACTAAAAGCGAAAAACAGGCACCGGGATGGTCGCTTTTGAGTCTACCCCACACGGCCTCAGCGATGCGCCAGTAGATACTCACGCATATAGGGAACCGCAAATGAAAGCTTGCCGTAGGAACGCGACTCGACGAGACCGGCACCGATCAGGCGTTTGCGGTACGAGCTGACCGCCGCAGGAACGACGCCCATCTTCCCTGCAACATCGCCCGTCGCCACCTCGGTTTCATCAAACCCCCAGCTCAGCGGCAAGTTTAACAAGTTGAGCAAAACGATAGCGCCGCACCGTTTCCAAGGAACGCTACCACGCCTCGTCAAGGAGATATTCACGCAAGTAAGGAACCGCGAAGCGCACGTAACCCCTGCTTGCGACCTCGATCACGCCGGCATCGATCAGGCGGCGCCGATATTTTTGAGCATAGTCCTGCGTAACCCCCAACCGCTCGGCGATATCTGCCATGCGCGAGGGTCCCTCGTCCGAAGCCATCGATGCAAGAAACGCACAATCCCTGTCGGACAAGGCCGCAAGCGTAGTTTTGCAGACATCGTTCTTAAAGTCTTCTTCCGAGGCCTTGATAGCCGAATCAACGACCTCGAAGGAAACTTCCTCCCCCGCATCGGCGCGCAGCGCGATGTTGTACCCAACGAGCTGCACCAAATAAGGAGAACCAGACGTAGCCTTGGAAGCTTTCATACGCAGATCGCCGGATATGGAAATGCCCAAGTGGCTGAACGCCTTTTGAAAAAAGCCATCCACCGCGCTGAACGCAAGCGGTTCGAGCGTCTGTTTGCGCGCGCGGTTGAGGAACGTGAGAACGTGGTCGTTGAGCGTTGCCGAAACCGCACCGGGCAGGCCGGCCATCACAAGCGCAACGTTAAGCCCCTCGCCGATCAGTTCCTGATACACCGTGATGAGCTGACGGACCTCGGGGGAATTGGCCTGCAGCTCGTCAACAAGGATCAAAATGCCGTGGCCCTCTTCCGAAAGACGGCGAGCGAGTTGAGTCAGCTTGAACTGGGCGCTCTTGCCCTGCTGTGTCTCGCGGTCGAACTCGAGGCCGACGCTGAATCCGAAAGCGGACACGCTCGCGCCGGAAACCCTTGGCTTGACGGAATCCGATATATAGCGGCTACCGTCTTCCTGGATCTTCTCGACTACACGCGAAAGCATGCCCTCCGAAGCAACCGTGGGAGTCGCGACGGCAAAGCCCTGCTCACGAGCCCGATCTGCGAGCTCCCAAAGCAAAACGGTCTTGCCGCTACCGCGCTGACCAAGCAGGAGCATGGAGCGCTCCTTGCTGCCCGGAGCCTCGTTGAGACCACGATTGAACGTTGAGATAATGCCCTCGCGGCCGATGAGATACGAAGGGCGATTACCGAACGCAGGCGAAAACACGCTCTCTTCCATACGGCGCTCCTTTCCTTTTTTTCCTATTCTTTCCTTTTTTTCCTATTTGAGCAAGTTTGCGCAAAAAGCGGGGCGTTCGCGCATGCGAACACCCCGCTCCGATGGCTCGGTTTGCGCCTTGTCGGTTACGCCGTAAACGCCTTTTGGCCAACGGCGCCTACTCTGCGGCGGCCTTGAACTTGTTGTAGTTGATGAGGCAGCCGGCTTTG
>CAVGWH010000036.1:0-20981 GCA_963633065.1 Oribacterium sp.
ACGGACCTCCTTCATAAATGCGGTGCCCGGCTCGCTCACACGACCCGGGCACCGTTCGGTACCGGTGCATCCGGTTACCTACTCTACCCTACTCACACAACTTTACCCGCGCGAGCAGACACGTTTTGAAAAAAGGGACGATTACTCGGCGTCCTTCTTGGCAGCCTCGTCGACCTCGGTCACCTTGGCGTTCTCGACGAGAGAATCCACGGCCTTGGAGCGACGGATGGACTCGCGCACGGCGGGCATACGACCGTCGGCCACGAACTCGGCCTTGGAAGCCTCGACGTCCTTGACGCCGGCGCGCTCGAACTCGGCGTTGACGTCCTCTTCGGTAACCTCGATGTTGAGGTGCTTGGCGAGGGCATCGAGAGCCAGGGACTCACGGGCGACATCGTCGGCCTGGTGATGCAGGTCGGAGAGGAACTGCTCGGTGGACATACCGTTGGCGGCCAGCCAGCCGTCAAGGGACATGCCGCGCGAAGCGAGGTTCTGCAGGAAGTTCTGGGCAAGCTCGTTGAAGACGGACTTCTCGTAATCCTCGTCCATCTCCTCAAGCTCGAGACGCTCGGCGAGCTTGGCCACGCAGCGGTTCTCCTTGAGACCGGGAAGCTTGGAAGCCTTGTCCTGCTCGAGCTCGATCTTGACGGCGTCGCGCATGGCGGCGATATCGTCGAAGCCGAAGTTCTCCTTCACGAACTCATCGGTGAGCTCGGGGGTCTTACGGACCTTGATGCCCTTGACGGTGACCTTGACGGTGCACTCGTCCTCGTCCTCGCCGGGCTTCCAGGTGACCTCTTTGACGTCCTCGACGTTAGCGCCAAGAAGAGCCTCGGAGAACTCCTTGGGGAGGTTGTCGTTGCCGACAGCGAGCAGACGGCCCTCGCCGGCGAACTGCTCGGCGCCCTTGACATCCTCGAGGTCGGCGGTCACGTAGTCGTCAGCCTCGACGGCACGACCCTCGACATCCTCGAAAGTGGCGTGGTAACCGAGAAGCATATCGACCTGAGCATCGATCTCGGCCTCGGTGACCTCGGCGGGAGGCATCTCGATCTCGACGGCGTCGTAGGAGGAAAGCTCGCAGCTGGGACGCAGGGAGAACTCGACGGTGTAGGTGTAGTCCTCGTGATCCTTGGCGATCTCGATGTCCTTGTAGTCGCCCTCTTTGACAGGGACGATATCGAGCTCGGTGAGGACAGCTGCCTCGTTAGCGCCGATCAGGTCGTTGGTGGCCTGAGCGAGCACGGCCTCGGCACCGAGAGCGGAATCGATGACCGGACGCGGAGCCTTGCCGGAACGGAAGCCCGGGAAGCGGTACTTCTTGGCCGCGTCCTTGTAGGCCTTCTTGATGGCGGCATCGACATCGGCGGCCGGGATGGTCACCGTGGCGGTAAGCTTGGCGTCTTGCACGTCAGAAGCAGATACGTTCAACGTTCCTCCTCATACATAGCCCGGCTTAACCCAAGGCGCCGGGAACCCTGGTATACATTGATGCGCGGAAGCGCGAGCGCGTGGTGCGGGCGAAAGGACTCGAACCTTCACGGGAATCCCACCAGAACCTAAATCTGGCGTGTCTACCAATTCCACCACGCCCGCATATACGCACAGACAACGAATGATAGCAGATAAACCCAGCGCTTGCGCAATGAAGATACACGGGGCCTCGTCTCGCCCATGCTTCAAACATAATTTATGCTACAGGCTCTCGCTGCATAGCAGGTAAACGACCGGCGCGCCCCTCTCGAGGCGCGCCATCGATTCGCACAGATCTATACCCAGGCTTATATATAGCTCACCTGAAGAAGCTTGAGCGCGCCCTTGGGCTCGACCGCATGAAGCACGCCTGCGGGAACATGCAGCACGTCGCCCATATGCATGGGCACCGAACGATCGGGAAGCACGATATCAACCATGCCTTCCACCACAAGGTAGAACGTATCGCCGGGATACTCCTCTTCCGAGACGCTCTCACCCTCTGCAAAAGCCAAAAGCGTGAACGCCACGGGGTCATCCGGCTGTGCCAACCCCATGCTGCTCACGCATCCCGGTTTAGCATCGATAAGCGAGTCTAGGGACGCAGCGGCATCGGTGGGAAGGTTTCTAAATCCCATGAGGACCTCGACCTAGGCCGGAAGAACGACGACCAAAAGCATCTTGAAGGCGGAGATGCCGCGCAGCGCATGTGGGGCGCCCTTGGGAATGACGATGCTCTCGCCCGCGTGCAGCTCATGCTCCACGCCGTTGATGGTGATGCCGCCCGTTCCCTCGAGCACGTTGACCATGGCATCGCCCGGCGCCGCGTGCCCGGGGATGCGCTCGCCCTCGGCGATGGAAAAGAGCGTCACCTTGACGCCCGGCATCTGCGCGAACGTCAGGCTGTTGACCTTACCCGGCTCGGCCTCCACCGCGCCAGCGAGATTGAAAGGCGTCTCTTTATCGATGTTTTTAATGAGTTCCATACCGGATCCTTTCTCATTTGAACACGTCCACGTGCCCGTTTCGTACCCAAGACGGCATCATATCAACCCCTTGAGCAGAAAAGGCCGCCCGCACAAAGCGGACGACCTTTGCGATAACACACGTTTTGTCAGCGATAAACGCTTAGCAAACGCCCTGAGCGAGCATGGCGTCGGCGACCTTGAGGAAGCCAGCGATATTGGCGCCCATGACGAAGTTGCCCTCGGCACCGTACTCGCGGGCGGTATCGTCCACATTGTGGAACATGCCGCGCATGAGCTGCTCGAGCTTGCCGTCGACCTCTTCGAAAGTCCAGGAGAGGTGCTCGGCGTTCTGGCTCATCTCGAGACCCGAAACGAGCACGCCACCGGCGTTAGCGGCCTTGCCGGGCATGAAGGCAACGCCATTGGCCTGGAAGTACTCGGTGGCCTCGATGGTGGTGGGCATGTTGGCACCCTCGCCTACCGCCTTCACGCCGTTGGCGACGAGGGCCTTGGCATCCTCAAGAAGCAGGGTGTTCTCGCGAGCGCAGGGAAGAGCCACGTCGCAAGCGAGCTGCCACACACCGCGGCCGTCGCCCTCGTGCCAGACGGCGTTCGGACGCTCGTCCACGTACATGGCCAGAGATACGCCCTTGTCGTTGCCGGAGCGCTTCTTGTTGTAGATGTGCTCGAGCACCTGGTAGTCGATGCCCTCGGGATCCTCGACCCAGCCCTTGGTATCGGAGCAAGCGATGGTCTTACCGCCGAGCTGCGCGACCTTCTGGATAGCGTAGATGGCAACGTTGCCGGAGCCGTGCACAACAGCGGTCTTGCCCTCGAAGGAGTCGCCCTTGCTCTTGAGGTACTCGTCCACGAAATACACCAGGCCGTAGCCGGTGGCCTCGGTACGAGCGAGAGAGCCGCCGAAGGAGAGACCCTTGCCGGTGAGGACGCCGGTCCACTCGTTGCGGATGCGCTTGTACTGACCGAACAGATAGGCAACCTCGCGGCCGCCCACGCCCAGATCGCCCGCGGGGACGTCGGTGTTGGGACCGACGTGACGGTAGAGCTCGGTCATGAAGGACTGGCAGAAGTGCATGATCTCGTTGTTGGACTTGCCCTTGGGGTCGAAGTCGGAGCCGCCCTTGCCGCCGCCCATGGGAAGCGTGGTGAGGCTGTTCTTGAGGATCTGCTCGAGACCGAGGAACTTGAGCATGCCGAGGGTGACCGTGGGATTGAAGCGCAGGCCGCCCTTGTAGGGCCCGATAGCGGAGTTGAACTCAACGCGGTAACCGCGGTTGACCTGCACCTTGCCGGAATCGTCCACCCAGGGAACGCGGAACATGATGACACGCTCGGGCTCGACGAGGCGCTCGAGGATGGCGGCCTCCTCGTACTCGGGGTGGGCATCGAGCGCGGGCTGAAGCGTGCTCAGGATCTCGGTTGCGGCCTGGATGAACTCGGTCTGCTCGGGATAGCGCGCCTTGAGGTCATCGAGGACGGTCTGCGTGTAGCTCATTGCTACCTCCTATGGAATGAAATGTGTATCGCGCGTGCGTTTATGCACATGCGTCATCGTGCAAAATGGTACTCCTTTATTTCGGTAAAGTTTCGTGCTTGCTTACGGCAAAGTACTCTCATATGCCATTTTCCCAGGTTGCAGCATGTACGCCGTAACCATTTCGTAACCTTGTGTTTCGAAACTGTTTCGTGACCTCGCTCCAAAACGTGTGCATAAATGCATGAGAATGAGCGTATTTGATAAAGGGACGGGCGATTTGGGATACGCCCCTCGTTCAGCCGCCATACGGCAAGCCCTAAAATCTAGTACGTACGCCCTGCTAGAATTACTCGCAAAACAACAAGATCACTTTGCCGGCACCACAGCCGTGCTCAAAACCGATCGATAACGCCCAGGAGGCCCCATGTCATCGACCATAGACGTCAAGCGCCAGGTAGACACCGTCTTCAGCATCGCCAACACGTTGCGCGGAACCTATCAGCCCGACAAATACCGCGATGTCATCCTCCCTATGATCATCCTGCGTCGCCTTGAGTGCGCGCTCGAGCCCACCAAAGACGCCGTCTGCTCGGCCTACGAGGCCAATCACGACACGCCCGACGCTATCTTGCGTCGTAAGTCGGGTTTTGCCTTTTACAACACAAGTCGCTACACACTTGCCAAACTCTTGGCAGACGCCGCGTCGCTATCCACCAACCTCAAGACCTATATCGATGCCTTCTCGCCCAACATCAAACAGATTTTCTCGGACCTCGAGTTCGATAAAGAGATCAAAAAGATGAAAAAGGGCGCCAAACTCACCGGCGTCGTACGCAAATTCTCCGAGCTCGACCTTAACCCAGAAACGGTCAACAACGTGGCCATGGGCTACATGTTCGAGGAGGTCATCCGCCGCTTCTCCGAGAACGCCGAGGCGGGCGACCACTACACCCCGCGCGAGGTCGTGCGCCTGATCACGCGCCTGGCGCTTGCCGAGGGCTGCGAGGACCTCGCCACCCCCGGCAAGGTCGTCAAGGTCGGCGACTTCGCCTGCGGCACGGGCGGAATGCTCTCGTGCGCGAAGGAGGAGCTCGACCGGGCCTACCCCGAGGCCGACGTCTACCTCTACGGCCAAGAGGTCATCCCCGACACCCACGCCGTCTGCCTGGCGGACATGCTCATCAAGGGCCAGCGCGCCGAGAACATCCGCCTGGCCGACACCATGAAGGAGGACTGCTTCCCCGACGATCGCATGCGCCTCGTGCTCATGAACCCGCCGTTCGGCCAGCCGTGGGGCGGCAAGGACGCGAGCGACGGCGTCGAGAAGGCCGTGCGCGACGAGGCCAAGAAACTCGCGTGCGACAGCCGCTTCCCCGCCGGCCTTCCCGCCACGAGCGACATGCAGCTCCTCTTCATGCAGCACGTCATTTACAAGCTGGCCGAAGACGGCCGCGCGTGCGTCATCTCAAACGGCTCGCCGCTCTTCTCCGGCGGCACGTCCTCGGGCGAGTCTCAGACCCGCCGCTGGCTGCTCGAGCACGACTACGTGGAGGCCATCGTGGGCCTGCCGGGCGACCTCTTCTACAACACCGGCATCGGCATCTACGTCTGGGTCCTCTCGAAGAAGAAGTCGCCGCGCCGTGTGGACAAGGTCCAGCTCATCGACGCCACCGCGGAGTGGGAGCCCATGCGCCGAAGCCTGGGCAACAAGCGAAAGCAGCTCACCGAGGAGCACATCGCCAAGATCGTCTCGCTCTACGCCGCTTTCGAGGAGTGCGACCAGGTGCGCATCCTCCCCAACGAGGAGTTCCTGTACAAGGAGTACACCGTCAAGCAGCCGCTCCAGCGCAGCTACCAGATAACGCAAGAGCGCATCGACGCCCTGGCCGCCGTCAAGTTCAAGGACGACTTCCACAACCCCGCCAAGCTCGAGGAGCTCTCGCTCATCGACGAGGCGGACCTCACCTCCAAAGAGGCTAAGCAGCTTGCCGCCCTCAAGGCATCCGAGCCGGTCTTCGAGCAGATGATCGCCCTGCTGCAGGCAAACGTCATGGATGCGCCCACGCAGGACTGGCAAGGGTTCGAGAAGAAGGTCAAGGAAATCCTGGCCGCTCTGCCCGACTATAAGGAAAAGGAAACGCCCGCCCAGCGCAAGTCCGTCGTGGACAAGGTGGTGGACGCCATGTCGCAGATGGACAAGGCGGCGCCCGTGCGCCATAAGCGCGACGGCTCCGTGATCTACGACGAGGCCACCAAGGACTCCGAGCTCGTCAAGCTCTCCGAGGACGTGGACGACTACTTCGAGCGCGAGGTCTACCCCTACGTGCCCGACGCCAAATACTTCGACGAGGAAACGGATAAGGCCATCAAGACCGGTGCCGAAATTCCCTTCACCCGCTACTTCTACAAGTACGAGGCCCCCGAGCCCTCCGACAAGCTGCTGGCCGAGTTCAACGCGCTCGAAGCCCAGCTCCAGGAACAACTCAAGGAGCTGATGGCGTAATGGCCTCCATGAAAGACAGCGGCGTCGAGTGGATCGGCGATATCCCGGAGGAGTGGAAGCTAGGCCGCCTAGGCTTCCTAGCTAGTATGGAATCAGGCGCAACACCCAGCAAGGACAACCTTGAATACTGGGATGGCACGATTCCTTGGATTTCGTCAATGGAAGTCAAACGCGACGTACTGCTTGATACTTCATTGCATATATCGCCCGCTGCGATCGAAAGCTGCTCATCCCGCATGCTTCCTGCGGGCACAGTGGTTATGGTCGTGCGCTCGGGTATTTTGCAACACACTATCCCTGTGGCTATCTTGGGTGCATCAATGGCCGTAAACCAGGACATAAAGGCATTTCAATTTTGCAATTCCCTTCTGCCAAAGTATTTCTTCTATTTCGTGAAAGGGAATAACGACAATCTGTTGAAAGTGCTTCTCAAGGACAAATCAACAGTCGATAACATCAGTCAGGTGTATCTCAAGATGTTGCGTGTTCCCGTCCCGCCCAAAACGGAACAGCAGGCCATAGCCGCGCTTCTCGACCAGAAGTGCGCCGCCATCGACGCCACGTCGAATACGCTCGAAACCCAAATCTCCACCCTCGAGCGCTACCGCGCCTCCGTAATCCACGAGGCGGTGACCCGTGGCCTAGACCCAACCGCCCCCACCAAGCCCAGCAACGTAGACTGGATCGGCAACATCCCGCAGGGGTGGTCGCTAACGAAGCTACAACGACACATCTATCTTCGAGCTAGGTTGGGCTGGAAAGGCCTTAAAGCTGATGAATATGTCACTGCCGGTTACCCGATGTTTTCGGCGTTCAATATAGTTGACAACAAGCTTGTCCAAGAAGAGTGCGATTACATAACCGAGGAGCGTTATAAAGAGTCTCCTGAAATAATGCTGGCTGTCGGCGATGTCCTTTTAGTTAAAGATGGCGCAGGCTATGGCAAGCATGCATATGTGCATAACCTGAAACGCCCATCAACAGTGAATGGGTCTATAGCGGTTCTAACGCCCGATTCCGCTTTTGAGGGCCGTTTCTTAAATTACTGCCTGGGCAGCGAGTTGTTTAAGCATCAGTCACGACTTTTGTTGACGGGGATGGGAGTTCCCCATTTAACGCAGCACTTCCTGAAAAATGTTCTATTAACCTTGCCACCCATAGCCGAGCAAAAGGCCATCGCCGACTACCTCGACGCCCGCACGGCAGCCATCGATACCGTCATCGCCACCAAACGCAAGCAGCTCGACGTCCTCAAGCGACGCCGCCAATCCCTCATCTACGAGTACGTCACCGGCAAGCGCCGCGTTAATCAAGAAGGCGAGCCTTATGAAAACCAGCGATGAACGCCGTTATTACTCGTCCGCGCTCATGGGACGCAACCCGCTTACCGAGCGCCCCTTTCAAGATCTCATCATCGATCACCTTGTAGACCACAACGGCTACCGTAAACGCATCGCAGCCAAACACTACGACCCGGTGCGTGCCATGGACCCCGACTTGCTCTTTGAATTCCTCGAGGCCACTCAGCCCGAGGCGCTCGAACGCCTCCATGCCATCTACAACGGCGGCTCGCGCCAGACCATCCTCAACAAGATCGCTGACGCCATCGGGCGCCGCGGGCTCGTAAAGGTCATCTGGGAAGGGATCTCCTTCGACTCGGGCATCGAGCTCTCACTCGCCTATCCGCACCCGGCAGCTAGCTTCGACCGTGTTGCCGGTTCCCTCTACGATGCCAACATCCTCTCGGTGATGGACGAGGTTTACCACAAGGAAGGCGAACGCATCGACCTCGTCGTCTTTCTCAACGGTCTTGCCGTCTTCACCTTTGAACTCAAGTGCGAGACCTCCGGCACCGGCTGGGATTACCGCGAGGCCATCGGGCAGTACAAGTTTGAACGCGACTGCAAAACGCGGCTGCTTGCACCCAAGATCGGCGCGCTCGCCCATTTTGCCGTCGACCTCAATAACGTGTACGCCTGCGCCGAGCTCAAGGGAAAAGATTCCAAGTTCCTACCGTTCAATCGTGGCGTACGCGTCGACGGCGCCCCGCACGAAACACGCGCCGGCAATCCCGTTACGCATGACGGCATCTCCTCGTCTTACCTATGGGAGGAAGTCCTCACCAGGGATTCGGTGTTCTCGCTCATCTACGATTTTGTCTACTACGCCCGCGATCGCAAAACCCGCAAGAAGAAAAACGAGCATCCCATCTTCCCGCGCTACCAGCAGCTTCGTGCCGTCACACGCGTATGCGACGACATCCGCCGCAATCGTACGGCACGCGACTACCTTGTGGAGCACAGTGCCGGTTCGGGCAAAACCAACACCATCTGCTGGCTCGCTCATAAGCTCTCGGGTCTCTACGCAGAGGGCGACGATGTGCCCCTGTTCAGCAAGGTCCTCATCGTCACCGACCGCATCGTGGTCGACCGTCAGCTCCAGGCCGCCGTGCTCGACATGGCCAAGGTCTCCGGCACCGTCAAGGTCATCGACTCGGAAGGACTCGCTGACTCGCATGGCGAAACCAGCAAGTCGGGCAAGCTCGCCCGCGCACTCGGCGGTGGCTACCGGATCGTCGTGTGCACCATGGCGACGTTCCTTAAGCTCGAGCGGGGCGTCTTCGACGGAACAGGTTCGCACTTCGCCGTGCTCATCGACGAGGCGCATGGCTCGACCTCGGGTGAGACCATGGCAGCCGTTAACGGCGCCCTCTCTGATGTGGACATGCAAGAACCCTCGGCCATCGATCAGATATCCGATCTCATCAATGAGGACATCGCGCGTTCGGGCAGGCAGCGCAATGTGACCGTCATAGGCTTTACCGCCACGCCAACGGGACGCACCCTCGACATGTTCGGAACCCTCAACGCCGAAGGCAAGAAAGAGGCCTTCGACCTCTACTCCATGCGCCAGGCCATCGAAGAAGGGTTCATTCTCGACGTCACTTCCAACTACACCACCTACGATACGTTCTGCCGCGTGGTGAAATCGGTACCCGACGATCCCGAACTCGAGACGGCGGCCGCCAAGCGTCAGCTCGCGCACCTCATAGCCTGCAACGACGGCACCATCACGGGGCAGCTCGAGATCATGGTCGAGCATTTTACGCACAAGGTGGCGAAGGACCTCGGAGGCAGGGCAAAGGCCATGATCGTGACCTCAAGCCGCGAAGCCGCGGTGCGCTATCGGCTCGCCTTCGATAAACTACGCGCGCGCAACATGAGCAAACTCGGGCATATGCAAGCTCTCGTGGCCTTCTCCGGTGAGATTATCGTCGATGGCGAGAAATACACCGAACGCGGTATGAACGGCGGATTGGACGAGGACAAGCTGCCTGAACTCTTTGCAACGGACGACTACCGCATCCTCATCGTGGCCGACAAGTACCAAACCGGCTTTGACGAGCCGCTGCTCTCCGCCATGTACGTGGCAAAGAAGCTCCACGGCCTCGCGGCGGTGCAGACCCTAAGCCGCCTCAACCGCATCTGCCCGCCCCACGAGAAGACCCCCTACGTACTCGACTTCGTCAACTCCTACGAGGATATTGCAGCGGCATTTGCGCCCTACTACGAGAACACCGTGCTCGAGAATCCCCTCACCTACTCCGATCTCAAGGAAACGGAACGCCATCTTGAGGAGCTTTGCGTCCTCGATGCCGATGACGTGTGCGAGTTCTACACCCTACTCGGAAAGACGCGTCGCACGGAAGCGGATATGAACCGAATGTGGGGAATCCTCGGCTGCGCCGCTCTCGTCGAGAAATCGATGAGTGACGACGAGGCCGACCTGGCCCGGCGCGTCATCCGTCACTTCATCAAACAGTACGCCTTCCTCATCATGGCCTCGCCCTTCACCGACGAGTACATGCACATGGAATACCGCTTCTGCCAGTGCCTCATCCGCGAGATCGCAAAGCCGGGTGGCCACGAAGAAGGCATCGATATCGCTGATAAAGTAGAGTTCAAGGACTTCAACGTCTCCAACCCCGTCGAGCACAAGGGCAAAAAGCTCGAGGCCTCACCCGAGGTGAGCATCGCCCGCGGTGTGGGGATGGCCCTCTCCAAAGACACGATGAAAACGCTCTCGGAAATCATCGCGGAGTGGAATGCACGTTTTGGCACGAACTTCGATGCTGAGGTCGCCGCGGGCTCCCTCATGGCGCTTCGCGGGACGTTGCAGAAAAACGATAACCTCAAACGAAGCGCCAAGGCAAACAGCAGGCAGGACTTCGCCAACACCGTGGACGATCAGACTGAGGACGCTTTGGTCGAAAACTACGATAAGAACCAGGAGTTTTATCAGTTCCTGCTCAACCACACCGATGTGCGCCGCGACCTTGTGCACCTACTGGTGGACGACCTCTACAACGGTTTGCGGCACGAAGGTTAGCGAGGGTTAGCCTCCTCAAGCTAGGCCATATTCACAGTAAAACAGCCCAGAGGCGGTGACACCTCTGGGCCGTTGCGTTTCTTGGAGCGGGCGACGGGAATCGAACCCGCGTCATCAGCTTGGAAGGCTGGGGTTCTACCATTGAACTACGCCCGCAAGATATGGTCGGGACGACTGGATTCGAACCAGCGACATCCTGCTCCCAAAGCAGGCGCGCTACCAAACTGCGCCACGTCCCGATGTGCTCGGAAGCCGGGTTGCACCCACGTCAGTCCCAAAGCTTTAAGGATTATAAGTGAGGGCATGCGCGGGCGCAAGCAAAAAACCTATTCTTTGTTGTCGGGCATCAAAGGCAAAAGTGGTGCCACGCACCTCATCAAACCTTTGCCAGCGCGTTTAAAGACGCCGCGGCATCAAGCTCTACAACCCTCAACGCACAGCGAGAAAGACTAGACACGTAATGAACTACGACGACTTAACCTTCGGATCGAATCTCACCGGCGCGATACGCGGAAGCCTGGGAAATGCACGGCGCCTGCTCGAAGCCGACACCAAGCGCGACCTCAGAAACATGCGCGATAGCCTACGCCTGTTTATCGTCGTCATCTTTGTAGCCGCCTGCATGGGCATCGCCGCCTGGGCGTTCCTCGCCAGCTTGGATATCGCTACCGAAACGCGCGAGGCTCATCGCTGGATCTTCGCCTTTATGCCCGTAGTGGGCGTCGGCACCGCGTGGATCTACCGCAACCATGGCCTCGCATCCAAACGCGGTAACAACCTCGTGATCGATAGCGCCCTTTCCGAGCGACTCATTCACGCGCGCATGGCGATCCTCACGTTTATATGCTCCACCCTCACGCATCTCACCGGTGGATCGGCTGGACGTGAAGGAGCGGCCGTTCAGATCGGTGGCACCATCGCCAGCAATGTCTCTCATGCTTTGCACCTTAACGAGCACGATCATCACGACCTTATGCTCGCGGGTATCTCGTCCGCTTTCGGAAGCGTCTTCGGCGCCCCGCTCGCCGGTGCTTTTTTCGGCATGGAGATGTGCTTCGTCGGAAAGATCGACTACACGGCCGGCGTCTATTGCCTCGCTGCTTCGTTTACCGGCTACCTGGTATCGCTCACCCTTGGCACCACATACGAAGCCCACGTCATACATGCCATACCGGCACTCTCCCCCGCAACGGTAGCGCTCGTTGCCTGTGCGGCCGTGGCGTTCGGATGCGCGGCACGTCTCTTCGCATGGCTTATCCGCAAGGTGAAGATGTTCTACGGCGCACGTTTTAAGAGCTATCTCTTGGCGGCCTGCATCGGGGCATTTGTGGTGCTCGGCATTTACGCCCTACTCGACGCATGGAACTACGCAGGACTTTCCACATGGCTTGTCGATGCAGGCTTTGAAGGCAACACCACCGTTATCGATGCGGCCATCAAGCTGCTCGTGACGGCCCTTACCTTAGGTGCCGGGTTTCAAGGCGGAGAGGTCACTCCCCTGTTCGGCATCGGCGCGGCGCTCGGCGGTTGGTTCGGCACGCTCGCAGGACAGGATCCGAGCTTTATGGCTGCGCTTGGCATGCTGGGCGTGTTCTGCGCGGGCCTCAACGTGCCGCTCACCACGGTCATGATGTCCATCGACCTCTTTGGCGGTCAGGGCGCCGCTTACTTCGTCATCGTCGCCTTCGTGAGTTATCTCGTTGCCGGGCATCGTGGCGTGTATCCCGCGCAGCGTATCGTGATGCCCAAGCGCCGCTCACTCACCGTCGACCAAGGCGGCACGGTGGAGGACGCCATCAAGCGCCACGCGGCGCTCAGCAAAGCGACGGGCAACGGCACCGACAGCGGCAACGTTACCGGCGATGGGAACGGCGAAAACGACGCGAGCCCCGCCGCGAAGCAACACTGACCCACCCTCTGAAACACATTCGCAACGAACCTGAAACACGGGCGTTTACCTTGGGGAAGTTCATCTATTCGAAATAAACCTTCTGCAAAATGACAACCATCGAACGGCATGGCGTCGCGCATGCACCACGCGCGAAACGCCCGGAACGAGGGGAGCTCATTTTGTCAGAATCCGATATGAGGGCCCCCGTCCCGCTGACAGAGGACGCCTCTTATACCGCGCTCGTCAGCCACACGCCCAAAATCAACCAGCAGCTTGCACGCTACGGCGTGAAGTTCGGCATCTACAAGGACGGCACCTTCAACGAGCGCCTGTTTCCCTTCGACGCCATCCCGCGTGTCATCAAGGCCGATGCCTGGAAGACACTCGAAGCGGGCCTCATTCAGCGCGTCGATGCACTCAACCGCTACCTTGCCGATGTCTACGGCGAGAAGCGCATCATCCGCGACGGGGTTGTACCCGAAGACTTCGCCTTTGCCAGCTCAGGCTACCTGCCGCAATGCGAGGGGATCACCCCTCCGGGCGGAATCTACAGCCACATCAGCGGTATCGACCTTGTCGAAGGCCAGGACGGCACCTGGTACGTGCTGGAAGACAATCTCCGCATACCGAGTGGCGCCAGCTATCCGCTTATCGCCCGTAATCTCTGCCGTCGCTGCGATGCCGCCACCTTCCGCGACACCCCGCTCGTGGACAATCGCGATTACGGAGCGCGCCTCAAGGCCGTCATGGACAACGTCAACACCGGTGGCGTCAACGTCATCCTCACACCGGGACGTTTCAACGCCGCCTACTTCGAGCATGCTTACCTCGCCGAGAAGGCGGGTGCGATTCTTGCCGAGCCCAGCGAACTCTTCGTGCAAAACGAGCGCCTCTTCTATCGCGATGCCGGCTGCGACACTCTGGTCGGCGCCGTATACCGTCGTCTTTCCGATGAATTCCTCGATCCTTTGTGCTTTGAACCCGAGAGTCTCATCGGCGTGCCCAACCTCATGAGTGCCTACCGCGCCGGCAACGTCGCGGTCATCAACGCGCCGGGCAACGGAGCAGCCGACGACAAGGGCATCTACTACTTTGTCCCCAAGATGGTCGAATACTACCTGGGCGAAGAGCCCATTCTGCAAAATGCACCGACCTACCTCCCCTTCTATCCCGAGGACATGGCCTATGTGCAAGAACATGCCGACACCCTCGTCATAAAGGACGTAGCCGAAGCCGGCGGCTATGGCGTGGTGTTCGGCAGCGACCTTACGGCGGAGAAACTCGCGGACCTCAAGGCGCTCATCCGCCGCGAGCCTCGCCGCTTCATCGCACAGGAAGTCGTCGACTTCAAATGCCTGCCCACCTATATCGGCGGCGAGCTGGTACCGCGCAAGGCCGACCTGCGCGCCTTCGTGCTCTCAGGTGCCACTACCACCGTATGGCCGAGCGGTCTCACGCGCTACTCGCGCGTTGAGGGATCGGCTGTCGTCAACTCAAGTCAAGGAGGAGGGTTCAAGGACACATGGGTACTCTCTCGTTAGGAAAAGTAGACCACCTGCTGTGGCTCGGACGCTACATCGAGCGCAGCTACACAACGCAGCGCTTCATCATCTCCACGTACGACAAAGCGCTCGATTCAACCGAAGGCAACTGGAAAGGCCAGCTTGAGGAGCTGGGGTTCTCGCGCGAAAACGACGACCCGCTCACGTTCTTCCGCGAGTGCCTATTTGACAGCTCCAATCCTTGCTCGCTTGCGTACTCGATGGGCGCAGCCTACGACAACGCGGTCATGCTGCGTGAGGTGCTGGGCACCGAGTCGCTTTCGTACGTGCAGATGGCCGTAGACGAGATCGCGGCGGCCGAGCATTCCGACTCACCGCTCCTCGACTTGCAGTTGGTACAAGACAACATCATGGCCTTTAAGGGTTGCGTTGACGACTTCGTGGCGGACGATGCCGCACGCAACATCATCAAATGCGGCATCTCCGTTGAGCGCATCGACCTTTACGCACGCCTCTCCTATCGCCTCGACCGACTAAAGCAGGAAGTGCATCGCCTGGCCAGTCGCATCGATCGGACCGGAGCCCCCTACGATAAAAAAGCCTTCAAAGAGCTGGTTGACATCGTCTTCGAGCCCGGTTTTCCCGAAAACGCCACGTACGATGACCTAGGGCATCTCCTAGAGGTCGCAGCACGGATCTTCGCGTAACGGGTATGTGGTCGTATGAGGATTCTAACCTACAGCTTTGAAACCCACCTGCATATGGACAAGGCGGTGACCGAGCACGACTTCGTTTTGCGCTGCCAGCCCATGACCACGCGCACCCAAACCGTACTCGACGCCCAGACGGCGATCACACCCGCCACCTCGCTTGCCAAGCAAGTAGACGGCTTCGGCAATCTGCTGCAAGTAGGGCGCATCGCAGCCGAACACGACAGCTTCGGGTTCGTGTCGTCAGGAATGGTGATAGTCGACGCCGAGGACGAACGCCCGGTTTCCGCGCACCCCATCTATACCCGCCCGTCACGCTTCACTCAGATGAGCGCAGACCTCAGTGTCTTCAGCAACGACGTCCTGCGCGTGCAGGCAAATGTCGACCCGCTTACCAAAGCGGTGCTTCTGTCGAAGGCACTCTACCAGACGATGAGCTATGTACCGGGCACCACGTCCGTCAGCACCGATGCCGCGACGGCATTCTCGCAGCGTCAAGGCGTTTGCCAAGACTACACGCATATCCTCATCGCACTTTTGCGTGCACAGGGCATTCCGGCGCGTTACGTCAACGGACTTATGATCGGCGAGGGCGCCACGCATGCTTGGGTCGAGATGCACGACGGCACCTGCTGGCGGGGTATCGATCCCACCAATGATCGAAAGGTGGACGATACGTACATCGTGCTTGCGCGCGGACGCGATTTTGCCGACTGCCCCATAGAGTCGGGTATCTTTATCGGCGGTGCGCGACAAGAGCAGAACGTCTCCGTCGTCGTCGACGAGCAATAGCTTCAGATCGGGCCTGTTCCCAACGCACGGGGCCAGTCCCCGACAAGCGAAAGGAACTCACTTGATTCAAACCGTTTTCTCTTCTGAGCTTCCCGTAGGTGAACATCTGCTGGTACAGAAGCATCGCATCATCGGTGAGGGAAGCGACCCCAAGGGAAGCAAACGCCGCATCGCCGTCATCACCGGTGTGCACGGCGATGAGCTCGAAGGGCAGTACGTTGCATTCGAGCTCGCGCAACGCCTCGGTGCGCACCCCGAGCTTTTCTCGGGGACCATCGATATCTACCCCGCTATCAACCCGCTCGGTATCAACAGCATCGAGCGCAGCGTGCCTATGTTCGACGTCGACCTTAATCGCACGTTCCCCGGCGATCCCGCAGGCGACGTAACGGAGACGCTTGCCGCCGCTGTCATCGACGATATCGCAGGGGCCGATGTCGCCATCGACATCCATGCGAGCAACATCTTCCTCCGCGAGATGCCCCAAGTGCGCATCAACGAGATCTCGGCAGACGAGCTGCTCCCCTTGGCGCCGCTTCTGAACGTGGACTACATCTGGGTCCACGCAAGCTCGACGGTGCTGCAATCGACCCTGGCCTATGCCCTCAACGAACGCGGCACGCGCACGCTGGTAGTCGAGACGGGGGTGGGCATGCGCATCACCAACGAGTACGGTGAGCGCCTGGTAGACGGGATTTTGCGCCTGGCGGCGTCCCTTGGCATGTGGACGGGCTCGTTCCGTTCGTACCGCTCCCCCGTCATCAGCCGTGACGGTGCCGTGAGTTACCTCAATGCAGAGGCGGGTGGCATCTTTTTGCCCAAGGCCGAGCATGGGAGCCCCGTGGTGGCCGGTCAGACCATCGGCATCGTGGCCGATGCGCTCACCGGTGAGGTCGCGCAAACCGTCACGGCGCCGGCATCGGGACTGCTCTTCACCCTGCGCGAATACCCCGTTGTCTACCCCGGTTCGCTTTTGGGACGCATCTTAGAGGATGAAGCATGAAATTAAAGACGGTCTTTACCCTGCAGACGCCCTACCGTGAGCCGCTTAGCGTTCGTGCCGCCGAATTCGGAGACGCATCCGCCGAGCCGTGCTGCGCCGTCGTCGGATCCATGCGCGGAAATGAAGTGCAGCAGACTTTTATCGCCTCGAATCTCATCAAACGCCTTGAGCGTTTGGAGCGCAAGGGCCTTTTGGACCCCACACGCCGCGTGACGGTCATCCCCTCGGTTAACGCGTTCTCCATGAACATCCACAAGCGTTTTTGGCCGGTAGACAACACCGACATCAACCGCATGTTCCCCGGTTACGACAAAGGCGAGACCACGCAGCGCATCGCCGCGGGCCTTTTCGAAGCCGTGCAGGGCTACCCCTTCGGCGTGCAACTGGCCAGCTTCTACCTGCGCGGTCGGTTCCTTCCCCATGTGCGCATCACCGACGAGGGAGCGCTTAGCCAAGAATCGCTTGAACTCGCGGAGCTGTTCGGCATGCCATGCGTGCTGATGCACGAGCCTTCCACCTTCGACACCACCACGCTCAACTACAACTGGCAGGTGTGGGATACGCATGCATTCTCACTCTTCTCAAAGGAAACGGGTTCCATCGACGAGCGTAGTGCTCGGCTGGCAGAAGACGGCATCGTACGCTTTTTGGTGCGCATCGGAGCCGCGCACGAAGGCGCACTCGCAACCTGTGCTCACGATGAAGCAAGCCTCCCCGCTCCCCTGCGCTTCAATGAGGAGAAACTGATCGATGTGCGTGCCGAGGAGGCAGGCGGCTTCTTTTTGCCCTGCGTTGAACCGGGCGATAGCGTTCAGACGGGCCAGTTGCTTGCACAGGTCGTCGACACCTTCGACAGCCACGTGAAGGAACGCCTGGTAGCGCCTTCCGACGGACGCGTGTTTTTCAGCCGCAGCGCACCGCTGATCAACCAATACTCCATCGCGTTCAAGATCGCGCCTAACAGCTAGCAGCTAGCGAGTCCGCGAGCCGCACTTACCCTAGTCCCGCTTCTTCCATCCCGCATCCTGCTCCCTACCCCCTACGCCGAAGTCGGCACTTTGCGACAAAAACAGGCGACAAACAGCGCCTTTTTGTCGCAAAGTGCCGACTTCGATTGAGAGGCACGGACCCTTTGACACGGACCCTTTGACACGGACCCTTTGTCAATGCAAGCAGATCAACGATTGATACCTAACAGCTAGCGAGGGCCTGTTCGATGTCAGCGATAAGATCGGCTGCATCTTCCAGACCGCACGATAGGCGAACCATATCGGGACTGATGCCGCAGGCCTCAAGCTCGGCATCGTTCATCTGACGATGTGTGGCGTTAGCGGGATGCAAGCAGCAGGTACGAGCGTCGGCAACATGCGTGGCGATCTGACAGAGCTTGAGATTCTTCATGAAGGTCTCGGCCGCAGCACGCCCGCCGTTAAAGCCGAAGCTCACCACACCGCACGTGCCGTTGGGCATGTACTTTCGCGCCGTCTCATAGTACGCATCGCCCTCGAGCCCGGGATAGCTCACAAAGCGCACCTTATCATGGCCCCGAAGGAAGCGAGCCACAGCAAGACCGTTCTCACAATGGCGCGGCATGCGTACGTGTAGGCTCTCGAGCGAGCTGTTGAGATAAAACGCCGCTTGCGGGTTCTGCATGGGACCGAGATCGCGCATGAGCTGGGCTGTCGCCTTGGTGATGAAGGCACCTTCAAGGCCGAATTTCTCAGCGTAGACCACGCCGTGATAACTCTCGTCAGGGGTCGTAAGGCCCGGGAACTTGTCGGCATGCGCCATCCAATCGAACTTGCCGGCATCCACGATCACGCCACCGAGGTAGGCGGCATGCCCGTCCATGTATTTAGTGGTGGAATGGGTCACGATATCGGCACCCCACTCAAAGGGGCGGCACATGACCGGCGTCGGGAACGTGTTGTCGACCATGAGCGGCACGCCGTGAGCATGGGCCGCCTTGGCGAAGCGCTCGATATCGAGCACCGCGAGGGCCGGATTAGCGATGGTCTCCCCGAAGACGAGTTTGGTATTGGAGCAGAAAGCGGCCTCGAGCTCATCGTCAGTGCAGTCGGGCGCAACGAATGTACAGGTGATACCCATGCGCTTCATGGTATGAGCCAACAGGTTATAGGTTCCGCCGTAGATCGCCGAACTCGCCACCACGTGGTCACCGCATTCGACGATGTTGAAGATGGCAAGGAAGTTGGCCGCCATGCCCGAACTCGTGAGCATAGCCGCGGAGCCACCTTCCATCTCGCAGATCTTGGCTGCCACCAAATCACATGTGGGATTCTGCAGACGACTGTAAAAGTAGCCTGCTTCCTCCAAATCGAATAAGCGCCCCATATGCTCGGACGTATCGTATTTCCAGGTTGTGGACTGATAGATGGGCACCTGGCGCGGCTCGGCATCACCAGGGTGGTAGCCTCCCTGAACACACGTGGTTCCTATGCTCTGCTCACTCATACAGCTCTCCTATCGTCAAGGTGTCTTCGAATTCAGATAGGACAACGATACCCGCGGCCAACCGGTGTCTCAACCCACTGTGTACATAGGTTTACCAGCAAGATAACCGACATTCGATCAAATCGAGAGATGACAAACCTTAATGGGCGCCTCGCCTCGGCCATGCGCATGGCGTACCATAGTCGTGCAAGCGTTTCGCCCGTTTGCAGCTTAAATGCACCGTTGCCAAGAGCTAAACCGAAAGGGAGCCACCATGAAGAATATCGATACCACGCAGCTCGAAACGGAAGCCTGCAAAGCGCAGGCAGCCGAATACCACGGACGCGGCTTCAACTGCGCCCAGGCCGTAGCCTGCACGCTCGCACCGGCCGTGGGTCTCGATCCCGAAGTGGCATTCACGCTCACCGAGGCATTCGGAGCCGGCATGGGCGGCATGACCGAGACGTGCGGCGCTATATCCGGTGCTGTCGCCATCGTGGGTTATGTGATGAGCGAGGGTATGGACAACCCCACCACCAAAGGCAAGAGTTACAAGCTCAGCCGTCAGATCGCAGCCGCCTTCAAGGAAAAGAACAGCTCCAGCATATGCGGAGAACTCAAGGGCATCGGAAGCGACCATGGTCCGCTCCGAAGCTGCCCCGGCTGCATCGATGACGCAACCGAGATCGCCTGCGGCATTCTCAAAGAGCTCGCTGAGCAGCAGTAACCGCTCGCACGGTGGCGATTATCAGTGCCGCAGAGATCGCTTATGCCAAAATGGCCGCCCGAGCAGGGGCGGCCATTTCAGAGCTGCCATCAATCTCACGGCAACGCCCACTCATACGAAAGCGCTGTGCGCCCTAAAACTCAGCGAAGCGCGACTTCCCCACCGAGATCCGTTCGCGCCCGGCCATCAGCTCGCGCATCTTCCCGGCAAAGAGCTCCTGCTCCCCCGCCTTGAACACCAGATGCAATGTCACGTTATCGGTGTAGTCCGTTCCCGCTACATGGGCACCGCACTCAGCGGCCAAACGCGAGACCTGTTCAAAGCTTGCATAGGGAACGAGCGTATCGACAGGTACGACACTCGTCATCTCGACGATCAGACCGTCCTCGCGTGCCTCCGCCACCGCTGCCTGGGTGGCCGCGGTATAGGCTCGTACCAGCCCACCCGGTCCCAAAAGCGTACCGCCAAAGTAGCGCGTCACGACGCAACATACGTTTTTGAGTTCAGAGCCGCGCAGCACCTCGAGTGTGGGCATGCCGCTCGTGCGCGAGGGCTCTCCGTCGTCCGACTGGCGCTCGCGTCCATCAACCAAAATCCACGCGGGAACATTGTGCCGTGCATCGTAATGACGCTTGCGAACACTCTCGATGAACGCATTGGCCTCGTCTTCGCTCTCAACATGCACAAGCTGCGCGATGAAGCGCGACTTACGGTCCACGAACTCCCCCGTGGCCTCCACGTCATCTTTAAGGGTGAAATAGCTCTGCATGAGAGTCCTCCGTAGCCGAAAAAGCAAAGTGGACCGATAAGCCGGGTTCTGTCTTGGATGATCATTTATCTTGCCCGCACGTTACCATGCGGTTCCTCGCACGCTACCCGAACGCGAGCCGGGCCGGCCCATGGCGTTCCTA
The DNA here is from genome assembly GCA_963633065.1 of Oribacterium sp. Classification (GTDB taxonomy): domain Bacteria; phylum Actinomycetota; class Coriobacteriia; order Coriobacteriales; family Coriobacteriaceae; genus Collinsella. Next base: position 20,822 of record CAVGWH010000036.1, read on the forward strand.
TTCGCGCTTGCTCCGGATGGGGCTTGCCAAGCCGCCGTGTTGCCACGACGCTGGTGGTCTCTTACACCACCGTTTCAGCTTTTCCCTTAACGGGCGAACCCGCCAGTGGGAGTCTTCTTTTCTGCGGCGCTTTCCGTCGGGTTACCCCGCCTGGCCGTTA
>CAVGWH010000037.1:0-2759 GCA_963633065.1 Oribacterium sp.
GGACGCCATCCCCGTCGTGCTGCGCCACGCCATCTCCGTCGGCCTCGGCCTCTTCGTCGCCATGATCGGCCTCGTTGACGCGGGTATCGTCGTTGCCGGTAACGGCACCGTCGTCGGTCTGGGCGATATCACTTCGCCCTCTTTCATCGTCGGCATCATCTCGATCGTCGTCACCGTCGCCCTCGCCGTGCGCAAGGTCCCCGGTTCACTGCTGATCGGCATCATCATCGCCGTCATCGCCGGTATTCCTCTGGGCGTTACCCCGGCGCCTGCTTCCATCGTGGCCCCGCTCGACTTCTCCTCGGTGGGCGGTCCGCTTGCCTCCACCTCCGACGGCTCGCTTGCCATCGTCAAGGTCCTCACCGACCCCACGCTGCTCGTCATCAGCTTCTCGCTGCTCATGAGCGACTTCTTCGACACCATGGGCACCGCCATGGCCGTTGCCAAGCAGGGTGAGTTCCTCACCGAGGACGGTAACGTCGAGAACATCCGTGAGATCCTCATCGTCGACTCCGCCGCCGCTGCGGTGGGTGGCTTCATGGGCGTTTCCTCCATCACCACCTTCGTCGAGTCCACCTCGGGCGCTGCCGACGGCGGCCGTTCCGGCCTCACCTCCGTCGTCACCGGCGTCCTGTTCCTGCTCGCTGCCTTCTTCTCGCCTGTCGTAGCCTGCGTCTCCAGTGCTGCCACCTGCGGTGCGCTCGTGTACGTCGGTTACCTCATGATGAGCGAGGTTGCCGAGATCGACTGGTCGAGCATCACCGAGGGCTTCCCCGCGTTCCTCATCATCGCAGGCGTGCCCATGACCTATTCCATCTCCGCTGGTATCGGCCTCGGCTTCATCGCCTACGTCGTCGTTGCGACCTTCGCCGGCAAGGCCAAGGAGATCAAGCCGCTCATGTGGGTTGCGGCAGCTGCCTTCCTCGTCTACTTCTTTGTAGGCTAGCGCATAGGTTTGTTCGCATAGGCACAGCGCAAGCGCCGGCGCGGGCTCGTCCCCGTGTCGGCGCTTTTTTGTTGGACGCCCGCGCACCGTCAGATAAGCCGACCGTCGATTCAACGTCACCGAGCCTGCTTTAGTATGGAGACAAAACCAAAGGCCAAGGCCCTTTTAGATTGGACGATCATGAATGGGAAAACCATAACCGTCTGGCAACCGGAGGTTACGGATGCAACTCGCGCTCCCCTTCCCTTGGTGTATCTCAACGTCTTTCAGGGCAACGGCGCAGACGTATGGAACGCCTGCCGTGACCTTGATTGCGACCCGTTCACACTCGTTGCAGTCGGCGGCCTCGATTGGAATCGGGAGCTGAGCCCCTGGCCCTGCGAGGGCACGGTACGCGACGCTGAACCGTTTGCAGGCGAAGCCGACGCCTATCTAGATGAATTCTTAAGCGCTACCGTTCCCGATGCAGAGCGCAAGCTTGCCACGCCACCCCTATGGCGCGGCATCGCAGGTTATTCGCTCGCAGGGCTGTTTGCGCTTTGGGCGACCACACGATGCAATGCGTTCTCCCACATAGCGAGCATCTCGGGATCCCTTTGGTTTCCGGGGTTCACCGACTATCTAAGCAGCCACGCTCCCTCAAGCGAGCTACGCGGTGCCTACCTCTCCCTCGGCAAAAAGGAACATAAGACGCCGAACCGCATGATGCGCACCGTGCTCGACGACACGCAAGCCATCGAAGCGCTTCTTACCCAACAGGGCGTCGCCACGAACTTCGAGCTCAACCCCGGCAACCACTTTGCCGACCCCGCCAAACGCTGCGCCCGGGGCATCCACTGGCTGCTCGCACGCGATCGATAGCCGTTTGCGAGCAGCTGGAGCTCGCCGGCTCCGTAACTGCAAAACGCGGAGAGCACGCCACATCGATACTGGAACTTCAGCTTTCTCGATACCGCCGGCGCCCTTTACGACCGCCACGCAACTGAATAGACCGCAAGGCCACGAACCGATGCTTTTTTTGAAAGCAAATGCTCGCCAAAACTCGTGCAGTCCGCTATTATTCTAAGTCCTGTAATAATTAGCTTGAAGGGAGGCGGCATGGCTACCACGAGCGAGGTGCGGCGTAAAAACGTCGCCGCCATCAGGCACTTGCTGTGGCAAGGCGGGCTCTTGAGCAAAAAGGACATAGCCGCAAAGCTGGGTCTGAGCGTCGCTTTATGCAACACACTCCTCAACGACATGGCTACCGCGGGCGAAGTGGCTGCCGAGCCCCACCGCACCGGAAACGTCGGACGCGGCGGGCTCTGCTACCGTGCGGCCGAAGGCTGCGCGAGCATCGCCACGATCTTCGTCGACCTCGTGGGCGGTGAGCGCGTATTCCGTGCAAAGATCCTCTCCCTTACCGGAACGGTTCTCGAGGGACTCGAGAAAAATCTCCCCCGTCTTGATGCAGAATGCCTGCTCGCGCTCATCAATGACACTTGCCATCTTCGCGGGAACGTACGGCAGATCGTGCTCGGGGTCCCCGGCACCGTCCGGGCGGGCGTCATCGATCATTGCGACATCGCAGAACTCAATGGCGCCGATATTACAGCGGCTGTCGCTACGTGCATCGGCACCCCCCTCCATATCGAAAACGACATGCACCTCAAAGCCGCGGGCTATTGCCACGAGCGCTGCAGCGACGAAGACGTAACCACGCTCGCAAACTTTCCCGCACACGTGCTCCCCGGCACGGCAACCATCCATGCAGGCGAACCCATCCGCGGCGCCCACGGTTTTGCGGGCATGATCGGCTTTATCCCCTACGACG
>CAVGWH010000038.1:0-15199 GCA_963633065.1 Oribacterium sp.
AAAGACGATTCGAAGAAGGACGACGCCGACAAGGGCGACCCAGGCAAGATCGACGACAAACAGAACGCCTCTGCCGACAACCAGAAGGGGAGCGGGACCAAGACGACGATCACGGTGACCACTAAGACCACCGCGGAGGGCGGGCTCGCCGCCACCGGCGACTATGCTCTGATCACGGTCGCCGCACTCTTGGTGACCGGCCTCGCCATCTTATGTGCTGGCATCGCCGTCAGCCGCCGCAAGAAGTAGGCCACTCAAGGGGAGGCTTCCCGTTGATCGGGCGCCGGCCCTCAAAAACGTCTTTTGCAAATGGGAGCGCCTCTGTCCTGCCCCTTCGGGGGCGAGGACGGGGCGCTCCCTTGCTTTCGGATTGTTTTTGAGGGACGGCGCCCGCTCGGCTGCAGCGTCTGCATAAAGGGCCTTCGGGTGAACTGTGCCTTTACGTTTCTGAGGGGAGGGCCCTCGGGATGTGCCTCCCGTCAATTCGGTAAATATGCAGATATAGCTGCCACTTACGTAGCAATTACCGCTAAAATGCAAACGACTATGCCTAAATCGGGCACAGTCGCCATACGTTTTGTAATTCCGCGGCGCGGAGCGCCTCCGATGCCGCAATTATCGCTCGCCCCCCAGGGGCGCCGAAGGAGACCTGCGCATGAAGAGGTTCCCGCTCAAGAAGAGGCTCCCGGCCGCTCTCGCCGCGGCCGCGGCCGCCGTCCTGCTGCTTACCGCCTGCCCCGCCCGGGCGCACGCGGAGCAGGTCGCCCACGCGGTCGACCCGGTGACGGGCGCCACGATCGCCACCTACGACGACATCGACGCCGGCGTGGCGGCGTGCTCCGTCGACGTCAACGGGGAGGACGGCCCGACCCTCGTGCTGGATCGGGACCTGATGGTCAACAACGATTCAAACGGACACAGCGTCAACAAGGCCGATGGCTGCATCTCTATCGAGAAGAACAAGAAGCTCACCGTCGACATGAACGGCCATAAGATCGACAGCAACCAACTCCGTGTGTTTGCTTCGGCGACGATGCCCACGATCTCCGTGAAGGACGGCGCGTCGCTGACGCTCACGTCGACCGCCACGGCGGACATCTCCTACATGGGCTACACGTCGTACGACGACGGCGACGTCGCGCTCACGGCGACGACGGGCGGCGTCGTCACGAACGGAGGCGCTCGAGAAAAGAGCACCTCCCTCGGCAATCCCAACAGCGCCATCATGGTGGGCGCGTCGTCGGTGCTCACCCTCGACAACGTTACGGTTGCCGGATGCAATTCCGGTCACAACATGGTGAAAGACGGAAACGATTCCACTGCGTATTCTACGAATAGCTCGTACGGTGGAATCACGCTTGCCAAGGACTCGGTCCTTAACATGCGAAACGGCGCGAGCGTCGAGCACAATAAAACACATGCGTCGGGCGGCGGCGTCTACGCCGAGGGGTCCGGTGTGACCATCAACATGGACAACGCTTCAATTCACGATAATCATGCCTATTCTGTTGGTGGAGGAATCGCCTCCGGCGGCGCCGGCGTCACCATCAACATGAGCGGTGGTTCTAAGGTCTCCAGCAACACTTCTGGCGGCGGCGGCGGAATCTACTTCTCGAAGACGAACTTCAAGCTCACTTCCTCCGATGGCAAAGCTTTCATCACGGCCAATAAGGCGACTGAAGGGAGCGAAGCCACCAGGGACGGTGGCGGCATCTACGTCGGACAGATCTTCTCGACGGACGAGGACAGCGGACTCATCGAGAACGTCACTATCTCGGACAACTCCTCCGCAAGCGACGGTGGCGGCCTCGAACTCAACCAGGAGAACACGGTCGTCAGGAACTGCAAGATCGTTGGCAACACTTGCACCAAGGAGGGTGGCGGCGTTTTCTCCAACAATGACGACAACGTCCTCGACGGCTGCACCGTCACGGGCAACGCCTGCAACCTCAAGGGAGGGAGCTCGAACTACGCCGGCGGCGGCGTCTTCGTCAGCTGCACGGTCGACCTCAAGCTCTCCGGGACCTGCCTGATTTACGGCAACACGCGCGGCAAGGACTCCGGCGACGCCGACGACCTCTTCCTCAACGAGAACGTCGGCGCCACGGCCAAGGCCTACGTCACGGGCAGCCTCGACAAGGGCTCGAGGGTCGGCGTGCGCGACGGCATCTCCGGCGACCGCATGATCGCCAAGAACTTCAGCTGCCCCACCGACGACTGCTTCTTCATCGACCTCGACGGCTACTACGTGAGCTACGGCTCCGACCACAACGGCGACGCCTGGCAGCGGAGGGCCGAGGTGGAGTTCGCGGTCACGGTGAACGGCGAGGGCACGAACCGCTACAAGTACGGGGAGCCGGTGTCGGTCAACGGCACGAGCGCGGACGCGAGCAAGGTCTTCAAGCGCTGGAGCGCGGACGGGTCCACGGGCCTCTACCCGTTCTCCGACTGCGTGAAGGACGCCACCGACCCCGCCCTATCGTTCAAGATGCCCCAGAACGACGTGAACCTCGTGGCCGAGTACGTCACGCGCGCGACGGCGGCGACGCTCACCGTCGCCACGCCGGTGCCGGGCCAGGAACTCGCGACCACGGGCACGCTCTCGTGGACGAGCGCGGACGGCAAGGCCCACAGCAAGGACGGCGTCGCGATCTCGTGGATGAAGGTGGAGGACGGGGTCTACGCCCCCGTCTCGGACGAGGCCGGATACGGCTGCAAGTACGCGGTCTCGGCGGCTATCGCCCAGGACCTCGACAGCGACCTCGCGTTCGCGCTCGACATGGAAGAGCGGGATGTGACGGTGGTCTTCGCGGGCGCGTCCTCGGGCACGAGCGCACAGGCCCAGGAGGCATCGGTTGACGCCGCGGGCACGCTCAACCTCCTTTCCTCAACCGTGCGCTCGGCCGGGCGCAAGGTCGCGAGCGTCGAGAGCGCTGAGCTCACGGTCGTGGAGGGCGCGTCCGCCGACGCCCTCAGGGCCCTTCTTCCTCAGGTGGCCGCGGTGACCACCGAGGACGGGCAGACGGCGACCCTCGCGACCGATACGGCGAGCGCGAGCATCACGGCTCTGCTGGGCGCCGACGGCAAGGTGAAGATGCCGGAAGGCGGCAAGGCCACGGTCCGCGTCTCCCTCAAGGGGACCTCGGAGGTCGAGGTCCCGGCGGGCGTCGCCCTCGAGGTCGCGGTGACGGTCACCGCGAAGCAGGACGTCGCGGTCGAGACCCCGACGGTCGACAAGGACGAGGGAACGTACGAAGAGGCTTTCTCCGTCACACCGAGCTGCGCCACCCAGGGCGCGACGATCATGTACAGCCTCACCCACTCCGACAAGGAAGGGAGCACGTCGCAGGACAAGGTGAACGAGAGGTACGAGGGCACCTCGGGCATCGCCCTCTCCGCCAACAAGGGCGGCACGCGCACCTACCGCCTCAAGCTCTGGGCGACGGTCACGAGGGACGGCACCACCTATGAGTCCGCGCGCCGAACCTACACCTACGTGATCGACGACACGAAGGTGGACCCGGAGCCTGTGCAGAAGGTCAAGGTGAAGGTCGTGGGCACCGACACCGGCAGGGACCCCGCGAGCGTTACGCTCGCCGAGTACGAGGTCGACAGCGGGAGCGACCTTTCTATCGTCGCCCCTTCCCGCGGCAAGGGGTATGCGTTTGAGAAATGGAAGGCCGCGGAGGGCGTGGACGGCCCCGCCATCTCCCTCACGAACGTGACCGAGGACACGACCGTCACCGCCGTGTACAACCCCGTGGTCTCGGCCCTCGACGTGCACCTCGGCCTTCCCGAGGACGATAAAGAGCTCGCCGGGACCGCCGGCAAGCTGCTGGCGAAGGTCGGGCCGTCCGATGATTACGAGGACGTGTCCGCCTACTTCGCGGGCGCGGACGGCACGGTCGCGATCGAGTGGTCGCCCTCCGACAAGACGGCCTCGCATGCCACGCAGTACACCGCCTCCATGGAGCTCAGCACGGAGGCCTCCGAGGGCGTGAAGTACGTCCTCGCCCCGGACGCCGCGGTCGAGGTCGGCGGCATGGACGTCGCCGGCGGCGCCTACGTCGTCAAGGAGGGCGGGAGGACCTTCCTCCGCGTGAGGTGCCCCGTCACCGGCCCCGCCGAGTACGAATCCGTCGACAAGCTCGAGACCGTCGAGCTCACCTACCGCGAGGCGCTCGCCGCCAAGAGGTCCCAGGAGGCCGGCGACGGACTCTCCGACTGGGGCCTGCCCTTCGCCGCGAAAGTAAACTACGAGTGCGGCGAGTCCGAGGACTACGAGATCTCGTGGGAGTCGATTGATGCGTTCGACGAGTCCGCGATCGAGGGGCGGGAGCTCACCGCCACGGGAACCATTTCCTTCGCCGACCGCGGCTCCTACGTCAGCCACGACGGCGACACCGAGACCGTGACCGTCAAGGTCAGGGTCGCTGCCAAGGGGACCGTGGAGACCCCCACGGCCTCCGTGAAGCCCGGCACCTACAGGGCCGCCCAGAGGGTGAAACTTGAGTGCGCCACCGAGGGCGCCACGATCCGCTACACCACGGACGGCTCCGATCCCACCGAGGGGAGCCCCGCCTACGACGGCGCCGCCATCGAGGTCGCCCACAACGCCACGGTCCGCGCCCGCGCCTACGCCGACGGCATGAACCCGAGCGGGGTCGCCGAGTTCTCCTACAAGATCGAGCACGCGGTCACCTTCGACGCGGCCGGCGGATCCAAGGTCGATAGCGCATGGGTCGTCGACGGCGGGAAGGCGGTCGAGCCCGCGGCGCCGACCCGCAAGGGCTACGAGTTCACCGGCTGGACGCTCGACGGCGAGACCTACGACTTCTCGACCCCGGTCACGGCCGACCTCAAGCTCAGCGCCTCTTGGAAGAAGCAAGAGTCCAAGAAAGACGATTCGAAGAAGGACGACGCCGACAAGGGCGACCCAGGCAAGATCGACGGCGACGAGAGCGGCGGCGGTTCAAACGCGAGCGCCACGACCGAGGCCGTTACCGCGTCGACGACCAAGAAGGCCGCCAGCAAAGATCTCGCCAGTACCGGCGACTATACCCTGGCAACGGTCGCCGCCCTGCTGACGATCGGCCTCGCCATCGTGGCCGCCGGCATTGTCGTCAGCCGACGCAAGAAGTAAACCGACCCCTGGGACCGGACCCCAGATTCGCTTCAATAGACGGTTAACGCCTCAACCCGGTCCCAGCTTCCCTCGGCTGTGAGGGCTCGGACAACCGTCTCGGCCCCAAGCCGCATGGGACCCCTTCCCTTATAAACATTCCGCAAGCAAGGTCGCGCCCTCCGCCTAGCGCTCCGAAGGAGCGAGGCGGAGGGCGCGACCATTTGCTGAGGACGTTTATAAGGGAAGGGGTCCCATGCGGCTTGGGGCGGTGCGTTACTTTTTGTTTGATCTCTGGCTATAAGTTGCGTAACTCTACATTCAGCTAAAATTAAGGTTTATATGCCATGGTCTAAAGCCTTTGGGCTTTACGGCTGGTACCGAAAGGTAGCTAACTCCAAAAGGGGCTGTATATATGATCAAGTGCAAAGCAAACAAGATTCGGACGATGAAGCGCGCGTGCAAGGCGTTGATGGTCTTTGCGGCGGCGGCATTCGCCTCCGTCGCTGTCGCTCCGACGACGGCCCAGGCGGCTGACACGGTGGCCTACAGCCTGTCGCCGGAGGGATATCCCCATCTTTATTACTCTGTGGACGCGGCGCTCACGGCAGGCTATAACGGGAACGTCATCTATATGTCGAAGGACTGGGAGATCTCGGACACGCTTGCCATCGCCGACAGCAAGACGATCGTCATCGACATGAACGGCCATCAGATCAAGAGCGATGGTTCCGGTACGGCTCTTCGTCTCGAGGAACACGCCAACCTTACGCTCAAATCGAGCAAGTCCGTCGAATTTTCGTACAAGGGCTTCAGCAATGAGGACGGCTCCCAGATCGACTGTCAAACCACCTCGGGTGGCTTGGTCACGGGCGGTAAGGCCAACGTCGGCGGCGTCAGGATTAACAATGAGGCAACGCTGACGCTCGATAACGTCGCCGTGGCGGGCAACCGCGGCATCGGAGATTTCGGTGATGGCTATTTCAGCGTCGGTGGTATGCAGTTAGGTAAAAAATCCACCGTCAATGTACAAAACGGAGCGACCATCGAGCACAACAGGGGTTCGGTTGGTGGCATTCTGTTATGGAGCGCTAACGGAACCGTCAACATGAATAACGGGACCGTGCGCGCTAACTACGCGAGTGGAGACGGCGGCGGCGGTATCTATGTGGATGCCACGCAGTCGTATATCGGTCTCGAGAACCATGCGTCTATCTGTGAGAACAGAAGCGTCATCGGCGGCGGTATCTTTATGTACAGCTCGTATTTCACCATCGAGTCCAAAGATAAAACAGGAACGATAAAAGATAACAAGGCAATGGACCCCAAGGGAGGCATGTCGGACCGTGGCGGTGGCGCTATCTATGTCGACGTGAAGCTCGGCAGCAGCGAGGGCACCATCAAGGGCCTCACCATCACCGGCAACCAGGCATATCAGCGCGGCGGCGCGATTTCCCTCTGCCAGGAATGGACGCGCATCATCGACTGCACGATCACGGGCAATACTTCCGGCATAGACGGCGGCGCCATCGTCAACTGCGACGATAACAACAGTATCGAGAACTGCACGATTGAAAATAACGTATGCGATGCCCGTAGCCAGGGCTGTACGGGCGGCGGTGTGTATACGTGCTACACGGACGACATCAAATTGACCGGTGTCTGCCGTATCAGGAACAACAAGACGTACGGCGGCGTCGAGGACGATGTTTTCCTGGGCCGCAGCGCAGGATTGAACAGCTATATCACCGGTGGCGTGAGCAAGGGGTCGCGGATCGGCGTCCGTACCGACGTCGCGGGCGACTTCCGTGTTGGCAAGGGCATCAATAACGAGACGACGGACTGCTTCTTCAGCAATCTGGACGGCTACTTCATCACCTACGGCACCGACAAGGGCGGTGATATGTGGCAGCGTAAGGGCACGAAGGAATACACCGCAACGATCGATGGTGTTGAGCTCGGGTCCTACAAGGAGGGCGCGTGGGTGTACCGCGCTGCCACGCGAAGCGATGACGAGAAGGTCTTCAAGTGCTGGTCGGAGGAAAAATCGAGCGGCCTGTATCCTCTGAGCGAGTACATCGATGTTGACGACGCATGGGCAGAGTTCCAGATGCCGGCAAACGATGTTAACCTCGTTGCCGATTACGTGAAGCGCACCAAGAAGTTCACGCTTGCCGTCAATGCGCCCGTGGCGGGGAAGGCCCTACCGACATCGGCCAGGCTTTACTGGACCGATCCGACGACCGGAGAGACCAAAAAGAAGACGGTCCGTATCTCGTGGCGGGACGAGAACGGTAACCTTGTGGTAGGTAAAGCCAAATACAACACCTATCTAACGCTTACCGTATCGGTCGATCGCAATCTGGATGACAACCTGGCCTTTGCGACCGATATCGAGACGAGTGACATCGCGGTCACGATGGGCGATTCCGCCATCAAGGTCGCTTCTGTCTCCTACGAGGGGGATGTCACAACGGATCCGGCGAAGCGCCTGAGCTTCACGACCGAGGGTTTCTTGACGGATAAGGCTACGGTCGAGTCGATCGAGTCGGAGAACGTGACGGTACAGGAGGGCGCGAGCGAGGATGCCTTGCGTGCGCTCTTGCCCGCAACGGTATTGGCGACGACCGACGCCGGCACCACGGTGGGCCTTGAGGTCGACTGCGAGAACGCTGATCTTTCGACACTGCTCGATGTTGACAAAAAGGTCAAGATGCCCGAGGGCGGCTCTGCCGAGCTTTCCATTCCGGTTACGGGCGACGGTACCGTGAACATTCCGTCGGCTGTGAACAAGGTTAAAGTGACGGTGACGGTTACCGCAGCGCCCGATGAGCCGAAAGAAACGGTCGAAGTGCCCGAGGTTACGCCCGCCGAAGGAACGTACTCAACGACGAAAGCGGCTGACAGCAGTCATTTTGAGAACGGCAAGTTCAAGGTCGAAGCAATGCGCAAGACCGGTGGATCTACCGTTGAGTATCGCGTGAGCCATCGCGACATGGACGGCGATTGGACCGCATGGACGGATGCTGCCGACTGGCCGAACTCGGGCGAGCTGTCGCTCGACATCAATGAGGGGTCCCAGCGTGCCTATCAGGTAGAGGTATGGGCTGCGAAGAACAGCATCGAGTCTGCGCACATCACGTACAGCTACGTTGTCGACGATACGCAGTCGGTTAAGAACGTGCAGGTCACGGTGAAATACACCGACACCGGCAAGACCCACGGGGTCAAAAAGGATTACGTATGCGATGTCACGCAGGGGTCGACCTTCACCTTCGCGGCACCCAAGCGCGAAGGCTATATATTTGAGAAGTGGGTTGTTTCCGAGGACGATGAGCGCACCGGCGCAACGCTCGCGCTTGAGAACGTACAGAACGCCATGACCGTGACCGCTGTCTATAACCCGGAGATAACGGAACTTAGCCTCGATGTCGAAGCACCCCAGGCGCACAAAACCTTGAGCACGACCGCGACTGTCAAAGCCAAGGCCGCAGGTTCGTCTGAGTTCGTCGACATCACGGACTACTTTACTTCCGAAGGCGGCGAGAACGTATCCTGGTCGCCTGCGGGTGCCTCAAGTGGCGAGGCGGAGCACAACACCACTTACACGGCCACGTTCGCGCTTAAGGCCGCCGCAGCGTCGAGCGATGTCAAATACGTGATCGCGCCCGATGCCAAGGTGCTCTATCAAGAAAAGGAGATCGGCGCCGCCGCATACACGTCGGGCACGGGCGACTCCTCCAAGCTTCATGTGCAGTTTGAATCGACGGGCCCCTACGATTTCAAGTCCATAACGACTCCTTCGGATGTGGATCTTACCTTTGAAGAGGCCTTCGGCTATCAAGCCAATCAGGATGCCGGCAAGAGCGAAACCTGGGGCTTGGACGATGAGGTCAAGCTCACCTACGGCTGCAAGAAATGCGATAAGACCGAGGTCCTCGATATCACATGGGATACGGTCGACGGGTTCGACGCATCCAAGCTCGAGGCTCAGACGTTCACCGTCAAGGGAAAGGCAGAGCTTCCTGATAGCGTTGATGCGCAGATGAGTGTCGGTGAGTTTGAAGTCACGATCCATGTGGCTGCGCCCAAGACCGTGAAGACCCCTAAGGCTTCGGTTGAGCCTGGTACCTATAGCGCTACACAGTTGGTCGATCTCTATAGTGCGACGGACGATGCGGTAATCCGCTACACAACGGACGGCTCCGATCCCGATGAGAACAGCCCTGAGTACATAGGCGATCCCATCGAGATCACGAAGACCACGACCATTAAGGCAAGGGCGTATCGTGCGGATATGATCGCCAGTGATATCGCGGAGTTCACGTATACCATCAAGGCCGACGACGGCAAGAAGGACGACGGGAACGACGGCAAAAAAGATGATGACTCCGATAAGAAGGACGATTCCGGCGACAAGAAAGATGACAAGGGCGATTCGGATAAGAAGGACCCCGGCAAAGACGATTCGAACAAGAAGGATGATGCGGATGCCGATAAGCAGGATCCTTCCAACGATGGCGTCACTAACGGCGATGCTGGGAAATCCGATACCAAGATCACCGCTGTAACGAAGTCCACCGAGACGGTGACCGTGGTCAAGGCCTCTTCATCGACGTCCGCCATCCCTGGCAGTGGCGACTACACTCTCGTGACCGTCGCAGCCCTTCTGGTGATCGGCATCGCTATCATCGTCGCCGCCATCGCCATCAGCCACCACAAGAAGTAAGGCGAATATGGCACCATCCAAGCCGGCTTGCTGCCAAACGCTATAGTCCCAACAAGACGCCTGGTTCAGAGAAGTTCCAAGACCAGGCGTCTTATATTTATCGGCACCACCCCAACCATTCCCAGCCCCAACAAAAAGACAACGCTGTGCCGAGATGACCGACGTCTAAAAACACTCCGCAAGCAAGGGCCCGCCTTGTCCGCAGCTCCGAAGGAGCAGGACAAGGCGGGCCCATTTGCTGAGGACGTTTTTAGACGTCGGTCATCTCGGAGTGTGAACGCGATGCCTATTTGAGTAACTTCAGGGCTGCATCATGCGCCTCGTGCTCATACGTATCATCCAGGGTGCTCAACGGCAACAGCTCAGCGCCTTGCCCCTCGCCACGCCGCATGAGCGCATGCTCGATAAGCCAATCGGCAAGTGCGGGGTTCTTGGGCAGCGCGGGTCCGTGTAGATAGGTGCCCACAACGCCCTTGTAGAGCGTGCCTTCATGTCCATCGTTTTCGTTGTTGCCGGTGCCTGCGACGACGGAGACGCCTAAAGGCTGCATGTCGGCATCAAGCAGGGTACGTCCACCGTGATTCTCAAAGCCCACGAAGGAGTCATCGGCGAGTGCGGTTTTTACGGCGACGTTGCCGATCATGCGGCCCTCGCCGCGAACGGTTTCCACACCGATGACGCCAAGGCCATCGAGCTTGTTGTCTCCCATGTAGTAGGAGCGCCCCAAGAGCTGATAGCTGCCGCAGATGGCCAGTACCACGCCGCCGTCTTCCACATAGGCACGTATCTTGTCGCGTTGCGCCAAAAGCTCGTGTGCCACGGCGAGCTGATCGCGATCGGCGCCGCCGCCCATCATGACGATATCGGCATCGGAAAGATCGAGCATATCACCCATCTTAACCTCGTCGACACGTGCGGGAATCCCGCGCCAGGCGCAGCGTTGGGCAAGGGCGATCACGTTGCCGCCATCGCCGTAGAGGTTGAGGGCGTCAGGGTAGAGGTGCACGATGCGCAAGGGGCGCTCAAGCGGGAGTGCCGTCGGGGGAACCTCGGGAACGCCGCTGCCATCTGAGAGGGGAGCGGAAGGGAGCGGTGCGCTATCGTTCTGGGCGCTCAGCGTCTTGAGCTCGGCAACGAGCGGTGGGAACGCAGTGTAGTTGGCGACGGCGTAGAGTTTCTCACCGGTCTCTTTGCCCTCGAGCGCGCCGATGGCGGGCGCGATGCCGTCGATGATGGTGGAATCGATACCAGCGTATTTCAGGCGTACCTGCATATCGTGAGCGCGCGTACCACCGGCGAAGGCGATGAGCCCCGGCGTGTCGGCGATGCGCTCGAAATCGACGTCGTAGATCCACGAGACGTCATGCCCGTCGGCATCGTTATCGTTGAGGAAGAAGGCGCAGAATTTGCCCCCGGCTGTTTTAATGGACTGGATCTGTCGATCGAAGCCAACGGGGTTCTTTGCAAGGTTGGAGGCGACGGTGCGGCTCCGAACCGTCCACTCCTCCATGCGCCCGCCGGCGGGAACGTAGGCGTCGAGCACCTTCTGGAATGCCTCCGCCTCGGCATCGAGTTGGGTGGCGGCGAAGAACGCGGCCGCTACGTTGTAGACCATGTACAGGCCGTTGTATTTGGTGGAGAGCTGTGTTTGCGCAACAGATGTGGGCGCTGCCTCGCCGGTAACCAAGCTGAAGGCATAGCCGCCACCGCAATCGAGTGCGACATGCTCGGCACGGCATACCAGTTCGGGGCGTTTCCATCCACAGGACGGACACGCGTAGGCACCTAGTTGACCGTACTGCACGTACTCATAGTCCAAAGGAGCGTTGCAATGGGCGCAGAAGCGCGAATCGGAGATGCGGTCCGATTCGGTGCCGGTAGCCCCTTCGATGCCGAAGGGCAGACGAGGGTTGGGAACGCGATCGGCTATGGAAGTGCAAAGCGGATCGTCGGCATTGAAGATCAAGAGCGTTTCGGGTGAGCGCGTTAGGGCATCGACGATGACATCCTGCGTATGGTCGATCTCGCCGTAACGATCGAGCTGGTCGCGGAAGAGATTGAGCAGCACGAACGCCTTGGGGCGCAGCTTGGGCAGTACGCGCACGGTGTAGAGCTCGTCGCACTCGAACACGCCTACGCGACGAGCGGTGGCTCCTGAACCCTTGCCCGCTCGCGTGAGCTGCCCGCGTGATTCCAAGAGCGCGCCCACGATGCCAGGCTCCATATTGTTGCCCGCACGGTTGCACACGACGGTGGCGCCCGTGGCACCGAGGGCATCGGCGATGAGGTTGGAGGTTGTCGTCTTGCCGTTGGTTCCGGTGATCACCACGCTTGCATCGACGAGCTTTGAAAGCGGCTCCAAGAGCGTGGGATCGAGCGTGAGAGCAATGCGCCCGGGAAGCACACCGCCTTGGCGCTTCAGGACGGAGCGCAGGCCCCAACGGGCGATATCGCTCGAGGTGCAGGCGATATGGGAACGGATGCTCATGACGTGCCTTTCTGGTGCGAACTATCGATTAAAAGCCGTTACGGTCGGCGAAGGCGTCGGCGATGTCGGAAATACCATCGACCGATTGGACCCAAGAGGCGAAATCGGGGGTATCGATGAGAATGCCGTCCGCCTCCCAAACGGCCTGATGCGCCGCACTCCAGCTATGTTTCAGCGGAGGACGCACGGGCATATACGGCGTGAGGTAGGTGGGGTTGAGCAAGAAGAACGCGCCGCCGTCGCAACGCGTTGCAAACTCACGGAGGGCGCGGGCGCTGGGTTTCTTCTTGCCCTTCTTGTAGAGCAAGAGCGTGCGACCCAAAAGGTACCAGGGCGAGTACTCGAGTAGGGACCCCGTGGCCTCAGTGCCGCTGGTCTCGATAGATGGTTGGTTGGATACGGCGGCAACATCATGCTGTTCTCGTTCTTCAAGTTCGTGAGCGAGTTTGAAGAAGGCATCCTCATCTTCCAGGCGAGCGAGTGCCAAAAAGACGGTGCCTGCGGCTTGGTTGGGGTAACCGGCGGCGCGCATGACCTCGCGGGCATAGCGCTCGGCAGCACGATAGCGCGCACTGGTGATGCAGAGCTGTGCCATGACCTCAAGTGTGTGGAGCCAGCCGATCATGATGGGGTTGGAACGTGTGAGGTCTTCGGCGGTATGCTCGTCGTCCAGAACACGGTAGTTCCAAAAGTGCGGAGCCTCTTCGGCGTCGAGCGAAAAGCCCTCGCCGCAGGAAAGCAGGTAATCACGCGTCTCGCGCTCGAGTTCCATGGCTTCGCCCAGGCACGTATCCACGGGGGTGTCGGCAAGCAGGATAACGAGAAGGCGGGCATCGATGCAAAGTCGGTCCGCATCGCCGATGCGCGCGAACAGCTCGCGGGCCTCATCGAACAGGCGATTGCGGGCGGTTTCGAACGCTTCGTCCGAAGACTCGTCTTCAAGCCGGACCTCATCGCGCAAAAGCTTGGCGCGTGTCTGCTCATACGAGATGAGTGCTCGTGCATGGTCGTCCATGGCATATTTCTCAGGACGCTTACGCACGTCGTCGTGGACAAGCTCGAGGGCGGCGGGAGTCAGATCGGGATGGCTGCTCAAATAGGCGCGCTCGAGATAGATGGGCAGGTACTCGCTCGGTTCCATTTAGCGCTCACCTCCGCCGCGCGCGATCTGCTGCGCGTCGTTGATGAGCTTCTTGTCCTTCAGGCTTGAGATGACGGCATCGTTGGTGGCGACCCAGTAGGCAAAGCTCGCGTTATCGGGGGCACCGAGACCCTCCTGCAAAAGCGGCGTTGCTTCCGAAAGGGCGAGCACGAGCTCGTCAAGCGATTGCGGGGCCACCTGCACGCGCGCGTAGATGCCATCGGGAAACTCCGTTTGGCAGTAGAGCACATCAGCCGCGCGTGGGTACGAGCGCACGAGTTCGCGAAGGTACCGTTCGGCCTCATCGAGTTCAAGCGCGTGCCAGGCGGAAGACATGAGCGCTATCTGCGTCCATGGATCGAGCTTTTCCTTGGCGGAGCGACGACTCTGAGGTTGGAATTGCCGCCATGCACCACCATGGAACGAGCTCCACGCACCATCTCGGAACGTCATGATCTCTTCCGTCGATGCCTCGAGCTTGGCAAGCGCATAGAGCGCCGTGTAGCGGATATCGCCCGGATCATCGGGAGCAAACGACATGGAAGTCTTGGCGACATCGAGCGCCAGTCGATACCGTCCCGATATGAGCAGACGTGAAGCCAGGGCCCCAAGCCAGCGCAGGTAGGCGCGACGCCCCAGATCGAGGTTGTACTGACGCGTGTACTCATCCTGGTCGTGATTCGCTTCCGTCGGAATGCGCTTCACCTCGTCGAGGTTGTCCTGCAAATAGGTGAGGTATTCCTCGGCCGATTTGGCGGTGATGGCAAACAACATGCGACGGGCATCCCAGTTTGAGTCATCGAGTGAGAGGGCCTCGCGCAGGATATCCTCGGCCTGTTGTGCAGCCTGTTCGGCGGCCGCCTCGTCGGTCATGAAGGGGATGCGGTAGTCTATGAGTCCTGCAGCCTTTGCGGTGAGATGGAAGGAGCGATCGCGATCGGTCACGATGAGCGAGTCGGGGTCGGTCCGATACGTTTCGATGCAGCGGTTTATGAACTGTCCGTCATCGGGGGAAGCATCGTTGCGGCGCAGCGCTTCCAAGACGAGACGATTGCAGTCTTCTTGTAGCGGGTCGAATGCCACAAGGCCTCCTTTGATCTTGCGCTTAGAAGCTGTGTAGATTATCACAACAGTGTACTCGCTTGGGGGAGTGAGCGGCATGGGCACGGGCGCGTTGTGCCGTATCGTTCACATCGTGGCGGTCGCGGTGGGAAGCACGTCGTTGCTGAGGTGTGTTCCCGTCTGAAAATCGCGCGTGTGCCCGGTTGTTATCCGGACCCATTTCCCAGATGCCCTTGCGCGACCGAGGCGTGCCCGTGTGAACGGACGATTTTCATCCGTAAACGGTCGTTTTCGCCGCCTGCGCTGCATCGATGATAAAACGTTTATCCTAGCAAAACAGATAAACCCCAGGTATAGCGCGCTTTTCTAAAAAGCAGGGCGATATCCTATCCAATTAGATGAATAGCTGGCAGTTCAGGACGGTAAAATAACACACGTCTGAGCCATTATGAGAGGCCGGCTCGGACAGGTATCTTTCGCCAGATGCCATAACTTCGGTCCTAACGGGGCTGTAGGGATGCCCTGTTGAATATACAGGCCTAGAGGGGCTTGTTGAGGAGGCACATATGGGACGTTTTACCAACCCGCGCGATCTGTACTTCGGTGAGGGCGCTCGCCACGAGGTCAAGAACCTCAAGGGCAGCAAGGCCATCATCG
>CAVGWH010000039.1:0-36970 GCA_963633065.1 Oribacterium sp.
AGTCGTGGCGGGCCCGGTGCAGGACATCGGGGCGCAAAAAGCTGCCGACGATATCGAAGCGGAAGGGGGATCCCCAATGGAAAGACATAAGCGCTCCTCTCGTTGCTGTTTTCGAACACAAACGAGTTTGCCAAACCCCGCCCCCATAGAAAACTATCGAAATACTATCAGTACCTATAGCTAAAACCTATGGAACGAGCACAGGACTACGCTTTTTAGACAGCGGAATCGCTCTCGGCACCAACGCTCAGAGAAAGACCCAAGCTACCCTGCTGCACCGACAATACCCTGCTACACCGGCATATCGATATCGAGACGCGCAATATAGGAACGCAAGTGTTCCACATACCGCTGCGCAACCTCGGAAAGCGGGCGGCCCGCCAAACTCAGCAGCCCCACTTCCATCTCTTCATCGGACACCAGCGGTACGGAAACGATATTGTCGCCGTTGAGGTCGCTCGATAGGATGCCCGAGCTGATGGTGTAGCCGTCCAAGCCGATAAGCAAATTGAAAAGCGTGGCACGATCGGTGACCACGATCTCCTTATCCACCAACTCGGTCGGATGCAATTCCTCCGAGAAGTAAAACGAATTTTGCGCCCCCTGATCGTAGGTAAGACGCGGGTACGGCGCCAAATCATCCAAGGTCACGCTCGCGCGGTTCGCCAACGGCGAGGTACGGCTCACAAACACATGGGGCAAAGCGCGAAACAGAGGCTCGAAACGCAACTCTGCGCGCCTTATCGCACCCGAAAGTACCTCACGATTGAAATGGCTCCGATAGATCACGCCCACTTCACTGCGCTGCGTGCGCACGTCATCGATGATGCCCGCCGTGGTACCCTCACGCAACGAGAACTCGTACTTGTCGCGCCCCATCTCACGTACCAGCTCCACAAATGCATTGACCACGAAAGCGTAGTGCTGACTCGATACGGCGAAGACGCGACGCGGTGGCGTGCCATGCAGATAATGGTTCTCCAGCAGGTCGGCCTGCTCCACCACTTGACGCGCATAGCTCAAAAAGCGCGTTCCCTCGTCGGTCACGCGCACACCGCGCGCCTGCCGCTCGAACATCGTCACGCCCATTTCGGATTCCAGCTCGCTGATGGACTTGGAGAGACTGGGTTGAGCGATGAACAGACGGGCAGCCGCAGCGGAAATCGACCCCGCCTCGGCCACCGCGATGGCATATCTGAGCTGCGTGAGCGTCATGGGGATCCTCCTTTGAGCGAACGTCCGGGCAAACGTCCCTACGCGCACATGAATGCGGGCATCGCGCCCTCGAGCGCAGCTTTCGCGATCTCAAAGAGCGCATCGGCTACGGCATCATCCTTGGTGTCGCCGATATGCCAACGAGCCGCCGCCTTCACCTCATCGTTGGCGTTATCCATCGCCACGGCGTTGGGTACAGCCTCGATCATCGACATATCGTTTTCGGAATCACCGAAAACGGCAACCTCGTCTATGGAAAGGCCGAGGGCGCGCGTCAGCTCGCGCACCGCACACCCTTTGTTCCAGCCCGCCGGCGTGATATCGAAAAGACGGGCGTTGTTGTTGGGAAACACATAATCGAGCTCGGGCACCACCTCGACCATACGCGGTCGCAGCTCGGCAAGCTCGGCGTTACTCTTGGTGCTCCAGATGTTCGCCTTGTAATAATCCTCGTCGTTAAGACCGAAATGGTTGTCGCAGAGTTCGTTGAGCCACGCATTCGAACCGGAGCACATGGCGCGCCGCACGCGCTCGGCGTCGTCCGTCACGCAGAAGCTGTTGTTGCCGAACAAATCATCGCCAAGGTTGTAGACCTTGATGAAGGTGTCGTCGGTCTCCTCTTCCAAAAAAGCCGCCAAACGCATCAGGGCGTCGTTGTCGAGAGTGTGGGCACCAACCACCTCGCCGTCGACGAACATCACCTGCCCGTTGCAAAAGGCGCCCGTGGCATAGCACTCGGGATGCCCTTCGAACATCCAACGCATGGCTTCGGGCTGACGTCCCGATACGGGGCCGAAATGAAGTCCCGCCGCCTGCATCGCATGGATGCCGTCGATGGCATGCCGCGTGGCCCCCTTGGCGCCTGCAGGAATAAGCGTGTCGTCCATGTCGGTCAATACGAGTTTAATCATGCGGTCCCCTTTTTTCGAACGGCCATTGCCACACAGGGTACTATCTTTGCGGATCGCCCAACATCGAAAGCGCACGGTTCCAACAGTATGTACGAACATTGCGACTGCGTTGGCACGACCTTGCAAGCAGAGCACCTAAGGCAGCGCGGTACTCATATATCGGCACCGTGCCGTCCATCGATATCATCCGTTCACTACGCCAGATAACGCTGCAAGGCGCCCAGGGAGGCCTCGGCATCGTGGCGCCCCACCTGATAGATGCGCTCGAGCTCCCCGGGGTCGCGCTCGAGGCTTTTCACCCGCACCGATTCGCTAGGACGCACCACGAAGATCTCGCCTGCGGCCTCGCGGCGTTCAAGATCGGCACACGTGGCGTTGTAGACCTCGTGCCTCGTGGCCAGGGCCTCTATAAAGGCAGGATACGACCTAAACACCCTGCGTAGCAGCGGCATCAGCTTATTGGGTTCCTTTACGTATCCCGCCGGTTGCGTAAGCACCACCACGTTGCGCTCATAGCCTTGCGAGAGAAGCCACGCGGCGGGAATGGAGTCGGCGACCCCACCATCTAAGTAGCCGCGCCCGTCTATCTCAACAGGACGTGACACCACGGGGATCGAAGCGGAAGCACGGATCCACTCGATATCGCGCGCATCGCCATAGGGAAGATCGTGATACACGGCCCTCCCCGTTTCAAGATCCGTGGCCACACAGGTAAAGCGCATAGGATTGGCACGGTAAGTATCCAAATCGACAGGGTCGAGCACGAGAGGAACCTCGCCGTAGGCGAAATCGCGGCTGAACATATCGCCCGTGCGCAGCCAGTTGCCCACGCCCGCATAGCGCCTACTCGCGCAATAACGTTTGTTATAGCGAATCGCACGTCCGATCTGCTTCGATTTGAGGTTGTATCCGAACGCGGCACCGGCAGATACGCCCACCATATGATCGAACGCAAGGCCGTGTTCCATCCATACGTCCAAGACGCCCGCCGTATACAGGCCGCGATAGCCGCCGCCCTCAAGCGCCAAGCCGATACGCGCCCGTTTGTTTTGCTCCATATAGCAAACCTCGCCTTCTGAAGAGCACAGTATACGCGCATGAGCGCAGCTCATCTGGGGTAAAATGCCGCCGAAGTCACCGCTGAACAAGTCTATGCCCAGCATACGGGCACCGCACAGGAAGGAAACCCATGAAGGTCCTCATGGTCAATGGCAGCCCCAAGGCGCACGGCAATACCGGACGTGCACTCGAAGAGATCGCCAACGCGCTCGCCGCCTACGATATCGAGACCGAGGTGTTCCAGCTCGGTGGAAAGCCCATTCGCGACTGCATCGGTTGCGGACGTTGTGCCGAGCTCGGCGGACGTTGCACCTTTGACGATGATTGCGTGAACCAACTCATCGCGCGCGCCGAGGAGGCCGATGCTTTCGTCTTCGGATCGCCCGTCTATTATGCCCACCCAGCCGGACGCATCCTCGATGCCCTCGATCGCGCATTTTACGCAGGAGGCGCGGCCTTCGCGCATAAGCCGGGCTGCGCCGTCGCCGTGGCACGTCGCGGCGGCACCACAGCCACCTTCGACGTGCTTAACAAGTACTTCACCATCAACCAGATGCCCATCGTATCGTCCACCTACTGGAACCAGGCCCATGGGCGCGTTCCCGGTGAGTCGGAACAAGATGCCGAGGGCATGCGCACCATGCGTAATATCGCGCACAACATGGCCTGGCTCCTCCGCTGCATCGAGGCGGGGCGAGCCGCCGGCATCGAGGCGCCCACAGCCGAGCGCGGTGAGCAAACCAACTTCATCAGGTAGAACGGCGGAGCAACGTAGTGAACATTCAGATCTTCGGAACTAAAAAGAGTTTCGATACCAAAAAGGCGCAGCGCCACTTCAAAGAACGGCGCATCAAGTTCCAGTTCATCGATCTCAAGCAGAAAGAGATGAGCAAGGGCGAGCTGCAATCGGTCGCACGCGCTGTGGGCGGCATCGACGCGCTCGTGAACGAGAAGGCGGCAGATCAGGACACCGTAGCGCTCGTGCAGCATCTTGCCGAATCCCAGCGCTTTGACAAACTGCTCGAGAACCAACAGGTGCTCGCCGAACCCATCGTACGCAATGGACGCGCGGCAACAGTCGGCTACCAGCCCGACGTGTGGAAGACCTGGGAGTAGCCAAGCGAGACATCGCCGCAAACGCACAGCACCCGCCATGCGCTCTGTGATTTTTCGGCTCAGGTGGGTACAAACCCACGCGGCACGCCCCCGACGTACCGTAAGATTCATTTGTCAACCACGTCAAACTCAAGGAGGGCCCATGCCCAACAAACCAGTGAAGATCATCATGCTTACCGGCTACCTCGGCGCCGGTAAGACCACGCTGCTCAACCACATCCTTTCAAATGACGGCGGCATCCGTGCAGCCGTGATCGTCAACGACATCGGCGAGATCAACGTCGACGCCGACCTTATCGCCGACGGCGGCCTCTCCGAGACCGACGACCTCATCCCGCTCACCAACGGCTGCATCTGCTGCACCCTTTCCGAGGATCTCGCCAACCAGCTGCAGAGCATCGCCGATTCGGGAAACTTCGATTACATCATCATCGAGGCCTCAGGCATCTGCGAGCCTATCCCCATCGCCTACACCATCTCGAGCTTCTGCGATGCCGCCAAGGTGGGCGGCGAGCCCAAGTTGGCACTCGACAATATCGTCGCCGTGGTGGATTGCGCGCGCATGTACGACGAGTTCAACGGAGGCCGCGCCCTCCTCGCTGACGATATCGACGAGGACGACATCGAGAGCCTGCTCATCCAGCAGATCGAGTTCTGCTCCACGCTCGTCCTCAACAAGACCGATACCGTCACGCCCGAGCAGATCGCCGAGCTCAAGGCCATCGTGCGCAGCCTGCAGAAGGAAGCCGTGATCGTCGAGGCTGAGCAGGGCAACGTGCCCATGGACGAGCTTCTCGATACCGGACGCTTCGATTTCACGCGCGCTTACAACTCTGCCGCCTGGATCGAGGCCATGGAGCATCCCGAGGAGCATGATGATCCCGAGGTTCTGGAGTACGACATCGAGACCTTCGTCTATGCCCGCCGCGCTCCCTTCGATCTCGATAAGTTCACGCATTTCGTCGAGTACGATTGGCCCGATGAGGTCATCCGCGTGAAGGGCCCCTTGTGGCAGAACGGCAATCCCGACATGTGCTACATGTTCGAGCAGGCCGGCCACCAGATGCGCCTCATGGAAAACGGCCTCTTTATAGACTCCGCTCCCGAGGACGAGAAAAAGCAGCTCCTGGCCGAAAATCCCGAGGTCGCGGCCATCTGGGACGATGAATGCGGCGACCGCGAGACGCGCCTGTGCATCATCGGGCGTCATATGGACAAGGACGCCCTCATCGCCTCGCTCGATGCCTGCCTTGCCACGTGGAAGCGCGCCTAGGCACGCCCACCACGAGCCTTTTCCGCACTGTAGCAGCGGCGCCCGACTGGCATATGCGAGTCGGGCGCTTTTCTTATCGGCCGCACCACCAACATCATCTGGAGGCACCGTGTTCAACATCGTTCTCTATGCGCCCGAGATTCCCGCCAACACAGGCAATATCGGCCGCACCTGCGTGGTCGCGGGAGCGCGGCTACATCTCATCGAGCCCCTGGGCTTCTCGCTCGACAGCAAGATGCTGCACCGCGCCGGTCTGGGTTATTGGGAAAACCTCGACGTGACGACTTACACCAACTGGGAAGATTTCCTCTCACGCAATGCGCTGACACCGGCCGACCCGCGCCTGCACCTGCTCAGCAAAAAGGCACGGCGCACGTACGCGCAAAGCGTCTACACCGAAGGCGATTATCTTGTCTTTGGATCGGAGAGTTCGGGGATCCCCGAGACGCTTCTGGCTCTTGCCCCCGAACGTTGCGAGCGTATCCCCATGCTCGCCGACAAGCAGTCGCTTTCCAATGCCGACGTATGGGAAGCGCATCAAGAGGCTCTTGGGCATGCGGAGGAAACACACGAGGCGCTCCTCACTCAAGACATCTGCGGCAACTTCGTAAACCCCGACGATTACCGTATCAGCGCGCTCAATCTTTCCAACAGCGCCGCCATCGTACTCTACGAAGCCCTACGTCAAACGGGCTTCACCGATATGGAGTAGCGCCCCCTCACCGCAAGAGTGAGCAATGCACCCATCGAAGCAACGAAATAGGCGCATGCAATGGAGTATCTACTTCAGCGCGTCCTCACCGCGCATCCAATCGAATGCCAGACGCGGGGTGCCGTCGGCGATACGGATGATTCCACAGTGCGCAAAGCCGCCCCTTTCGATCGCGCGGCGCATCGAGATATTGTCCTCATGGGTGTCGATGCGCAGGTAATCGGCGTGTTCCTTGGCAAACGCGAAAACCGTCGCCGCGACACCGTGCTCGCTGCCGTCGGAAGCCACACGGTGCAGCGTCGCATAAGGCGCCGTGCTTCTCCATTTGCCATGCTCGATCACCTTATAGGTGGGATCCTCACCTACAACCATGGCAAACGTCGCGCACACGTGACCATCCTCGTCCGCACAGCACACATAGCTGAATCCGTTCGCAATATCCTCGCGCTCCTGAGTTTCGGAAGGAGAGCCGACCGGCCACTGCACATGGTTTCCCTGCGAGCGCATGATCGCACGCGCGGCATCGAAGATCTCCATCACGCGCGGAAGGTCGTTGAGCGTCGTCTTGCGAATGAACATTCGTTTTCCCCGTCCTCGTTCTTCGTTATCTTTCTGCAAGCATCGTCCGCGACATCGAACAGGCGGTATTACCCGTTGGACGGAACGATCACATCGTAGCGAACAGCCTTACCCTCAAGCTGATAGCTCGGCTTACGCCCGGCAAGCACCGGCGCCTTAGGCGGGCGTTTCACTACGATTTTGTGCGGGCACAGGGCAAGCGCCGCATCCATAAGCTCCACCTCGTCGGCACATGGCTGCTCCAGATGGTGCAACAGCTGAAACTTCTTCTTCACCGCCGCACTTTTGGTGCGCTGGGGAAACATGGGATCCAGATACACCACGTCCGCCGCGCCTGACAAGCGCGCCATCCCCTCGATACTGTCTTCTTCATGAAGGCGCATACGGGCCGCAAAGGGTGCGAGGACGGCATCGGCCGTGGCGCGCTCCAGGGCATCCGCAAGGAGCGCCGCGATCACCACGTCGCGCTCAAAGAGCTCAACGGTAAAACCGGCCGCCGCCAAGAGCAGCGAATCCTCGGCGAAGCCCGCCGTCGCATCCACCGCAACCGGCTCCGCCCGCCCTTTCACCCTCGCGGCTTTAACCAGAAGCTCGCCGGAGAGCCTCCCCGGACGCAAGCGTGGGAGCATGCGCGAAAAGTCGGCGCGCAGCTGCATGCCATCGCCGGCAAGCGTCAGACCTTCGGAAAGTTGCAGGAGCTCAAGACCCGCTGCCGCAGCCACCGCGGCCGCCTCGTCCCATCGTCCCATGCGCATCCTTCCTTTCGCATGCCACCATCACTCGGCAACAGCTCAGCTCAAACTTTAGTAAAGGGCCGCCCCGAAACCCCAACGAGCACCGCCTTTTACCTATTATGTATGGTATTTCTGCCGCTTTAGCTTCGTATCTTTTGGAGCTTTAAATGAACAAGACCATCACGCGCCGCGAGGCACTGCGCATAGGCCTCACGGCTATAGGGCTCACCTGCGCTTCCAGCGTACTTCCGTGCACGCGCGCCGCATCGGGAGCCGAAGCTTCTTCCGCAACGCTCACCGTCGGTGTCCGCAACAACATCCCGGGCTTCGGGGAATACAACAAACGCAACGGCAAATACTACGGCCTCGAGATCGATATCGCCCAAGAGATGGCATCGCGCATGGGCTACACCGACGTGGCATACAAAACCGTCACTCCCGACACGCGCAAGGAGATGCTCTCCTCAGGCAAAATCGATTGCATCATCGCCTGTTACTCCTCGAGCGACACACGCAAGAAAAACTTCGATTTCTCCCCCACCTACTATACCGACCACATCGTGCTCATGGTGCAAAAGAGCTCAAACATCGCGAACGTGGACGGCCTCAAGGGCCTCACGATCGGCACGCGCGAGGGCGCCGATACCGCGCCGTATCTGGCGGCTAACCTCACCAAACGCGGATTCACCTCAGGGGAGGTGCTCTCGACCGACGAAAACAACACCGATGTGACATTTGACACCTGGCACCTGGTCGAATATGCCACCTACCCCGAACTTTCCGATGCGCTTGAGCGCGGCGACATCGACGCCCTTGCCGCTGACGGCGCGATCGCCTCCGCTTATTTGGATGACAAGCGCATGCTGCTACCTGACTACGAGGCCGCTCCGCAAAACTACGCCGTCGCTACCAAAAAAGGCTCGGCGCTCAGCAAGAAGATCGCCAAGACCGTACAAGAGATGCTCGACGATAAGACCATCGCGGGCCTTATCGATAAATGGGATTAAGGGGACCGGTCCATGTCCAAACGATTGAAGAAAAAAACCGCGCTGCTCGCCGCAGGCATCGCTATCGCCCTTGTAACCATGGGCGCCACGCTCCTGCGCATGCAAGAGCAACTGATCTATTCCTCGTACAACTCCGAGATCGAACAATGCCAAAAACAGCTCCCCGACCTCCTGGACGAGGCCTCGGAGAGTGCAGCGGATAGCACCGAGACCTACGACGCCATCTACCAAAGCAAGGCAGCCAGCGTGGCCTTCATGGCGCAAAACAACGCCGGGTTCGAAGCGACCGACATCAAGATGACCGAATATCAAAATCTCCTCGAAGTCGACAACGTCATGATCGTTGACCGATCGGGCGCCATCCTCGCCAAGGCGACGGACACCGAAGCCGATTTTTCGCACGCGCGCTTCAACGCCCTGCGCGCTACGTTCGACACCGACAACCCCTCCGATGCCGTCGAGATCGAGACCTCGGACGGCAACTGGCTCGACCGCTACTATGCGGCAAAGATCGACGACGACACCATGGTGGTCATCGAGCAGAATCCCGCCGAACTGCGCAACCTGATCGAAACGTCCGGCTCTGCGGCGAGCGTACTCAAGAATCTCTCCGTAGGACAGAACGGCTATGTAATCGCCATCTCGGCCAAAAACCATCTCATCACCTACCATCCAACCAAGAAGCTGATCGGCACCGATGCCCTCGACGACGGCATCGACGTGGCCGATCTTGAAGACGGGGCCTTCTTCCACGGTACGTTCCGCGGCAAAGACCTCTACTGCGGCGTCTCGCGCATCGACGATACCTACTACGTCTTCGCGGTCCCTGAGTCGGCAACCGCCGCGGCGCGCAACGCCACCGTCGGCGTGATCCTGTTCGTCTTCTTCGTAGTCGCCGTCACAGTGGCGCTCTACGGCGTCTTCATCATGCGCGATGATGAATGCGACGGCAGCGAGACCGAGAAATTCCGAGGTAGAGGCTTTTTGCGCTACAACACCACCATCGGCAAAAAGGCAGCCGTCCTCTCGGTGGTGGGACTGGTATTCATCGTCGGTGCCAGCTTCTACATGCAGACGCTCTTCGCGCTTTCCAGTCAGTCGCTCGCCAACTCCAACCAGGCAAGCCAGATCAGCGAGACCGTTCAGCGCAACAGCGAGCGACAGGCCGAGCTCGAAAACGAGTACAGCGAGCGATATCTCTCGAAATGCCGCGTGGCCGCCTATATCGTCGACGAGAATCCCGCACTTGTCACCAAAGAAAAGCTGCAGGACCTGGCAAGCATCCTGCAGATCGCCGAAGTCTATGTCCTCGATGGCAACGGCGACATGATCGCTTCGTCCTCCCCCGTCAAAAGCTATAGCCTCTCAACCGACCCCAAAGAAAGCTCCTACGAATTCCGCGAGCTTTTAGGCGGCAAGGAAGAGCTGGTGCAAGAGGTATCGACCAACGATTCGACCGGCGAGGCCGAACAGTTCATCGGCGTGGCAACCCATGACGAGCGCGGCTACGCATCGGGTATCGTGCAAATCGCCGTGCGTCCCACGCGTCTGGAGAATCTCATCAAATCGGTCAAGATCGATCGCGTGCTCGACGGTGTGAAAGTCGGCTCCCAAGGCTTCGCCTTCGCTGTCGCCAAGAAAAACGGCGTCGTCGCTTACTACCCCGATGAGCGCGTGCAGGGCAAAGCCGCAACCGAGATCGGCCTTACCGAAGACCAACTCAAAGACGGGTTCTCCGATTACATCGAGATAAACGGTGACACATACTTCGCAACCTGCGTGGAGGCCGGAGATTACCACGTGTTCGTCGCGGGGCCCGAAGGCGAGCTTATGTCCGAGCGCGGACCGCTCACCGTTACCAGCACCATCGTTGCCGCCCTATGCCTGTTCGTCATCTTCCTGGTGCTGTCACTCGATACCGCGCACGACGCCCAAGTAACGACCGATTCCGAGGCCGCCGCCGCGTCGTCACATGAAGGGCGCTCGGGAAACGCGCGCAATATCGATGTCACCCTCGCCGACGGACGCGTCAAGCACAGCGAATCGGCGGTATCGCGCTGGCTCAACCGTTCCTTCTCCTGGGAGGAAAAAACACCTGAGCAGAAGCTCGGTTATGTACTGCGCTGGCTCAGCGGCATCGGCATGTTCGCCATCTTCATCGCGGTCCTCCTCAAAGACCGGGCCTTCGGCACGGCTTCGGTGTTCTCTTACATCCTTTCGGGTGGCTGGACGCACGGCCTTAACATCTTCGCCTTCACCGCTGCGATCATGTACGCCTGCGTTGCCGCCTGCGTGGCAAGCATGCTGCGCTATCTTTTGCGCCTGCTTTCCGATGTCTTGGGAGCACGCGGCGAAACCGTCTGCCGCCTGCTTTCAAGCGCGGTTAAATACGGCATGATGCTCTGCATGCTTTACTGGTGCCTAGGAGTGCTCGGCGTTGATACGGCAACGCTTCTCGCAGGAGCCGGTATCGTCACACTCGCGGTGAGCTTCGGCGCCAAAGACATCGTTACCGACATCTTGTGCGGGCTCTTCATCATTTTCGAAGGCGAGTTCCGTGTGGGCGATGTGATCAGCGTGGGCGGCATCACCGGTACCGTCATGGAAATCGGCGTGCGCACCACCAAGATCAACGATGGCGCCGATAACGTCATGCTCATGCGCAACAGCTCGATCTCCAACGTCACCAATAAGACCAAGCTCAACTCCTACGCAAGCCTAGATATCGTCTTGCCCATCGGCGAGTCGTTACCTTATGTCGAGAACGTTCTCAAAAACGAACTGCCTCGCATCCGTGAACGTATCCCCTCCGTCATCGACGGGCCCTTCTACAAGGGCGTGGTGGAGCTCACCGATTCGGGCATGACCATCCGCGTGGTGGCAACCTGCAAGGAAAAGGACCGCGGCGCCCTCATGCGCGCGCTGCGCCGCGAGCTCAAGCTCGCGCTCTCGCGCAACGATGTGGCTCCCTACCAGCTTGTATATAACCATGAGGTCAGACAGGAAAATTACCAGACGCGCATGGAACAAAAAAGCGCCGACGACTTCAACAAGGAGCAGATCGAAGCCGCCCAAGAGCTGGGCGAAGAAAGCTCCGAGGGCTAACCCCGTCTTACAGACGGCGCGAATATCCAACATCGCAGCTGATGTTCCTAGGCAATGCCACTCGTCAGCTGCGAAATCGTTTGGATGAGAAAATTCTCGACGATATAGCACAGTTGAGGCTTATCGTTTTTTCGCGCAACGAAGCAGATCGAAATGTTGACGCCCTGCTCTGGATCCACAGGGATGAGCCGCAGTTCGGGCGTGATCATATCGGGCATGGGCACGATAGCCGAGAAAAAGAAACCGTTTCGCTCCTTCATGAAGCCCTCGTCCTGCTCCGCTACCGTCGCCACCGTGGACAGTTTCTTAAGCAGGCCGCGTTTGCGGTAAATATTGAGAATCGAATCGTTGAAACTGTCATAGGTAGGAGACACTCCTGCAGGATATCCATCCAAATCAGCGATGCTTACCTGATCTCTTTTAGCCAGAGGATGGTCCTTGTCGACGACGATTCCCGTGGGAAGCGTGCCGACGCACACGCATTCGGTTTGCGGGGTCTCGTAAGCACCCACCGTCACCAACGCGTCGAGCCTCCCTTCATCCAGGAGCGCCTGCGCTTCCCGCGGGTCATAATTCGAAAAATCGACTTCGATACCGAGTGAGCGATCGATGAACGACGCGAGCGCTTCGCACAGCGTCGCACTTCCATAAAATCGAGGTGCGCAAAGGGCAATGGAAAGATGCGCATCCTCCGGCCCGACACCGCCCTCGATGGGCAGCGAGGCGTCAAATGATTCGCACTCTTTAAACGAGTCAAAAGCGGGGCGCGCCTTCTGGTAGAAACAGCGACCGACCGATGTGGGCTGCACACCCTGGCTCGATCGATCAAAGAGCTTTGTCGCGAGTTCGCTTTCGAGCTCGTGGATAGCCTTGGACACCGCCTGCACGGTAACCGCCCTCTCGCGGGCCGTAACGGAAAAGCTGCCCGTCTCGAACACGCCGACGAAATAGCCTATTTGCTTGATGTTCATCCGAGCCTCATTTTCAACCAAAAGTTAAATCGCCAGACAACGGTAACACATGCAACGTGTGTCCTATCTGAATAAAAGGTCAACCGCCATCAAAAGCTCCTTGAAGGCAGGCCGGCAAAACATCACAGCGATAACGTGCTACCAGATGCACAGCGAGATCGTCCACAAGGCCTTACATTCTCTTTACAAACCAATGGCGCATTAGCCTTTAGCTATAATGACGACTGATTTTGGCATTCAGCGCCGTAGCTGTTATTCAACGGAGCCCATGGTGAACGATACAAACGCAGACAACCAGGACATCGCCCTCAGCGAGCTTGAGCGCTTTGTCGACTCCATGGCCACAAAGCCCCTGAGCGCACATCTCGATACCGACGCCCTGCCGCAGAAACTCCAGCCACTTGCTCAAAAGCTTCAGCAGCTCGCCTGCACGCTGGGCGAGCGCGAAGCAGCGGATGGCATCCCATCCGCCCCAGCGGGATCCGTTGATTCCCTGACCGGGCTTGAAAGAGCTTCGGACTTTTTACGCAGCGCGCGGGCCTGTGTGAATGAGCAAAATGATACGCGCTGGTGCATCGCGGCCATCGACTTAGGCCACCTGCACCTATTCAACGAGTGGCACGGCAAACACGCGGGCGATGAATTGCTTTCGTGTGTTGGGCGCGAGCTGAGGGAGTTTGCACACGCCGAACACGGCGCGGCGGGCTATTGGGGCCAGGACGATTTCTCGGTGCTGGCGCCGTTGGGCGACAGCGCTGCCGAGAGGCTCTACTATCGCATTTGCGGCATCGTCGATTCCTTCGATGACTCAACGGGGTTTCTCCCCTCCATGGGGATCTATTGCCTCGATGCCAACGAGGTCGTAGGAATCAACCAATACGACCGCGCGGTCTTTGCCATCAAGCAGGCCAAACGTGGGCTCAGCGAACGTCTGGCCTATTTCTCGCCCACCGAGTACCGCAAAACGCAGGAGGAGCAGAATCTCCTGCTTGATTTTCAACAGGCGCTGGCACGCGGCCAGATCGAGTTCTACCTACAGCCGCAGGCGGAGCTTGCAACCGGCAAACTCGCAGGCGCCGAGGCGCTTACCCGTTGGCGCGATGGCGATGGCTTCGTTCCACCCGACGCTTTCATACCGGCACTCGAAAAAACCGGTTTCATCGTCATGCTCGACATGGAAATCTGGCGCCAAGTATTCGGCTGGATGGGCGAGCGCATACAAAACGGGCAACCGCTCGTTCCCATCTCGATCAATGTCTCGCGCATCGATATCCAAAATCTCGATGTTGCGCAAAAACTCGTGGGCATGATCGATGGCCACTCCATACCCCACGAACTCGTTAAGATCGAGATCACCGAGTCGGCCTACACCGACGATCAGCTGGGGGTGACAGCACTCGTCAATAAACTTCACGCCGAAGGCTTCACCGTTCTCATGGATGATTTCGGCGCGGGGCAATCTTCGCTCAGCATGCTCAAGTCGGTACCGGTCGACGTCATCAAGCTCGACAGCGGCTTCATGAAGCGCGTGGACGCAACGGGGCCCGCCCCCATCGTTGAGTCGGTCATGCGCCTGGCGCATGCGCTCGACATCCCCGTCATTGCCGAAGGCGTCGAGACACAAGAGCAGGTCGACCTGCTCACCGCTCTCGGATGCTCCTATATCCAAGGGTACTATTACGCGCGCCCGATGCCGGCGCAGGAATTCGGTGCCTTGATCAATGCGTCCGAAAACTCTTCTTCTTTTGTAAAGAGCCGTTAAGGGCGTCCGTTTTCTTTTTGCGAGCGCATCCGCAGTTGTAGTATCTCTCACGGACAAAACGCAAGAGAGGTATTGCCAGCATGCAAGAGAACGCTTCCGCATCCACGCCTACATCCGATTCCGAACCTTCACCTACTTCAACTTACGTATCAAAGGACTCCGGAATGCTCACCGGCTCGCTTTGGCGCGCCATCCCGCTTTTCGCCCTCCCTGTTGCCGCCACGAGCATTTTGGAACAGCTCTCCAACCTCATCGCCACCGTCGTGATCGGGCAGTTCTCGGGCGCTGAAGGAACGCTCGGCA
Source organism: Oribacterium sp. (assembly GCA_963633065.1). Classification (GTDB taxonomy): domain Bacteria; phylum Actinomycetota; class Coriobacteriia; order Coriobacteriales; family Coriobacteriaceae; genus Collinsella. The sequence continues at coordinate 14,748 of CAVGWH010000039.1, forward strand.
TGGCTGCCGTCGGTGCCAACACGCCCGTGGTGAGCCTTGCGCTCAATCTGTTTATCGGCATCTCGCTGGGATCCAACGTCGTCATCGCCAATGCCATCGGCAAGGGCGATCAAAAAACGGTGACCCGCGCGGTACATACCTCGATCCTCATGGCGACGATCGGTTTCATCGTGACCATCCTTGGCGAGATCTTCGCCGAGCAGATCCTGCTGAGTCTCTCGGTGCCATCCGAAACGCTGACGCAAGCAGCACTTTACCTGCGCGTCTACCTGCTAGGTATGCCGTCCATCTTGCTCTATAACTTCGAAGCCGCCATTTTCCGTAGCATCGGTGTCACGCGCATGCCCCTGCAAGCGCTCATGGTCTCCACGGTCATCAGCGTCGGCCTCGATTTAATCTTCGTTCCCGTTCTGCACTGGGGTGTGGTCGGGGTCGCCCTCGCCACGGCCATCGCCTACACCACAAGCGCCGCAACGCTTTTCGTACGGCTTCTCAAGACCGATTCCGTCGTACGCGTCTCCATGGCCGACATGGCCGTCGACACCGCGGTACTCGCACGCATCGTTCGAATCGGCCTGCCGGCCGGCATCCAATCAGGCGTCTTCGCGCTCGCCAACATCATCATACAGTCCGCTATCAACAGCCTCGGCACCGAAGTCATGGCCGCATCGAGCGCAGCCATGAGCCTTGAGTACGTGTTCTACAACCTGCTCAATTCGTTTAGCCAGGCTTGCACCACCTTCGTGGGGCAGAACTACGGTGCGCGCAACATCCAACGATGCAAGCAGGTGCTCAAGGTCTGCCTGGTAGAAGATCTTCTGCTCGCCGTCGTCACCATCGGCGGCGTGGTGTTTTTCGGCAAGAACCTGCTGGCGCTCTTCAACCCCGATCCCAACGTCGTGAGCATCGGCTATATCCGCACGTGCTCGATCTTCCCCGCCTACGTTTTCAGCATGTGCTACGAGAACTTCTCGGGCTACATGCGCGGCTTCGGCATCTCGGCGGTCCCGGCTGCGCTCACGGCCCTCGGCGTCTGCGGACTGCGCTTCTTTTGGGTGTTCTGCATCTTCCCAACCAGCCGCACGTTCACCACGCTCATGGCCATCTACCCCATCAGCCTCTGCGTGACCTCACTTTTGATTTTCGGAGCGCTTATGGTTGTGCGCCCCGCCAAAACGCTGGGACGCGGCGTGGGAGTTCGCACCAGCGTCGCCTAGCCGCGTCCCGCCGGCCCCGTCTAGGCGCGAGGCTTACGATACTCAGCCACCACGAACTCGATATCGGTCTCGAGATGGTCGAGCGCGCATAAACGTTTACGGTCTTCCGGCCTAGTCCTGAAATAGTAGGGCGTCATCTGGAAGACCGCCTCTATGTCTTCCTGCGTTGCAAGATTTATATGCGCCGATACCTTATGTGTACCCTCAAGCGCAAGCACGTCGCACGCGGGCAAGCGCTCATCGTTAAGATACGGTGTATCGTACAGCACCGACTTAAGCCCCCACAGATGTCGCGCCCCCGGCACCACGGTATACAGACTCCCGCTCGGAGCCAGCACACGTGCAAACTCCCGCTCGTTAAAAGGGGCGAATAAATGCGTTGCGACGTCGAACGCCCCGTCATCTACGGGAACGGACTTCATGTTGGCCACGAAATACGTAGCACCGCCGCGCTTGGCGGCAAGACGCACCATCTCTTTCCCCAAATCAAATCCGTAAGCCTCTACGCCGGAAATCGACCCCATCGCAGCGGTGTAATAGCCCTCACCGCAACAGATATCCAAGAGACGCAATGCCCGCCCCGCATCAGTGCTTGCATGCACGCCCGCCTTCTCGGCCACAATGCGCATCAAATCGTCCTTAAGCGGCGCGTAGTAGCCTCGATTCAAAAAATCGCGGCGACTGCGCGCCTGGCTTTTGGGGTCGCCCATGCTATCTCCCGCTTTATGGGAACGTAACAGATTGAAATAGCCCTCGCGTGCGCGGTCAAAGCGATGTCCCCGACCGCAAGCAGCGCCAGACGAATCGAGTTTCAGCTCCTGTGCGCAGACGGGACAGCGCAGCACATGGGATTGCGACATATCCGTTTCCTTCTTCAACTACCTCAATGCATGCTCTCAAGATGGCCTGTATTCCAACGAGGTCCAAAACCCCAGCAGCCTGACCCTCGATAGCTTGACCTTTTGTCATCTCAGGTCATCCATTGTGCCACAGGATACACGGGTCCTTTTTGCGGCGGCACTGATGGCACCACGCTACAATACAAAATGTTGCAAATAGCGAGGAGGCCCCTGTGATCGATAGCCCGTCCGTCAACGCTTGGCTCGGAGACGCCCCCGAGCATGTTAAGACCACCACGAACGATCTGCTACGCCAAGTTGAATCCATGCGCGCCTCGGAAACCATCTATCCGCCACAGGAAGACATCCTCGCGGCGCTTGCGTTTGCCGCTCCAGCCGATGTGCGCGTGGTCATCTTGGGGCAAGACCCCTATCACGAACCAAACCAAGCCATGGGGCTTTCGTTTTCCGTGCCACGCGGGCAAAAGCTGCCGCCAAGCCTCCGCAACATCTATAAAGAGCTAAGCGCCGACCTCGATTGCCCGATGCCTCAAAGCGGCGACCTAACAAGCTGGGCGGAACAAGGGGTTCTGCTTCTCAACACCACTCTAACGGTACGCGAGCACGCCGCCAATTCGCATAGCAAGATCGGTTGGAAAACGCTCACCGACCACATCGTGCAACACTGCTTCGATCTACCTCAGCCCGTCGTGTTTTTAGCTTGGGGGCGCCACGCCATCGACATGGTCGCCGGCGCACAGGAGAAAGCCAAAGACGCGTCCCATGTTTCCGTTATAGCGTCAACGCACCCCTCGCCATTATCGGCCACGCGCGCCGCCGGCGAGATTCCGGCCTTCATAGGCTCGCGTCCTTTCTCGCGGTGCAATCGCATTCTGCAAGAAAAAGGAAGCGAACCCATCGATTGGCAAAGCGTCTATTAGCGGCGCACGCCAGCCGAAGCCGCCGTATCCGCCTCGCAGCAACAAATCAAATAAACGAGGCGGCAACAGATGGCTATCGATAATTCGACTTTGTAAAGCCGCTCTTCCGACAAGCAGGTCTTTAGGCGATATTACTCGCCCATCAACTCTTTGCCCGTACCCCATGCGTCTCCGACCTTATCGCCCAACGCATAGTAGCCGTTCTGATAAGGGTCGTACGTAAAGGCCTGCAGCTTTGTCGGATCGATCTTGCCGCTATCGTCAAGCACCGACTCGTCGGCAAGCGTGGACAAGATCTTGCCGACCACGCGGAACCCGCGCACATCTTGGCCTGCCTGAACGACCTCGCACTCCATCGTAAGCGGAAACTCCTCAATGATGGGCGCATCGACCTTTTCAGAGGGAGCGGCGGTCAGACCCGAACGCTCGAACTTATCGGGCATCTTATTGGCCGAGGCGATACCGAAGAAATCAGCTTCCTTCAGGTGCGGCACATCCGCAATGGAGAGCGTAAAGGCCCCACGCTTCTTAATGTTCTCACTGGTACGATGAGTTTCGGTGATATTGAGTGTCACCATGTTGTTGGCGCATACGCCACCCCAGGCCATGTTCATGACATCGGGCGTGCCGTCATCGTTGTACGTAGCGATCATCAACACCGGCATCGGATAGAGATAGGGCTTGGGTCCAAAGTCTTTTTTCATGAAAACCTCCTCGAGGTGCAATCGAAAAGTCTCGACTGCTATACCCAGGAAACAGCAAGACGATTCTCACTTGCCGATTCGATGATGCCTGTTAACCCAACCGAAACCCGGTAGTGTTCGCATTAGGCCCGTACATCTGAACCAAATTCTTTATAAATCAGTCGCTTGAAGCCGATCCGAATAACAAAAAATACGTTTAAGGGTAGGTCAACGCGAGAACCTTTTGTATACCGAAAAGGTACCAATTTCTGACCAGGCGTTTCTAAAACAAAATAGACGCGCTACTCGCGCTTTCCCATTTGACCTACCCTTAACCGTATTTTTTGAATTGTCGTCCATACAAGCGACGGGAAAACCGTTCATCAGTCGATTGTCACGACCGCCAAAACGTCACCATCGACCGTAAACCCGACATCATGCCCCGCACACGCCAAATGGTATATACGATCCGGTTCATGCTTGCTCCCCGCGCGACGCGGATCCTGCCGCAGCACCTCCAAAAGGCCCGGCAATTTATCAGAATCGATATTCGAACAAAGCTCCTCGGAAAGATGCACGTCCAGTTCATGCCACGGAGCACGCTCGATCCAACCGCCGGTAGCGTCTTCATGACAATCCGCGAATGGGATATAGGGCTTTATGTCAAGAATCGGCGTACCGCAGCGCAAGTCAGCGCCGAGAACGTAGATAACCGGTCCATCGTCTTCGTAGGCGACATGATCGAGCTTCACGCACGTAAGTCCCAGCGGGTTGGGCCTAAAAGGGCTGCGTGTGGCAAACACCCCGACGCGCTCCTTGCCTCCCAAACGGGGCGGCCTTACAGTCAGCGACCAGCTATCAACGCAAGCTGGCCTCTTCTTTCCCTCCGTGCTATCGCTTGCAATGTCGTTCGCTGCTCCACCTGGAAGGCCGTTTTCAAACTGCCAGATCAGCCAGAGATGCGAAAACTCGTCGAGCCCCTTAACCGCGGCATCGATTGCAAAGGGTTTTTCGAAAATAATCCGACCCTGCAGATGCGGTGCCAAAAAACTATTCCGCGGGATGCCGAATTTCTGGGGCAGGTCGGTATATATGTGCGCAATAGGTTTCATGGGCAGCATTGTAACGTCCCCATGAATCTCCCCGTCTCAGAATCCGACCTCATCGTTCTTCCCACGATGGCAAAGTCTCGATTATCTTAATCTCGTTGCCATAGATTGACATGATGCCGGGCGCTATAGCGCAGCGTGGTACCATACCTCATGAACGATCGGTTCGTATTCGCCTTTGGAACTGGCAGATCGCATGCTTAGCTATTATTTGCTCATCACGCTTATCGCCGTCGGCAACGCCCTCATCATGATGACTGCCGTCCAGGGAAACACGCTGCTCTCGCGCAAAAGAAAGCAGCTCTTCCTTCTGCTGTTCTCCTGCATTGCCGTTGCCGCTCTCTGCGAATGGGGCGGAACCAGACTCGAAGGGCAAGGGCAGACAGCCCGTATCCTCATACCGCTGCTCAAAGTTATCGAATTTTCGCTCGCCCCAGCGCAAGCGCTCCTGTATGCAGCAGCACTTGACCCTGAAGATCATCTTGTCAAGACCGCCTCCGGGATCGCCTTAGCCCACGCTGTTATCGAATGCGTGCTGGCGCCGTTCGGCCTCGTCTTTTACGTAGATGTCGCGGGAATGTATCATCACGGAGCCTTGTACTCCCTGTACATAACGGCCTATGTCTTGAGCGCCGCCTTTCTCGCTCTTGCTGTAAAATTTTTTTCAAATAGCTATCAATATCGCAATCGACACGTGCCCTGGCTTGTTCTTGCCTATATTTTCCTGAGCCTCGCCGTTCAGATGACGTTCGAGAATAAACCCGTTATCTGGCTGACCTGCGGTATCGGCGCCACCATTTTATACAACTTCTACTGCTCGGTTATTCAGCAGACGGACGCCCTCACCCGCTTGCTCAATCGCTCGAGCTTTGAGGCCACGGCAACCCGCCTTGACTCCCCTGCCAAAATCTTGTTTTTCGACATCGATGATTTCAAGCAAATCAACGATGTTTACGGACACGTTGCGGGCGATACCTGCCTTCGGCTTGTCGGTAAACATATCTATCAGACGTTCAACGCCCACGGCCTCTGTTTCCGCGTCGGTGGCGATGAGTTCTTCGTGCTGGTTACCGATATGAATGCCAACACCGATGAGCTTGAAAAGGCATTTGCCACATCGCTTGCCGCCGAGCAAAAAGGCGATCTCATAATGCCGTACGTATCGATCGGCGAGGCCCTATTCGATCCCACCGCCGATGACCTCATGAGCATCTACAGCGAAGCCGATGAACTCATGTACGGACAGAAGCGGAAGCGCAAAGCGGCGAAAGCAGATTCCCCTGCAAAATAGCAAACGTACAGTCAGATAACGAGAAGCGCCGGCATCCACGGGAGAGGAGCTTCGGGCAAGGGCGAATGCGCTCTATAGCTCCTTGATGTAAAAATGGTCCATCGCAGCATGGTTCGCCTCATACGGCACCGTTTCCGCATCGGTAGCCAAGCGCGTGCCGAGGCCATACCCTTCTGCGTCATCGATCATGCTTGTACCCACTTGCCCATGATGGCGCTCTCGTCCGCTAGCTCCTTGGTAACCCGACGTCTTCGCAAGCCATGCGCAGGCGCGTGAGAAACTCTTCGCACGCACGGCTGCGTAGACGGTATTTCTTCCAAACCAAAAACGAACCGATCTCCACGGGCGGATCAAGCGGAACAAACGTCAGCCCACCGGAATCGAGCTGCAGGAGATGATCGATTCCGAGCGCGCAGGCCTCACCCGTGCGTACCAGGTGCGCCACGTTACCCAAAAGATCGAAGCGCCCCACCACATTCAACGTCTCAGCTGTAAGTGCGCCGCCGCTCCATGCGGCAAGATCGATTGATTTGTTGGCATTACGCGAGCTGAGCATAAGCGGCATATGCGCAAGGTCGTCGGCCCCCACAGCATCTCGCTTTGCCCATACGCTACCGCTCGCAACAGCCACGCCCGCACGGTCGTTCTCGGGCATACGCAGCCATTCGTACTTTTCCAGATTAACAGGCTCTATGAGAAGGCCGAAATCAAGCAACCCACGTTCGAGGCGTTCCTCGACAGCATCCGCGTTACCCGTATACAGCTCAATCTGAACATCAGGATGATCGCGACGAAGCCCAGCAAAAACCTGCAACACAAAACGCATGGCCTGCGTCTCGCCCGCCCCGATGCGAATGGTGCCGGCAAGTGCTCCATCCGCATCGGCAAGCTCGGACTCCGTTTGTTCCACGAGCGAGATGATCTCTTCGGCGCGCTGGCGCAAGCGAATACCGTCACCCGTGAGCACGCATGACCGATTGGTGCGATCGAACAACGTCACGCCCAGCTCGCGCTCCAAATCGGCGATTTGACGCGAAAGCGTCGGCTGCGTCACATGCAGTACGTTGGCAGCCTCGGTCATATTCTCCTCACGCGCAACGGCAAGAAAGTAACGCAACGTTCGAAGCTCCATAACGACCACCCCTTCCTCGATCGTGCCGAATGATAGACGGTTCCGGGATACGAAAACGAGACCGGAAACACAAGCGATCGCACGTTTCCGCCATTCGTATTATACATACCCAGATAGTTACTATAAGTATTTAACATCCCCCTGCATGCGCCCTATTGTAGTAATCGAAAAGTGATCCACCGACGAAAGGCGGTAAACATGCAGTACACAACCCTTGGCCACTCAGACATCGAGATCTCCAAGCTCTGCCTCGGCGGTATGAGCTTCGGTGAAGCCAGTAGCGACTTTCACCAGTGGACCATCGGCCCCGAGGACACCCGCGCCGTCATCAAACGTGCCCTTGGCCACGGTATCAACTTCATCGACACGGCTAACTGCTACAGTTTCGGCACAAGCGAGGAATACATCGGCAGGGCGCTTCGCGACCTCGGCGTCGCTCGCGAAGACGTAGTCTTGGCCAGCAAGGTCTATTTCAACGAGGGCAATCTTTCCGCCGCTGCCATCGAGCGCGAGATCGAAGGCTCGCTCAAGCGTTTGGGCACCGATTACCTCGACCTTTACATCATCCACCGCTTCGACTACGACACGCCCATCGAGGAAACCATGGAAGCCCTCGACCGCCTCGTGCGGACCGGCAAAGTGCGCGCCCTCGGCGCCAGCGCGATGTATGCCTACCAGCTGCACAACATGCAAGTCGTAGCAGATCAAAACGGCTGGACCAAATTCACCAGCATGCAGTGCCACTACAATCTGCTTTACCGTGAAGACGAACGCGAAATGATCCCCGTTTGCCGCCAATACGACATGGCCATCACTCCGTATAGCCCCATGGCAAGCGGGCATCTTGCCCGTCCGACTTGGGAGTCCGCCAGCGTACGCGGCACGACCGACACCACCATGGTCAACAAGTACGACCATGACCGCACGATCGACATGCCCGTGATCGAACGCGTGGCGAAGGTCGCGGCAGATCATGGTGTCCCTATGGCGCAGGTGGCACTCGCGTGGCACTGGACGCGCGGTGTCGAGGCCCCCATCGTGGGTTGCAGCAAGCCCGAGCGTGTGGACGATGCCGTCGCGGCGCTTGGTTTAGAGCTTTCGACTGCCGAGGTCGACTTCCTCGAGGAACCTTACCAACCGCGCAATCTCGTGGGACCCAAGGGCCGTCCCGGTGACAAACCCCTGGCAGGCACCACCAAGGTCAAACTCACACGCTAGGCAACCACCAATGGACGACAAAATCCGCGAGAACCTGCGCGATGCCGATTGCAACGAAGATCTCATCGCCGAACTCGAGACCTTGCCCAGCTCCTGCGCCAGACTCTGTCGCCTCAAAACCTACCGTCGCGACCTGCTGGATAGCATCCACACCGAGCAGCGTAAGCTCGAATGCCTCGATTACCTCATCTACCAGCTGCGCCGCGAAGTCGAGCACGACTGCCGCGGACGCAACTAAGCGAACTAAGGAGAACAACCATGACCATCAAACAAACCGCCGGACGTGACCAACTTGGCGACTTCGCACCCGAGTTCGCGCACTTCAACGACGACGTGCTTTTCGGCGAGAACTGGAATAACGAGGGCATCGACCTCAAGACCCGCTGCCTCCTCACCGTCACGACCCTCATGGCGCAAGGCATCACCGATAGCTCGCTCTTCCACCACGTCCAAAACGCTAAGGCGCACGGCGTGACCCGTGACGAATTGGCAGCTGCTATCACCCATGTGGCCTTCTATGCTGGCTGGCCCAAAGCATGGGCAACTTTCCGCTTGGCCAAGGAGGTCTACGCGGACAGCGAGACGGACGCAGACGACTTAAAGGCCCACGGAGGCTTTTTCGGTCTGGGCGAACCCAACGACGCCTACGCACAGTACTTCACGGGGCAGAGCTACCTCAAGAACCTTACCGACGCGGACGACTATCTGTCCATCCACAACGTGACCTTCGAGCCCGGCTGTCGCAACAATTGGCACATCCATCACGCAAGCACCGGCGGCGGTCAGGTCCTCATCTGCGTCGACGGCTTTGGCTGGTACCAGGAGGAGGGCAAGCCCGCACGGGCGCTCAAGCCCGGCGATATCGTGGAAATTCCTGCGAATGTCAAGCACTGGCACGGCGCTAGTCGCGACTCCTGGTTCAGCCACCTGGCCTTTGGCTACCCCGGCGAGGACTGCTCAAACGAGTGGTGCGAACCCGTGGACGACGACACCTATAACGCATTGGAGGCCTAACCATGGCGAAGAAGAACATGCTGGTTGTCTACTACACCTGGAGCAAGGGCAATACCGAGAGGATCGCCGAGCAGCTGGCCGATGCCTGCGGCGCTGACCTGGCCCGCATTGAAACCGTGGAGCCCTACCCCGAGGAGTACGACACCACCGTCAAACAGGCCAAGGACGAGATCCACGCCGGCTTTGAGCCCGAGATCGAGCTCCTTGAATTCGACCCGTCTTCCTACGACGTCATCGTCGTGGGCACCCCGACCTGGTGGTATACCATGGCGCCCGCCGTTGCCTCGTTTGTGCACTCCGTTGACTGGGCCGGTAAGACCGTCGTGCCCTTCTCGACGAGCGCCGGCTGGCCCGGCAGCACCAACGACGACATTGTGACCGCAGCCGCGGGCGCCGCGGCCGGCCCCGGCCTCGAAATTACGTTTGATTCCACCGGCGGTTCCAAGCAAAAGACTCCGCAGGCCGAAGTCGACGCTTGGATCGCGTCGATCAAAGGACTCATCTCCTAAGGAGCGATCGCGTTCGATACCCTCCCAGCTCATTTCTTGCATGCGGGGCAAAACCACGCCTCCGAAACTGTCAAAGGCTCGATTTTCGCCGCATTGGGAAATGCGGTGGTACGCAGCTGAATTTCCGAGCTTTAAACCCAAGCCCGACAAGGCAGCGATTTAACGGAAAGGCCGGGGGCAACATGCTGCCCCCGGCCTTTTTGTCATTAACCAAGTCGATATTCCTCGACAACTTTCGAAATCCAAGCCTTCCGCACGTTCCGTAATGCTCGGCAGCCTATCGGATAAGCTCCGCGATCTCTTCAAGGCTTCGCGCAAAGTAGATGCCTCGTTGTCGCTCAGGTGACGAAAGCCCCCTGTCAATCATATGCGCGAGCATCGCTTTCAAATGATCGTAATAACCGTTGAGGTTATACAGGATGCACGGTGCCTCGAGTCTACCGAGCGAAACCGCCGACATCACTTCAGCGATTTCTTCAAGTGTTCCGGTACCACCTGGAAAGGCGATAAACGCCTCGCCCAGCTCGATCATCTTCTTTTTACGTTCCGCCATATCATCCGTCACGATCAGTTGTGTAAGACCCGGAAGCTGCGCATCGACATCGATGAAAAAACGCGGCTCCACTCCGATGACATCACCGCCCGCAGCGAGCGCTGCCATGGCGAGCTCACCCATCAAACCCGATTTGGACCCACCGTAGACAAGGACGTTGCCCCCTTTGCCGATCCACGTGCCCAGCTCGCGCACCGCATGCACTAACGACGGATCACAACCCTCATTTGCCCCGAGGTAGACCGTGATGTTCATACGCTACACCTCGATGTTGCCGAACTCGGAAAGCTGCAGATCAGGGTTGTGCTCGATCGCCCAGTCGACGTTCCAGGGACTCGTGAACAACAAGAGCTTGCCGCCGCGCATGTCCTCCACGCGGCAGGTATCACGCGTAAGCGAAAGCGCGGGAATATCGATGGAATCAGGATCGTTGGTGATCCAACGTATGTCGGTATAGGGCAAGGGGCTACGGCGCACCTCGACGTGGTACTCGCTCTTCAGGCGCTGCTCGAGCACCTCAAACTGCAGGACACCCACAACACCCACGATCACGCTCTCCATGCCAGCGCCCAGCTCGCGGAAGATCTGAATGGCACCCTCTTGCGCCAATTCCTCCATGCCTTTCACGAACTGTTTGCGTTTAAGCGTATCAACCTGCGTGATGCGTGCGAAATGCTCGGGAGCGAACGTGGGGATCGCAGGATATTGCACGCGCTTCTTTCCCGCGCACACCGTATCACCGATGGAGAAGATACCCGGATCGAAAAGGCCCACGATATCGCCGGCGTAGGCCTCATCGACGATGGCGCGGTCATCAGCCATCATCGAGGTGCCCGTGGCCAGTTTGAGCTTGCGCCCGCCCTGAACATGGAAGGCGTCCATACCGCGCTCGAACTTGCCCGAACAGATACGCACGAAGGCGATACGGTCTCGATGGTTCTTATCCATGTTGGCCTGAATCTTGAACACGAAACCGCTGAATTCATCACGTGTAGGTTCAACTGGCTCTCCAGCCAACGTGTCAGTGTAGGCACGCGGCTGCGGGGCAAGGCGCAAAAACTCCTGCAAAAACGGCTCCACGCCGAAGTTGGTGAGCGCGGACCCGAAAAACGCCGGGCTCAACTTTCCGCAAGCGACAGCATCAAGGTCAAGCTCGTCTCCGGCACCGTCGAGCAACTCGATGTCGTCCATCAGATTGCGATGGTTCTCAGCGCCGATCAGCTCATCCATCGCGGGATCGCCCAGTTCGCACTCAACCTCGGCAACCTTTTTAGTGGCATTGGCATGGCCGTCGCCCTCGAACGCGATCACACGACGCTTCTGGCGATCGAACACACCGCGGAAATTGCGACCCGAACCGATGGGCCACATCATGGGATACGTGTTGATCCCCAGCACGTTCTCGATCTCTTCCATGAGCTCGAACGGGTCGCGCGCCTCACGGTCGAGCTTGTTCACAAACGTGAAGATGGGAATATGGCGCAAGGTGCATACCTTGAAGAGCTTCTTGGTTTGCGCCTCAACACCCTTAGCCGCATCGATGACCATGACGGCCGCATCGGCTGCCATAAGCGTGCGGTAGGTATCTTCGGAAAAGTCCTGGTGTCCCGGAGTATCGAGAATATTGACGCAGCAACCGTCATAGGTGAACTGCAGCACCGAAGAGGTGACCGAGATGCCGCGTTCTTTCTCGATATCCATCCAGTCTGAAACGGCATGCTTGGAACTTGATTTGCCCTTCACCGACCCTGCAGCCTGAATGGTGCCGGTATACAACAGCAGCTTTTCGGTGAGCGTGGTTTTGCCTGCGTCGGGATGCGAAATGATCGCAAACGTACGACGTGACGAAATCTGATCGGATAGGGATGGCATACGAATCCTTAGCGTTAAGACGAAACATTCAACCTTGCCATTGTAGCAGCGCAAACAAAGTGCCCCGTCCACCTCGGGTCAAGGCAGCTCGCGTCCATAAAAAAGGCCGCCCCGAAGGGCGGCCCTGAAACTGCAGCGCGATCCGCTGGCAGCATATAACGGCGAAACTATTCCTCGTCCGAATCCGAGGAATCGTCGGAATCGACAAGCTGGTTCAGCAGCTCGTCAAGCGAGGCCATGTCCTCGTTAATCACACCCGAAGAAGAATCCTTCTTGGTCTCTGCCGGAGCACCGAGCATCTCCTCATCGGAATCAAAGTGATGACGCGGAGCGGAGCTGCCCAGCAGGATATCATCGGGGCCATCGGGGCTGAAGACCATCTGCAGAAGCTGGGACAGATCTTCCTCGTCGGCAACATCGTCGTTGTTGTCGAGCACATAGAGCAGGTTGTGCTCCTCAAGACCGTCGCGCAGCTCCTCAATTGCCTTGGCACCGATGCCGTCGATACGGAGCAGGTCCTCCTCGGACTTGCCCACCAGATCGCCGACCGTCTCGATGCCCACATCGTTGAACTTGTTGGTCCAGCGCTGCGAAACGCCCAGGTCGTCGAAGAGGTACAGACGAGCGTCCTCAGCGGAGATGGTACGGCCGTTCTTGGTAAACGATCCGTCACCCGAACCGTAATCGTCGTAGCCACCCCACTCGAGCTGCTGCGGAAGCTGCTCGTCGAGTTCCTTCAGATCGTCGGGAGCCCAGTCGGGAAGCGACTTGGCATTGGGCGACGTCGGACCCTCAATGGACTTGTAGCCCTCGGGGGTGCGGTAGGTAAGGCCCGCATTGGCATACGGCTTGAGACCAGTGCCTGCGGGGATCTTCTTACCCACGATGACATTGGACTTGAGGTCGAGCAGGTGATCGACCTTGCCCTCGATGGCGGCCTCGGTGAGGACGCCAGCGGTACGGATGAACGATGCGCTCGAGAGCCACGAATCGATGGAACTCGCGACCTTGAGCGTACCGAGGATGACGGGCTCGGCAGCAGGCGCCGTGCCGCCAAGGCGAGCGACACGCTCGACCTCATCGGCGAACTCGTAACGGTCCACGTACTGGCCGAGCAGGTACTTGGAATCACCGGGGTTGGTGATCTGGACGCGACGCAGCATCTGACGTGCGATGACCTCGATGTGCTTATCGTTGAGGTCAACACCCTGGCTGGTATAGACGTCCTTGACGCTCTCGACGAAGGTGTGCATGGTCGACTCGATGTCGGTGAGCTTGCGCAGGACGCGGAAGTTCACGAAGCCCTTGGTGATTTGGTCGCCGGCGCGTACCTCGCAGCCGTCCTCGATACCCGGCATGAAGCGAACCGAAGCCGGCACGCGCTTCTCCTCGATGATGCGCGTATGGTCGTCGGAATCGACGAGCGTAAGCACGAACTCCGACTTCTCGGGCTTGATGGACAGGTGACCGGACGCGGGAGCCAGGTCGGCCTCGCGACCGAGGATCTTCTCATTAACGTTGCCGACGATATCGAACATACGCGAAACGGTCGGCAGACCCTGCGTAATGTCGTCGACGCCTGCAACGCCGCCGGAGTGAATGGTACGCATCGTAAGCTGCGTACCGGGCTCGCCGATGGACTGAGCGGCGATAACACCGACAGCCGTACCGATGGCGACCGGACGACGGGTGGAAAGATCCCAGCCGTAGCACTTCTGGCACACGCCGTACTTGGAACGGCAGGTAAGGAGCGCGCGCAGCTTAACCTTGGCAAGGCCGGCATCGAGCATCTTCTGGATATCGTCGACGCTCTCGATATAGCCGTCCTTCTCAAAGAGTACGGAGCCATCGGAAGCGATGACGTCCTCGATGAAGCAACGACCGACCAGATCGGCGTTGATATCGTCGGTGCCAGGGATGATGAGGTTGTAGGTAACGCCCTCGTTAGTGCCGCAATCTTCCTCGCGCACGATGACGTCCTGAGCGACGTCGACCAGACGACGGGTAAGGTAACCGGAGTCGGAAGTGTGCGAAGCGGTATCGACCAGGCCCTTACGAGCGCCGTACGTGGAGATGAAGTACTCGAGCGGGAGCAGACCCTCGCGGAAGTTAGCCTTAATGGGAAGGTCGATCGTCTCACCGGACATGTCGGCCATCAGACCACGCATACCACCAAGCTGACGCAGCTGGGTCTTAGAACCACGGGCGCCGGAGTCAGCCATCATGTACAGAGGGTTCTCCTCGTCGAACATGTCGAGCATGAGCGCGGCGACCTTATCGGTGCACGCGGTCCACTCGTTAACGACCTCGATGTGACGCTCCGACTCGTTGATGAAGCCCTCTTCGAAGTACTCGTTGATCTGGTCGACGTTGGCCTGAGCCTTAGCGAGGATCTCGGGCTTCTCCTCCGGGATAAGCGCGTCCCAAACCGAGATGGTGAGGCCGGCGCGCGTAGCGTAGTGGAAGCCGGAGAACTTGATAGCGTCGAGAATCGGCGCGACCTCAGCCTCGGGATAGCGATCGCAGCAATTTGCCACGAGCTTAGCCACATCGCCCTTGACCATCTTGTAGTTCATGAACTCATAGTCACTGGGCAGGCACTGGCGATTGAAGATGATGCGTCCGATGGAGGTCTCGAAGCGCACGGTCTTATTGCCGGTGACATCGAAATCTTGAGCATCGTTCTTGCCCATCATCACGCGGAAGATGCGACGGCCGTCCTCGGTGGTGACGTTGGCGTCAGCCTCGGACACGCGCACCTGGATCTTGGCCTGAAGGTCGACCTCGGAGCGGCAGTCATAGGCATGCAACGCATCCTCGAAGCAGGCGAAGACATGACCCTCGCCCGGCAGGCCATCGCGCACCTGGGTGAGGTAGTACACGCCGATGATCATGTCCTGCGACGGGACGTTGACGGGCTTGCCCGATGCAGGCGAGCGCAGGTTGTTGCTCGAAAGCATGAGGACGCGCGCCTCGGCCTGTGCCTGCAGGGACAGGGGAACGTGCACGGACATCTGGTCGCCGTCGAAGTCGGCGTTGAAGGGGGCGCAAACCAGCGGATGCAGGTGGATGGCCTTGCCTTCAACGAGAACCGGCTCGAAAGCCTGAATGGACAGACGGTGCAGCGTAGGTGCACGGTTGAGCAGTACCAGACGACCGTCGATAACCTCATCGAGGATGTCCCACACAAAGGTGGCGCCGCGCTCGATGGCACGCTTCGCGCCCTTGATGTTCTCGACCTTGCCAAGCTCGACAAGACGCTTCATGACGAAGGGCTTGAAGAGCTCGAGCGCCATGGTCTTAGGCAGACCGCACTGGTGCAAAAGGAGCTTGGGATCGGTGACGATAACCGAACGGCCGGAGTAGTCGACACGCTTACCCAACAGGTTCTGACGGAAGCGTCCCTGCTTGCCCTTCAGAGCCTCGGCGAGAGACTTGAGCGGACGGCCACCGCGTCCGGAAACCGGACGACCACGCTTGCCGTTATCGAACAGCGCGTCGACAGCCTCCTGAAGCATGCGCTTCTCGTTGTTGACAATGATCGCGGGAGCGTCCAGGTCGAGCAGACGCTTGAGACGATTGTTGCGGTTGATGACGCGACGATACAGGTCGTTAAGGTCGGATGCGGCAAAGCGGCCACCGTCCAGCTGGACCATCGGGCGCAGATCGGGCGGAATGACCGGAATGACGTCGAGAATCATGTTCGCGGGGCTGTTGCCGCCCTTGATAAAGGCGTCGACGACCTCGAGACGCTTAACGGCCTTCTCGCGCTTCTGCTTCTGGCCGTCCTCGTCAGCGATGATGGCCTTGAGCTTCTCGGCCTCGGCGGGAAGGTCGATGGCCGCCAGCAGATCGCGGATGGCCTCGGCGCCCATGCCGCCGTCGAAGTACATGCTGTAGTAGCGCTTCATCTCGCGGAACAGCGGTTCGTCCGAGATAAGGTCACGCTCGGTGAGCTTCATGAACTCGGTGAAGGCGTCGGAGCGCAGCTGCTTCTCGTCCTTGCACTCTTCCTGGATGTCGACGATGCCAGCGGCAACCTCTTCAGCCGAAAGCGGCTCTTCATCGGAGAACTCGTCGAAGTTCTCGGGGTTGCCCTGCTCTTTGAGGCTCTCGATCTGGCGAGCGCACTCGGCATCGATCTCTTCGAGATCGGCGGCGAGCTCTTCACGAAGCTCATCGGCATCCTCTTCGCGCGCGGCGTAATCCACGGAGGTGATGATGTAGCTCGCGAAGTACAGAACCTTCTCGAGGTCCTTGGACTTGATGTCGAGCATACGGCTCATCGGGAAGATCACCGGGCTCTTGAAATACCAGATGTGGCTCACCGGAGCCGCGAGCTCGATATGGCCCATGCGATCGCGGCGGACCTTGGCCGAGGTGACCTCGACGCCGCAGCGCTCGCAGACGATGCCCTTGAAACGGATGCCCTTGTACTTGCCGCAGGAGCACTCCCAGTCCTTGGCGGGACCGAAGATCTTCTCGCAGAACAGGCCGTCCTTCTCGGGCTTGAGGGTGCGGTAGTTGATGGTCTCGGGCTTCTTGACCTCACCGTGCGACCAGGAACGGATCTGGTCGGCGGAGGCAAGCGAGATCTTTACCGCATCAAAATCAGTAGCTTCGAAATCTGCCACAGTCAACTACTCCTTATCAGTGGTCGTGGCGGCAAGGGAATCGACGAGCGCGTCGATGGCGTCGACGTCAGCGGACTCGCCGAGTTCGTCGTCGGAAGCGCTCAGCTCATCGAGCACCGACGTCTCTTCCTCGGTGGCGGGAGCAGCGTCGGTCGGCTCTTCGTCACGCAGCGGCTCGATGTCGAGCGCGAGGGAGCGGATCTCCTTGACGAGAACCTTGAACGACTCAGGCACGCCCGGAACCGGCACGTTCTCGCCCTTGACGATCGCCTCGTAGGTCTTGACGCGGCCGACGGTGTCGTCCGACTTGACCGTGAGGATCTCCTGGAGCACGTTTGCGGCGCCGTACGCGTAGAGCGCCCAAACTTCCATCTCGCCGAAGCGCTGGCCGCCGAACTGGGCCTTGCCGCCGAGCGGCTGCTGGGTGACGAGGCTGTAGGGGCCGGTCGAACGAGCGTGGATCTTGTCGTCGACCATGTGGCCGAGCTTCAGGATGTAGGAGGTGCCCACGGTGATCTGGCTCTTGAAGGGCTCGCCGGTGCGGCCGTCGTAGAGCGTGGTCTTGCCGCGCTCGTTGAGCTGCGGGACGAAATCGAGGCGCATGTGCTCGCCGTAGTCCTGGATGGCCTTGTTGACCATGTTGATGTTGGAGCGGCGGATGACCTCGGCGACCTCGACGTCGGTCGCGCCGTCGAGAACCGGCGTGGCAACCTTGATCGGGCCCTCGACGTAGCGCGTGGACTCGCGGGACTCGTCGTCCCAGCCGTGAGCGGCGGCCCAGCCGAGGTGGCACTCGAGCAGCTGGCCGACGTTCATACGGGACGGGACGCCCAGCGGGTCGAGCACGACGTCGACGGGGGTGCCGTCGGCCATGTAGGGCATGTCCTCGACGGGCAGGACGTTGCAGACGACGCCCTTGTTGCCGTGGCGGCCGGCGATCTTGTCGCCCTGCTGGATCTTGCGGCGCTGGGCGACGAAGACGCGGACGAGCTCGTTGACTCCCGGCGGGAGGTCGTCGCCGGCCTCGCGGCTGAAGCGGACGACGTCGACGACGCGGCCGTAGGAGCCGTGGGGCATCTTCAGCGAGGTGTCGCGGACGTCGTGGGCCTTGGCGCCGAAGATGGCGCGCAGCAGGCGCTCCTCGGCGGTGAGGGCCGTCTCGCCCTTCGGGGTGACCTTGCCGACCAGGATGTCGCCAGGGCCGACCTCGGCGCCGATGCGGATGATGCCGTCATCGTCGAGGTTGGCGAGCATGTCCTCGCCCAGGTTCGGGATCTCGCGGGTGATCTCCTCGGGGCCGAGCTTGGTGTCGCGGGCGTCAATCTCGTGACGGGAGATGTTCACCGAGGTGAGCAGGTCGTCCTGGACGACGCGCTCGGAGACGACGATACCGTCCTCGTAGTTGTAGCCTTCCCACGGCATGTAGGCCACGGTGAGGTTCTGACCGAGTGCGAGCTCGCCATGATCGGTCGAAGGACCGTCGGCCAAGGGCTGGCCCTCGACGACCTGATCGCCGACACGCACGAGCGGGCGATGATTGATGCAGGTGGACTGGTTGGAACGCTGGTACTTGGGCAGGTGATACTCGTCCATGCCGCCGTCGTGCTTGACGATGATCTTGGAAGCATCGGCGAAGATGACCTCGCCGGCATTCTTGGCAAGCGTGACCTCGCCCGAGTCGAGCGCAGCGCGGCGCTCCATGCCGGTGCCGACATACGGAGCGGCAGGATGCACCAACGGCACGGCCTGACGCTGCATGTTGGCGCCCATGAGGGTACGCTTTGCGTCATCGTGCTCGAGGAACGGGATGAGCGTGGCGGCGACGGAAAGCATCTGGCGTGGGCTCACGTCCATGTAGTCGACGTCCTCGGTGGGAACATCGGCCGGCGCGCCGAAGGAGCCGTCGAAGTCGCGGGTACGGGCGATCACGGTATGAGGACGCACGAGCTTGCCCTCGGCATCGACGGTGACGAACTCGCCCGTCTTGGAGTCAAGCGGGGTGTTCGCAGGCGCGATGATGTGGTTCTCTTCCTCGTCGGCCGTCATCCAGTCGATCTGATCGGTGGCAACACCGTTCTCGACCTTGCGGTACGGCGCCTCGATGAAGCCGTACTCGTTCACGCGGGCATAGAGCGCCAGCGAGCCGATCAGGCCGATGTTGGGGCCTTCGGGGGTCTCGATGGGGCACATACGGGAGTAGTGCGAGTTGTGGACATCGCGGACGGCCGTGGGCACGTTGGTGCGGCGGCTGGAGCCGGACTTGTGGCCAGCGAGGCCGCCAGGGCCCAGAGCGGACAGACGGCGCTTGTGGGTCAGGCCGGCCAGCGGGTTGGACTGGTCCATGAACTGGGAGAGCTGCGAGGAACCGAAGAACTCCTTGATGGCCGCCACGATCGGGCGGATGTTGATGAGGCTCTGCGGGGTGATCTCGTCGATGTCCTGGGAGCTCATGCGCTCACGGACAACGCGCTCCATACGGCTCATGCCGATACGGAACTGGTTGGCCACCAGCTCGCCCACCGTACGGATACGGCGGTTGCCGAAGTGGTCGATGTCGTCGACCTTGAAGCCGGGCTCGCCCGCGGCGAGGGACAGCAGGTAGCGCAGGGTGGCCACGATGTCCTCGTCGGTAAGGACGGTGACGTCCTCGGAGGTGTCCAGGCCGAGCTTCTTGTCGACCTTGTAGCGACCCACGCGGGCCAGGTCGTAGCGCTGCGGATTGAACAGCAGGCCCTCGAGCAGACTGCGGGAGGCGTCGACGGTGGGCGGCTCGCCCGGACGCAGACGACGGTAAATCTCGATGAGGGCGTCCTCGCGGGTGAGGGCGGTGTCGCGCTCGATGGTGCGCTTGATCACATCGGAGTCGCCGAGCAGCTCGTAGATGTCGTCGTTGGTGACGGCAATGCCGAGAGCGCGCAGGAACATGGTGGCGGACTGCTTGCGCTTGCGGTCGATGGAGACCACGAGCTGGTCGCGCTTGTCGACCTCGAACTCAAGCCAGGCGCCGCGGGCAGGGATGATCTGCGCCTTGTAGACCTGCTTGCCGCCATCCATCTCGGAGCTGTAGTACACGCCCGGGGAGCGGACCAGCTGCGAGACGACGATGCGCTCGGTGCCGTTGATGATGAAGGTGCCCTGGTCGGTCATCATGGGGAAATCGCCCATGAAGACGAGCTGCTCCTTGATCTCGCCGGTCTCTTTGTTGGTAAGACGGACGTCGGTCAGAAGCGGCGCCTGATAGGTCATGTCCTTCTCACGGCATTCCTCGACGGTATGCGAGGGGTCGCCGAACTGGTGCTCACCGAAGGTGACCTCCAGCATGTGATTCTGGCTCTGGATGGGACTGGATTCCTTGAACGCCTCACGGAGCCCCTCGTCCTTAAAGCGTTCAAAGGACTGCCTCTGAACGGAGATAAGGTTGGGAAGTTCCATGGCCTCCGGGATCTTGCCGAAGTTGACGCGCGTGCGCTCGGTTGCTGTGATAGACGTAGCGTTTGGCACCAGGGTTTTCCTCCTTCGCGGAAAGTAGGCGTTTGGTCGGCGAGGCATAGCTTCGCCAGTTATCGCAACGTACTAGTCTACCAGGTCAAAGCCGTTTGCCAAGAAAACGCTTGACGAATCCGTCTATTTGGAATAGCTAATTTTTTTATTCGCATTTTCCCAGGTAAATATATGTAAAGCGAACACGTGTTCATATGTTTTGTGTGAAGCCGCATCCCCCGCTGACACCATGAAGCTCCTTAACAATAAGGTGCCGGGAAGAACGATCTTCCCGGCACCTTTCATGGCTTCAAAGAGCCGAACGATTTTGACTATGACGCTCGCAAACTAACGCACGAGACCGCCGCGCTCATCGATGGCATCCCAGAATGCCGAAGAAAAACGAGGGTCGGCGGCAGCCATAAGGGCATTGGTCGCCATCCAACCGGACGGCGTACCCGTATCGTAGCCCGAAAGCGGGTCGATAACCACTGCGTACATGGCCTCTCGATCAAGTGAGCGCGCCATAGCATCGGTAAGCTGGATCTCACCGCCCTTGCCAACCTCCTGGTCGGCAAGCAGGTCCATAACGAGCGGGCTCAGCAGGTAACGTCCGACGATATAGAGGTTAGACGGTGCCTCCTCCACAGCGGGCTTCTCGACAAGTCCGGAGACGCGCCACACGGCACCGGGTTCCTCATCCGAAACGCCGTCGGCGCCCTCGAGCGAACCCACGCGCTCGCCAGCGATGACACCGTAGCGCGAAACCTCCTCAGGAGCGCACGCCGCGACTGCGATAACGCTCGCACCGCCATGCTCCTGAGACACGGCGAGCATCTTGTCGCAGATATCATGCTCGGGAACGATGTAATCGCCCAAAAGAACAAGGAAAGACTCGCCGGCAGTTGCATCCGCAGCCGAGCGGATGGCATGACCGAGTCCCCTAGGTTCATATTGGTAACGGAAGTCGACCGGCATGCCGCCCGCATGAGCCACAGCGTCCGCATAGGCCTCTTTACCGCGCTCGCGAAGCAGGTTCTCAAGGGAACGGTCGGGCTGGAAATAATTAAGCAGTTCAGGTTTGCCGGGAGACGTGACGATGATGGCGTCATCTACCTCCTCGGGCTCCAGAGCCTCTTCGACGACATACTGGATAACCGGTTTGTCTAAAACAGGGAGCATCTCCTTGGGCGTGCATTTGGTACCCGGAAGAAAGCGGGTTCCCAAACCCGCTGCAGGGATGATGGCCTTCATCAGATAGGTCCTTTCACGCGCAGGCTGCGCTGCGCACTCGACCCGCGCACGGAGACGACGGGATTGAGTTACATACAGGTTTCGATGATAACGCTCGCCTTTATACCCCTGCGCCGCCATGACCTAAACTTCAAGAGAGCAGCGCAATTGTTATCCCCCAGCAGCAATCATGGGAGCGGATCACTCTATTCGAATGTCGAAATAAAAAGAGGGCCCACCGAAGTGGACCCTCTCGATGCGACAAGTATCGCGAATAAGCAAATCGGCAAAAGCCAAATTACTTGATGGAGACAGCAGCGCCGGCAGCCTCGAGCTTCTCCTTGGCAGCCTCGGCGTCCTCCTTCTTGGCACCCTCGAGAACGGCCTTAGGAGCGGACTCGACGACCTCCTTGGCCTCCTTCAGGCCAAGGCTGGTGAGCTCGCGGACGACCTTGATGACCTGGATCTTGTTGTCGCCGAAGCCCTCGAGCACGACGT
>CAVGWH010000040.1:0-73973 GCA_963633065.1 Oribacterium sp.
GGGTGTTGCCGAGGGCGTTGCCGCCGAGGGCGACGACGATGCGGTCGGGCTTGCCGGCTGGCTTGGACATATGTATCTCCTTCCGTCTAGATGAACTCTGCGCGCTCATGACGCGCTGAAGCGTCGGTGCTTAGGGATTCACGCAGTTGATGCGATCGCCGTCGAGGTAATGGCGCAGATTGTCGGTGACGATATCGATCATGCGCACACGCGTCTCGTACGGGCACCACGCGATATGCGGCGTGAGGTAGCAGTTCTCGACGCCCTCGAGCACGG
This sequence comes from Oribacterium sp., assembly GCA_963633065.1. GTDB lineage: Bacteria > Actinomycetota > Coriobacteriia > Coriobacteriales > Coriobacteriaceae > Collinsella. The sequence goes on from CAVGWH010000040.1 coordinate 277, forward strand.
TATGGTCGTTGGTCCACTCCGTGTACGAAGCGTCGGCGCCGAAGCCTCGCATCTTGCCGCTCTTAAGCGCATCTACCACGTCTTGCTCCACCACATGACCCGGACGCGCGATGTTGATGACGATCACGCCATCTTTCATCTTGTCGATGTTCTCCTTGCGGATGATGTCGCGGCAGTCGTCGTTAAGCGGTGCTGCCACCAGCACCACGTCGGACTCGCGGAAGACTTCGTCCACGTCGGTGGTGGTATGCACCATATCGTTGTCGAGCTCGGGATGCGCATGACGGCTCTGGCCTATGACCTTCATGCCGAAGGCGTTGGCCATACGGCCCGCGGCCTGACCGATGGAGCCGTAACCGATGATGCCCATGGTCTTGTCGAGAAGCTCCATGTGATCCTTCAGCCAGAAGCACCAATCGGGACTCTCGACCCACTTGCCGTCGTTGACGGCCTGAGCATGCATGCCCACCATATTGGTGATCTCGAGCAGAAGGGCCATGGCCATCTGCGCGACCGCCATGGTGCTGTAACCGGGAACGTTGCAGACGGAGATGCCGTGCTCGCGCGCGGCCTCGATGTCGATGACGTTGAAGCCAGTGGACAGAAGGCCGATGTACTCAAGGTTGGGGCACTGCTCGAACACTTCGCGTCCGATAACCACCTTGCTGGAAATAACGATATGCGCATCGCCGATACGCTCGGCGATGAGCTCGGGCGGCGTGCGGTCGTAAATGGTCAGCTCGCCCATCTGAGCGATCGGATCCCACGAAATATCGTTGGGGACCGTGGCGTACGCATCGAGGATGACGATCTTCTTCTTATCCATGATGAAACACTCCAAAATAAGCAGCGGCACAGGAAAAACGGTGCACGATGCCCGGGCATCCCCCGATGGGGCATGCCCTACGCATGCGCACGGACCCTCTGGCATAGCCCATGCCGCCGTAGCGGATACAGTTACTCGGCGAAACGGTTCTTGTGATCCCAGCTGTTGATATAGAGCTTGTCGGAGACCAGGTAATCGTAGATATCGTCAACGATCTCGATGCCGCCGGCATCCTTGGTGGCCTGGATGCGCAGCTGCGCACGCTCGCCGGGATAGTAGACCTTTTCGAAACCAGGACCGGGCTTGACGGCGCCCAACTCGTCCAACACCTGGGACATATGCTCGCGGAAGTTGGTATCACCGCAGAAGAACTCGGGGTTGATGGCAACGTTAAGGTGTCCCAGACGGCGACCCTCGGAAAGATCGTGGTACATGGACGAGACGTTCTTACCTGCAGGCACGCCCATGAGCACACCCGAGAGGATATCGACCATCATCATGAGGCCGTATCCCTTGGGGCCGGCGATAGCCACGAGAGCGTTGACCAGGTGCGGGTCGGTCACGGGATTACCGTCCTCGTCGACCGCCCAGCCCTCGGGGATGGAGCGGCCTGCGCTCTTGGCGTCGAGGATCTTGCCCCAGGCCTGCACCGTCGTGGCCATGTCGAACTCGACGATGCGCTCGTCGGCCGTCGGGCACGCAAGCGCGATGGGATTGGTGCCATAGAACGGCTCAGCGCCACCGTACGGGATGACCATGGGGTCGGACTGGGTGCACGAAAGGCCGATCATTCCCGCCTTGGCCGCCATCTCGGTGTAGTAGCCGATGGCACCCGTGTGCGAGACGTTGGCAACACCGACGAAGCCGATGCCGTACTCCTTGGCCATCTCGATAGCGCGCTCCATGCCCTCGATGGCAAACGGATATCCACAGCCGTTGTCGGCGTCGAGGATACCGGTGCAGGGGCCCGTCTGGGTCCACGTGACCTTGGGATCGACGGTCATGCCGCCCTTGGAGATGCGCTCGGTGTAATACTCCACGCGCACCTCGCCGTGGCTATGCAGGCCACGCTCGCTCGACCAGGTAAGCACCTCGGCCTGAGCCTCGGCATGGTCTTCGTGCATGCCGGCCGCCATGAATTTGTTCTTCATCAATTCTTTGAGTTTCTCACGTGAAACAAGCATCATGACCTCCATCAGTCATAACGAAGTAATAAAAACGAATCGAATTCCAACAACCAACGTAAGCGAGGCGAGCCAAGCGCCGGACGATCACAAGGCCGAAGAGGTGCAGCCGATGCGGCAAAGACCGAGATTCTGCCGCCGCACCGGCTGCATGCACAGGCTATTCCTGAGCCACCTTGGTACCGTCGAAGATCTCACGATCGATACCGTCTTCTCCCGCAGCCACCAAAAGGGCGCAGAAGACGTCGGAGTTAACGTTCAAGGTAGTACGGATAGCAGCGACGATATACTCAAGGCCACCGAGAATGGCCACAGCCTGCAGGGGCAGGCCAAGTGCCGGGATGAGCATGGTGAGCGAAATCATCGTGGCGCCCGGGGCAACGGCGTTGGCGAGCGAGAGCAGCCAGGAAATGACGCAAACCATGATGAGCGCCGAGCCGACGAACTCCATGTCATACATTTGCGAGACGAAGATGGCGGTAACGGCCATATGCAGCGCGGAACCATTGGAGTTCAGGGGCACGCCCAAGGGAAGCACCAGGTCGGCGATATCGCGACGCAGACCGATCTTGTTCTTGGCGTCTTCCATCTCCATGGGCAGGGTAACGGCGGACGAGATGGTGGCCGCGGCCATAACGGACATCGGGACCATCTTGCGCATGAGCTTAGGGATGCTCAGATGGCAGCGCACGCCCACCACGATGAACCAAGCGACGGTGAAGACCAGCGTAGCGCCGGCAAGCACCAGGATGTAACGGCCGATGGCGATGAGCACATCGAAGCCAAGCGAACCCACCGAAGCAGATACATAGGAGAAGATACCGATAGGGGCGACATTCATGACGACCTTGATGATCTCGAGCAAGATCTCGTTGAGGTTAAGCACCCAATCGTACACAGGGCAGACGCCGTCGTTCTTCTCGCGCACCAAGATGATAGCGATGCCGAAGAAGATCGCGAAGACGATGCAGGGCACCATAGCACCCGAACCGATAGACCCGATGATATTGGACGGGAAGAAATCGGTAATGGTATCGGTGATGCTCACCGAGGTCGCCTCGAGGTCGGTCGAAGCCGACTGCACCAGGCTGCTGTTGGCAAGGCCAGCACCGGGCTTGAAGACCACGGTGCAAAGAATGCCGAAAGACGCCGCCAGAAGCGAGGAGGTCAAAAAGGCGATGGTGGCCTTAAGACCGATACCCGCGAGCTCCTTTTTGGTAAGCGAGCCGATAGCACCGATGATCTCGCACATCACGAAGGGCACGATGCCCATCTGTATCAGGCGGAAGAAGATATTGCCGATGAACTGGATGTTCTGCATTACGGGTCCGGCAACAAGACCCACGATGACACCCGCCACCATGGCGATAACCATAGCTGCGGTGGGATTGTACTTGAAACGTTTGGCTTTGGTGGCCATTTCTTGAGCCATTGGAATCACTGTCCCTCGGGAAACCGCTCTTTCCCATCGAGGTGGACGATACAAACTCCCCAAGGGGAGCCGCCGGGGTGCCTCAGCCTCCACTGAGGCACCACCGACTTGGGCTTTTAGGTCCGAGTGGGGACCGCCAGATGCGAAACGAGAAGCCGCACCGCATCAGGTGGGACGCCTAGTCCTTGCGTCCCGCATCCGCCGGAAACCCCGGCGGATGCGCGATCAGGCGATTACGCCCTACTCCGCGTCGAAGATCTCGTGGTCGATACCGTCGGGGCCGGCAACCAGCATGGCGGCAAACACGTCACCGTCGACGTTAAGCGGGGTGCGGGAAGCGCCGGTAGGATACTCGAGTCCGCCGAAAATGCCGATAGCAGCCATAGGCAGGTTGAGCGCCGGGACCATCATGGTGAGGGAGACGAGCGAAGCACCGGGGGTCGCAGCGTTGACGAATGCGATCATGGTGCAGATGACCCATACGGTCAGGAGCTCGTTGGGTCCGAAGTGCACGCCGTACATCTGAGCGATGCAGAGCGCATCGACCGTCATGTGCACGGCAACGCCGTTGGAGTTCAGAGGCACACCGAGGGGAAGCAGAACGTCGACGATATCCTCGCGGATGCCGATCTTGTTCTTGGCGTCCTCCATAGCCGTGGGCAGCGTGATGGCAGACGAGATGGTGGTGAAGGCCGTAACGGTCATGCGAAGCATCTTCTTAGCGAGCTTCAGCGGGTTCACGCGACAATACAGCGGAACGATGATGAAGTACGCGGCGAACATGATGAGCATGCCCAGGATCAGCACGAGGAAGTACTTGCCAAGCGGCAGCAGCACGTCGAAACCGAGGGTGCCGATCATGGCGGAGACATAGCAGAAGATGCCGATGGGGGCGATGTTCATGACCGCGCGGATGATGTTGAGCAGCAGATCGGAAACCTCGCAGCATAGGTCATATGCCAGGCACTGACCGTCGTGATTGTGGCGCCAGAAGCTGATAACCAGACCAAAGGCGACGGCGAAGATGATGATCTGGATCATGGAGCCGTTAGCCAACGAGGACACGATGTTGTTGCCGAAGAAGCCGGTGATGGTGTCCTGGATGGATGCCATGGCCGTAGCCTCACCGTCATACGATGCGTTCTTGACGATGCTGGAGTTCTCGAGGCCGCCGCCGGGCTGCAAGGCAACACCGAGGCCGATGCCCAGGGCAGAAGCGATACCGGTGCTGACGATAAAGACGATCAGGCCCTTGAGACCGATGCCCGAAAGCGTCTGCGGGGTCAGGCCGCCTACCGACTTGACGATGGTGCACAGAATGAAGATGGGGATGGTCATCTGGATCAGGCGGAAGAAGATATCGCCGATGAACTGAATGTTCGACATGGGCTCGCCCACGATGAGGCCGACGATAACCGCGGCGACCATCGAGATGAGCAGCCATACGGTGATATCCGGTCCTTTCTTTTTCTTTTCTTCGGTTGCCATTCCTTTTCCTTTCTCTCTTTTCCTATCTAAAACGCCGAAGACGTTATTAGAACAAACAGCAGAAGGCAGCTGCGAACCCCAGAAGGCTGTCCGCCCCCGAGGTGTGTCCCATAGTGAGAATGTGATCGAAACGCGCGGAAAGCTCCTCGGTTTCGCCCGTATCAAGCGCTGCAAGCGCGTCGAGGTAATCGGCATTGGCGTAGCCGGCGAGCATGGCTTGCAAGTATGCCTCACTCACCGCCGTCGTCTTTCCCGGAACGGTCTCGGACACCGTTTCGTAAAAAACATCGACCCCCTGCGGCAACTCATGCCCGTACAGGTACGCAAGGCCGGTTCCAAAACCGCAGAGCACATCATCGCCCGAGGGCGTGAGCCCCAGACCGCGCCCCACCAGATACTCGACCGCACCGGCAAGGGCGCGCTCGGCAGCAGCGACACGCACGGGCTCCACCACCTCGGAAGACGCCATGCGAGCGGCGCAGATAGACGAGTATCGAGCGAGCTCCGAGATGGCGCGCGTAGTGCGCGCACATTCCGGAAGGCCCATGAGCGCGGGCAGATCGAACTGCTCCAACGCTTGGAACACGGCAAGATCGAGCCCTTTGGGCACCGTACCTGCGCAGGGGGTGACGCGGCAGGTGCGCACCGGTGCATCGGCAAGCTCGATCTGCCCCATACCGTAGCGGCCATACAGACGCAAAACGCCGTTGCTTACGATCGCGCGGTCATCGCGCTCGACCACATCGAGCAGCTCCCGCATCTCCCCGGGAGCGACCGCGACGCCCAGGCAGGAAAGCGCCTGGGTGTTCTGTCCCACATGGAACAGAAACCCGTCCAACTCAACGTTGAAACTCGTCGCAAAGGTGCTGTGCACACGCCCGCGCACCGAACCCTGAACATGCTTCAGGGCATAGTCGCTCGCCAGGGAAACAATCATTCGCCTCGCCTACTCGATCCCGAGCTTGGCGCAGTAGGCCTCGAGCGCTTTCTCGAAGCAGGCCAGCGGTGCGCGTACGGTACCTGCGCCCACCTGGCCGATTCCGGCCTTCTTGTGCGCGATGCCGGTGTTGATGAGCGGGGTGATGCCCGTGGCGACGACCTTACGGATATCGATGCCCAAGCAGGCCCCCTTGAAGTCCCAGGTGGGGATAGCCCAGTTGGGGTTATGCGTCACGCAGATCTTCTCCATCTCGTTGGAGATGTTGAGCGCGTCCTCGAAGCCGCCGGCACCGACGAAACGCGTAACGCCCGGTGCGGCCACCATGGCCATACCGCCGACACCCACGGTCTCGCAGATCGCGGAGTCGCCGTTGTCGGGGCAACCGTCTTCCTCGGTGAAGCCCGTGAAGTACAGGCCCACCGGGGTGTTGACGGGAGCGGTGAACCACTCGTCACCCAGGCCGGATACGCGTACGCCGAACTCGTAGCCGTTACGCGTCATAGTCGAGACGATGCAGCCCTCCTGGTCCTTGCGCACGTAGTCGACGATCGACTTGCCCGTGGCCATCATGACGTTGAGGAAGAACTGGTCGGTGTCGCAGAGGAACTGGATGACGCGCTGCTTGGCGTCCTCGTCCACATCGGTTTGGACGATAAGCGGTGCCATCTCCTTAACGAAGTTGAGGGTGGCTGCCATGTTGCGCTGATGGAACTCGTCGCCCTGGGTGATGGCGCGCGCCATGAGCACGTTGAGGTTGATGCCGCCGTCGGAAAGCTTGAGCGCCTTGGCAAGCACCGGACCGAGCTCGTCGGCCATCCAATGCAGGCGGTCGACGACCTCCTGGCTGTAGGCGCCGAAACGCAGCACCTTGCCGATGCCCTCGTTCATGGTGCAGTAGGCAACCGTGTCGTCGGCCAGGTTGACGACCTTGAGCACGGCCATATTGGCGGAAGTGATACCGCCCATGGGGCCTACGGCGTGGCAGTGATGGCAGGGGATGAACTCCACCTCACCGGCCTCGAGGAGCGCGAGCGCCTCTTCCTCGGTCTCGGCCCAACCCTCGAAGAGTGCGGCGCCGATGCACGAGCCCCTCATCGGGCCCTGCATGTTCTCCCAAGTGATGGGAGGACCGGCGTGTAGGAGCGTCTTTTGGGCACGATTGAGCTCGGGGATGACATCCTTGGCCACCACGACGTCGACAAGCTGCGGCTGAGACTCGCGGAAACGCTGGCAAATGCGCTCGTTGGCCTCATCGATGCCCTCGACCTTATCGAGCGCGTTAAGCAGGTGGATCATGCGCTTGTTGCCGCCGGCCTTAGGCTTCCAGGTGTACTGGACACTCTGGGCACCGTAGGTGCGCAGCGGATCGTTGAAGCTCTCGACACCGACGTTGATGACGCGTGGCTTGGTGGTAAGGAGCTCCATCACGGCCTCGGAGGGCTCGGGCAGAGGAGAGTTGTCCTTTACCTCGTACGGCACGGTCTCGCGGTCGGCCTCGGTGTAGTCGATGCCCTTGAAGGCGAGTGCGGCGCGCACGGCGCGGGCATTGCTCGACTCCACGATGGCACCGGCCTCGCGAAGGATCTCGACCGAGCGGTCGTAATCCTGCGGGTCGTGCTTGGTACCCACCACGGTGCCCACGAACTTGACGTCGCGGCCCGCGGCCTTAGCCGTGGCGATGCACTCGGAGATGACCGGGGCGAGCTCGGAAGCCATATCGGGATGGCAACCATAGCCGAGCACGCAGTCGAAGACGATGACGCCCGTGGTATCCATGGCAGCGTAGTCGCGCATCATCTTGATACGGACCTCGGGGTCGATCATGGGATGCGGACGTCCCTGGGTATAGACATCGTCGCCAAGGTCGATGACGTCATAGCCGCCGTGACGCAGCATGTAGCCGTCTTCCTTGATGATGTGACCGAGATCGAGTGCCTCGGTGATCATCATGGCCGCCTCGCCGGCGAGCGTGCCACCGGAATAGAGGCCGATGACGGTCTTGTCATCACCCAGCGGCGTCTCGACCGTCACATCGAGCGGCTCGGTGTAGTTCTTCTTCACCTGCTCGCCGCGAGAGAGGTCGACGGCGATGCGCGCGCACTCCTCAAGGGTGTGTGCCAGGTGCACCTTGCCCAGATGCGCCTCGGGCTTCTCGCCGATGAAGATGGCCACGACGGGCTTGGAGCACTTCTCGAGCAGATCGACGACCTCATCGCGCACCTCGGGCGCAGGCGGCTTGGAGATGACGCAGATGACATCGGTGGGATCGTGGTGCTCGAGGGCGACGATGGCGTCCTTCACGGTCACGGCGCCCACGCGCTCGTTGAGATCGCGTCCGCCGGTGCCGATGGCGTGCACGCAGCCCTCACCCAGGCGATCGATCACGCAGGTGACCTCCTGGATACCGGTGCCGGAAGCGCCGACGATACCGATGTTGCCCGGGTTGATGACGTTGGTGAACGCCACGGGGACGCTCGACACCACACCGGTTCCGCAATCGGGACCCATGAACAGGAGGCCCTTCTCGTGCGCCTTCTGCTTCAGGCGCACCTCGTCCTCGAGAGCGACGTTATCGGTGAACGAAAACACGTTGAGCCCCAGGTCGAGCGCACGCTCGAGCTCGGGGGCCGCATATTCACCGGGGATGGAGAAGAGCGCCATATTGGCATCGGGAAGCATGGCCATGGCCTCTTCCCAGCTCGTGGCCTCGGCGGGAGCGCCTGCAGCCTCCTTCTTCACCGAAAGGTCGGCCAAAAACGCCTCGGTCTCGGCGAGCACCGTATCGATAACGGCCTCGTCGTCGGTCTCCACCACGATGACCATATCGCTGGGAGCCGCGGCCGCCGCCTCATCGGTCAGCAGGCCCGCCGCCTGGTAGATGTCCTTATTGGCATCGGTACCCATCATGATCTGGCTCTGGATGACACCATCGAGCGTGTTGATCTTGTTGGTCAACAGCATCAGGTTGATGGAGTCCTGATACGAATTCTGTTTCACAACGGTCTTGAGCATCGAATATCCTCCTTCGGATCTTTTCGATTTGTGCCTGTGCTTCACGCACCGGTGACGCGCCCCCAAAATCCCGGGTAGAGGGTTCGTCTTTGTACGAGGCTCATTCTTTCATCTGGCCTGCACACGTTCATGTACCGCACGGCTAATTTAAGCGGCGTTAATTTATCCAAAAAAGAAAAGACCCCTTGAACGGCCTCGTTACACTGTAGGTACCGTACAAAGGAGCGCCATGGTTATTGAAGATGTCCTCTTACTTCCCTCGTTTGCCAACGCGCAGGTTATCGCCGGTGCGAAAGGGCTTGGCAACGAGGTGAGCAGCGCCATGGTGCTCGAAGCTTCCGATATCGAGAACTGGGGCAAAAAGGGTCAGCTCATCATCTCGAGCTTCTATGCCATCGAAGATCTGGACGATGTCGACCTGGCACAGTTCTTCCGCACGATGAGCTCCATCGGTATCGCCGCCATCGCGTTCAAACCGGAACGACTTATGTCACAGGCGCCCGAAACGGTCATCGAGCTCTGCGATGATTTCGATCTGCCGTTGATCAAACTCTCACCCGGCATCAAATACGAATCCATCCTGTTGGACGTGATGGGACACATCCTCGATTCCAACCTCACGTTGCTCAACCGCTTCTACGAGGTGCACCGCCATCTCATGGCACTCGCCCTCAAGCAGCCATCGGTGTCCTACATCCTCAGCACGCTCAAGAACACGCTGCATGTCGATGTAACCTACCTTGACACCGCACGCGACCGCCGCCTCTCAACCGACATGGAACGTGCGGGGTTTTCGGGATACTCATTTACCAGGCGCGACCCGAGCGCATACCAGACGCATGCCTACTTCGACACGCGCCTGTTCTATGACAAAGGGTACGGCGAGCGCAACCATCAGACCTTGGCCGAGATGGCCTTGGGCGTGCGCATTCCCAGCTCCGACGATATCGACTACTACCTCATCATGCACAACGAGGGAGCCGCGCTCACCCCGCTCGATGTCATGACCATCGAAAACGTCGTGAGCCTTCTGCAGATGGAGATCCTGAAACAGAACGCCATCAAACAGAAGCTCTTCTTTCAGAACAACAACCTCGTGCATGACCTTTTGCTCGACCGCTACAGCTCCCACGAGAAAATCGACATGGCGCTCTCGACACTCGAGATCGATCGCTACCCGCTCTATGAGGCGCTGCTGGTGCGTATCGAACCCACCGACCCCACTGACGCCGACCGTCTTGACGAGGTACATCAGGCCGTACGGCGCAAACTACGCACCCTCTATCCGGGCATCGTCTATTTCGAGAGCAGCGACCGTCTCGTCTTTGTCCATAACTTCCGCAGCTCGCTTTCCGGCTTCGACCTGTCGGCTATCGACAACGCCCTCAAAGAGCTCCACGATACCTCGACGCTACCGCTCTTCACGTACTTTGCCATTCTGAGCAGCACCGCCGACCGTTATTCGTTCCCGCGCATGAACAGCGAGATCATCGATGCCTACAAACTCTTCAGCGGCACGCAATACCACAACCGCTGCATGCGCTTCGACGACCTGGGCATCTTCAAGCTTCTGCTGTTGGCCGACGACCTTTCGCAAACCGAGCGCTTCATCGATCCGCGCTTGGCGAAACTCGCGCGAGAGCATCCCGACCTGCTCACCACGCTCACCACGCTGTGCACCAACAGCCTCGATTACGCGAAAACCGCCGAGCAGCTGTTCATCCACCCCAAAACCGTGCGCTATCGTATCGATCGTGTACGGAAACTCACCGGTATCGATGTAAAGAACCCCGATGATTTCCTGCAGGTTCTACTGAGCGAGAAGATCCTCTCCCTCTCGGGCGAGAACACGAAAGAAAGCGAGAACCACTCATGAGCGACACGTCCCTTGTGACGATAAAGCGGCCGCTCGCCGCACGCGACAACCACGTTGCGCTGTTCTATATCCATGGCGGCGGGATGCTCTACGGTGAGCGCGACGATCTGCCCCAGCCGTACGTGCGCATGATCCTCGACGCCGGGTACACGCTCATCAGCGCCGATTATCCTCTGGCTCCCGAAGCGTCGCTCCCCCGCGCCATCGAGTCGTTGACGGCAACGTGGACGGAGCATGTGGGCGGCGCGCTTGAGGACGGGCAGTATCGCGCCTGGTGCCTTTTCGGCCGCTCCGCTGGAGCCAATCTGGCATTGCTGCTGCAGCGCGAGCTGGCAAGGCAAGGTGCGATCGCCCCGTTGGGCATCCTCGACTTCTACGGCTACCATGATTTGACCGACCCCGCCCTGTCGGCCCCCGCGAAGGCGTATCTAACGCTCCCCGAGGTAACACGCTCGCAAGTAGATGCCATCGCCGGCAAGCATGATGAGCCTCCGACCACGGGCGCCAAGGCGCTCCGCTGGTCGCTCTACGTATACGCACGTCAGCATGAAGGATCATGGCTGCGCATGATGGGACTCGACGATCCCGCGGAAGCGGAACGCTGGTCTCTCTCGTCTGGCGATATCGCCGCCCTACCGCCCCTCTTCATCACCGCGAGCACCGGCGATGCCGATGTACCCATCAAGCAGTCCAAAACACTTTGGCGCGCGGCGCCGCACGCGGTCATGCATCAGGTTTACTATCTAGAGCACGATTTCGATCGTGACATCTCCAACCCCGCGGGACGCGAGGCCTACGAAAAAGCCCTGGCGTTCTTACAGAAACATATGTAGACGAGGGCGTACCCGGATAGACCCTGGCGCACGGATGCCATGCGCGACCCGTACGCACCACAAGATGAAAGGCCCCTATGAACATCGCATTGCTTGAACCGCTCGGTGTCTCCGCCGCACGGATCGAAGAACTTGCAGCGCCCCTTGGAGCAGCGGGACATCGCTTCACCTACTTCGATACCAAAACCACCGATGTCGACGAGCTAGCCCGACGCAGCGCCGACGCCGATGTGGTCATGATCGCCAACAACCCCTACCCCGCCGAGGTCATCGAGCGCTGTCCCGCGCTCAAGATGATCGATGTCGCCTTCACGGGAATCGACCACGTGGGGCTCGCTGCCGCCAAAGAACGCGGTATCGAGGTACGCAACTGTGCCGGTTACTCCGACATCTCCGTGGCGGAGCTCACCCTCGGCCTCACCATCGACGTGCTACGTCATGTAACCGATGCCGATGCAGCCGTGCGCGCGGGACGCACCTCGGCGGGCCTTACGGGACGCGAGATCTGCGGTAAGACCGTAGGCATCATCGGATGCGGACATATCGGTTGCGCGGCGGGACGCCTCTTCAAAGCGTTCGGCGCACGCGTTCTCGGCTACGCCCGCCACGAGCACGCCGAGGCGGCCGAAGCAGGCATCGAGCAGGTGCCGCTCACCCAGCTCCTCACCGAATCCGATATCGTCTCGCTACATCTGCCGTTAAACGAAACCACCCGCAAGAGCTTCGACGCCGCGGCGATCGCGCAAATGAAGGATGGGGCGATCTTCATCAACTGCGCGCGCGGAGGCATCGTTGACAACGATGCGCTCGCGCGCGCCCTTGCCTCGGGTAAGATAGCCGGCGCCGGTATCGACGTGTTCGACATGGAGCCGCCCGTGCCATCCGACTACGCCCTCGTCAATGCCCCCAACTGCATCTTCACGCCTCATGTGGCCTTTCTCACCGAAGAGGCCATGGAGCGCCGTGCCCAGATAGCATTTGAAAACGTGCTCGCTTATACCGGGGGACGTGCACTGAACATCTGCGAGATCTAGGAGCGACTCGGCCGCGGATCGCATTCGGGCGCACATCAAGCTCAGGCTGTAAAAAACGGGGCGCCGCGGCGCCCCTGTCTTTAATCCTTTTTAGCGTGCTTATTTCTGCAGACGCGGGAACAAGGGATTGCCCTTCTCCACCGGGTTGCCACCGGCAAGGCCGCCCCACACGCATGCGGTAGCCAAGTCGTCGCAATCGGCCTCAGATGCCAAGTCCATACGGCGAAGCGCCTCTGCACTTGTGGTGGGCATGAACGGCGCGAACAGGTGAGCCGCGATGCGAATAGCCTCAAGCAGGTTGTAGATCACAAACGCAAGCTCGTCGGAGCGGGCCTCGTCCTTGGCCAGGCTCCACGGTTCGGAATCCTCGATGTAATGGTTAGCCGCGTGGATCAGCTCCATGACGGCATCCTTGGCGCCTACGTAATCAAGCTTGTCCATGCAAGCGGCATAGCGCTCGTAGAGGCCGTCGGCGATACGCGCCAACGGGTTGTCGAACGCGTCCACGGCAGCGGGTTTCGCGGGAGCGCAACCGTCGAAGTACTTGGCGCTCATGTTGAGCGAACGGCTCACCAGGTTGCCCCAGCTGTTGGCCAGATCAGCGTTGTACACCTGCTCCATGCGCTCGAACGAGATGGCGCCATCGGTACCGGGCACCACGTCGGTCATGAAATAGTAGCGATAGCCCTCGACGCCGAGGAGCTCCATGACATCCTTAGGCGCGATGGCATTACCACGGCTCTTGGACATCTTCTCGGCGGCGCCGGTCTCGGCATTGCGCACCGTGAGGAAGCCGTGGGCGAAAACATGCTCGGGCAGGGCCTCGCCGATGGCCATGAGCATGGCCGGCCAGATCACGCAGTGGAAACGGATGATGTCCTTGCCCACGATATGGAACTGTGCAGGCCAGCGATAAGCCAGCTCAGAGCGCGCCTCATCCGAATCGACGCCGTAGCCCACGGCGGTCATGTAGTTGAGCAGCGCGTCGAACCACACATAGGTGACATGTCCCTCGTCGAACGGCACCTGGATGCCCCAGTCGAAACTCGTGCGCGAAACGGAGAGGTCGTTCAAGCCACCCTCGACGAAGCTGCGCACCTCGTTCATGCGGAAGTCAGGCTGCACGAACTCGGGATGCTCATCGTAGAGTTTGAGCAGCTTATCTTGGAAGGCGGAAAGCTTGAAGAAGTAGCTTTCCTCCTGCACGCGCTCAAGAGGACGATGGCAATCGGGGCAAAGATGCTGACCTTCGCTACCGTACTCCTCGTCGCCCTTCTGCACCTGCGTATCGGTGAAGTAGGTCTCGTCGGGCACACAATACCAGCCATCGTAGCTGCCCTTATAAAGATAGCCCGACTCCTTCATGCGCTCCCAGAGATACTGCACGGCATGGTGCTGGCGCGGCTCGGTGGTGCGGATGAAATCGTCGTTGGAAATCTCGAGCTTGCTCCACAGATCCTTGAAGTGCGGGGCCTGGGAATCGGTCCACTCCTGCGGCGACATGCCGTGCTTCGCCGCAGCCTCGGCAACCTTCTCACCGTGCTCGTCCATACCCGTGAGGAACTTGACGTTGTAGCCCGCTGCGCGACGGTAGCGCGCCTGAACATCGGCAAGGATCGTGGAGTACGCAGTACCCAGATGCGGATCGGCGTTCACGTAATAGATGGGCGTGGTGATAAAGAACGAAGGCTTGGTTTTGCTCATCGAGGGACCTCTTTCATGACAGTAGTCTGCGGCCTTATGGCGACCGCGCTGACAAGGGAGTATTCTAACGCACTGCAAGCAGCGCCATCTAGAGCGCTTGGGCATCTTGCGTCGCAAGGACGCGCTCGTACACATCGCGTTTCTTACGTGAGTACTTTCGGCTCAGGCGTTTGGCGATCGCAGAAGGGGCCTCCCCCGCCGCGAGAGCAGCTCGGATATCTTCCGCGAGCGCCTGTTCAGGATCTTGCCGAGACGACATCGGGCCTTGCGTGCCGAGCACGGAAAGCTCATCGTCTGTGGGCGGGGCAACCACCAGCACCATCTCGCCCCGCAGCTCACCGCGCTCGCGCACGCGTTCAAGAAGGGCGGGGGCGCCTTCGCGCAAAACCTCTTCATGCAACTTAGTGAGTTCGCGACAGAGTGCGACCTGACGCTGGGGAAAGACCTCGGCGATGGCCTCGAGCGATGCCACCACCCGATGCGGCGATTCGTAAAACAGCAGAGCACCGGGAACAGGCGCCAAAAGCGTGAGCCTGCGCACACGCTCGCCATGCTTGCGCGGCAAGAAGCCCTCGAAGAAAAAATGCTCGCAAGAGATACCCGATGAAACGAGCGCCGTCACGCATGCGGATGGCCCGGGGATCACCTCAACCGACACCCCGGCATCACGGGCGGCATCGACGAGCACCTGTCCGGGGTCCGACACACTCGGCATGCCCGCATCGGACGCGAACGCTATGGTCTCCCCCGCCAAAAGGCGCTCGACAAGCCCCTCGGCACGGTCGGCGATAACATGCTCGTCGCAGCGCATCAACGGCTTTGAGATACCGAGATGCGCCAGCAACTTCGAGGTAACCCGCGTATCCTCGCAGCAAATGGTGTCCGCATCCTCAAAGGCCTGCGCCACGCGGGGACTCATATCGCCCAGGTTGCCGATAGGCGTACCCACCATATACAGACGTCCCTGCGCGCTCGGTTCCCGCACTGCCGTCTGAGGCACCCGCTCGCGCACCGATGCCTCTTGCTGCGGCGCGCGCTCTTGCCGTGCCCGTCCTCGCGTCTCTTGGTTATCCGCCACGTTCCGCACTCCCACTAGTCGATCATCGCCTTCTCGAGCGTACCGATCGCGGCACGCGCATCCCATGCCGGGATGCGCTTCTCCGTCTTCCAAGTCTGGAAGAACCAACCCCGAGCAGCCGAGAAGCTCGCCAGCTGATTGGCGATGAACACACGCTCGTAAGCAGCGCGACCCTCGGGGGTGATGTTCGAATTGGCAAGCACCGCAGCCCCGGACCACTCGCCCACGATAACCGGGAATCCTACGGCGACAGCCTCCTTGAGCACGCGTTTGTTACGCGCAATGGCCGAAGTGAGACCGCGTGGGCTGGTGATATCCTGCGCATACTGATCGCGATAGTGATAGAGATGCACATCCATCACCACGTTCTCATACTTGTCGGCGCGCATGAAATGCTTCCACTCCGACGGATACCCCGAAGACGAGAACACCACCATCTTCTCGGGCGCCATGTGCATGCGCAGAAGCTTGTAGGCATCGCGGTAGAAATTGCGAAGGTAATGGCTTGGGATGCCGTCGGAAACCGTGAAAAGGTTGGTGCGCACGCGCATCTTAGGGCTGTCCAGAAGTTCGATACCCAAAAGGGCGTCAGCCATACCGTAACGTTCGGAAAGACGCTCGAGTACCTTGAGGGCAACCTGTCGCGCTCCGGCGGACGAATGCCACTCGGCGATGGATTCCCCTACGGATAGGTCGTTTGAGTCGCCTTGGCCTCCCGGCACCGTCGAAAGGTCGAGCAGGACCTTCATGTCGTATTTGCCCGCCCACTCCAAAGCGCGATCGATATAGTCGACCACCGGAATGTGCGAGATGCCGTCTTCCTGAGAACCGAAGGCATACCAGGGAAGCGGCAGGCGTACTGCGTTGAGGCCGAGCATGGACATGCGCTGAAAATCGCCCTCGGTGATGAACGTCTCGTAATGCCTGCGCATACGCTCACCGTACTCGGCATCGCCCAGCGCCACGCGGAGCTCTTCGGGCGTGGCGGCACCGGTTGCCGCAAACAGGGAGGGCGTGACCCAGGGCTCGGGAATGAACCATCCCGACAGATTGACCCCGCGAATCCTATCGTCCATGTATGCCTCCTCATAAAGGCCCAAGCAAGCTCGGCGACATACGGCGTCCCATCCACGGGTTACCGTGCAGAGACCTGATTCGCCTGGCTTCCCGCACAACAACATCTCCATCAACCTGAGTATACCTATCGGTAAGGACAGGATTCGACTCGCTTTTGCTAATCGGGACAGGCTGTAAATGGGATGCAGCAAGGGCAAACAGCTAAAAGAAAAGCCCCCATTACTGGGGGCTGTTCCATTCAAGGTGGCGGGGAAGGGAATCGAACCCCTGACACGAGGATTTTCAGTCCTCTGCTCTACCGACTGAGCTACCCAGCCAAATGCTGATGCCTTGTTTCAAGGCTTGATTAGTATACAAGACTGGATTTGGCCGTCAAGCGACTTTTTTAATTTTCTTTTCGAGCCTGCACGGGGCACGGCGTCGGCCACATCGGCCGTGGGCTCAACCTCTCCATGACGCCCCACGCGCCACGGCATCGCAAGATACGCCATGGCCCGACGCCCTTATGCAGCTCGAGGATACCGCCGCGCGCATCGATGAACGCGATGTCGATAGGATGGCGCATGAAGCAGGTATGCACGGAATCGCACCGAGGAAATGCCAGGCTTGGGATCTTTTTGCCAGGCGCAGGAGTCGCCGGCAAAAGTCCCTGCAAGCGCTGGACAAAACCGTAGGCAACAGGCATATCGACACCACGCCAACCCGATTGCTCCCGCGCCCGCGCAAAAACAGACGCCGCATCGGGCTGAGCGGTGTCATTGCATGCACCCGCATGGCAATCTCTCACATAACCACCCCCGGACGCCACGGATCGACAACCACCTTGCGCTCGTGCTGCAAGAACGATGGTGCCCCCATGGAAACTCCCGCGATGCTGAGACCTCCGGGCCAAGGTCTGTATTTCATACGACACGTGTAGGTTCGCGTCGTCCCAACCAAAGCCAACATCCCCGATCCCGAGGAGCCCTCCCCTTCACAGGAAACCTCGATCTCCAAGCTGTAGCCGTCCATCGCCTCTTGCACGCAACGTTGCACTTCGGATAACGAGGCGGCAACCGTTCCCGACTCGGAATCGCCCGCAGGGGAGATCGCCTGCGCGATAACGATATCGGGCACCACCCGATCGAACCGCGCCGTAGCAGACATAAAGAGCATGAGGTTATACACGATCAGCGTGAGAACTATGAGCACCGGTGTCACAACCGCCATCTCCACCGTCGCTTGCGCCGCGTCCTCTTCGATCTTGATCTTGGGGGCGCCACCCATCCGTCTACGCACTTCAATCACCCGTCCGAGCACCTCAATCACCTGCCAAATTCTTCAGGTCTTTCAAACGTATGGTGAGCGGTAGCTTTCCACCTCCCGGAAGGGGGATCTCGGCAAGCGTGAACGTCGCTTCGGCGATATATTCATCCACCTGATAACCAAATGCCTGCAACAGGGCGCCGGGATCGGTGGTGCCGACCGCAAGCGAACGCAAGCGGCTCTGAACGTCGGCAACGCCTGCCACGTCCGCACGGGCGATCACGTTTTTCGAATCAGTCAGCACCGGCTTTTTCAGGCTCAAATCGACGGGCTCAAAACCCAAACCCGCCACCGCCGCACCGAGCGCCTCCCCTAGCCATGCAGCGACAGGTCCTGCACCCAGAGCGGTCATCTTACCGAGCAGGCCATCCATGGCACTCGACGCCTCCTCGGCGATATCGCCATAGGAGACCAGGAGTTTACCCCACAAGTCCATAACATCACCCACGAGACCGACAGGCCCTTGTCGCCCCGCATGTTCCTCGAGCGATGAGAAAAACCTCGACAGCACATTGTTCTCGGCAGTGGCCTTATCGGGAGCCAACGCTGCAGCGGAAATCGCGCCGCGACGCGACAGCGATGCCCCCGTCGCAAAGGAGCTTTCCAACTCATCGGGCGATGTCAACTCACCCGATACCACGGCGGCAACGCAACCGTAACGCCCTGGAGGCGCGATGCGCGGACGCTTTCCCGCCAGTTTCGACAAAGCCTCTTGAAATGTATCGGCCGCATGCGAGGCTTCACCTTTCGTCTCCTTTTCGAGTTCCAGCTCGCGCGTGCGGCAGGCCGCGTATTCATCGAGCGCCTGCGTGTACTTCCGTAAGTGATATTCAAACCCGTTGCTGATAGATGTCGAGGCGGCAGGCGTATTTCCCAGCATGGCAAGCCCGAAATGACAGGAAGGGCATTCACGCAACCCCGAGCTCTCAACTTGACTCAGCGAGATCGCAGGTCCGGCCGCGCCGTGGGCGCCACCGCACGACGGAGAGTAATGCACCATCAAACCCGACTCCTCATCGGTCGTCGGCCATATCGCATCGGTGTAGAGCGTCGTTTCCTTGATTTCGTTTCTGTTTTTCGGGAGCGACGGCACGGTAGATACACAAGCGGTGTCCGTTTCCTCAACTTTAGCATCCGCAAGCAGATCGAGCGCATAGCCATAGAAGGCCTTACGCGAGGCCGAATTGGCCTTCGCCTCATCGCTATCGTTCTCGGGCGCATCGTTTTCAGAACGCCATCGATAGTAAGCCCGCGCACGTTCGAGGCCCGTCTCGACCGGCCAGGTGATACTCGATGCGTACAGAGGATTCTCCGCTGCGGAAACCTGCGAAAGACGCCCCATGCGTTCGTGCATATTCATCCCCGTCGAGCCGCAATCAGCGAGCCATGCAGCCTCCTTGGCCTCAGCCGTCTTCTCCGAGGCCTGTGCGAGTTCTTGAGCCGCGGCATCAAGGTCAGATGAGGCGTTTTCCAAGCCATCGGTGTCGATCTGTGCGCCTTCTATCGCGGGAAAATCGGAATCGGAGGAGCGGGGCACGGCAAGCGCCACGCCGCTGAACGCAAGCTCATCGGTTGCTTGCTTGCCACACACCAACGCCGAGTTGGCGGCCACCAGATAAGGAAGGGCCTTCTCGAGTTTTTGAAGCCCCTTCGATGCTGAAGTCGCAAACTCGTTGCGTGTTTTAAGCATGCGGATCCCACACGCCACCGCCTCGTTCGCCGCCGCATTGGCACCGGGAATCAGAAGTCCAACCAACCCGGCGCCCGTCACGCAAAAGCCTGTCAGCCCCAGGCTCAGAATGCTCGCATCGACCACCGTCGCCGTCGTTTGGTATGAAGCCACGACGTTTGCACCCGCCAACGCCGTGGCGTCGGCAGCAACCTGCGTATCCCCCGCACGCGACATGCTCCACACCGCCGTCGCCGACGAAAAGAGCAGTGTCAACACCACCAAAATCGCCACAGCAGATGCCAACGTCGTATAGGCACCATCTTCAAGGAACAGATCGATGCCCATGCGCCCGCCCAGAGGCAGCGACCGCCCATGCCGCGCTTTTCGCGACCACGACGACCGGTTACGCACCATCTTGCGAGGTCGTGGCAACCGTCTACTCATCGACCCACGAATCATAGCCACCCTCCAACCACGAGGGCCTTCCGTTATAGGCGACGCTCACGCGCAATTCCACATCGCCCTGCGCGTTCGCCTTACCAAACCCATGAACAAACGCCCCCAGCACCGGCAGGGGACGAACATGGCCCGCTATCTCAACGCTCGCACGCTCCGCCGACTCTCCTGTCTGCGCAAGCGTGATATCCCAGCTCAGCGGACCTCCGGTATGGAAAATAGCAACGTTGGGTACCGCTGCGAGGCGCCGGAGAGTGAACGCTTCGAGACTCTTCTCGTCAGTCCCCTCGGTTGTGATCATCAGGCGTGCCGTCTCAGCGGCCGCCGACTCCATCACCGCACGCGTATACATCAGGCAGATCGGCTGCAGCGTCAGCAAAAGCAAGGTCAGAAAACAAGGGAGCAAAAACGCGGCTTCGACACTCGCTTGAGCGTGCGTCTCAGAACAGCGCGATATCGAGCAGCCCCAACGCATCGATGCCATGCGACGCAGCCGCCTCGACCAACTCCGCAAGCACCCCGCGCTCGCCTGCTCGCCAAAGAAGAGCCAGCGATACCGAGATCGCCAATATCGCCGTGGTGACCAACGCATACTCAACCGTCCCCTGCGCCGTCTTTTCCTGCAGGAACAAGACGCACAACCCGCGCCGTGCATTCCGAGTCCTCTTCATTGCAAGTCACCATCACCACATCGACCGCCGACTTCCCCTGCGCCAGGAGCGCTCCCCAAACGTTGCCCTTGATATCGAGATAACCGCTCGACGCAACAACGTACCCGTCCAGTTTTCGGTATGCTTCAAGCAGGTCGCTCGATACCGCCTGCAGCCCCCGTCGCTCATGCCACGCCACCGCGTAGGACACGGATCTATCGGAGGTCTTGAGGAGCGCCTTCTCTATACCCTGACTTAAATCGTTGAGAAAACGGCGCTTGCCCGACGCGTGCGCCTCACCCGTTAAGGTGCGCTTAACGACCGTGCCTTGCGCATCCTCAACCGATGCGGCATCGGACTGAACCTCGTCGGCAACACGGTCTCCCGAGAAAAGGGCGACCGCAACCCCGACAACGACCGCCGCGCAAGTGAGCAGAAGCAGCTCCCTCTTCCGCGAATTCACCTTCACAGGCTGTTGATGCCAGACGAGATCTGATCCCACAACGATGAGACCTTGTCACGAAAGGCGATGATGGCAAGGATAGCGATAACCACCAGAACGCCGACCAGGATGGCGTATTCCGTCGTTCCCTGCGCCAGCTCCTCCCTCACAAGCCGCCTCTTCAACATATCTTTGAAAAAGAAGGTCTTCATGAGCATCTTTCGCAGCGTATCCATAGCGTTTTCCTCCTTCTTAGAGCATTTCCCCCGCAGCCAGCAGGGGCCCTAAAATCGACAGCAACAATGCGGGCAGAATGAGCGTCCCTGTTGGAATGAGCAGTTTTACCGGTGCGCGCTCGATCTCGCGCTCGACCTCAGCACGATGCGCCGATCGAATCTCGCTGCTTTGAGCGGCGAGCGTCTCGGACAAAGGCGCGCCCAATGCCAACCCCTGCCCCACCGTCGTCGCAAAGGTTTCAAGAGCGCGGACGCCCAGGGTATCGGCGGTCTGCATGAGCGCCTCTTCGCGCGAGCACACGCCCGTCTGCCACATCGTTTTCGCCCGAGCCAGCTCTTCGCCCAACCGGGATGCCCGGTTCGTGCAATAGACATCCACTGCAGCATCGAACGAAAGGCCTGCGGAAAGCCCCAAACGAACCACATCGACCATCTCGGATATCTCGCCAAGCGTCGGAGCGTCGGCGATTTCGGACTTTCCCAGATGAGGCAGATGCTCCCTCAAACGGTGAGCGGCCTTATATATAGAAGCCATCGCGGCGGACGCAATTCGCCGTACACGCGCACCCATATCCCGTGCATCTTCCGCGCGCCAACCGCTCAGCAACCAAACCAGAACCGCGACGCTCGCTCCCAGCGCGCTCATGAGAGATCGACCTTCATGATGCGATGGATTATGCTCCACGCCAGTGCGTTCATGACCATGGCGACGGCGATCGATGCAGCGCCCGTCGAAGTCGCCAAACCTTTTCTAAAATCAGGCGAAAGCAGCGCGAGCAATGCCGTCATCGCCACAGGCATCAACGCGACCATACGAGCCGACATGCGCGCTTGCGATGTCTTCACCTCGAGCCTCCGCTGAAGCGCCATGCGATCGCCCACCATTGCCGCCGCCTGCGACAGAAGATCTTTAAGCGGGGCACCGGTGCGCTGAGAGACCTTGAGGGCCAATACGACGAGCCCGAGTCCCGGAGCCTGCATACGATGCAGCATGTCGTCCAAGGCGGTGCTCGCCGGAATACCGCACTGCACCGAATATGCCACCTGCAGAAACTCCGTTTTCACCGGCTCCGCGGCATGGCTGCCCACAAACCGCATACCCTGCGCCAATGAATGCCCCGAACCAAGGGACATGGCAAGAGCGGCAAACGCCTCGGGCATCGCCTCTTCAACGCGCTTCGCCTCCGCCTTCCGTCTCTGCGCCGAGCGCACCGTCAATGCCAAAGACGGCGCCAGCAAACCGACCGCAAAGCCCAAAGGGGCATGCGACACAAACAGCAGCGCCATCGCCGCACCCAAAGAAATGAAGATCAGTGCGCCGAAGAGCTCGGACTGTGCGTAGTCACGGAAGGGAGCCGAACCACGCATGTGAAGGAGACGCAGATGGGCAACACCCTCTGAGATTCGCGGCGCCCTCGCCACGCGAGCAGAAACGAGACATCCCGCCCTCCCGCATGTCTCGCGCAGCCGTGCAGCGTGATCGACCCTCTGCTTTCGGCGCTCAAAGATATCGGCTTCTTGCGCGATGCCGAACAGCCCGTGAGCGCTCAGCGCAGTTAGCGCACCTATGATTGAGGGCACAAGGACCTCCATTGTTCCACCTCCTCTTGCTCCAGAACACCACTTCTCAGCCCCTCGGCTATGAACGCCGGCTCCGCTTCTAGTCGCCACTCAACCGTCGCCGCATCGAACGTCACATAGCGTTCAAGCTCCACGCCGCCGATGCGCCCTCGACGCACGCCCGAATACGACGAGACGTAGCGCCTGCCATCAGGTCGCCGCTCGGACATAACGATGCCGTCGAGTGCCATCGCTATCTGATCCTCAATCAGCTCAGAAGGCAGATCGATGCCGTAACGTGCCAGAAGCGTCAGGCGGACGATCGTCTCTTCTTCGGTCCCGGCGTGCAGCGTCGTCAGCGAACCATCGTGGCCGGTGTTCATCGCCTGCAGCATGTCGATGCACTCCGCGCCGCGCACCTCGCCCACCACAATGCGGTCGGGACGCATACGCAGCGCGTTGGCTACCAAATCGCGGATCCGCACCGCACCTTCCCCCTCGATCGAAGCCTCGCGTGCCTCCAAGCGGACCACATGCGGATGACGAGAGAACTTGAGCTCGGCCGAGTCCTCGATGGTCACGATGCGCTCGCCCGTATCGATCTCACACGACAATGCGTTGAGAAGCGTGGTTTTCCCCGATCCCGTTCCGCCGGCAACAGCCAGATCCTGGCGAAGTGACACCGCACAGGAAAGCAGCTGCGCGTACCACTCAGGCAACGACCCAAGACGTACGAGCTCGCCAAGGGAGCTGATACGATCGGAGAATTTTCTAATCGTCAGAACAGGCCCATCGATGGCGACGGGCGGTATCACCGCGTTGACGCGATACCCATTAGGGAGACGCGCGTTCACGATAGGGCTCCGCTCGTCGATGCGCCTTCCCAGCGGGGAGATAATGCGATCGATGAGAATCCTGATGGTCTCATCGCTCTCGAAAACCGTCTCCATGCGATTGAGCACACCGGCACGCTCATAAAACGTGGAGTTGCACCCGTTTACCATTATCTCGGTCACCGAATCGTCTTCGAGCAGCGGCTGCAGCGGGCCGAGCCCGACTACATCATTCAATATCTCGAGGACGAGTTCCTCACGATCCTTGTCGGAAACATCCACGCGATCTTGCACGTTGAGCGCTGCCTCGACGGCAGGTCGCAGTTCCGCGCGCGCCGCAGCGGGATCCGCCATGAGCGAAATCCGCGCCACCTCACCGAATCCGACGCGCTCCATCAGGGCACGTTTAACACGCCCCTTGAGCGCTCGCCTCGAATCGCGCATCCTCGAATCAGACGCGCACCGCGACGAGGCGGCGGCCGTCGCATCGACGAGAGCCATCAGCCCCATGCGCTCACCTTCTTCCATGGCAAGCGAAGGCGTGGCCTCAGGGCAGGTTTACCGATCTCCCCTGCCGTATCGACCCAATCCCCGACATCGCAACCAAGTTCGGTGAGGACCTCTTTGGTAAGCCCCCTTACGCTCGCAGCGAACGTGCCTTCCCCGTCGACCAGCTCGCCTACACGACCGAACGCCAGCAGTTCTTCCGCCTCGCCGCCCCCGTCCGCGATACGGGCTTTTGAGCTGAGCGCGCAGGTGAGTTCAAAGCGCATCGCCGCCGCTTCGTCGCAACCATGGGCACCGAAACGGTTGAATACGCTTGTCATACATGTTTTGGGAACGCCAACGCGTGCCGCCAGATCGATCGCGCGCGCCGCGGCCTTACCGGAAAGGGCGCCCCCGCTTCCGACCACCAGGCAACGGTTGCTCGCCGCCACGGCGCGTGCGGCAGCATCACCCCAGAACACCGAGGTATCGACCAGCACCACATCCGATTCCCTGCGCAAGATATCGATGAGCGCAGAGGCGGCGTTACCCATCGCCTCGGCTTTTTCGGGCGCTTCGAGCGGACCCCATAGGGTGAGGCCAGGCCCCACTCGTTTTGAACTCCCAACGACATCGCCCTCGCGCAGCTCGCCACGCCGAAGCGGCTCAAGCAGCGAGGACATATCGGCGGGCCGATCGATGCCGAAAGCTTCATAGAGGTTCCCAAACATCAGGTCGAGATCGACAACCGCCGTACGTAAACCCCACGAGGCAGAGACACTTGCCATCGCTGCCGCTATGGTCGTTTTTCCGCATCCACCCGATCCCGATACCAGCGTGATGACGGGGGCGGCCTTACCAGGTGCGACAGCATCGGACAGCTCGCCGGTGCGCGCGGATACAGCACAAGATCCCCCCGTTCTTTGCCCGGCAACATCCCGGACACCTTGATAGGCCTTCGGCTTAGGGAGGACATCATCACCGTCGGCGCATAGCGCCACAGAGACTGCACCGCCAGTCGCGGCATCATCCTCACCGCTTGCAATTCCATCGGGTTCATCCAGCTCATACGAGCGCAGCGCATCCGCGGTGTTCGAGCACAGCTCCGACGATACGCAACGCGCTCCTTCTGTGTCACAAAAGGGGTCCTGAGACACCGGACTATGATGTAGGTCCAATTCTTGGGATGTTTCTCGGGTCGCATGTGGCGTCCCAGAACCCGTATCATCGGCGGTTACCTCGAACCCCTTGCTTTTTGCTTTGCCCACTTCCATGCATGGGTCTTCTTCGGACGGCCCCGAAAAGCCGTTCCCCGCCGTGATAACCTCTGTCGTGCCCGCATAAAACAGGCGTGCGATAAGCGCGGGATCGAGCACGCGCACCAAAGCGAGCACATGCGCGCATTCGCGAGCTTCAGCAAGCGCAGACATCTCCCGCTCGAGCACCTCGATGCCAGCAGCCCCCGCGCAAAACGCCACCGAAACCGATTGACGACTGAAAGCACTCGCCAATGTCACGAGCTCATCAAAACGGGCAACACGAATCGTCTGAGCTCCCGGATCTCGCAACCTCGCCTCATGACGAAGCTGGATATACGCTTCATCATCACCGTAGAGCAACCAAATCGATGACATCAGGCCTCGCCCTCCTTTTCGACGCTCGTCCCCGACGACGGCAACACCAAATTCACGGTGCCGCGCGTCGAGGCGGCGAGCAGCTCTTCGACGTTCTCGGTATCGATAGCGAGCGTCGCCCACGTGATATCGCCGGAACCCTCACCATCCATCGCCACGTTGGTGGTAACGAGCGTCGCCCGGCACAGGCGGTCGGATACGCCATCTTTCGACACGTACACATCCACCCGGTCGCCTGCGGCAACGACTCCGCCGAGCGCATGCTCGTCATCGATGCCGAGCGACACTGCGGCCTTACCCCGGGGAATATCCAGGGCGGTTTCAGATCTTTTGAAATAGAGCGGGCTGACTACCGTGTTTTTCGGGATATATGAGGTCGCCTTCTTACCCTCAACCGAGCGAAGCGAAGACACCGCATCGGATGGCAAAAGCGTTGCCACCCATTTCTCGACGCACACGTTTGCGTCGTCTATCGTCTCCCCGGGCTCGATATCGCGCATGCTCACACACACATCGACCAGGTCTCCGCCGTAACGCGCCATCGTCTCGGCTTTCGCCTGCTCAGCTTCCGAGCGTACCGAGGAGGCATACAGACCAGCCACGAGAACGGCCAGAAGCCCCACGGCGACGCTTAGGGCAAATCTCGTTCTGCGCTTCATGCTTATTCCTCCTTGGCCGCTGCAACCCTCGGCTTCCAGCTCACATTCTGCGTGAGCACGCGCGGTCGACCATGAAGGAAAATAGAAAGTTTCACCCTGTCTTAGCAGGGGCTTTCCTAAACCTTACCTACCCAGTCAGATATAGGAAAGATTTGTGCAAGATAGTAGCTGCACTCAGAGGTGCACGTCAGGATCGAGGCTCTGAGCGCTCACGCGCATTTCGGCGGCGAGGGAGAGGAACGTCCGCAAACGCTCCGCATCGACTCGTCCCTCATCAACCGCCTCGAGCACCGCACATCCCGGCTCATGCGTATGCGTGCAGTCGGCAAAGCGGCAAGCATGCGAGGCCTCGACGATCTCGGGAAACGTCCGCGCGAGACCGTGTTCGTGCCCCACCAAAGGCAGGCTCCTCAGACCGGGGGCATCCGCGATCACGCCGCACGCTCCGACAAGCTTCACCATAACGCGCGCAACAGTCGTGTGCCGACCTTGATCATCGCGTTCACGCACCTGTCCCGTGGCAAGCGACTCGTGCCCCAAAAGGGCGTTGAGCAGCGTGGATTTTCCAGCTCCCGATTCCCCCAGGATCATGGCACACGATCCGGCCGGCACGCACGCGCGGACCTCGTCGAGTCCCCATCCCTCAGCGGAGGAGGTGACGACGACGCGCACGTCCTCGCCAACCAGGCGCCGCACCGCGTCCACATCGCGCTCGAGCTCCTGCGACGTCGAACGGTCGGCCTTGGTCAGAACGACGACAGGCTCCGCCCCGCAATCACGTGTGAGCACCAGCGAGCGGGCGATGCGATCGAGCAGGACCTCCCCCGCGCCAAGCGCCTGGACGATGAGAATCGTGTCGACGTTCGAACACAGCACCTGATGCTCGCCGCGCGCACGGCCGCGCCAACGCTCGAAACTGTTCCGGCGCGGGAGCACAAGTTCGATAACCCCCATGTCGTGGCCCGGCGCAATACGCACGGCAACGCGATCGCCCACGGCTGGCAAGGGCGTTTCCTCCTCACCGCGGGCCTTTGCAAACGAGACGGCATGCTCGGCCCTGAAGACCGTCCCATCGGTGACCACCAAGGGGAACCCACGATCCAAGCGCACGACGACGCCCAGCTCCATCTGTTC
The DNA here is from genome assembly GCA_963633065.1 of Oribacterium sp. Lineage (GTDB taxonomy): Bacteria > Actinomycetota > Coriobacteriia > Coriobacteriales > Coriobacteriaceae > Collinsella. The sequence continues at coordinate 27,828 of CAVGWH010000040.1, forward strand.
CGGTTCCTCAGCGGTCTCGCAAAATGAAGCGAATGCCGCCCTCTGCGCCTCATTGATAGGAAGGTCGGCAAAGGTCGGCACATCCGTCAACGCGTCGATCGCAGGTGCGGCGGCAAGGGCCTCAGTAGTGGGGACCTCGGCCGACATGCGCCGGCGCCTATCGCGCTTGGCGCGCGCCCCCGTCGTCTTCTTTTTAGCTTTACCCTTGCTCTTCGCCACAATGCCTCCGCGGTTAGATAGCCTATCTGAGCTGCCATTCTAACAAAAGAGACCGCCTGTCCAGCTCAAAGGCAACCGTCATTGCGCGCTTCCCTTTTCCAGCCACAGGATCCCCGAGAAGGTAACCTCAGGTCCCGGCCAGGCCCGTTCGGAACATTCCGCAACGCGAAAGCCCTCCCTTTGCCGTAGCTCCGAAGGAGCAGGCAAAGGGAGGGCTTTCATGCGTGAGGACGTTCCGAACGGGGTTGGCCGGGACCGACCGGGAAGGCTACTCCTTCTCGATTCCCCTCATGAGGGCCTTGTATATCTCAACAAGCGGAATGATCAAAAATGCCAGGAAAAGCGCCATGGCCACACCACGCGGCTCGAGCACGATACCAGGACCGAAGAACATAGCGGCAAGACCCGGCACCACGGTCACAATGACGGTGAGCACGAGCGCAAGCGCAGCGGAGCCCCAGAGCCACAGGTTCTGCTTCTTCATGCTGAAAAGCGACGTACGGCGGCTGCGCATGTTGAAGCAGTGGAAGATCTCGACCATGTTGAGGGTGATGAACGCCATCATCACACCTTCCTCGTCGGCAGAGCCCGCGACCATACGGGCAATGTCGATCTCGCCCATGTCGAAGTACACGCCCACGAAGAAGCTCGCGAGCACGAGCGCCGTGATGATGAGGCCCTGCACGATGCAGTCAGCGCCCATATTGCCGGCGAACACGCCATCTTTAGCGTCGCGCGGATGACGGCGCATCACGTCTCCCTCGGCCTCCTCCATACCGAGTGCCAGCGCAGGGAAGCAGTCGGTGACGAGGTTGACCCACAGCAGCTGCACCGGCTGGAAGATGGTGAAGCCGATCAGCGTTGCGATGAAGACGCTGAAGACCTCGGCCAGGTTGGCGGAGAGCAGGAACTGGATAACCTTACGGATGTTGTCGTAGATACGGCGACCCTCTTCGCAAGCGTTGATGATGGTTGCGAAGTTGTCGTCCGCGAGCACCATATCGGCCACGTTCTTGGTAACGTCGGTGCCGGTGATTCCCATGCCGACACCGATGTCGGCACGCTTGATAGAGGGTGCATCGTTCACGCCGTCGCCCGTCATGGCAACGATCTTGTCGCGGCTCTTCCAAGCCTCGACGATACGGGTCTTGTGCTCGGGCTGGACGCGTGCGTATACGCCGTAGTCGCCGATACGCGCATCGAGCTCCTTGTCGCTCAGCTTATCGAGTTCGGCGCCCGTAATGGCCTGCGAACGGTCCTCGACGATACCGAGCGTCTTGGCGATGGCCACGGCGGTATCGATGTGATCGCCCGTGATCATGACCGTGCGGATACCCGCGCCATGCGCCTCTTCGATAGCGGCGGCCACCTCGGGACGCACCGGGTCGATCATGCCCGAAAGGCCGCAGAACACCAGGTCGTGCTCGAGCGCCTCGGGCGAACAGTCATCGGGAATAGCCTCATATGTGCGGCTGGCAAGTGCCAGAACGCGCAGGGCTTCGTCAGCCATGCCCTTGTTGGCGGAGACGATCTCCGCACGGCGCTCATCGGTCAGCGGGATCACGTTCTCGCCATCGTAGATGTGCGTGCAAAGGCCGAGCACCACATCGGGAGCGCCCTTGGTGTACTGCTCGAACTTGCCATCGAGGGTTTCCACCACCACGGACATCATCTTGCGGCCGGAGTCGAACGGCGCCTCGCCTACGCGCGGATGCTCAGCCGCAAGACCGGTGAGGCCAGCCGCCGCGGCATCGTTCACGAGCGCGCACTCGGTGGGCTCACCCTGAGCCTCGCCGGCCTCGGCATCCCATTGTGCATCGGAGCAAAGGGCCATACCCGCAAGGAACTTCTCCTCGGGAGCAGCGAGCTCGTGCTTGACCACCGTCATCTTGTTCTGGGTGAGCGTACCGGTCTTATCCGAGCAGATCACCTGGGTGCAGCCGAGGGTTTCGACCGCGCTGAGCTTACGGATGATAGCCTGGCGCTTCGCCATCTTGGTCACGCCGAGCGAAAGCACGATGGTGACAACGGCCACGAGTCCCTCGGGGATGGCGGCCACGGCAAGCGAAACGGCGACCATGAAGGTATCGAGCAGGGCAGTGGGGTCGCTCATGACGTTGCCCACGCCGTGGCGCACGATGTCGACACCGAAGATCACCACGCAGATGACGATGACCATGATGGTGAGGATACGGCTGAGCTCGGCGAGCTTGACCTGGAGCGGCGTAAGTTCATCGGCAGCCTCAGCGAGCGCGCCCGCGATCTTGCCCATCTCGGTATCCATACCCGTGCCGCACACCACGGCGCGGCCGCGCCCGTACACCACGGTGGAGCCCATGTAGCACATGTTCTTGCGGTCGCCCAGCGGCACATCGTCCGCCCCGTCAGCCAACGCTATGACGTTCGCATGCTTTTCGACCGGCACCGACTCACCCGTGAGCGCGGCCTCCTCGATCTTCATGCTCGCGCTCTCGAGCACACGGCAATCAGCCGGCACCGAATCGCCGGCCTCGAGCAGCACAACGTCGCCCGGAACCAGCTCTGAGCTGGGCAGATGCACCAACTTGCCATCGCGCATCACTTTCGACTGCGCAGCGCTCATCTCCTGCAGGGCCGCAAGCGCTTCCTCACTCTTGGCCTCTTGGATGACGCCGAGAGCCGAGTTGACGATGACGACGAACATGATGATGGCGACATCGGCGAAATCAGGTTCGCCCTTGACCATGCCGGTCACCGCCGAGATCACCGCGGCCACGATCAACATGATCACCATGGGGTCGGCCATCTGCTGGAAGAAACGAATCCACAACGGGGTCTTCTCTTCTTCCTTGAGTTTGTTGGGGCCCACCTTGGCAAGCCGAGACGTCGCATCGGCTGACGTCAGGCCACCCTCCGCGGCATCGGAGCCAAGGGCCGAAAGGACCTCGCTCGTTGTGGATAGATATTCTTTTTTCATACAGTCCCTCCTGGGAATCAGGCCACTCGATAGATTGATGCCCGATCATAATTCCCAGGAGAAGGGCAAGGGCTCATCAAAGCTGCCGTACCGAGCAGCGCCTACTTGAGAGGATATGGTACCCCATTGCGGAAGCGCGATGTGCACCGGCACTCCAAATCGAAGATGCGTCCGCATCCTTATAGAGGTCCGAATCAGAAGCGCTTTGCGGCGTATTTCGTCGCAGCGGCATCTACATTTCGTTTAGGACGTGCACGAAAACTTGATAAAACGATTTTCCCTGCAAATTAGCCAATCTCGATAAAGCGTCCGTCAAACACGCAGCAAGCCCGCAGATAAAAGTTTTATCTTTTACACCTTAGCCATTCAAGATAACCCCATCGAGCGCTTTTCAATCGGCGTGCGGTTGTTTTTTTCGGCTGTACGGTACCGATTTCGTTATAATGCGAGCTGGTTTTATTTTCTTCATTGTTTTCTATCCAGCGCAAAACGAATCAGATGGAGGTCTGAATGTACAAGCGCACTAAGATTGTATGCACCATGGGTCCCGCCTGCGACAGCGACGAGACCATCCGCGAGATGATCAAGGCGGGCATGAACGTCGCCCGCTTCAACTTCTCGCACGGATCCTATGAGGAGCATCACGGCCGCATCGAGCGTGTCCGTCGCATCTCCAAGGAGCTCGGTCTTCCCGTCGGCATCCTGCTCGATACCAAGGGCCCCGAGGTCCGCACCGGCCTGCTCGTCGACGGCAAGAAGGTCGCCGTAAAGACCGGCGACAAGATCGTCGTGACCGCCCAGCCCACCTCCGAGGACTTCCACGGCACCGCCGAGCACATCTCCCTCGACTACCTGGCCCTCCCCTCCGAGGTCGAGGCCGGCTCCCTTATCCTGATCGATGACGGCCTGGTGGCCCTCGAGGTCGAATCCGTCTCCGGCCAGGACATGACCTGCGTCGTCAAGAACGACGGTCTCATCGGCGAGCGCAAGGGCGTCAACATGCCCAACGTCAACATCTCGCTGCCCGCCATCACCGAGCGTGACAAGCAGGACATCCTGTTCGGCCTCACCGAGAACATCGACTACATCGCCGCCTCCTTCATCCGCGACGGCGAGTCCGTCGAGGGCATCCGCACCCTCTGCCGCGAGAACGGCGGCGAGCACGTCACCATCTTCCCGAAGATCGAGTGCGCTCTCGGCGTCGAGAACTTCGATGAGATCCTCGAGCACTCCGACGGCATCATGGTTGCCCGTGGCGACCTGGGCATCGAGATCAAGCCCGAGCTCGTTCCCCACATCCAGAAGGAGATCATCGCCAAGTGCAACGCGGCCTACAAGCCCGTAATCACCGCTACGCAGATGCTCGACTCCATGCAGCAGAACCCGCGCCCGACGCGCGCCGAGGTTGCCGACGTCGCCAACGCCATCTATGACGGCACCGACGCCGTCATGCTTTCCGGCGAGTCCGCTGCCGGTAAGTATCCGGTCGAGGCCGTGAAGATGCAGGCCAGCATTGCTATCGAGACCGAGAAGTACCTGCCTGCCCACGCTCCGCTCGAGATGCCCGCCGACGCCCACGGCACCCGCATCGTCAACAACGTCGTCGGTATGTCCGCTGTGAACATGGCTACCACCGTCGGCGCCAAGTGCATCACCGTTCCCACCACCACGGGCCGCACTGCCCGCCTGGTGAGCCACTTCCGTCCCAACATGCCCATCTGCGCATTCTCCCGTCATGACTGGGCCGTGCAGCAGATGATCATGTACTGGGGCGTCGTCCCGCACAAGGCCGCCATCACGCAGGGCACCGTCAACGGCACCATCGTCAAAGCAGTCGAGACCGCCAAGGAGCTCGGCTATGTCGAGACCGGCGACATCACCGTTGCCACCGCCGGCGATCCGCGCATGAGCGTTCAGCTTGACGACAAGGTTTCTTCCACCAACGTCGCCTACGTTGCTCAGGTGCGTTAATCTCGCAATACATAGCGCGTTCAAGAGCCGGGGAGCTTTGCTCCCCGGCTCTTTTTCGTTACTCGATTGCTTAGCATTTTTATTTTTTCGATAGTGAGCAGCAATATCCGAACTCTCCGAGTAGAGCCCTCTTTTTTGAACAAGCCAACTGCGATTTTGGCATAAAAACCAGTCTTCTACTCGCCGTCTAGCGATATTGCTGCTCACTATCGATCTTTTTGATTTATTCTTGCCTCAATATGGAGTCGAAACACAAGGAAACGCACCATGGACCTACTGCTTTGCGGCGAAAGCGCCTTTAAATTTCACCGCATTCCGCCCCGGGTACTCGCCCTTTATCCTGAAATCCCTCTCCCTGTGGAGGATTCCACCCATGTAAAGCGCGCGGCCAGTCCGCTTGTCGCAGATTTCCTCGGAACCCCTTTACATCGCATAGTCACCGAAGAACAATCGCGCAACTGTACCAAACTCTACAGATCGCATTACTTCAAACATGAACTACCACCCGGATCACTGCACGAAACCGACCACGGATTCCAAGTGGCCTCGCCTGCCATGACGCTGCTTTCTCTGTCTGGCCAGATTTCTCGTATCCATTTGCTTATGGTGCTATACGAACTGTGCGGCAGCTTTACGGTCTGCAACCTAAACGAACGCAGCGAATACCTTTTGCAACAAGCCCTTGCTCAGAAGTTTCTCTTGCCTAACGAGGAATGGCAACGCGTTATCGATGTAGGCGGCAACGGAACAAGCTTATGGATGAGACCTCCTCTCCTAACCATCGGGGAGCTTAAAACCTTTTGCGACCATGCGCGCGGTTTTCACGGGATCAAGAATCTATCTTGGACCTTGGATTGCTTTACGGGAAAGACCGCATCGCCTTTTGAGGTGCAGGCTTCCATGCTGTTAGCAATGCCGCGCGCGGCTGGAGGCGAGGGACTTCCCGTCAAAAACAACCATCGAATCCAACTATCCGAAACGGCGCAGAGAATTTACCACCGCGCTTCATGCTATGCCGATATCTTCATTGATGGACAGGGCGGCAACGCAGGCGTGATCATCGAGTGCCAAGGGCGTTCGGTACACGCAAACACGGCCGCAGCGATCCTAGATTCCAACCGCACGACAGCACTTACCAGCATGGGATTTGAAGTGATCCTGCTTACATATGAGCAAATCGCGGATGCCAATGCATTCAATGTCGTGCTCGATATCATCGCACGCAAAACAGGCATCGAGCGGCGGCCCAAAACCGCACGTCAGCTTGCAGCCGAAGAGGAACTTCGACACGAACTCTTTATCGACTGGGAAACGCTCGGTGGTAACTAGGACAACGAAAGCAATCAGCTGAGCGTTCGTTCGGCAAAAAGGCGCTCTGCGGTATCGGCAACCTCTTGGAACGTGCTGCTGAAAAACTCGTCATTGAGCAGACGATAGGGTGGGTGTTCAGGGTCGCCAGGGTTCTCACGAACGATCTCGTGGACAACGCCCGCGGTGTAGAGAACCTCATCGCGCGAGATCGGGTACTGCGGATAGCTAGCGGCAGCAGCGACAAGGCGATCGGTGGCACGCACAATCGATGAGACGCTCAGCGTCTTACCGAACCAGTCGAAGTCCCCTTGCTTTTTGATACGGAACTCCTCGCTCGGCTTGCCGCCGATCGAATCGAGATGTTCGTTCACGCGCGTGTTCCAGATGTTATCGGCAAGCAGATGCGTCCAGATTCCGAGCAACATATCGCGCATCGATTGAGCCACGTCAGCATCAGCACACGCATGAGCACCAGGGTTTTCCTCGGCAAGCGCCGGCGCGTCCACGTATCGATGGGGATAGTGGATGCGATTGAGGCGTTCGATATCCTCATGCAAAGGGAAGAGCGGACAGGCCATCGCCTGCGCGAGATCGGCTTCTGAAAATGACACGTGCCAGGCGGGATCCACACCGGCGATCTGTTCGACAGCCTCGTCGGGATCAACCGAGATACCAGAAGGAACAGCCTCCGCAAAAGCCGGGACCACGTACGTATCCCAAAACTCCCACGCACGTGGTTTAGGAATATGACCAGGCTTAGCAAAGTGCGTGATGCGATACGGAATGGGTTCCTTAATGCCCGGCACCATGTAGCCCACACGGATATCGGGAACCACATTGCCGAACAAAAACGCATTGCGATCGCGCACGGCAGATGCCAGCCCGCCTCCGCGCGCAAGCAGCGCTTCGGCATGGGCGATATGTATGTTCCAACTGGGCACACGAATCCTTACTTTCCAATAATCGCACGTCAAAGAATCCTGCGGCAGACAAGCAGACGGTACCCATCAGCCCTGAGCAAAACGCTTCCCAAGAGCGCTCCCGCAGGCGCAAAGCAGTTAAGAAGCAGCCGTGAAGATTTCCCAATAGGTCCCAGACTAGACCCAGCTAGAGACGCGTCTCCTGAAATCACGACCACGACCGTAAGACGGCAACGACGCTTCCCCATGAAACGCTTCGCAGCGGCATCGGAGGTCGAGTCGTCCCTAAGGAGTTTTCTAAGGGCGCATTCCACAGCCGCGAAGCGGCGAGGACGCGCCCGTGAAAACTCCTTAGGGATGAACGTCCGATTATTCTTGCTACGAACGCACTTCGCCACCCACGGCCTTGCAGACCTTGGTGACGATCTTCTGATGCGCGCGCTCGACCTCATCGCTTGTGAGCGTATGGTCATCAGCGCGATACGTGAGCGCAAAGGCCATCGACTTCTTGCCGACGCCGACACGAATGGGATCGCGATACACATCGAACAGGCGCACATCGGAGAGCAGCTTGCCGCCAGCACTCACGATGCGACGCTCGAGATCCTCGCACGTGACTTCCTCGGGCACCACGATAGCAAGGTCATGCTCGACGGACGGATACTGCGAGAACTCGTGATAATTCTCCTGGTTACGCGCACCGCGGACAAGCTTGTCGAGGTCGAGCTCGAAGGCCACCACGGGAAGATCGATGTCGTATGCCTCGCGCGCGGCAGGATGGACCTCGCCGACCCAACCGAGCACCATACCACCCGAGAGGACTTCGGCACAGCGACCAGGCTGCAGGAAACCGTAGTCCTCTCCCTCGGCGGGACGGAAACGGATCTTGGGCAGACGAAGCTGACCGAGCAGTTCTTCAACGACGCCCTTGCCGTCGAAGAAGCGAAGCTGCTTGAATTTCTGATTCCAGGTAGTATCAGCCATGGCGCCCGAAAGAACACCTGCCACGGAATGCGTTTCCTTGGGCAAGCTCGCATTCTCGCGGCCGTGGAAAAGGCTGCCGATCTCGTAAAGCTGCACGTTAGCGGTGCCGTGCGCCTCGTTGTAAGCAACCGACTGCAAAAGGCCCGGGAGCAGCGAACGGCGCATCTCGGTCTGCTCGGCCACAAGCGGGTTCATGATGACGACGGGCAAGCCGCGGCCCTCGGCGGACATGTTGATTTTCTCGAGGTCGCCCGGTGCCGCGAAGCCGAAAGTCGTGGTCTCGTTGAGACCGCAAGCACGCAGGATAGAACCCACCCTGCGCGTAAGCTTCTGCTCGCGCGTGAGTCCACCGATGTGGTTTTTGGCAGCCGGGATCGTCGCCTCGACGCGGCCCATGCCCCATAGGCGCAGGACCTCTTCGATAAGGTCGATCTCGCGCGGGAGGTCGGGACGGAAGCTCGGCGGGGTGACCTGATAGTCATCGCCCGCGGCCTCGACGGTGCAGCCGAGGCGCGTGAGCGAGCGCTCGACGAACTCGCGCTCGATGGGAGCGCCGCAGATGTCGAGGATGCGCTGGTAGCGCAGGGTGATGGGCGCGATCTCCTTAGGAGCCGGGTATACGTCGATAAAGCCCGGCGCCACCTCGCCGCCGGCGAGTTCCTCGATGAGCGCACAGGTGAGATTTGCCACCTCGATGCAGCCGCGCTCGTCGACCTGACGTTCGAAGCGGATGGAGGCATCGGAGATGAGCGAAAGGTCGCGACTCGTGTGCGAGGTGCGACCCGCATCGAAGCAGGCGCTCTCAACCATCACGTCGACGGTGGCGTCGGTGATCTCGGAATCCATGCCGCCCATCACGCCGGCCAGGGCCACAGGGCGCTCGCCGTCGGTGATAAGGCCCATACCGGCGTCAAGCACGCGGTTCTCGCCGTCAAGGGTCTGGAACTTCTCGCCCTCGGTCGCGGCGCGCACCACGACGGAGCGCTTACCGTCACGCTCGGCAAAGGTCGAGAGGTCGAAGGCATGGAGCGGCTGGCCGGTGAGCATCATCACGTAGTTGGTGATGTCGACGATGTTGTTATGCGGACGGATGCCGAGCGCGTTCAGGCGCTTGACCATCCAGTCGGGCGAGGGCCCCACCTTAACGTTACGGACAATGCGCGCCACGTAGCGGTCGCAGAGGCCCTCATCGGCGATCTCGACGGAAAGCTCGTCGGCGGTCGCGCGACCGGTCTCCGCCTTGATGGCGGGCAGTTCGACATGGAAATCGCGATCGAAGATGGCGCCGGTCTCGCGCGCCATGCCGATCATCGAGAGGCAGTCAGGGCGGTTGGGCGTGATCTCGCAGTCGAGCACGGTGTCGGAGGATCCCAGGTACTCGCCGAGCGGCATGCCGACGGGTGCGTCCTCGGGAAGAATCATAATGCCGGAATGGTCGCCGCCCAGGCCAAGCTCACGAGCCGAGCAATTCATGCCGCACGAGGCAACGCCACGGAGCTTGGACTTTTTGATCTTGATATCGCCGGGGAGCTCGGCACCCACCATAGCGGTGACGATATGATCACCGGCCTCGAAGTTCTGGGCGCCGCAGACGATCTGCAACGGCTCGGGATTGCCATCGGCATCGACGTTAGCCGCACCGACGTCAACGCGGCACACGTACATGTGGTCCGAGTCGGGGTGCGGGGTCTTCTCGAGCACCTGGGCGGTGACCACGTGGTCAAAGCTCTCGCCCACCACGTCGATCGCCTCGACCTCGGTACCGGTGCGGATATATTCGGCCGAAAGCTCCTCGGGGCTCTCGGGCACATCGATCATGGTTTTGAGCCAGTCGTACGAAACGCGCATCTAGCTCTCCTTTCATATGAGATCCCACAAGAGTGTGGGAGAAACTCCAACTTCAAAGCAAACCAGGTCAGCTAGGACCGTCCAGGTCGCTAGGGTCGTCCAAGTACGACCAGGCTTGTCCAAGTCGCCTAGGGCTCCCCGGGTCGCCTAGGGTCGTCCCAAGTGCGGCAGATCGGCCCGAAAGAGGAGCGCCGCGTACTTAAGGTACGCAAGCGACGATTGAGCGCCGAGGTGCCGTGCTTGGGCGAGCCTAGAATTGGTTGAGGAAGCGCATGTCGCCAGTCATTAGCGTGCGCAGGTCGGGCAGATCATAGCGAAGCGCCGCCACGCGCTCGGCGCCGATGCCGAAGGCGAAACCGGAGTACTTCTCGGGGTCGATGCCGCAGTTGACGAGCACGTTGGGGTCGACCATGCCGCAGCCCAGGATCTCGATCCAACCGGAGTGCTTGCAGAAGTTGCAGCCCTTGCCTCCGCACACACCGCAGCTCACGTCGACCTCGCAAGAGGGCTCGGTGAACGGGAAGAAATGCGGGCGATAGCGCGTCTTGCGGTCCTCGCCGAACATGCACTTGACGAAGTAGTCGAGCGTGCCTTTGAGGTCACCGAAGGTGATGCCCTCATCGACGACCAGACCCTCGATCTGGTTGAACTGCGGCAGATGGCAGGCATCGGCCGTGTCGGGACGATAAACCGTGCCCGGGCAGATCATGTAGATGGGCGGCTCCTGAGCCTCCATGGTGTGGATCTGCACGCCCGAGGTCTGGGTACGGAGCAGGATATCCGACTCGCCGTGGGCATGCGATTCGGGATGCGCCACCGTGCCGGGGGCGTTATCTACCACGTAGAACGTATCGCGCGCCGAGCGACTCGGATGATCCATGGGAGCATTGAGCGCGGTGAAGTTGTAGTAGGAGGTATCGACCTGCGGGCCGGACTCCACAGTGTAGCCGATGCCGCAGAAGATGTCCTCGGCCTCCTCGAGAATCTGCTTGATGAGATGCTGATGCCCGATCTGCGGACGAGCACCGGGGAGCGTGACGTCGACGGCCTCGGCGGCAAGCTGCAGTTTCATGGCCTCGTGCTTGATCTCGGCGATACGCTCCGAGAGCAGGGCTTCCACGCCGCTGCGGATCTCATTCGCGCGTTTGCCCACCACGGGGCGCTCCTCTTGGGAGAGCTTGCCCATCATGCGCATCATGCCCGTAAGCTCGCCCTTGCGGCCGAGCAGCGCCACACGCGCCTCCTCGAGCTTGTCGGCGGTGTCAGCCGACTCGATCATCTCCTTGGCCTTGCCCTCAAGCGCGGCCAGATCGTCGATCAAACCCATCGATCATCCTTTCTCAATAAAAAACCGTCCCTGGGATCAGATCCCAAGGACGGATGAATTCCGCGGTACCACCTTGATTGGCTGCCGGATGTTGTGCCCGGCATACCCTCTTTTGCCCCTTATCGCCAGGGCAGGCGGCTCCCCTACTCAGACCAGTACGCGCTTTGCGCGAACGCCCGTTCAGGCAGCAGCTCGGGAGTGAACGCAAGGTCCTTGCCGCCGCAGGAAGGCTCTCAGCCCGGTGACCTTCCCTCTCTTGCCGGCGACGCAGCGGGCCAAACCCTCTCCGTCAACGCACTGGCTAGAAGGATACCACAGGAACGCACGGGCACCGCAAGGTTTCAAGCACACCGTGCAAAGACGCCGCATGAAGATCCTACGCCTCGGCGATGCACATACGCATAAAGCGCTCGTAGATATCCACCAGCTCGGACTTGAAGAACTCGACGCCGCCGTGATCGGCACCATCGACGAGGACGAGCTCGACCGCGTGGCCGCAGGCGCGCAGGTGCTTGTACAGATCGATCGAATTGACCGTGCCCACGATACGGTCCTTGGTACCGTGCGCAATCAAAATCGGGCAGAGTGGCGTCACGGCATCGATATGCGTGGTGGCCGTTCCCTCGAGACGAAGCTCCGGATGTTCGCGCAGATTGACGCCGCCCATCATCATGCCCTCAGGGCTCGTGGGAAGACCGTGATCGATAGTGGTGGGGTATCCGTCCTCACGCATAAGACTTACGGCGCCGTACCAATCGATCACGCCGCACACGGGGGCCGCATCCCGCAACATGGCGCCGTCCTCATTGGGAATGAGCACCGAAAACACCGCCGTATGGCCGCCCGAGGAGTTTCCGCCGAGGCAGATCTTGCGGGGATCGACGTCGAACTCGCCCGCATGCTCATGAACGAAACGTACGGCACGCTGTGCATCGTGAATCTGCGCGGGATACGGCGCCTGCGAAGAGTCGCGATATTCCACAACCGCGATGACGAATCCGCGCCGGGCGAGCTTGGCAAGCTGCGGCAAATCGCGGTAGCAGTCCTGCTTTTTCCACGCGGAACCCTGAACGTATACAAGGCATGGAAACCCTGTCTCAAGAGCCGTGCCCACGGCCGTAGCCTCCCCCTTACGCACCATGCGCAAATGACGGGTCGAAGGGATCAGGATCTGCAGATGAAGATCATCTGTTTGACGCGTTGCATACACTACGTCGGGTCTATATTCCACACCCATCTCGTCTCCCGTGGTGCCAACATGCCGTGCACCCTCGACAGGCTCGACGAACTCGGGAAACTCCTCGAACTTCCAGTCCCTGACCTCCATGCGGCTCCTTTCGATCTCACGCGGCGGCGCGCTCCGCACCATACCCAGTATGCTCCTCGCCGAAGTCGGCACTTTGCGACAAATATAGGCAAGTAAACGCCTCGATTTGTCGCAAAGTGCCGACTTCGGCGTTGATTGGTCATGTTGCGTCATGGTGATGCCCTACACTGGTTGCGACCAAATATAATCACCGAAGACCGACAGAGAGGACGGTTTACCGTGGGACATAAGAAAAAGAACGCCAAGAAAACCGTGGCGAAGGTTCGCAAGCTCGAACAAAAACTATGGGTTCGCGAATACCTCATGAAGATCAACGAATTCGATGGTGAGACCGTGGCGCCCGCCAACGGTGCCGCCGCGCGAGCAGAAGCCATGAGCACGCTTGCCGGCGAGCATCATAAGCTGCTAACCAAGCCCTCATCGATCGCCAAGGTGCATGACCTGCAGCACGTCATCAAGATCGGCGCCATCCGCGATCCGCAAGTCGTCGCCGAGGCACGCGTGCTGGCGCGAGACCAGCATGAGGCGAGTGCCATCCCCACCGAGGAAGCCGCCGCGTGGACGCGCCTTACCTGCGAGGCCAATGCTTGCTGGCACAAGGCGAAACTCGCCAACGACTGGACGAGCTTCGAGCCCTATGTCGATAAGATCGTGGCGTCGCTCAAGCACCAGGCCGAGCTCATGAGCCCTGGCGCGGATCCTTACGATGTCTGGCTCGATCAATACGAGCGCGGCCTTTCCGCCAGCGTGTTCGATGCCTTCTGCAAACAAGTAAGCGATACGGTGGTGCCGCTGGTGCACGCCATCGGTGAGCGCGGTCCCCAAGAGCGCCCCGCCTTCATGAACGCGCACGTAAGCGAGGCGGCACAGCGCCAGATCTCGCTCGATCTCATGCGCCTCGTCGGTCTTGACATGGACGACACCACCCTCGCCTATACCGAGCATCCGTTCTCCGAAGGATTCGCGCATGGAGACGCGCGCATCGCCACGCATATCTTTGAGGACGATTGTCTCTCCAACGTGTTCAGTATCGTGCATGAGGCCGGTCATGCCATGTATGAGCTGGGCGTCAACCCGGCCTATGCCCATACCTGCCTCGAAGGCGGCACTTCCATGGGCATCCACGAGAGCCAGAGCCGCTTCTTCGAGAATATCGTGGGACGCAGCCGCTCCTTTATGGGTCCCCTGCTCGAGGTGCTGCGCCGCCACGCTCCCGAGGTATACGGGAACGTTTCCGAGGAGGAACTCTACCGGGCTGCAAACATCGCCCAACCTTCGCTGATCCGCACCGAGGCGGACGAGCTCACCTACCCGCTTCACATCATGGTGCGTTACGAAATCGAGCGTCTGCTGTTCTCCGGCGAGGCGACGGCAAAGGACGTGCCTGCGCTCTGGAGCACCTATATGCAGAAGTACCTGGGTATCGAGGTTCCCAGCGACCGAGAGGGAGCGCTGCAGGATACGCACTGGTCGGGCGGATCGTTCGGCTACTTCCCCACCTACGCGCTCGGCAGCGCCTACGACGCGCAGTTCATCCCCGCCATGTGCCGCGATGGCATCGATGTCAACGCGGCAAGCGCCGCGGGCGATCTAGCCTCCGTGCGCGCCTGGTTGGGCGAGCACATCTGGCAATGGGGTCGCGCCAAAGACGCGCCCGAGCTTATCCAAAGCAGCTGCGGCATGCCTTTCGACGCGAGCTATTACTGCAATTACCTGGCAGCAAAGTTCACCGAGCTCTACGAGCTATAGGCGAGGGAGCCGACAGGCAGAAGACGCAAAAACCGACCCGAAAGCGTCGCTACGCCAGTGCGGCGACGATGGAATCGAGCACACGCTTGGCCTCTTCTTGGGAAGGGGCCTCAACGAGCACGCGCACCACGGGCTCGGTACCGCTCTTACGCACCAGCACACGGCCCTTGTCACCCAGCATGGCCTCGGCGTTTGCAATAGCCTTCTGCACCCCGGTGTCGTTGAGCGCCGCATCCTTATCGGACACACGCACGGCTTCCTGCGCCTGCGGCAGAAGATGACAGGGAGCCGCAAGCTGCGAAAGCGTCTCACGCTCGGCGCGAATGACCTCCATGACGCGAAGCGACGTCATTATGCCGTCGCCCGTGCGCTCGATGTCACCGAAGATGATGTGCCCCGACTGCTCGCCACCCAGGCTGTAGCCGCCCTCGCGCATCTTGGCATACACGTTCTTGTCACCTACGCCCGACGGCTGCGCATCGAGGCTCGCTTCTTTAAGCGAGGTAAGCAGGCCGAAATTGCTGGCGATCGTGGGGACCACGGTAGCCCCGGACAGACGCCCGTGCTTATTGAGATACACACCGCAGACATATAGAATCTGGTCGCCGTCCACCACGCGACCGCGCTCGTCGACCGCAAGACAGCGATCGGCATCGCCGTCGTATGCGAAGCCCACGTCGAGACCCTGCTCCACCACATGGCGCTGCAAGCGCTCGATGTGGGTGGAACCGCAGTCGACGTTGATGTTGAAGCCGTCGGGCGCCGCGTTGATCACGCGCACGTCGGCGCCGAGCGCATCGAACACCGGCTTGGCCACCGAGCTCGCCGAGCCATTGGCGCAATCGAGGCCGATCTTGAGTCCCTGCAACGAGAAATTGGCGCTGGCGATGAGATAGGCGATGTAGCGATTGCGGCCCTGCATGTAGTCGACGGTACAGCCGATGGCATCGCCCGTGGCAAGCGGGATCTCGCTCGTGCCATCGATGTAGTCCTCGATGAGCTGAAGCACGTCCTCGTCCATCTTGAAGCCATCGCTGTTGACCAACTTGATACCGTTATCGGTATAGGGATTATGGCTTGCACTGATCATGATGCCGCAGTCGAAGCACCCGTCCACGGTCTCGTAAGCCACGCCGGGCGTGGGGATGACGTGCAGCATATAGGCATCGGCGCCGCTTGCAACAAGGCCGCTTACCAGGGCAGACTCGAACATATAGCTCGAACGCCTGGTGTCCTTGCCGACGATGACACGAGCCTTGCGCTCGCGTCGGGCTCCGTAGTACCAACCCACGAAGCGTCCGATCTTGAACGCGTGCTCGACGTTGAGCCCGCAGTTGGCCTCACCGCGAAAACCGTCGGTTCCGAAGTATTTCATAGCATCCCTTTCGACTTCAACGATGTCTCGACTATGGCACAGCCGCGCCGCAAAGCCATCCCAAGGGTGCTATACCGTCAAAAACACCATCACGATGATGAGCGCGAATCCGATAAGGTCGGTCGGCAGAAACACCGTACCTAAAAGCAGCGCGCTCGTGATAGTGGCCGACACCGGCTCGACGGTGCCGATGAGACTCGCCGGCATGGAGCCGATTTCCTTAACGCCCTGCAGGTAGAGCAAAAAGGCCAAAAACGAACCGACCACGACCAGGATGATGAGCGCGCCGATACCCGTGGCATCGAAGGCGGGAACATGGCGCCACGGTTGCACGAAGATGCTCGAGACGATACCCGCCAAGAGCATGCCGCTACCGGTGACCACGGGGCTGCCGTACTTAGGCAGGATACGTGCCGGCAAAAGCGCCAAGCAGGCGGCCGAGATACCGCAGAGCACGCCCGCGCCGAATCCCGCAGGCGTCATGGAGAGCGATCCGGGATTGCCGCCCGTGGCAAGCAGAAACGTTCCGGCAAGGGCGAGCGCCACGCCGAGCACCTCGCGCTTACGCGGGGCGCGATGGGCGCGCAAACAGGTGAACGCCATGATCACCAACAGCTGGAGGCACTGCATGACAGTAGCCGTGCCCGCATTGGTGAGACGCACCGACGTGAGATACCAGAACTGGTTGAGCCATAGCCCGCAGCTCGCGAAGATCAGGAGGCTCCGGCGATCGCGACGGTTCGTCCAAAGCGCCACCATCTCGCGGCGGTACCGCAAGGCCACCAAGATCATGAAACACAAGCCCGCGCATACCTGGCGCACGCTCATGAGCCACATCGTGTCGACGGCGTAGTTAGCGAACAGAAAACTCGCGCAGGTGCCCGAGAGGCCCCAAAACGCACCGCCCGCGAACGTCACCGCGGCGCCCACGGCGAATCGACGCGCATCTCGATCGTTAAGACGCTGACGGCGTGCTCGACGTGCGGCACGCGATGCCCCATCGACACCATCCGAAACGGCAACGCTTTGGGATTCCTCTTGCATCAACCCTCTTAACCTATTGGAAACATTCAAGCGACATATGGACTCTACCACGGTTTTTAGCGGTGGTGAACCCACCTGGGAAAGCGTCTACAAGCCTCGAACACAAGCCATGCACCCTACCCGTTCGCACCACGTCGGCGCCGCGATGAAGCCACGGTACCGCCTCGCAGCAACCCTGCTCATGCCACGGTGCACCACCGTGGGCGTCCTGTCCTCACGGCACTGTGTAATGTGGGTATACTTTCGCCCATACCCAGCGAACCAAGGAGTCCCATGGCCGACACAACCGATGCGCGCGCCGCCGCGGCGCGCTTGTTATCCGACGCGCAGACCATCCACGGTTTCACCGTGGAGCATCACGAACCCATAGCAGAGCTCGATGCCGATGCCTACGTACTGAGGCACACCATCTCGGGCGCACGTCTGCTCTACCTTCCCCGTGACGACGAGAACAAAGCTTTTGCCATCGCCTTTAAAACCCCGCCCCAAGACGACACGGGCGTCTTCCACATCCTCGAGCACTCGGTGCTCTGCGGATCCGCCAAGTTCCCTGTCAAGGAACCTTTCGTCGACCTCATCAAGAGCTCGATGCAGACGTTCCTGAACGCCATGACCTACCCCGACAAGACGGTCTACCCGGTGGCCACCACCAACGAGCAGGATTTGTACAACCTCATGGATGTGTACATGGACGCCGTGCTCAATCCGGCCATCTACGAAAAGCCGACCATCTTTCAACAGGAGGGCTGGCACTACGAGCTCGATGTACCCTCGGGCGAAGACGGCGTCTCCGGGCCGTTGCGCCAGGGCACGCTGCGTTACAACGGCGTGGTGTTCAACGAGATGAAAGGCGCGCTCTCCGATCCCGAGAGCGTTCTCGATGACGCCATCAACGTGGCGCTTTTCCCCGATACCGCTTATGCACGCGAATCGGGCGGCGACCCCCGCACCATCCCGACCCTCACCTACGAGAAGTTCCTCGATACGCACGCGCGCCACTACAACCTGGCCAATAGCTACATAACGCTCTACGGCGACATGGACATCGACCGCGCGCTGGCATGGCTCGACGAGCGCTACCTCACCATGCCCAACGCCGCAAGTCGCCGCATGGACGAAGCGCGCACCGCCGGTGTCGATGTACAGAGCCTTGCCCCCAATCCGCTTGAGAAGCAGGCGCCCGTGGTGTGCGATTACAAGCGCGTGCAGATGTGCACCACGCCCGAGAACGCCATGGTGGGAATGGCCTACGTACTCGGTGATGCGCTCGACCGCACGCAGACCATCGCCGCCGACATCCTCTTCGAAGCGCTCTTGGGTTCCAACGAGGCGCCGCTTAAGAAAGCCATCCTGGACGCGAACCTCGGCGACAACGTTGTGAGCTATACCAATGCGGAGGGTCTGCAGCCTTACGAGATGCTCATCTTGAAGGGCGTCAAGACCGACGATGCACGCGCTTTCCGCACCCTCATCGAAGACGAATGCCACCGCCTGATCGAAGAGGGCATTCCGCGCGATCGCCTCGAGGCCATCATCAGCAGCAACGAGTACGACCTGCGCCAGCGCGACCAAGGCGTGGCCGATGGCGTGGGCATCGCCTGCGATGCGCTCTCAACCTGGCTTTACGACGACAATGCGGCCACCCTCGCGCTCAAGTACGGCCCGGTGTACGAGGAGCTGCGCCAGAAGCTCGATAGCACGTACTTCGAAGATCTCTTGCAAAAGCTCATACTCGAGAGCGCGCACTGCGCACTGGTCGAGCTGACGCCTATCGAGGCGAATGCGGCGGACAACGCCGAGGCGGCGGAACTCGAGGCGAAGAAGGACGCGCTATCCGACGAGGAACTTCAGGCGATCGTCGACGCCACGGCCGAGCTTCGCGCGGCACAGGAAGCAGAGGACACACCCGAAGCGAAGGCAACCCTCCCGCGTCTTCGCGTGGCAGACATCGGCGAGGCACGCACGGAACCGCCCCTCGTGCTCGATACCGAAACACCCCTCCCCTGTCTCAAACACAACCTGCCTACCAACCGCCTGGCCTACGCACTCACCTATTTCGATCTGAGCTGCGTGGAGTTTGAAGAGCTTCCCTACGTTTCGATACTGAGAAGCTTGCTCAAAAAGCTCCCCACGCAACGGCACAGTGCTTCGGAACTCGATAGCTACATAGGCGGCAACCTGGGATTTTTGGCATTCGGTCTTGAGTATTCCAGCAAAATCGACGATCCATATGCCATGCGACCGATGCTGCTTGTAGCAGCTGGTGCTCTCTCTGAGAAAATCGAGCATTTAGCGCATATCCCCCGCGAGATCTGGAGCGAAACGCTTTTCGATGATACCGAGCGCATACACAATGTCTTGAAGCAGATGCGTCTCAATCGAGAGCAGGCCTTCCTCATGTCGGGGCACAGCGCCGCGCTCGCGCGCGCACTTTCGTATACGTCTCTCACCGCCGTAGTGGGCCAGAAAACTTCGGGCGTTGACTTCTATCTGTTCCTGCGCGACTTGCTCGATCATTTCGACGAGCGCAAGGACGATCTGTGCGCCAAGCTCGCCGAGCTCTCGAAGCGCATCTTCTGCTCCACGGGCGCAGTCGCAAGCTTCACGGGAACGGACGAAGATTACGCACGCTACTGGAGTTCCGCGGGCGATCTGGGCCTTTGCGAGCGCGAATCGGACGCCCATGCTCTGGTGATACCCGATCCCGTCGCAAAACGCGAGGCGTTCATCATCCCCAGTGATATCTGCTTCGCCGCGCAGGCTGTAGATCCGCGCCTGCTCGGAATCGATGTGACCGGAGCCTGGTCTGTGGCCTCCAACGCCCTCAGTTACGATTATCTCTGGAACGAGGTCCGCGTGAAGGGCGGCGCCTACGGATGCGGTTTCCGCACCGGAAAAGACCTCGCGTGCTTCTACACATACCGCGATCCGGCGATCGACCCCTCGCTCGAGCGCATCGCGCGAGCTGGCAAGTGGCTCTCCTCCTTCGAACCCGATACCGCGGCATTCGAGGGCTTTATCGTGAGCTGCGTCAGCGGCATCGATGCACCGATAAAGCCGTACGCGCTCACTAAGCGGCGCAACAGCGCCTATTTCACGGGAGCCGGTCTCGAGGAGCGTCTGCGTCGCCGCAGCGAGATCCTCGAGACCACACCCGAAAAACTGCGGGCGCTGGGGGCCCAAATCGAACGCATCACCTCCGAGGCGCCCGTTTGCGTCTTCGGCGGACGCGAAGCCATCGAGGCGAGTAATGCCGGGCTGACCGCCGTCGATCTATTCGCGCAATAAAACAGGCTCGGTTGCAAGATGCGGCGCGCCCCCTCGCGGCGCACAGCGAAATAGAAACGGGCAGATCCGATCTGATATCGGATCTGCCCGTTTTGATACCGCGTGGATTTCGCGCCCGGCACCAAGTTGCATGTCGAGATGTTATGCGTCACGTACAGTGTACTTGCGCGCATTGCGGGCGCTCAAGAACACCGTGGAGCCGTTGTGGATAAGCGAGCTTACCTGCGGCGCGAGGAAGCCCGTCACCCCTCCGGCCAGGAGCAACGAATTCAGGCCGATAACCTCGCGGAAAGAATCGTCCATGCGCTGCTCGAGCCCCATGGAGAGGCGGCGCAGCACCACGAGCGAGGTGAGGTCTCCGTCGGTCAGGGTGATGTCGGCCACTTCCTTGGCGATTGCGGTGCCCGAACCCATGGCCACGCCGACGTTGGCAGCCGAAAGCGCCGGTGAATCGTTGACACCATCGCCTACCATAACGACCTTGCGCCCGGCCGCGCGCATCTGCTCGACCACAGTGTGCTTGTCCTCAGGCAAAAGGTCGGCGCGGAACTCGCTGATGCCGGCCTTGGCCGCGATGCGGCAGGCGGCGTTGACGTTATCGCCCGTGAGCATGACGATGTGTTTGAATCCAAGCGCACGAAGCTCGGCCAGCGCCTCGGGGACACCGGGCTTGAGCGGGTCCTCGATGCCGAGAACACCCTTAAGCTCGCCGTCAACCGCAAGATAGAGCTTAGATAAGCCATCCATGGTCTCGACGATCTTTTCCCGCACCTCATCGGGGATCTCGACGCCTTCGTCCTCGGCAACAAAATGCTCCGAACCGATAACGCAGCGCTTACCGTCAAGCGAGCTCGCAATGCCATGCGCAACCAGGTACTCCACCTCGGCGTGACGCTCGCGATGCTTAAGACCCTTATCGGCAGCGGCATTGACCACGGCGCGCGCCACGGGATGCGGGAAGTGCTCCTCAAGGCACGCCGAAAAGCGCAGCACCTGTGTGCGATTCCATCCATCGAGCGCCAAGACCTCGGAGACCTTGGGGGCGGCCGCGGTAAGCGTGCCCGTCTTATCGAACACGATGGTATCTGCCTGGGCAAATGCCTCAAAGTGCTTGGAACCCTTAACGGTAAAGCCCTCCTCGGCGCTTTGGCTCATGGCCGTGAGCACCGAGATGGCGCCGGTGAGCTTGAGCGCACAGGAGTAATCGACCATAAGCGCGCCGGACGTGCGGATAAGATCGCGGGTTTTGAACCAAACGGCGGCGGCAAGCGCGAAGTTCCACGGAACGATCTTGTCAGCCAAATGCTCACGACGGCTGAGCGTGGCCGCCTTAAGGCTCTCGGACTGTTCCACCAGACTCACGATGGAGCGCAGCTTGGTGTCGTTCGCCGCAGCCTTCACGCGCACATACGCCTCGCCGTCTTCCACAGCAGTGCCCGCGAAGACGTCATCGCCCACGCCGCGCTCGATGGCAAGCGGCTCGCCGGTGAGCGTCGACTGGTTGACCATCGCACAGCCCCATTCGACGGTGCCGTCCACGGGAATGGGCATACCGGTGCGCACGACGATGAGGTCGCCCGCGGCAAGCGTCGTCGCAGGCACGCTACGCTCCTCGGCACCGCGCACCTCGGGATCGCCACAAGGGATGAGCTGTGCGTAGTCGGGTACATCGAGCAGCGAATAGATGAGCTGATTCTGGCTCTGGGCACGCGTGTAATCCTCGAGCAGCTCACCGAGGTTCAAGAGCAGCATCGTACTGCCGGCGGTTCGGAAGTCCCCCTTGATGAAGTTGATGCCGATGGCCGACGCATCGAGAACCGGCACATCGAGGCGCCCGTTGAGAAGCGACTTGAGGCCCGCCCACAAGAAACTTCGATAGCTCCAGAGCGTATAGACCGTGGAGAGCGGCGCGGGGAGAAACCATCGGCGAGCGACGTAGCCGCCGAGCAACGTGGCGATATCCATAAGCAGGCTATTGGTGCGCGGAGCCAGCGCGATCGTGCAGTCCCGACGCGCCTCGTCCACCGCCTCAGCGTTCACCGCCGAAAGGACGGCGAGCACGTCCGCACGACCGCTCGGCTCAAAACGAACCGCCAGCGAGCCCGTGCGTGGGTAGATCGTCACACGCTCGATAACAGGATTCGCAAGAAGCACGCGATTGAGTGCGTCGAGATCGGTCTCGGGAACGCGCCCGGCAAGCTTCACGCGGATGCGACCGGGCACCTCATGTTCGATGGTATAGCGCATAGATACAAGTTCCTCGTTTTCTATTTGAGGCATGATCACGGCCACGCTACGCGCAAGGGAAGTTCGCGCACAAGGGCCGTTTACACAGAACAGCTGCGGCACCGGAAGGGGCGACCGCAGCTGTTTGCACGCATTGTGGTGCGGCTAAGCTACTCGGTCTTGCCGCCCTCGACGACCTCGACCTCGCAAGCGTCATCGCTGGTGAGGTACTCGGCCTCGGCCACGATGTCGTCAACCTGGGCTTTAGCCTGCTCGACGATGTCCTGATAACCGGACTTGACGCGCATGCCGGCGGCAACGGTGTTCACAGCGAGCTTATGGGCGGGCTCGGATGCGAGCGCCTTGGGCACAACGACGCCCAGGACGGCACCGGCGGCAACGAGCAGGGAGTGGGTCTTGGAGATGCTGAACATGGACAGGATCCTTTCTTTCAGCGCCCGGGGCGAACTATCGTCGTCTTTGCGGGCGCGCTGTTGTTGAACAATGTTTAATCTACTCTCGAAACCTGAGGTAGGCCACGGTAACTTTAGAGCTTCAAATCACATACATAGTTGCCTAGGGGAAATCTTCACGGTAGCTTAATCGCCCATCGGCGAAGATGAAGCGCGCATATACGAAGACCGAACCCCTCGCGCAGGTTCGGCGCACGTTGTACCATGGGGCATACATTTACCACGCACGCTCATATGAGGAGCCAGCATGCCCATTCGTATTCCAGACGCCCTTCCCGCAACGGCGGAGCTCGAAAGCGAAAATATATTCGTGATGACCGAGTATCGCGCCCTGCATCAGGACATCCGCCCACTACATGTGCTGATCCTCAATCTCATGCCCACTAAGATCGCCACCGAGACGCAGATCATGCGCAAGCTCTCCAATACGCCGCTGCAGGTTGAAGTGGACCTGCTGCGCACGAGCACACACGAGGCCACGCATGTGTCGGCGGGACATCTCGAAACCTTCTACCGCACGTTTGACGACATCAAGAACCTGCACTACGACGGCCTGATCATCACGGGCGCGCCGGTTGAGCAGCTGCCGTTCGAAGAGGTCGACTACTGGCCCGAGCTTTGCCGCATCATGGACTGGTCCACCTCGCACGTGCATTCCACCCTGCACATCTGCTGGGGTGCGCAAGCAGGGCTCTACCATCATTACGGCATTCAGAAATACGCGCTGCCCAGCAAGGCGTCGGGTGTGTTCGAGCACCGGCTCGTCAAACCCCAAAGCCCGCTCGTGCGCGGTCTTGACGATACGTTCCGCGCGGTGCACTCGCGCAACACCGAGGTCCGCCAGGCCGATGTCGAGGCCGTGGACGAACTCGAGGTCCTGGCCGTCTCCGACGAGGTGGGGCTCTATATCGTCAAATCAACGGATAGCAGGCGCTTTTTCATCTTCGGACACCCTGAGTACGATCGAGAAACACTCAAGCTCGAGTACGAGCGCGACCTTGCGCGCGGCATCGATCCCGAGATCCCGGCGCACTATTTTCCCAACGATGACCCAAGCCAGCCGCCTAAAAACGTATGGCGCAGCCAGGCCCAACTGCTCTACACCAACTGGCTCAACTATTACGTGTACCAGACGACGCCCTACGACATCCTGCGCGCAGGCGCGTAGGGGCACCCAAACTGACAACGCGTTTCCACCGTGCGTTCGATGGCGAAACGGCCTATGCGTCGGCGTGCTCAGCCCTCGAACGTGCGGCCGATGATGTCGTTGACGCCACCGAACACGATGCGTTTGATAAACGCACGCGTACGTTGGGTATCCGAAAGGTATCCGCTGATGAACTTCTCGGCGTAGTAGAACATCATATTGGTGACGTACTCCCAAAGGATGAGCGCCTGTGCATCGGCCAGATGATACTGGTCGGACATGAATTCGCTCACCGCGGCAAGAAACTCCGGGTTGCGCACGTCGCTGCCCGTTGGATCGTAGCGGAACTTGCTGAGGTACGAAATGTAGAACCGTGTGCCATCGGGGTCATCCATAAAGGCCTCGAGCGTCCTGTCCCAGATCTGGTACAAGCTGAGCCCTTGGCGACCCCATTCGATCACCGATGCGATATGCGGACGATCGAAGCTTTTAGCTGCGCTTTTAATGGCTTCATCCATGCTGCCGAAATGATTGAAGACGGTTCCCGACGAAATATCGAGCTCGGCGGCTATCCTTTTGGATGAGACGTTTTCGATGCCCTCGGCAGCCCCCATGCGGATAATGACATCGATGATCTTGCTTTCGATGTCTCCCAAATCGCGATAGCCCATGAAACCCCCTAACCATGACGAAGCGAAAGTATACCGTCACCAACTAACGTGATCATTGGGTTTTATACAGCTTTTGAAATTAAGTTGAGGAACGAAGGGTCGGTCGAAAAGGGTTGCCAAACAGAGGACGCGGCACCGCTCGTAAACCATAAGGCCCGTCTGAGCCGACGGGTCAACCAGCGACGAAGCTGAATTAATACTAGAGGACTTGCTCCGTGATGATATGGAGCAACGCGATATCATGCGCCTCATGGGGCACGAAGGGCAGCTCCTGCTCGGAAAATGCCACACCGACAACGCGGCACGCATGCGTGAGCTCCGGGAGATAGCGATCGTAGCAACCACCACCATAACCGAGCCTCATACCGCGGGCATCGTAGCCGAGCATAGGAACCACGATGAGGTCAAGCTCGCCAGGTTCGATCGGCGGGTACGCGGCAAGCTCGGCATCATCAGGATCGAAAGCGTGAGCAGGCTGCGCGACAAATGGTGCCCGCCCAGTTGCGCCATCAGTCGTGCGGCGCATTTGCATGCGTTGGCCATCCGTCACCTGCTTGAGCACAACCGGCATGGCAAGACGCCCACCGTGGGCGAACACGTGCGCGGCAAAGGGCGAAACATCCACTTCCGAGCCCATGGGTGCATAACTTGCAACCATCGGACACGTCTGCGGCAGCGCATCGTACACGGCGGCGAGCGCGCGGCAAATGCGCGCGGACGCCCAAGCGCGATAGTCAGCGCTCAGGCCGTCGCGATGCGCCCGCGCCAGCATTCGCGCCTGTCGTTTTGTCAATATGCCTTCTGCGTGGCCGCGCTCGTTTACATCGATCACGAACGGGCTGCTTCCTGTAGGAATGCCCGCAACCATTTTCCGCTCTCGGTAAGATCGGCGTCATCGAAGCCGGAAGTCTTTTCGCATGTCGAGGAGATAAACGACGAGCTCTCGGCCTTGTTGGATAGATTCCAACAAGCACTGCTGATATCGAACTCGTCCAAAAGGTCCATCCAAGCCTGAGCTGAATCGGCATCGATGGTGCCGTTGCCGCTGGCATCGCAGATACCGTACTCGCTCACGAATGCTGGCAGCACCGCATCGAGGGCCGAACGCAAGCGCTGGCGCAGGTCGTCCTTATGGGTAGCAGCATAAAAATGCAGCGTGTACATCACGTTCTCAAAGCCTTGCAACGGATCGGCTGCCGCCTTATCGACATCTTGCGACCAGGTTGGAGTGCCGATGAGAACAACGGCGTGAGGATCGTTAGCTCGGATGACGGGGATGATCGCCTCAGCGTAACTTTTAACGTCCGCCCAAGTGGTTTCACCGTTAGGCTCATTGCAGATCTCGTAGATAACGTGCTCGGAAGCGGCATAGCGCTTGGACATCTCATCCCAAAAGCCCTTCGCCTCTAAAAGATGGGTATTGGGATTGAGATCGTGCAGCACATGCCAGTCGATGATGACGTACATGTCCGCGTCCTTGGCAAATGAAACGCCCTCATCGATGAGGGTGCGCAATGAATCGCGATCGCCGTCGGTGCACCAACCACCGTTCTCGTCGGTATAGAGCGCCAAGCGCGCCAGATTGGCGCCCCAACCCGCCAACTCGGAGAAGCATGCGGCATTGACGAACTGCGGAAACCACGCCAAACCATGTGTCGAGAACCCCCTGAGCTGCACGGGGTTCCCCCTCGCATCCGCAAGCGCGGTCCCCTTAACGCGCAAACGCCCGCAGATCGAGGGACGGGCAGCGGCCGCCTGCCTGGATGACGTCTCCTTCTTTTTGGAGGCGCCATCTTCGCTTCCGACATGCTCGGCGGCACGTGACGAACCCGTATCCGATGTCCCGCCGCAACCTGTATTGAGGCTCACGACAGCAGACGCGACAACCGCAGCCGCCGCAGCGAACGCGCGTCTTGAAATGGCATGTTCCATGGCTCCCCGATCGTTGCAGCATACGCGAGATACGTTTCAGCATAGGCATTTTAGGCCCACCTCGCAAAGTAGATGCTCCTCGCGAAGTCAACGCAAACCCGACCCATGGGAAACGGCTGTCGCCTTTAGACTGTCGCCTTTGGGCTATCGCTTTTGGGCTGTCGCTTTTAGCGGTTGTCGCCCTTTGGACAAGCCCGTAAAACCCCCGTGAAACAAAGCGAGAAGCATGGAGACAACACTTTAGGCAAGCAAAGTGCGATGGTTGGTTCTACAATGGATGTCCGTGACTAACTTCCAGCGAAAGGACGCGTTTATGTACAGCACACGCAAGGTCGGCGTAATCGGTCAGGGCCACGTTGGCGCTCATGTGGCAAACAGTCTGCTGCTTCAGGGCATTGCCGACGAGCTTTATCTCTGCGACATCAACGAGAAGAAGGTGACCTCCGAGGTACAGGACCTGCACGACTCGCTCACCTTCGTGCCGTACAACACCAAGATCGTCAACTGCCACGACCGCTATGAGGAGCTTGCCTGCTGCGACGTCATCGTCAACGCCGCTGGCAAGGTCGCCCTCGCCGCCGGCAACCGCGACGGCGAGCTGTTCTTTACCACCGATGCCGCCCGCACCTTCGCCAAGCGCGTGGTCGACGCCGGCTTCGAAGGCATTTTCGTCTCGATCTCCAACCCTTGCGACGTGGTCTGCACCGAGCTCTGGCACCTCACGGGCTATGACCCCAAGAAGATCATCGGTTCCGGCTGCGGCCTTGACTCCGCCCGCCTGCATTCCGAGATCTCCAAGAAGACCGGCGTGAGCCCTAAGTCCATCGATGCCTACATGATCGGCGAGCACGGCTTCAGCCAGCTTGCCGCCTTCAAGGCCGCGACCATCGCCGGCAAGAAGCTCTCCGAGCTTGAGGCCGAGAACCCCGAGAAGTACGCATTCGATCACATGGAGGTCGAGGAGCTGGCGCGCAAGGGCGGCTACGTGACCTACGAGGGAAAGGGCTGCACCGAGTACGCCGTCGCCAACAGCGCCGCACGCGTGTGTGCCGCCGTGCTGCACAACGAGCACGCCGTGCTTTCCGCTTCCACCCTTATGACCGGCCAGTACGGCGAGGAGGGCATCTTCACGTCGCTGCCGTGCGTGATCGGTGCCGAGGGCGTCGAGGAGGTCTACACGCTCGATCTCTCCGAGGCCGAGCTTGAGGGCTTCCACAAGAGCTGCCAGCACATCCGCGACAACATCTCCCAGCTCGATTGGTGGGACGCGGAGGGCGTCATCGGCAAGTAACACAACGCCTCATCCAGTCATTCAGAGCCGTCAGGCCTTTATGCCTGAATAGCGATCGGTACTCGAAGCCCTGGGAAGCATTCACAGCATGCTTCCCAGGGCTTTTCCATGAATCGGAGCGCTACGCCCGCGATTCCTCGAACGAAGCGATCTCAGCCAGAAAGCGATCCCCGAAATCATCGGCCTTTTTCTCACCGATTCCCGGCACATCCAGCAGTTCCGCCATGGTAGTGGGCCGCTGGCGGCACATACCGCGCAAGGCCTTATCGTTGCATACTAGATAGGGAGGCCATTGGCGCTCTTCGGCGACCTCCTTGCGTACCAGGCGCAGGCGCTCGAAAAGATCGGCGTCGTCCCCTTTGCGCATGCGCGCATCGCCCGCCGCCTCGTCGCGCAAAAGATCGACCGCGCGACGCGCACGCACCGCCGCCTTATTTTTTCGAGCACGGCGCTTGATGGAGAACTCAAAGGGGCTTATCACATTTTCAGACAAAGCCTCTTGAGCGCGAGGACCAAGGGCGATGACCGGATACTGCCCGTCCGAACTGATCAAAAAGCCACGGCCCACCAGCTGGTCGACGATATCTTTGATGCGCCCCACGTTCTCGGACGCCAACTTACCGTATGCCGGCGCCTGGTCGAGTTGACGTTGACGCACCTTTTCCGTATTCGATCCATGCAACGCATCGGCGATCAACGCCCTTCCGTAGCGCCCCGGGCATGTGGAAACGAAGCGCACGATAGTACGGGCCGTCGCCGTTACATCCTCGACTTCGTATTCCGTCAGGCAATTCGAGCAGTTGCCGCAATCGTGGGAAGCATCGTGCGACCCGATGGTATCGCCGAAATAGCGCAGCATGTACTCGCGAAGGCAGCCGGTAGTCCGGCAGTAGCCCTCCATCTGTGAAAGCAGGCGATATCGATTCTGTCGCGCAAACGCCGTCTGCTCATCGCTCAGCGATGATTCGGCCTCGGTCTCCTTTTCGATAAAGAACCGTCGAAGCCTGAAGTCGCTGCCGTTCCAAAGCAGATGGCAGCTCGCAGGGTCGCCATCGCGCCCCGCACGACCCGCCTCCTGGTAATATGCCTCGATGCTGTCGGGGACATTGCAATGGATCACGTACCGCACGTTGGGTTTATCGATGCCCATGCCAAACGCATTGGTGGCGACCATCACCGCCAGCTCATCATCGATAAACGCCTGCTGGGTCAGTCGGCGTTCATCCGCATCCATACCGGCGTGATAGCGTCCCACGCCGATCCCTTGGGACCCGAGCTCATGCGACAGCTCCATGGCGATCTCGTCGGTCAGCTTGCGCGTGGCGCAGTACACGATCCCGCTTTCGTCCGGATGCGCCGCCACATACTTGCGCACCCAAGCCACCTTGGCCTTGTCACCCATCTCTTCCACACCGAAATACAGGTTAGGTCGATCGAATCCCGTCACTACCGTTTCGGGCGCACGAAGCCCCAGCATTTGCACGATATCGCTCCGCACGCGCTCGGTAGCCGTAGCGGTAAAGGCAGCCACCACGGGGCGTTGCGGCAAGGACTCGATAAACTCACCGATCGTGAGGTATGCCGGCCTGAAATCCTGCCCCCATTGACTCACGCAATGCGCCTCGTCAACCGCGATGAGCGGCACGCCCAAGCCACCCGGCGCCGCAAGCTCCTGCGCAAACGCCAAAAAGCGCGGCTCCAACAAGCGCTCGGGCGCCACGTACATAATCTGATAGCGCCCCTCGCGTGCACGCTTGAGAACGGTGTTTTGCTGCGCCGAGGTGAGCGTCGAATTGAGATAACTGGGGCGCGCACCCGCTGCAAGCAGCGCGCGTGTCTGGTCGGACATCAACGACACCAGCGGGCTCACCACAAGGGTGAGACCACGGCCCATGAGTGCGGGCACCTGATAGCAGATCGATTTGCCGGCACCCGTGGGCATGACACCCAGCGCATCGCGCCCAGAAAGAATGGCATTGACCATGCACTCTTGCCCAGGACGAAACGCATTGTAGCCGTAGTAGGTTTTAAGTGTTTCGAGTGCCTGCTCATCGTACATGTCGTCTGGTCTTCTCCGTCTGCCGTTTTAGCGTGTGCGGACGATTATACGCCGGCGTCAAGACGCGCAACGGCAGTCGGACATAGGGCATAAACCAGATCTAGCCTAAAATCCGTACGCGCTAAATCACAAATACATAGCGACTGCCCACGTAATACTGACGCCCTATGTACAAAGGCTCGCCGCGCTCACCGGTAAAACACGTGTACAGATACAGCAGCGGATCGTGAGGAGAAATCCCAAGCTCGGCAGCCTGCTCGGCCTTGGCGCGCACGGCCTCAACCTGACGGCCACAACTTCCCGAAACCTTCGTTCCAGTGATGCGGTGGATCTCGTCGAAGATCGACTTGTTCTCAAGATCCGCCGTGAGCAGCTCGCGAAAACGCTCATAGGGCGCAAAGATGTTCTCCTCGAAAATAGGCTCGCCGTCAGCCGTGCGCACGCGCTTGATATGCAACATGAGCGCGTTTTTGTCCAAGCCGAAAAACTCCATCTCGTTTTGGCGAATGGGCACGATCTGACGATCGACCACGTGCGCCCCCGCTTTCATGCCGTTGTCGGCGCACACGTCGGTAAACCCGCGCGGCGCCTCGGCGTAGAGTCTGCGATTGATATGAGGAGCGCTCACAAAAGTACCGCGACCCTGCTGTTTCACCAGGTAGCCGTCCGTGCACAGCTCTTCAACGGCGCGACGCACGGTGATGCGGCTCACCTCGTATTTCTCGGCGAGCTCGGGTTCGGAGGGAATCCTCTCTTTGGGCGTATACTCGCCGCGCTCGATCGCTTCTTTCAGCTCATCGTAGATCTGCTGATAGAGCGGAGTAGATTTTGATGCGACCATGTAGCGCCCCCTGTATCAAATCGATGCATATCTCCAAGATATTGCATACGTTATATACGTCTGACCATGATACCCGCAATCGACCGCCCCACGCCGAAAACGCCCAAACCATATGTCGAAACTAAAGAGGCTCGGACGCCGCGCCATCAAGCTCGTCCACGATATCCCACAGCGAGTCGATGACCCTGTGAGCCGCCCGTTGATCCAGCGTAATCCCCTCGTGCGGACGCAGCGCCAGCACGCGCGCCCCCGCACGCAAACCGGCCTCGATACCGATGGGCGAATCCTCGATGACCAGACATTCGCAAGACTGTACCCCAAGCGCCTCCATCGTGCGAAGATACACCTCGGGGTCGGGTTTGAAAGCTCCGCAATCGTGTCCCGATAGCGTGTAGTCGAGCAAGCCTTCCAACGAGGCGATATGCACCAGCTCTTCGATGAACGTTGTATATCCCGAGCTCGCTATCGCCAGCTTCATACCGCGCTGCTTAAGCTCCCGCATCACCGGCTTGGCATCGCGGTTCAGCAACTCGGCATAGGGAACGGGATGCGTTTTTTGGTAGGCACCATAGCCGGCACGCAAGCGCGTGCGCAACTCCGCATCATCGGGAACAAGATACTCCCATATGGCTTGCTCATTTGAACCCGATAGATCGGGAATCTCATCGAAGGAGAACCCTTGCGTTTCCAGATACGCCACGCGCCTTCGATTGTAGAACCACTCGGTATCCACCAAAACGCCGTCCATGTCGAACAAAACCGCTTTGATCATCGAGACCTCCATCTCTTTGCTCTTTTATCCCTCTGTTCCTCTGCTCTCCGCTACCTCCCCCTCTAACACCGAAGTCGGCACAATGCGACATCAAAAGGCCGTTTTTGGACCTCGAATGTCGCAAAGTGCCGACTTCGACGATTAGGAAGGGGCGGCTGATGCGCTGCCCCACCGAGGTATCAGCGAACTAGTAGGAAAGCTTCCACATGTAGCGGCGCTTGGTCAGCGGATGCTGACGGGCCCCGGCCAACTGCTCGGCAAAGGCGCGGAAGACGCCGGTGTGCATGATGGGATTGAAGTAGGTGACGACGCTCGCGGGAACGGCGGCGGCCAAGCCGTAATCCTTAGCGTCCACGACCTCGACCTTGGCATCAAAGCGCTGCAGGAAGGTAAGTGCGCGGGCGTCCATGGGTCGCGTGGCACCGTCGGACATGAAAAGCACGTAGGGCTTGTCCTTCTCGGTGAGCTCAAAGGGGCCGTGGAAGTACTCGCCGGTGTTGTAGCCCGCGGAGTCGATCCACTGCATCTCGCTCATAAGGAACATCGAAGTGGAATAGGCCACCTTGGCGGAAGCACCGGACCCCATGATGTAGATGATCTGATCGTCCTTGAAGGCCTCTCCGAACTTCTTGGCGGCAGTCTGAGCGGACTGGGCGGCAGCCTCAACGGCATCGTAGATCCCCGTGAGGCCGGCGATCATATCGTCATACAGGTCGGTACCCTCCACCTCCTGAAGCAGCTCGACTGCCAAATCGAGCACATAGCCCAGCTTCTCGCACTTGGCGGCGTAGTTTGCATCAAACCCGTGCACGATGCTGAAGTCGGCCTTCTCGAGCAGAGCCGCCTCGGGATTATGCGTCACCGACACGACGGTGGCGCCGTGCGACTTGGCGGTAGCGTTGGCGGCCACGGTCTCGGGCGTGCCACCGCCGAGAGAGCAGGTGATGACCACGGTATCGTCGGAAATCCAAGCCGGCGTATCGTAGTTGAACTCGTTAGCCGTGAAGATCTGGACATTGAGCGTCTTGGTGTTGTTGGCGAGGAAATACTTTGCGGGATACAGCTCGGACATGGAAGCGCCGCAGCCCACAAAGGCGACGTTTTTGATGCTGTGCTCGGCAACGATCTGAGAGACGATCTCTTTAGCCTTGTTCACATCGATCTCGTACATTTGGAAACCTTTCCTTTCTACTTTGTCGTCATGATGCGCAGCCCATAACCGCGGCACCTTGCTCGACAGTTGTTGAAACCAAGAAGGGGACGGGGCAACGCGGGAAGCTCGCCCCGTCGTATATCGACGCACCCGTGTAGGAAAACGACGGAGAACACGAGTGGCAGTCGCAAGGGAATGCGGACTTACGCCAAGATGCCCGCTGCCGAGAGCGCCACACCACCAACGATGGCGATCACCAAGAGCCACCCGGTGTTGACGTTCTTCTTGATGAGCGCATACATAAGGCCGGTAAGCGCCAACGAAATCATCTGCGGCATCATGCCGTCGAGGATGTCCTGGATAACCACCGATTTATCGGAGAACACAAGCGGCGTGGTGGCGCCGATGAGCGTCGCGATCATGCCGCCCACGGCCATAAGACCCACGATGCCGCACACATACATGAGCTTATCCATGAGGTTGCCGCCCTGGAGCTTGGCCAGATATTGATGGCCTCCCTGGTAGCCGAGCTTTGCCGCGAACCAGGTGACGAGCACCGACGGCACGATAGAGATGAGCATGGCCAGAATGGGGCCCATAACAGAACCCTGCTGGGCCAACTGGACGCCCAGACCGAACGCGATGACGCGAATGGTTCCCTGGAACACCGAGTCGCCGATACCCGAAAGCGGACCCATGAGCGAGGTCTTCACCGCATTGATGGAATCAGGATCGAAGTGCTCAGGGTCGCGGGCGTACTCTTCTTCCATCGAGGAAGCGAGACCCAAAACAAAGGCACTCGTCTGAGGGGTGCAGTTATAGAACGCCATGTGACGATGGTAGGCCTCTTTCTTGGCGGCAAGCTGCTTAGGATCGGACTCGTCCGGATAGAGACGATCGAGCGTCGGAACCATGCCGTAAAGGAAACCCATGTTCATCTGGCGTTCGTAGTTCCACGACGCCTGAATGGCCCAGGAGCGCCAGAAGAACTGGCTGATCTTATTGTTAAGGGAGATTTCCTTGGTTGCGTTTTGCTCGTTTGCCATGTTGCTCCCCTCCTTACTCTTCGTCATCTTCAAGCGGGTCGTAATCGGGATCCAAAGCCGCACCGGCACCGGCCCCCGCGAACTTAAAGCCCACGAACACCACCGCAAGGCACACGCCGATAAGCGACACGGCGATCACCGAGAGATTGAGGTACGCGGCGAGCAGAAAACCCAGGAACAAAAAGGCGGTCATGCCCTTCTTGAGCATCATGGTGAGCAGCAGCGCCAGACCGTAGGCGGTCATGATCTTGGTCGAGACGTTCAGGCCGTCGGAAAGCCAGCTCGGCACCATATCGACCACAGCCTGAACCAGATCGGTACCGACGAAGACGGCGAGGAAAATCGGCAGGAAGTACATGAGCGCATAAAGCCCGCTGCCGGCGAGTATGTGCATGCGGTAGGCAGTTTTGAAATGCCCCTCATCGATCTGCTTGTCGGCCACGTGCGTGAGCGCGGCGATGATGGAACGGAAGACGATGCCCAAAAGCTGGCCCAGCACGGCGACCGGGATGGCGATGGTCATGGCAGTTTCGGCACTAGCACCCGTGAGGCAGGCGAACGCCGAAGCAACGATGCCGCCGAGCACCATATCGGGCGGAACCGCGGCACCGACCTGCACAAGACCCATGCTCACAAGCTCGACGGCGGCGCCGACGGCGAGGCCGGTAGGCACGTCGCCCAGAAGCAGGCCCACGAGCGTGGCACCGACAAGCGGCTGCTCGAAGTTAAGACGTCCCAGCAGGCGGGAGTCCCACATGCAGAACACGCCGACAAGACCGACGAGCACCGCACTGATGAACGTATTCATACCCTTCTCCTTTCAAAGAGGCTCAAGACCTCGTTGGCTACAGATGCGCGTCTATCTGAACGCTCTGATATGACGGGGTTTGCTGGACGAAGAACTCAACGCCCAGATCGAGAAGCTTGTTGACATCCGCCTTCTGTGCTTCGTCAAAAAAGACCGAGCTGTCCTTGCCGCCGACCTGCTCGGCGCCGTCATGGTTGGCGGTGGCGCCCAGGTTGATGCGATCGAGCTTGTAGCCCTCGCAGAACTGAAGCATCTCCGCGGTGTTACCGAAGATGAACATCACTTTTTCGCCCAGCGTGTTGAGCTTGGGCATCTTCGCGAGAGCGCGCTCGACAGTGAAGACGTTGAGACGCACGCCGGAGGGCTTGGCGAGTTTGAGGGCTCCCTTTTTGGCCTCGTCATTGGCAGTCGCGTTATCCACGACGATGATGCGCTCGGCACCCACTTTGGATGTCCATGTGAAGACCACCTGGCCGTGCAGCAGGCGATAGTCGAGACGTGCGAGCACGATGCGCGCCGGCCCGCGGTCAGCATGCGTACGGGCCTTGCGCGCGGGCGCCGGCAGGACGGCCTCCTCTTTGGGCGCATAAGGATTTTGAAGCCCTTCGCGTGCCTCGGCGATCGTCCGCTCGAGCTCCGCGGGAGAGAGCGGAGTGGGCGCCATGGCAAGCGCGAGCGCCAGCGGGATGTTGAAGCCGCTGATCACGGTGAATTTCCTGCCCCGATCGCTAAGCGAGACGACATCGTTGTTCACCGAGCTGCCGAGCATGTCGGTGAGCACGTAAACGGTATCGTCAGGAGCAAACGTGGCCAGGAGCG
Source organism: Oribacterium sp. (assembly GCA_963633065.1). GTDB lineage: Bacteria > Actinomycetota > Coriobacteriia > Coriobacteriales > Coriobacteriaceae > Collinsella. Next base: position 63,385 of record CAVGWH010000040.1, read on the forward strand.
CCGACACCTTGTTGGCGATCGACTCTTTGTCGTCGCGTGCAAGCGAGACCACGTGGACATGGGAAACATCTCCCAAAACCATTTCGAGCGTGTCGCGCGCTCCGGCGGCTAAACCGCCGTGGGATGCCAGAATAATCTGATTCATCTTGCCTCCTCCTTTTCGTTATGGTCATTATAACGTCTTATGCGTTATAAAACTGTTGCGTATTGTATTAACCTTTTACCGGTCGTTTTCTACCGTTTGCCGTATTAATCCGTCTTTAACATTCGTTAAATCGAGGTATGGGAAGCGGAAACTCTTGACCACCCCGAGCTTTTGCCGTGCAGGCAGATCGCAAAGTGCCACCGTGCGCAGGTCGCAGACATCGCCCCACGCGGGTCACGAGTCTCTACCGCACGTACATCCAACTTTTCCATGAGTCATCGCTTTCTTTGGAGCTTCCCCCGGCAGATGCCAAGCGCTCGTTCAGAAGTTGCAAGTCATCATGCTTGTTTCGCTGCCACAGATTTAAATTGAAGTCGAGGGCCTCGAGCACGCGGTCAACGATTGCGGAGACGCCCCGTCCGGAAAACGTCGCACTCATAACACCTATCGAGAACAGCACCGTGCAGATTCCAATGAGCTTCATAGCGCCCGCGGCCTCACCATACAAATAAATCCCCACCGCCGCGGCAACAACCGTCTCGGCCGACGACACAACAGGGACCTTCGATGTCTCGAGATCGCATGCCAAGCCCGTCATATACACGATGTAGGCAAACGCGGTGGGGATGGTGCCAAACGCGGCCAACAACAATATGAGCCGTACGCTCAGCACTTGGCGCACATCGATCCAAGGGAACGAGATGACTCCCATGAATACGGCCCCCGCTACAAACGCCCAAAAGGTCACCGTCAAGGGATCGTTCTCAGCCGATGTCATACGGCTGAATACCGCCATGAGCGCTCCCCCCAAACCGGCGATGACGCCCGTCATCACACCGTACCACGAGAAGGAAAACGACGAGAAGTCGCCGCCGGTGACCGTTAAAACGCATCCTACGACGTTCAAACCGACAGCAAAAAGCTTCTGTGTGCCAACGCCCTCGCGGTAAAGGATGCGTCCTAGAACAAGCGCAAATATCGGCGAGGTGTAGAGCAGCACGGACGCGGTGGAAATCCCCACGGACCGCATGCTCTCGTAGTACATGAAATTCGATAGCGCAAGACCGACCGCCCCCAATAAGATAGTGGGGACGACGGTGTTTTTGCTCAAGCGAAACCCCGCCAAAGCCCCCTTGGAAGAGTCCGTTTGCTGGATGGCATCGACACGTTGCCCCCTGAAGAACAGAACCGGCGCCAAAATCAACGCCCCGAACAGCAAGCGCAGGGCCGCCATGCTTTGGGACGACACGGCCATCGCCGATATCGCCTTGACGAAAATGCCGACGCTGCCCCACATGCATGCTGCCGCAAGCACCAGCACATACCCGTTTGTCAGCTTGCCCTTCATCCGCTCGCCTTCCCTCGTATCTAACATGTTTTGCATACGTTATACTCGTTATAGATGTTTAGCAAGCCAGAATCGGCTAATGGAGGCAGCGCACAGAATCTTGATTTCACTTTCTTGCTTCGGCTTCTAACTGCATCTCCGCGAGGAGTTCTCAGCGATCTTTTGAGTGCTCCAAGAGCGCCTCTTTCCGAACCCCCATCGGTCTGGCGGCTCCGCTGGCCGCTTGCATGCGAACCCTCGGAAATCACCAGCCGACCTTTCAGCAACCTAGTAGCCGCCCTTCCACATGTAGCGGCGCGTGGTGTAGTCCTTATGCGTGGCAATCGAAAGCGCCCGCATATACACGTTGTTGAGGATCGGCGCGAAAATCAGATGGTTGAAGTACTCGCTCACGCTGTCCTTGATGTCGTTAAGTCCCAGCTCCTTGGCATCGAGGAGGTAGATGCGCTCACCGCCATGCTTGCGCAGAAACGCTGTGCCGCGCTCGTCGTTGACGCGCGTGCGGCCGACGGAAATGAGTTGAAACAGAGAGGTGCGCTTATCGAGAATCTCAAACGGTCCATGGAAGAAATCGCATGTGTTGATCGTGCACGAATCGATCTGCAGCATCTCCTGCACATTGCAGATAGAGAAAACATACGCAGCCCCGAAGAGCGGGCCCTGCGCCATCACATTGATGGTTGGCTTGTCGGCATTCTGCGCCGCCCACTTCTGAGCAAGCGGTTGCGTATACCTAAATGCCTTGCGATAGATGGGGTCGATCAAGTCAAAAGCAGCCATTGCATCTTCGTACCCGGCATAACCTTCCGTCTGCTGCACCAGCTCGATCGCGATATCCAGAACGGCAGCCGAATTGGTCCGACCCATATCGGACTCATCGACAGCGAGGCTGTTATAGCGCAGGGAACGATCGCACACCTCGGTAAGACCGGACTCATCTACGTAGACGGCAAGCGTCGCCGCCCCGCGCTCATGCGCCACGCGCGCGGCCTCGATGGTTTCGGGCGTACCGCGCATGGAGACGGCGACGGCGAGCGTGTGCGGGCCGACGTACGCTGGCGCGGCATGCACGAACTCATTGCTCGTGTACATCGATGAAACTATGACATCAGCCTCGTGCTCCATGAAATACTGCGCAGGATAGTTGCCTCCGTTGGAGCCGCCGGCTCCGATCCAGACCACACGATCGATTCCTCCCGTCGCCTCGCGCTCCTTCAGAATCTCCGAGACCAGCAGCCTGACTTCATCTGTCATCGGCATCGCGCATCATCCTTTCTTCCTCGCGCTCTTCTCGATGATTCGAAAGATAGAAAGGTTCGCAAAACTTATCTAGTAGTTGTATCTAAAGTAATGCATATAGGATTTTGTATATTTTGATTAGTAATAGCTCTATACTGCAGTTATCTTAAAGCGTAGGTATATGCCGTAATACATGCAGCATACAAGTTAGATATAGGTTTAACGATGACCGATTCCATGCCACAACGCTCTATCCGCTATGAATCTCTTGCCAAGACATTGCGTAACCGCATTCGCTCGGGGCTCTATCCGCTCGGTTTCAAACTTCCCTCCGAAACCGAACTTATGCAGGAAACGGGTTTCTCGCGCAGCACGGTGCGCCGCGCGCTTCAGGTGCTTGTCGATGATGGGTTGCTGCGCAAAGAGCGCGGGCGCGGAGCCTTCGTGGCGCATGTTCCCACCCTCGATGAAAACGAAATGGTGTTCACAAGCTTCACCAGCAAAACCGAGACATCGGGGGGCGTCGCGACAACACGCGTGGTTGATGCGGGCCGTGTCAAGGGAGCAGGCAGAATCGCGAAGTTTTTAGGCGCGGCTCCCGGCTCGACGCTGGTCAGGCTCGTTAGGCTCCGCTACCTCGATGACGTGCCGTTTTGCATCGAAACAACGTACCTGCCCCCGATGTTCAGCCCGCTCATCGAAAAGGATTTGGAAGGGTCGCTCTATGCGACCCTCAGGCAGCTATTCCACTGCGCACCGGGAAAGGGAAACAAAACATTCGAGGTCTGCTTCGCTAATCCCAATGAGGCGTTTCTCCTGGATGTGCCGCGTGAGACGGCGCTCATGCTTATAACCGATTACGTACACGACACACACGGCGAGCCTCTGCACGTTTCCAAGCGCGTCATGCGCACCGACCGCGCAGCCTATACCGAGCCGATCGGCTAACAGGTAAGAACTTTCGGCCGGTTCCTTCGTAAAGGGCAATGTCTCAGCGGTCCCAGGCCTGCACGAACCCGGCTCGGCTTGTCAGAACAGCCAAGGACCGGCGATGCCCCGACAGGCCGTATCTAGCGATACCCCAACAAGGCGGCGACCTCATCAAAACGCTTGGGCGCTGGAGCATTCGAGATGCGCACGCCGAGCGATTTCTCCATCCAGACCATGTTGTACCAACGCCCGAATTTTTGGCCGCACTGCACGAACTCCCCCACCTTGCGATATCCCAGATGAGCATGGAATTGTTCGCTGTTGCGCGTGAGGTACTCATCGTTTGCCCCATTAGGCGTGGCGATGCAAGCGCACATATCGAGTATCCCCATCGCGCGCAAGGCGGCCTCGAGCGCATCGTGCAGTGTGCGTCCCGCACCATGTCCGCGCTCACCTTCCGCAAGATAAATCGATGTTTCGACTGCCCAGTCATAGGCGGCGCGCTCATGTAGACGTCCTACATAGGCGTAACCAACGGTCCTTCCCCCGCGCTCGAGCACCAGGTACGGATAGCCGGACTTCAGCGTGTGCGCGATACGTCGCCTAAACTCGTCCTCACTCGGAACCTCGTATTCATAGGTAATCGCGGTTTTGAGCACATAAGGAGCGTAAATGCCTAAAAGTGCAGGAGCATCATCGGGGGTCGCTCTACGTATGGTGATCGTATCGGTTTCCGCAATCGCATCGGTCCCCACTCTGGCCCACGCGCTTGTCCTGGCACCCGCTCTCACGCCCGCGCCGACCTCACCGTTCAGCGGCTCGCCCACCGATTCACCTTCCAACCCGCTCGCCATGATGGCCGCATCGACATTCTTCGTCATGCTAACCCTGCCAAATCTCAGCCAGAGCATCGATATCGGCATCCGTCGTGGCCCAACTCGTCGCCAGACGAATCGCGACATGCCCGTCATCGACGGCGTCCCAATAGCTCACCGGCATATATTGCTGCAACCGCTTGTATTCCGCCTTTCCGACGATGACGAACTGCTGGTTGGTAGGCGATTCCAGCAGAAAATGAGCACCGCGTTCGAGCAGAAGCGCTTTCAGCTTCTTGGCAGCATCGATGCCCGTGCGACCGATTTCCAAATACAGGCCGTCGGTAAACAAGGCCTCAAACTGCACCCCCAGCAGGCGTCCCTTGGCAAGCAAGGCGCCATGCTGCTTGATACGCGGAATTGGGTGTGTGGGCGTCTTTCCTTTGGGGAAAACCACCGCTTCGCCGCAAAGCGTCCCGCACTTTGTGCCCCCGATATAGAACACGTCGCAGAGCTCAGCAAGCTCGGGCAGAGAGACGTCGCATTCGTCGCTCGCAAGGGCATACGCAAGGCGCGCGCCATCCACGAATAATGGGATGTCGTACTTTTGAGCCACACCGTAAAGCGCCTGAAGCTCCGCCTTGTTGTAAAGCGTTCCGAACTCGGTCGGGAACGATATGTATACCGCGCCGGGGAACACCATGTGCTCGTGATTGCCGTCCTGGTAGAACAACTCGATAAAGCGCTCGAGCTCGTCAGCGCGCATCTTGCCATCATGAGCGGGAACGGTAAGCACCTTATGGCCACCGAATTCTATGGCACCGGCTTCATGGCACGCAACGTGTCCTGTTTCCGCAGCGACAACCCCCTCGTACGGCGCGAGCAACATATCGAGCACCACTTGGTTGGTTTGCGTACCACCCGAGATGAAAAACACCTCGGCATCGGGTGCCTCGCATGCATCCCGGATCAGCTCTTTAGCATGAGCGCAATGGGCATCCATGCCGTAACCTGTCATGGGCTCCATATTGGTATCGATCAGCGCCTGCAACACTGCAGGATGGGCGCCAAAGGAATAATCGTTCTCGAAAGTGACCATATCTTTCCTCATCATCAATCGAACTGCACGTGCATCATTTTTGACCAGCGTGCCGGCAGAGTGTATCAAAATTTACCCGATTCAAATGGTTTCCTATGGCTTACTTTCGGAAAATGGGGAGTAACAGTCACCAGCCCCGGTAGACCGCCATTTTTGATGCCATTTCCGCAGGAAAATGGGACTTGTAGCAGCTTTCTACTCAAGGCCCCTTCTTTTACTCCCCATTTTCCGAAAGTAAGCCATGGGAAACCATCATTCCTTGCCCCTCTAACCCATTAAAGCCGCCTATCACCGGAAAAGAGGGCGCCCTGCCTCCAAGGAAAGCGGGGCGCCCGAGGCCAACCGTCTTTCAGCAACGGCCGATGCGGCGTCAACAACTAGAGCTAGTCGTCATCGCCGCTTGCGCCGAGTTGCTCGAGTATCGTAAGGGCCGCAGCCACAGGGCCAGCGGAATCGCTGGCATCAAGACCGCGTCCGAGACCCGTTCCGGCACCGGCACCCGCTTTATAGGGAACCGATAGCTTTCGGCTTTTAGGGAAATTGACAGCCCCATAGCGGCTCTTGAGTTCAAACGCTACATTCTTGGGAACATCGATACCCTGAAAGACCAGGCGCCCGCCCGTGCACGACACGCTCTCGAGCCCGAGACGTCCGCCACGTATACGGAGGCGTGCCCTGTCGAACAAATTGAGCGCCGCCTGCGGAAGCTCACCGTGCGCGGCCTCGCAATCTTGCTGAGCCTCGTCCAGCGCTTCGAGGTCCTCCGCCGCCGCGACCTTGCGGTACACCATCACGCGCTCGTCCACACGCGGCAGATACTCCTCATCAAGGTAGAAGTCTGCTGGCAAGTTGATGGCCACGCCCGCCGCATCGATGACAGCGCCATCATCACCGCGCGCCTCAGCCACCGCCTGCCCGAGCATTTGCGTGAACAGATCGAAACCCACACTCGAAAGGTTGCCATGTTGCTCGGCGCCTACAAGCGAACCGGCACCACGAATCTCAAGGTCGCGCATGGCGATACGCATGCCGCTGCCCAAATCCTGAAACTCGGAGAGAGCCGTCAGGCGAGCCGTAGCCTCCTCAGTAAGCGGAAGTTCGCCCGGAAACATGAAGTACGCATAGGCCTGTGTGGCGGAGCGCCCCACGCGCCCCTTGAGCTGGTAGAGCTGCGCCAAGCCCAAACGCTGCGAGTCCTCGATGATCAACGTGTTCGCATGGGCGTTGTCGATACCGCTTTCCACGATCGTGGTGGCGATAAGAACGTCGATCTTCTTGGTGGCGAACTGAATCATCACGTCTTCCACCTCGCGCGGACTCATCTTGCCATGGGCCACGCCCACCCGCGCCTCGGGAGCCGCCTCATGCACGCGCTCCACCGCGTCATCGATGGTCTTGACGCGGTTGCTCACGTAATACACTTGCCCGCCGCGCTGCACCTCGAGACGAATCGCGGCACTCACCACATCGGGATCGTACTCGCCCACATGCACCGCAACGGGGCGACGCCCGGTGGGCGGTGTGGTGATGAGACTCATGTCACGCACACCGCTCATGGCCATCTGCATCGTACGCGGGATGGGTGTGGCCGAAAGTGTGAGCACATCGATCTGCTCACGCAGATTCTTGAGCTGTTCTTTATGCTGTACGCCGAAGCGCTGCTCTTCGTCAATGATCACAAGGCCGAGGTTATGGGGATTGACGTCAGCTGACAGCAAGCGATGGGTACCGATCAGTACCTCGACTTTTCCCTCGGCGAAAGCCGCAAGCGCACGCTTCTGCTGGCCGGGCGTACGAAAACGACTCAGCACCTCGACCTCGATACCGAAGGGGGCAAACCGCTCGAAAAACGTCTCGTAGTGCTGCTGAGCCAGAATCGTCGTCGGGCAGAGCACCATGACCTGACGACCCGAATCGACGCACTTAAAGGCCGCACGCAGGGCGACCTCGGTTTTACCGAAGCCCACATCACCGCAGAGCAGACGGTCCATGGGTTTGGGCGCCTCCATGTCGGCCTTGATATCGGCGATGGCCTCAAGCTGATCGCGCGTCTCGTCGTAAGGGAAGCTCTCCTCCATCTCCTGTTGTTCGGGCGTATCGGGCGGACAGGCGATACCCGTCACCGAAGCGCGGCGCGTGTAGAGATCGACCAGGTCAAACGCGAGCTTCTTGGCGCTCTTGCGCGCCTTGGTGGTCGCACGGCTCCAGTCGGCGGTGTTGAGACGCGTCAGGCGCGGCTTGTCTCCGTCAGGTCCAACGTAGCGCGAAATGCGGTCGACCTGCTCAAGCGGCACATAGAGCTTGTCGCCATCGGCATACTCCAATAGGAAATAATCGCGTTCCTTGCCGCCCACTTCCTGGCGCACGATCTCGGAAAACAAAGCGATACCGTGCGTGGCATGCACTACGTAATCCCCCGGTTTAAAGGGGAACGTCACCTCGGTGATATCGACCTTTCGACGGCGCTTATTGTGCACAGCATCCATGCGCGCATTGAGATCGGCAATGGAGAATACCGCTAGGTGCGCCTCGGGAACCACGATACCCTGCGGAAACGCCGCATCGGTAAACGTCACGCGCCCAAGCGTGAGCGTAGGCACCACTTGCATGGCACCCTCTTCAAGCGAACGTGCGTTAAGCGCATCGGCAGATCGCTTTGAGATAGAGGCTTCACGGCGGGCGCCCGCGACCAAACGCTCCGATGAACCGGCCGCCGCAACATGCACCGAAGTGCCCAGATCCCCCGCATTCTCCGGGGCCGCCGTCAGCGATTCCTCGAACGGGATGGACTCGTCCCCAAAAGTGAGCTCCATGGACTCGCGAGCACCACGGTCGGGGATAGCGAACACCACCGCTGAACGGTTGGCCACCACCTCTTGGATGCGGCTGATAAAACGTGTGTCCGACCCCGCGATAGCAGGCTGCTCGACTTTGAGCTCAGCCGTCACGGTGCCGCCGGCACGGATCAGGCTCACGTAGTTCAAGCGCTGCTGATGCCCGAAATCGAGCTGTTGGGGACGGACATACAATCCGTCCAGGCGCGCGATACCGGCATTTCCGGCGCGCGCCTCAAGATCCTCATAGGCACGCGAGCAATCGTCGAAAAGCGATCGCGGCTCGGAAAGCACCACGAGCGTATCGTCGCTTACATGCGCAAGCGGGCTCACCGTTGATTCGTACATCACCGGCAGGAAGCGATCGAGCTCGGGCGTCACCACACGCGCATCGACCATCTCGAGCAGGGCAGCCAACTCCGTATCGTCCCGACTCGCACGATAAAGCGCCACATGCATGCGATGCACCGCATCGTCGGTCAACGCCAACTCGCGACAGGGGAAGATCTCAATCGTCTCCTCGTCGCCGATGGTCTGCCCCGTCGATGCGACCATGCGTCGGATGCGATCGATCTCATCGCCGAAAAACTCCAGGCGCACCGGCGACTTTGCCTGAGCCGGGAAGATATCCACCGTGTCGCCGTGCACATAGAACTCGCCGGGTGCGCTTACCGCCCCGGCATTGGTGTAGCCCATGCCCACAAGACGCCTTCCCACCTGATCGAAAGGCACTTCCTCGCCAACGGTGAAGGTTATCGAGCGCCAATAGCCGGATTCGACAGGTGGCACACAGCGCAAAAGCGAGCGCGCGCTCGCCACCATGATGCAAGCGTCACCGCGTGCGATACGCCCCAGTGCGGCACAGCGTAGGGCCACCACGGCATCATCGGGGGCGACGTCTTTCCACGGGTAATCGGCGCGCTCGGGAAAACGCGCTACGTGCTCGAGCCCCACGTACGCCGACAACGCACGGGCAGCGCGGTCGGCGGCGTCCTCGCCGGAAACGATATAGACCGTCGGGCGCGGACGCCTGGCGAACTGCGCTGCCGCCATAAGGGTACGTGCCGACTGCGAGACCGCCAAAGTCGCGTCCTCACCCGCATCGAGCGCCGATTCGATGACCTTCGGCCCCTCGGCGGTGTAAAGCTGCGCCGCAATCCTGTGAATGAGCATGATCTCTCCTGCAAACACCAAAACCCGCCAAGGCACACTCGGCGGGTCATGCGAACTTCGATTATCGGTATCCTACCACGGACAAAAGACGTAAAAGGCAGCGTCGTTCTGCAGAAAAGCAGGCCCGCTCGCGATCACGCCCGTTCCGAAGGACACAAGTCGGCCAAGGGGCACTCTCCGCAGCGCGGGCGCCGGGCATCGCAGATCTCGCGCCCGAAAGTAATCCATTGGTGGTTGACCGAATGCCAGTACTCATGGGGCAAGATCTTGAGAAGATCCTGTTCGGTCTTGAGCGGCTCCTTCTCATGCGTCTTGGGGCTCAGCGCCAATCGATGCGCGATACGGTTGACATGGGTGTCGACGGCAATCCCCTCGACGATGCCGAAGCCCACGTTGAGTACGATATTCGCCGTTTTACGCCCCACACCGGGAAGCTTGACGAGTTCCTTCATGTCAGCGGGAACCTCGCCGCCATAATCGGCAACGAGCATCTGCGCCGCCTCTATAGCGTGCTTCGCCTTTCTTTTGTAAAAGCCCAGCGAATGGATAACCTCGCAGACCTCCGCATAAGAAGCGCAAGCCAGACGTTCGGGATCGGGCCACCTCTCAAACAGTTCGGGCGTGACCTTGTTCACCTGCGCGTCGGTCGTCTGCGCCGATAGCAACACCGAGATGAGCAACCGATACGGATTCTCATGGTCCAAGAAGCACTCGACCGGCCCGTAACGTCGATCGAGGCGCTCGCACACCTCGATGGCGCGTTCGCGTTTGGAGGCGTTCGACTCGCGCGGCATCACGCCTCGCCCTCCCCCGACGTACCCGGCCTACGCGGTTCGTTCGTCCCGTCCGGATCCTTCGGCAATGCCGCGCCGTCCATCCCGAGCACGCGCTCGGCCTCATCGGAATCGCCCATGGCATCGATGCTCTTCAAGGTGCGTTCCATCACGTTAGTGCGCGTGGTGATGATGCTGTCGACCGTCTTGCCCGCCGTCTCGATCTGCTGATG
>CAVGWH010000041.1:0-23729 GCA_963633065.1 Oribacterium sp.
GGCCGGGCGTTGCAGAGGAGAGATACATGGCGTAGCCATCGTCAACGTAGGCAGCATTGGTGGCATTGCCAAAGGTGCCGCCCGTAATGGTGAGATCGGTATCGCTACCGGTGAGGCCCACGTTGTTTGAGAAGGCGCCGCCCTCGATCTTAAGGCTGCCACCATTGTAGCGCGCGCAGGTGGAGCTCTTCTTGCCGCTGGTGAAGGCGCCGTCCTTGACGGTCACCTTGCCACCGTTCACAAGGAGCACCTCGGAGCTGTTGTTCGACTTGACCGTGTAGGTGCCACCGTTGATGGTGAGCGTTTCATCGCTGACGCTCACGGCCTGAAGGATGTCGGACGTCACGTTGACGTTCTCGAGCGTGACGATAGCGTCGCCGTAAATGTAGGAACTAACGTAGACGCCTTCCCTGTGGCCGTCGATGAAGCCGTTCTTGATAGTGATGTTGCCAGCGGCAGAGACGATGACGGGAATGCCGTCGCTGCTGCTGAGCGTATTGCCACCGAGGTTAAGCGTGATGTCCTTAGAGACAAAGCCGTTGCTCTGGCTAAGCGTGACCCTCTCTTCAGTATTCTTGAGAAGCTCGACCTCCCCGCCACTCGGGCAAGCATCGATGGCCTTCTGGAGGGTGTCATACCCCTTGTCACCGCACTTGGCAACGTAGTCTTCGTCGGCCCAGGCTCCGGACGGGAGGGCGAGGATGACCGCGGCAAATAGCGCTGCGCAGAGGATAAAGAGCAGGGATCGTTTCTTCATGGAAGTCGTCCCTTCAAGAAAGACTGATGAGGCCTTTATATGCATAAAATCCAACTTGTCCATTGAACCCCACCCCGACGGTTCTTGGCAAGCATGAATTCAGGCCAAACCCAGCAAAAATGTACTTTCCACTGACAGCGCTGGCATACGGGAGCACCGCACCGCTGCAATGCGGCCCATTACGGCGTAGGGCCACACAGCCAGCCGTCAACTTGGACAATGCGAGAGTCGCTCTAAACCAGCTTGGACTCAATCGCAAACAACGCAAATTGAGAATTTCGCCCCCGGGATGGGCTTAAAACAAAAAAGCTCGGAAGCCGTTAAGCTTCCGAGCTGCAACTTCTTGGTCGCGGGGGCAGGATTTGAACCTACGACCTCCGGGTTATGAGCCCGGCGAGCTACCAGACTGCTCCACCCCGCAATGTCTGGACGCACCTTGTGCGCAAGAAAGAATATTATGCGCTTACCAACGTCTAATCAAGAACTAATTTGCGGCGTTGCAATCCTTCACATTCCGAACACGTAAAGCCCTTCAACGGCAGCTTCAATCGATAAGAATCGCGCCCTAATACAAGCTTTTCACACACTTAAAATTGTCTGACTTTATGCAAATTTAGCGATAGGCACCGCAGGCGTATCCAACAAGATGCACTTTACCTGCATAAATTGTTAAAGGGCTATCAAATTAGATGCAAATCCCTAAACTTTCGCGGGATTTAGCAAAGCGGGATGCTACTATCAACGTGCGCAAAAGAGTACAAATTTACTACCTTTTTATAGACCCGAGATGTGTTTGGGAAATGGCTGATAAACGAACACGCACGTATAGCGAAAAAACTCGAAAACAAGCCGCGCAGATTCTTGCAAAGGGTGTCGGGCACCGTGCCTTGGCGGGCAAACTCAACATCCCCGAAGCAACAGCTCGTCAGTGGGCACGTACGTACTCGGTAGGCGGTGAAGAAGCGCTGCTCAACGCCGGGGCAAGGCATCACGTCTATTCTTTTGAAACCAAACTTGCCGTCGTGCAAGATCGCGCACGGGGTCTTACCGTTCGGGAAGTCATGGTGAAGCACCATGTACCCTCCGAGAGTTCGGTAAAGGCTTGGTGCCGTCAATTCCGCGAAGGCGGGGCGGACGCCCTGGTCGATAAACCACGCGGACGCAAGCCCAAGTCGAATAACGACTAGTCAGCGCAAGGCTACCGAGCACGCCCCACAACCCCCGCACCGCTTTTCCCGCAAGCTCAACAGTCTCCCCCTGCTCTCTAGGTACAATGGGCAGCGGCTTTTAAGGGAGGCGCTTTCATGCTTTTAGCGATTGACATGGGAAACACGCAGACTGCACTCGGCCTGTTCGATAACGACAAGCTGGTGCATGCCTGGCGCATGCCCACCGATCGAACCTATACCGCTGACGAGATCCACATGCGCCTCGAGGGGTATTTTCGTATGTGCGATCTGGATATTTCGCAGGTAGACGCTATCGCTTTCGCAGGCGTGGTGCCCCAGCTCTCCCGCGAGTGGCACGCCGTGGCAGACCGTCTGTGCGCCCAATCGGTGGTCGTGGGTGCGCAAACCGCATCTGTTACCAAGATCTGCGCACCCAATCCTTCGGAGGTGGGCGCCGACCGCATCGCCAACGCTGTCGCCGCCGAGGCCGCCTACGGTGCGCCGGCCATCGTTGTGGATTTCGGCACCGCGACCAATATCGATGTCGTCGACGAGCGCGGCTACTACATCGGAGGCGCCATCGCCCCCGGGATCCGCATCTCCATGGACGCCCTTGTTTCACGCGCGGCCAAACTCGCCAGCGTCTCGCTTGAGGCCCCTGCGCATGCCATCGGCCGCAATACCGTCGAATGCGTGCAGAGCGGCGCCGTAATGGGTGCTGCCGCCATGGCAGAAGGCCTGGTAGCGCGTATCGAAGCCGAGCTTTCCGCAGAAGGCTGTACCGCCAAGCCCACCGTCATCGCCACCGGCGGTCTTGCCACCGTGGTCGCCGACTCGACCGACGTGTTCGATGTCATAGACAGCCAGCTCACGCTTAAGGGCATCTGCGAGATCTACCGACGCCTGAAGGGCTAGCCCGAAAATAAGCCTCCGCTGCTACAGCGGACGGATACGCGCCACCTCGGGAGCAAACTCCTGCTCGTTGACGGCCGTCTTGATCGTGGCGCGGCCCCACACATCGATGCCGGCGAACGTGCCGATGGCCAGCGGATGTCCATTGGGCGAAAGCGCCGCCACGCGGTGCCCGAGCGCCGGCACCATATCGAAATACTCCGCGAGCACGGGAGCCAAAGGGCCCGCCACCTGTTTACCGGCAAGCGACTCTGCCCAGCCGTCCACGCGCGCGGCGATGGCGTCCACCATGCTCTGAGCTATCTCCGAAAGCGGCTCTTCAAAACCAAGGGACCGAACGCCTGCCTCATCTAAGGCAATGCTCGTCACCGCGAACATACCGCCCTCGCCCGCACCGGCGGCCAGCGCGACCCTCGCAAGCTCGGTCTCGAACGCAGGAGCTCCGCACACGATATCGCCAGGCCAGCGAATACCGACCTCATCGGCCTTGCCTTGTGCACGCAGCGCGTCGACGACGCCCATGGCCGCAACAAACGGCAGGGCATGGAAATCGCCCATGCGCACAGCGGGGCGCAGCACCAGTGCAAACGTTAACCCCTCATCGGTTGTAGCGGCGGCGCAAAACCCGGCCTCGGCGCCAGCGCGGGCGCGTTCACGCACCTCATCGACAAGCGACTCCGCCGGCAGCGCGAGCATCTCAAGCGCGGCCATTACAGACGCCCCAGCTCGCCCACGATGTGCCCCACGCGCTCTTCGGGCTCTTTGACGTCGATGCCCTCGTAACGGAAGAAACGCGCCGGATCGTGCATGAGGTCCTCAAGCGGCACCAGCACGAAATCGCGCTCACCCAGCAGCGGATGCGGCAGACGCAGCTTAGTGCCGCCGTGAATCTCGCCGTCCATCCATAGCAGATCGAGATCGATGATGCGGGGGCCGTTGGGTTTGGTGCGCGCCGTACGCTTGCGGCCCATCTTGGTCTCGATGGCCAGCAGCTCATCGAGCAGCACGATGGGAGCAAGCTCGGTTTTGATCTCTATGACCGCGTTTGCAAAAGCGTCCTGACGCTCCTCGTAGGCAGGCTCGCTCTCGTAGATACGCGAACAATTGGATACGCACGTCAGCGGAATCTCCGCGACAAGGTCACGTGCGGCGCGGATGTTATCCAGACGGTTGCCCTTATTAGAGCCGAGCGCGACGAAAGCGCGGCGCGGCTGCGGCTTAGCCACGGCCCAAAACGCGTTGAGGAACTGGGAGAACCCTGCCACGTCATGCACGCGCACGATGTTGGCGCCGCTCTGGATAGCGCCCAGGCACACGCCATAGGTTGCGGGATCGCGGTCCTGAGCATCGGCGACGCCGGTAACCGCACCGACGAAACGCTTACGCGACACAGCGCACATCAGCGGATAGCCCAACGACGCCATCTTAGCGGTCTCGCGCTGGATGACGATGTCCTCGTTGCAGCTCTTGCCGAAGCCCGGGCCCGGATCGATGCAGATGCGATCACGCGCAACGCCGGCATGCACCAGCGCACGAGCTTGATCGGAAAGGAAGCCCATGACACGACGCATGATGGGCGCCGAGTCGGGCAGGGTGAAGCGACGCAGCTGCGAGCTGGTATTGCTCACGCGCGCTTCGTCACGACGGGCGTTGCGGCGCATCATGTTGGCGAGGCTGTCGTCGATAACCGCCTGACGAGCCGCGTTGACGGCCGCCTGCTGACGCGCCTGCCCCGTCAAACGACGCGGCGTAGGCTCGCCCGCGGAGTCGACCTCAAGCTGAGCTGCGGCAGCGCCGGCACTCGTCTTGGCATCGGAAGCAGAGGGCGCGAGGGCCTCGGACGACGCCTGACCTGCATCCGTTGCGCCCGCGGCCATCGCCTCGTCAGTCTCGACCTGAGCCTCGGCGTCAACGTCGCCCGCGTCGCTCCCGTTGGGGATATCGCCGAACAGGGACGGTTGCACCAAGCCGCCGGGAAGCTTCGTCTCGCCCAGCAGCTTGCGGTGTCCGCGCGCCCGTCCCTTGCCGGAAGCGGTCTTCTTCTCGGCCGCCTCGCGCGCCATCTCGGCAACGAAAGCCGCGGCAGAGGTATCAAGCTGCACCGTCGCATGGGTACGCGTAGGTTCGGCCAGCTCACCGGCATGCATCACGATGACGCCGCAGTTGCAGGTTTTGACGAAGTCGACCATGCGCGGATCGGTGAAACCGGTTACGTCGTTGACCACGGAAGCACCGCAGCGAACGGCAGCCTTGGCAACCTCGACATGACGGGTGTCGATAGAGACGATCGCGCCCTCTTTTGCGAGTGCACGCACCACCGGCAGCACGCGACGCGCCTCTTCGTCGGGATCGACCGGCGTGAACCCGGGGCGCGTGGACTCACCGCCCACATCGATGATATCGGCTCCGGCATTGAGCATCTCAAGGCCATGCGCGATGGCGGCGTCGGTATCGAAGTGCTCGCCGCCGTCACTGAACGAATCGGGCGTAACGTTGAGCACGCCCATAATGCGGGGGCGCTCAAAGCTCAGCTCGTATTTTCCGCAGCGCCAGGTCTTGGTATCGCGGGCCATAGATCCTCCTCGAAAAACCGCCCGTATGCCACGACAGCACAGATGCCGCCGCGCGAGGCCCGGACGGAAAAATCACTCAGATGCATTCCATTGTATCCGTGCGGTGCGCATAAACCGAACGTTCGCACGATGTCGCAAGAAATCAGCAGGTCGACATGCGCCCGATGCCTTACCCTAAATGGGTTCGTTGCCATCAAGAAACGTCATCATCAAGGGAGTACGCATGTCCCGCACCTATACCTTTGCCTCATGGAACGTCAACGGCCTGCGTGCCGTGCTCAAAAAAGACCCGAGCTTTACCGATATCGCCGCCGCACTCGATGTGGATGTGCTGGCGCTGCAGGAAACCAAGCTGCAGGAAGGGCAGGTTGAGATCGAGCTCCCCGGCTATCACCAAACCTGGAGCTACGCCGAGCGCAAAGGCTACTCGGGCACAGCGGTGTTCAGCCGCGAAGAGCCTCTTTCGGTACGACACGCCGATGCCGTGCTGATCCACGCCGACGAAGGCGAGGCGACCGAGCTTGTGCGCGCCGCCGCAACCGAGGGTCGCGTATGCGCGCTCGAGTTTGAGAATTACTGGTTTGTTGACGTCTATACGCCCAATGCGCAAAACGAGCTAGCGCGCATCGATGTGCGCATGGCTTGGGACGACGCTTATCGCCGTTTTCTTCACGGACTTGAGGAAGAGACAGGCAAGCCGGTCGTCACCTGCGGCGACTTCAATGTCGCACACGAGGAGATCGACCTCAAGAACCCCAAGAGCAACCGTGGCAACGCCGGCTTTTCCGACGAGGAACGAGGGAAGTTCTCCGAGCTCCTAGACAGCGGATTCACCGATACATGGCGCATGCAGCACCCCGATATCGAGGGCGTCTACAGCTGGTGGAGCTACCGCTTTAACGCGCGCAAGAACAATGCAGGTTGGCGCATCGACTACTTCCTGGTAAGCGACAGCGTAGCCGACAAGGTACGCGCAACCGACATCCGCGGCGACATCTTCGGCTCGGACCACTGCCCCGTCACGCTCGCCATCGAGTTCTAGACCCCCTGCAGGCATGCCCCCGGCGGAGCGAGTTCTCGCGGCCCAGTCGGTCTGCGATGCGTCCATATTTCGGGGAAGGTTCGTCTCGAAAACCCGAGACGGCCGCACCGAGCACTTCAAAAAATACGGTTAAGGGTACGTGAAATGAGGGGCGCTCAGTAGAGGCGCATTTCCATTTACGTTTCCGCAGGTCAGAAATTGGCACCAGCTAGGTATACTTTGCATCTCCACGCTGACCTACCCTTAACCGTTATTTTTGCATCCCGACGGCCGGAAACTTGGCAGAGCATACCCGCGCGGTCAACGTACAAAACATGCCCGCGCGGCCAGCCGGAAAAGCATGCCCGCGCGGCCAGTCGACAAAAAGCGCGCCGCGCGGCCTGTTTGCAAAACAAACCGCGCGGCTTCTAACCGTAGGTTCCAGATGCGCAGATAGCCCTACTCTGCCTGGTCGGTGAGGGCCAGAAGGTCCTCTTCACCAGTGCGGACCTTAAAGACCTTTTCCACACCGTAGACGAAGATCTTGCCGTCACCGATATGGCCGGTGTACAGCACGCGCTTGATGACGTCGACGACCTTCTGGTAGGGAATGTTGCCGACCACGATCTCGATCTTCACCTTGGGAAGCAGGCGGGCATCGACCTCGACGCCGCGGTACTTCTCGCCCGCGCCCTTCTGCAAGCCGTAGCCCGTTACCTGCGTAACCGTCATGCCGGTGATGCCGATCTTGTTGAGCTCGCCCTTGAGCTCATCGAGCCTGCTGGCCTTGCAGCACACCGAGATGTTATGCATGCCAGTTGCAACGGGCGCCTCCACCACGGGCACGGCGGCGTTGATTTTGGCCTCGGAAGCCTTATCGATGTCGTCCTCACCCAAATCGGTGCCCTCGTTGGGATCCACAAGCTCGAGGTTCGCATAGGTTGGGTCGGAGATAGCGAAGCCGGAGTACGCCGTCGGCAAACCGTGCTCGGCGAAATCGAGACCGTCGATCTCGATCTCCTCGGGAACACGCAGTCCGATAGCCTTGTCGATGACCTTGAACACGATGAACATCGTCACGAGCACCCACGCAGCGACCGAGACGGAACCGAGCAGCTGGGTACCCACCTTGGCAAAACCGCCGCCGTAGAACAAACCACCGTCAGTTGCAAACAAACCCACGCAGAACGTGCCGAAGAAACCGCATACGCCATGCACCGAAACGGCGCCGACGGGGTCGTCGATCTTGGCGACCTTGTCGAAGAACTCAACCGAGAGCACCACGAGCACGCCGGCAACGCCGCCGGTGATGGCCGCGCCGAACGGATCCATAACATCGCAGCCAGCGGTGATGGCCACAAGACCGGCAAGCGAGGCGTTAAAGGTGAGCGATACGTCGGGCTTGCCGTAGCGAACCCAGGTGAAGATCATCGCTGCAAGGGTGGCCATGGCGGCCGCGAGGTTGGTGTTGAAGACGATGAGACCGGCGTTGGTCATAACATCGTCGCCGGTCATCGAGACGGTAGAGGCGCCGTTGAAACCGAACCAGCAGAACCAGAGGATGAAGACGCCGAGCGCCATGGCGGTCATGTTGTGGCCGAGGATCGCGCGAGGGTTGCCGTCCTTGTCGTACTTGCCGATGCGCGGCCCCAAGAGGTAGGCGCCGAGGCAGGCCGTGACGCCGCCGACGTAGTGCACGGCCGTGGAGCCGGCAAAGTCGTGGAAGCCGAGCTCGGCGAGCCAGCCGCCGCCCCAGATCCAGTGACCGGAGATGGGGTACACGATCAAGCTGATCGCGGCGGAGTAGAGGCAGTAGGCCTTGAAGTTGGTGCGCTCGGCCATGGAGCCCGAAACGATGGTGGCCGCCGTGGCGCAAAACACCGTCTGGAACAGCGCGTAGACCCAGGTGGGCAGCGTGCCGAAGTCGTACTCGCCCAAGATGAACGGGTCGAAGCTGCCGATCAGCGGACCAGCGCTGCCGAACATGATACCGAAGCCCACGAGCCAATAGCACGGCGTACCGATGCAGAAGTCCATGAGGTTCTTCATCAGGATGTTGCCGGTATTCTTGGCACGGGTGAGGCCGGCCTCGCACAAGGCAAAGCCCGCCTGCATGAAGTAGACGAGAAACGCCCCCACAAGCGTCCACGTCACATCTGCCGAACTGAACATATATCCCCCTTTGGATAACGTCCCCTACAAAACGCCCGCCCTCCCATATGGACGGGTTGCACCACAACATGCCAGAGCGCAGAGAAGCTGTCCGCCTCCGAAACCAACTGGTAACCCCCCGAAACAGAAAGGTAACCGCGCGGCAATCGTCTGGATTTATCCGCGCGGCCTTCGGGTATTCGGAAAGCGACGCGCCCGATTCGGTATAAGCTAGTGCCCCGTATCGGCCGGCACACGCCGCGCCGCACGCAATCGGAGGAACCATGAACCAGCCCAGCAGCTCTTCGCATATCGTGGCCGTGCCCGCAGTGGCCAAGCGCCTCGAGCACAAGCGGAGCATCAAGCGCATCACCACCAACGGCACCATCGCCGCCGCCGCCATGGTGGGAGCGGCCATTCTCGCCGTAATCGTCGCCAACACCGACGCGTACTACCCGGTACGCGAATTCCTAGAGGCCCCACTCGCCATACAGGTGGGTGCCTTTAAGGGATCCATGTCGCTCGAGGGTTTTATCAACGACTTTCTGATGGCCATTTTCTTTTTGAGCGTTGGCATCGAGCTTAAATTCGAGCTGACGGCCGGTGTACTCACCAACCCGCGTCAAGCCATGATGCCCATTCTCGCCGCATGCGGCGGCGTGGCCGCACCCGCCCTCATCTACGCCGCGCTCAACTGGGGCGGCGCCATGAGCGGCTGGGCCGTGCCGATCGCCACCGACATCGCATTCGCGCTCGGCATCATGTCGCTCGCGGGCGACAAGGTCGCCCCCGCCGCCAAGGTGTTCTTCTCCACATTGGCCATCGCCGACGACCTGCTGGGCATCGTGGTCATCGCGCTCTTCTACGGACAGACGCCCAGCGTGCCTTGGCTGGCGGCCGCAGTGTTGGTCTGCGGCGGACTGTGGATGCTCAACCTGTTGCAGGTATATCATGCGCGCTACTACATCGTGCTCGGTATCGTTTTGTGGTTCTGCATGCTCAACTCGGGAGTACATGCCACACTCGCCGGCGTGATCCTTGCGTTCTTCCTGCCCGTCAAATCGGATATCAAGCTCGAGAACGTGCAAGAATGGCTTACGATGCGCGGCACCGAACTCGACGACATCTACGACCCCGACACACATGTACTGGGACAGCACGAGTTCACGAATACGGCCAAGCGCGTGGAGCGCGTTATGCACCGCGTCACGCCGCCGCTACAGCGCGTCGAGGTTTCCATCGCCACGCTCGTCAACTTTGTGATTCTGCCGCTCTTCGCCTTCGCCAATGCGCAGCTGCGCGTAGTGGGCGTTGACCCCGCGAGCATCGTAGGCGACCCGGTGGCCCAAGGCGTGTTTTTGGGGCTGGTGCTCGGCAAGCCGCTCGGCATCGTTGCCGTCACCACGTTCTTGGTGAAGATCGGCTTCAGTCCGCTTCCCGAGGGCTCCACCTGGGGCCAGCTGCTCTGCGTCGGCGTGCTGGGCGGCGTCGGCTTCACCATGTGCATCCTTATCAGCGGACTTTCGTTTGCCGCAGGCCAAGAGCAGCTGGTTGCCAAGTGTGCCGTGCTGGCCGCAAGCGTGACGGCGAGCTTATTGGGGCTCGCCCTGCTGAATATCGCTCACGCTATAGAGGCACGCCGCCGCGCATAGCGGACGCAGGCGGCGCGTCTGCCCCAGCGACCGATCGCTATTCCCTGACCGCCGCAACCTTTGCAAGCGCACTCATGATAGCCGAGAAATAGGCCATAAGATGCCGAAGAAGCTGGCTATATCAGCGGAAACGCTACTTGTCCGAGCGCAGGTCATACTTTCTGACGACCCGCCCGATGCTACGCGTCCACGGAACATACAACGCAGCGAGAAAGACGCACGTGGCGACTCCATGGGTAACGTCGAACGGCACCGCCGCCGCCACGCGTGCGATCATCGTGGGCCAGGTCAGCGGATGCACGAAACCGATGACGTCGTAGGTATTGATGATGACACCGTAGAGCATCGCCGAGGCAAACCCATATGCCATCAGCGCCGGCATGTGCACGGTATCGTCCTGTCGACGGAAGACCCCCGCATCTGCTAGGACACCGCCCACGTAGCCGACCATGCCCCAGGCATACATCTGCCAGGGCGTCCACATACCCTGCCCGAAAAAGAAATTGCTGGTGAGCGCCGCCAGGGCACCCACCATAAAGCCCTCGCGCCGACCGAGGGTGGCACCCGCGATGATCGCGATGGCCGACACGGGCTTAAAGTCGGGAATCGGCGCGAACATGATGCGCCCCGCCGCTGCCAGCGCGGCTAGCACCAGCGTGGGCATGATCTGACGCAATGCAGGGCGCGAGGCTTCGTATCCCGCGAAGAACAAGCAAACCGTGAGCACCACCACGAGCAGCGTGATGATCGCGGATTGCGCAACCCCGCTATAAAGCGTTGCCGCCATGCCGACGGGCACGGCAAGAAGCACCACAGGTTCGACATGTCGCCAAATGCGTGGGAACACAGCCTATCGCCCGCCCCGCGAACGCTCGAAGAACATGCCCATCAGTTCGCTGCGACGCGAGACGGACAGCTTGTGGTAAATGCTGTGAACATGCGATTTAACCGTGCCGACCGATATGGCAAGTTCGTCGGCGATCTCCTGATTCCCTTGACCCGCCAACACGCGCGAAAGGACCTCCCTCTCGCGGGGCGTCAGCTCATAGAGCTCGCAAAAATCCTCGATATCGCTCGCATCGCGCGCTGCGGACTGGCGCTCCATCTCAAGACGATACAGCTCCAAACGATCGCGCACCAAGTGCTCCGTTTGCTGTCTGGTGAAAATTTCTTGGCAACGACGCGCGTAGACAAGGCACGCCACAGTAAGCACCGCCCACAGTGCGTCTTCGAAGAAGCTGATCTTTCCCACCCAAAACGGCGCCTGCCCCTTAGAGACATAGATAACCGCATAGGTCGCATCCTCAATAATCGCGCAGGCGTAGGCCACCGCAGAAGCAACGATGAAAAAGCATGCGACGCGATGCGAATACGTAAGGCCCTCTTCGTTGGGGTCGGCACGCTGCAATCCAACCAACGTCATCACGCAGATCGCGATCACCACCACGGGATCGAGCATCAAGTAGAGCATATCGAACGCAACGGACGCCCCAAAGCTCATGGCCGCACAGCGCACGACCGCAAAGAACGCAAACGTCACAAAAGGCATGGCTCCGCAATTGCGCTTAAGCAAGTCGCATGCCAGGAAGTAGAAGAAGCACTCTTCCCCCGCTTGCAAAAAGACCTTAACGCCGCTGAAAAACGTCAGGCGATAGCCGCCGCCCAGCATGCTCACCGAAAAGGCGTTCTGCGTCATCGCTTCGCCCATATCGACCACGCCCTCAAGCGCCAGCAAAACCATGACCGCGGCGAGGCACCCAAAGCGTTTGTCTCCCATCACCTCGCGCGTCACGCCACAGAAAAACGCAGCACACGCGAAGAGGCAGAGAAACGCGACATTATAGAGGTAGATGAAGATCCCCATGAGACTCCCCGTCCAAGGAAGGAAACGCGAATGGACAAGCTTGTAAATCTTACAACCAATACAGCCCCCGTTTACCGAGTGCCAGAAATGGCTCGCGTGACGCCCGCGACGCAAAGAACTGGAACGACCGCAGACCGTGGTCGTTCCAGTTCAACAATGTCTTCGATTGTCCCTATGCGGCTACAGCCCATACGGCTACAACCCACACGGCTACAACCCATACGGCTACAACCGCACACCTGAGACCCTACGGCCCAAGCTCGAGCGGACCCTACGCCTCCTCACTCGCCGCGGCACGTGCAGCCAGCAGCACCTCTTCGGGCAGCTCCACGCCCTCGTCGGTGGTATAGCCATATTTTGCAGCGCCCTTCTTGAGGAAGAAGATCGACACCACCGCGGTCAGGGCCTCGGCCACCGTCAACGCCAGCCACACGCCGTCTCCGCCCATCACGGTGGGGAGTACGAGCAGCAATACGATGGGGAGCACCAGCGAACGAAGCGTGGAGATGATCAGCGGCATCATCGTGTCGTTGAAGGCGGTGAGCATGTTCTGGATGCAGATGTTCACGCCGACCAAGCCCGCACACGAAGCGAAGAGAACCCATTTCTGCGTGGCGAGCGTGTAGACGGGATCACCAGGCACCTGGCCATACACCAGAAGGATGGGATCCATCATCACGATGCCGAGCACGGCAATGACCACGATGAGCACTACGCTCAGACGGCGATATTTGAGATAGGTGCTATGGATCTTCTTGGGGTCGTTCTCGCCGATCTGATAGCTGATGATAGGCGTGGCGCCCTTGCCGAAACCGATGAACGGCCCGATGAAGAGGAACTGCACGTACAGGAAGATGGCGGCCACGGCCACGCCGTCGGCGCCGAAGTACTTCATGGCCTGGATGTTGTAGATGGCGGTCATGAAGCCCGTGGCGGCACTGTAGATGAAGTCGGCAAGACCGATCTTGCAGCTCTCGGCGATGTTCTTGCCGGGGCATTTAGGCGAATCGTAGTGAAGCGCGCTGCTCTTGCTGAAGATGACGACAGCGGAAGCGATGGCAGCGAATGCGGAACCGGTACCGAAACCGAGCGCGGCGCCCGTGGTGCCCAGACCAAGCGTTCCCTGATACAGCACATCGGTGCCAAGCGTAACCAAACCGCCCAGAATGGTGATAACCATGCAATGCGTAGGCTTACCTGCGGTTAAGAGCCACATCTGAAAACCGAGCTGAATGGTATAGAGCGGCATGAAGAAGCGATGCACGTCCCAATACTGCACGCAATAGGGCGCAAGCTCGGAATCGGCACCGAGCCAATACCACACCTGCTCACCTGCGAAGCTGATGCCAAAACCCCATACCGTCGCGATGATGGTGGAGATTACCAGCACCGCGGTAAACGTCTGGTTTGCCTCGCGGTTCTTCTTCTCACCCAGGAGCTTGCCTAAGAGCGCCGCCGAGCCGCCTGAGAACAAAAACGCGATGGCCTCGACAACGGCTTGTGCGGGATACACGATATTGATGGCCGAAAGCGTGGCCGTACTGTTGAAGTTAGTGGCGATGGCCGTGTCGAAAATCTGATAGACGCCAGTCCACAGCTGCAGCAAAATCGAGGGAGCCGCAAACAGGAACAAACCGATGAGCGTGTAGTTGCGTGCCAGTTTATTGGGTTCTGTCTCTGCCATGGTTACTCAGCCTCCTTCTTATACATGGGTTTACCGTCGATAACGGTCATGAGGCATTGCGCCTCGTGGATGGTATGCGGGTCGATGGCCGTGATATCGCGGTCCATCAGCACGAAGTCGGCTTCCTTGCCCACCTCGATCGAACCGATACGATCCTCCAAGAAGTTCTGATACGCGCCGTTGATGGTGCCGGCGCAGATCATGTCCTCGACCGGTACGCGCTCGGCAGCATCGAGCAGCGTCTCCTCCGAAGCGTCACCTGGCTCGCAACGGGTCACACCCACCTCAAGACCTTCCATGGGGTCGGGGTTGGAAACCGGGAAATCGGTTGCCGTCGAAACCACCATGCCGCGATCCCAGAATTTCTTGAGGGGATACTCGCGCTCGGCGCGCTCGCCCAACTGGGCATGCTCAAGAGACTCATAGCACACGGGGTCTTTAAAATGCCAGGTAGGATTGGCGCAGGCAACGACGCCGAGAGCCGCCATACGATCGATATCGGCATCTTCGACAACTTGCAGATGCGTGATGGTCGGACGCCAATCTTCGACGGGATCGGTGGCCTGCGCATACTCGAAGCCGTCGATGGCCATGGAGATCGCAGCATCGCCGATGGCGTGCACGTGCACCTGGAACCCATGTTCCTTGGCGCAGCGAACCATGGCGTTGTAGTCTTCCGGACGGCAGTTGGGAACACCGATGAACCCAGGCTTGTCGGCATACTCGTTCTTCAGATACGCCGTACCCGATTCGATGACGCCGTCCAACACGAACTTGATGTTGTTGCAGTGGTAGTGCGTTCCCTTATAGGAATCGCGGATCTTGGCGCAGCGCTCGATCTTTTCAGCGCCCTCGTGCTCGGGCTTGCAATAGAAGCCCGAGGTCACCTTGAGCTTCAGCTTGCCCTCTATATCGAGCTCCTCGAGGGCGATCTGGGCGTTTTCCTCATCGCGCAAAATGGGCTCGTAGATGTTGGTGAGACCCACTGCCAGCAGATCTTCTTGCAGGTCGAGGATGGCCTTTTTGAACTCCTCGACCGTGTATGGGCGGATGGCCTTGAACACGTCGTTCATGGCCCAGTCGCGCACCAGGCCCGTCGGCTCCTGCGTTTCGGGGTCGAGCACGATGGTACCTGCCTCGTTGCTCACAAAACCGCGCCCGATACCCGCCTTTTCGAGGCACTTGCTGTTGACCCAATACGAATGGCCGTCATAGGAGCCGATAAGCATGGGCACATCGGGGCAAATGGCATCGAGCAACTCTTTGGCTTGCGTCTTACCCTCGTTTTCAAAGACGGCGTTGTCCCAGCCCATGCCCTTGTAAAACTCACGTCCCGGATGCTCATCGACATAGGCGCGGATGGTCTCGAGATATCGATCGACCGTCTCCAGGCCCACGATGTCGATCTCATACGCAAACTGCCCCGCTCCGGACGAGAAATGCATGTGCGCATCACAGAAGCCCGGAAGGAACAGTCCATCACCGGATTCGATCACCTCGGTATCGGGACCGATCAGCTCATCGGCCCCCGCCGCGTCACCAACGTAGATAAATGTCCCGTCCTTAACGGCTGCGGCCTCAGCCGTAAACGCCGCGCGATTGGACGTGAACACCTTCCCCTTCAAAACGGTGTCTGCATACATAGCAAGCTCCTCTCTTGCAATCGTCCTCAGGTGACACCTGATTTCGCTGCAAGCCTACGGGCCAAACGCACGGGTTAGCCATTGACCAAAGGTTTGATTCGTCTCAACTTTAGTTAGGGGTTTTGCTATTTATGCTGGTAAACAGTCTTTTAACGATTGTCGTACACATGCGACAGGCAACCGTCTACGGCGCTATGCGCGCCTTTCGGCCAGGCAGTCCCTAGGGGTGCTGAGGCGAGTTTAATTCGCTTGGGGGCTTGATCCTCATGCCGACAACCGATGGCGGCAACGGCAAAACCGCCATCGGGCATCACGGACGGTAGTACACGTTGCTGCTGAAAAATTCATCCGTCGGCTGCGTGCAGGCAATCTCACCGTCGAACATCATCGACACGACATCGGCCACCTGTGCGGCAAAATCCAAATCGTGCGTAGCCATGAAAACCGCGCAACCCGCTCGCGCGCGATCGCGCAAAATCCGTGCAACAGCCCGACGCGCCTCGATATCGAGTCCCTTGGTGGGTTCATCCAACAGCAGGATATCGGGGTCGAGCAACAGAAGCTTGCCCAACGCCAACAGCTGGCGCTGGCCACCCGAAAGATCATACGGGTGCAAGCTTCCACAATCTGATATGCCCAGGTAATGGAGCATCTCTTCAGCGGCGGCTCGGATGTCCGCAGCAGTATGGGAGTACGCCGCGGCGGGGGCGCTCGTTGCAGCATGGGTCGACGACCCCACGCTTTCCTGTAGCTCATCCAACGCCGTTTCGGCAACGAACAGGGCACGCGGATCTTGCGGAAGCAGCACGACGGACGCGCCCGCACGCTTAGCCTTGCCGCGCTGCAATTTGGTCACGCCCGCCAACGCCGAGAGCAGCGTCGATTTACCGCAGCCGTTGCCGCCCACCAGCGCATGCACCCGACCAGCCGAAACCCGCAGGTCAAGCCCGCGCAATACCCAAAAGTCATCGCGATCGTACCTAAACCAACCCCCTTTTACGGCGACCACATTCTTATCAACCGCGCCGCCCGCCACAGACTCCGATGCATTTGCATCCGTGCCGCCCTCAGCCTCCAAAAGGCTCTCACGCGCCGAGAGCGCCATCATGTCCGCGATCTCATCAACATGCCCGTCGCGCAACTCGTAAGCACAGGTAGCGTAGTCGATCATGGCTTGCGGACGATGCGTTGCCACCACCACCGTGCACCCCAGTTCGCGGTTCACGCGAAACAACGCATGCAGAAAATTCTTCTCAGCGATGGGATCGAGCTGTGCCGTAGGCTCATCGAGAAGCAGTAGCCGAGGTTGCATCACCAACGTGGAGGCAAGCGCCAGCAGCTGTTTGCGTCCGCCCGAAAGCGTATCGGTCTGCGCGCGAAACCAATCCTCCATCCCAAAAAAGTAGCTGGTCTCCGCTATCAAACGACGCGTTTCGCCTTGTGGGGTACCGAGATTTTCCAACCCAAATGCCATCTCGTGCCACACGCTCTCGCAGACAATCTGATTGTCAGGGTCCTGAAACACGTAACCGATGCTACGCGCCGACTCGGCGTCCGAAAGCCCACGAACATCACGCCCGTCGACGATGATGCTTCCGCTGAGTTCTCCCGCGGGCGAGATCTGCGGCTTGCAAAGAGAGAGCAGGGTGGACTTTCCCGATCCGGTACCACCGACTAGCAGCGCAAACGCACCCGCCGGCACTTCCCACGAGCATTCATGCAACACGGGGGTTGCCGCCTCTGGGTATGTAAATGTCACATCATCGACTTTCAGAGCGAATCCGCGGGGCGATTCCGTCACGAGAACCTCCTTTTGTCGCGCAGCAATATAAGAGTCGGGAGCAGCATCCAGCAGCAATAGGGCGCGTAGCCCCACCACGCCACCAGCCGCGGCATCGTGGGATAAAACGAGTATTGCGTCGTGGCCGCACATGCGACCACACAGCAGAGCGCCCCACCGAGTGTCAGCAATATCACGCACATGGCATCGGCGTCGGAAAAAGCAAAGCGCGTGTACGTGGTACGCCTCACGCCCGCACCCCAACCGCGCGCTCGCATGGCATCGGCCGTTTCGAGTGAATCCTCCATACTCCAGCCCATGAGCACATGCATCTGACGGAGGCGCTCTTTGGCTTTGGAGCTGACGCCGAAGGCGTGACCCGTTGCACCAGTTGTGACAACATCGCCCCCAGCTGCGGCAACCGTCTTGGTAGAGGCGGTATCGGCAACCTTGCTATCGGCAGCGCTACCGTTGCCTTTGCTTTTGCCGTCCGTATGTCCCGTCGAGCGCGTCTCTGCGGCGCGCACCGTCGCCCTTGTCGCTGCGACCTGGCGACCGCGCCGCATGACGCGCGGAATCATACGCATGCACATCGAGATCATCAGCGCCAAGATCGGCGCGGTGTTGCCGAAAAGTGTCATCACCTTGTCAATCGAAAGCATATCGGATGCCGCCTGAAACCAAAGCAAGCTCGCCACGAAAAGAGCGCCCATGGCAGCTCCGTAGCAAAGGCTCTCCAAATAGATGACGCGTGGCCCCAAATGGAACAGCTCCGTTGCACCCGATGCCGAGAACAAGGGATTGAATAGGGCGATCAGCGCGACCGTAGGAAGCTGCCAGCGCAACGAGCCCAAGCACGCGCGCCAGCCTCGGGAGGCAATACCGTAGGCGAACGCCCCGATAAGCGAGATCCCGATAAGCACCGGCTGCACCGAAACCATGGTCAGCGCCAGGGTAAACAGCAGATACACCGCAGGCACCGCGGGATGATGCGTCTCAAATGCCGCCATACCGCCTACCTTCCTGACGTCTTGCCCACCGGCGCTTTCGCTTCAACACAGCTCGCCATTGTAAGGGAGGCCGCCAAGCACCCGCGCACGCCCTGCAAACCCGCATCAAATCGATGCGGTATCATACACGCGGCGTCGTCGTCTAAGCGAGCGCGACGTCACGTTGTTCAACTTTTTGGGAGCATTCATGGACGCAACCGCCATCATCCTCGCCGCCGGCGAGGGCACCCGCATGAAATCCAATCACGCCAAGGTTTCGCACAAGATCCTCGGCAAGCCGATGATCCAATGGGTCGTCGACGCCACCATCGCAGCCGGATGCAAGCGCATCGTAGTGGTTATCGGCAGCCATGCCGACGAGGTTCGCGCACTGCTCGACGCCGCGTACGCCGATGTCGACGCTACGGTTGAGACCGTGGAGCAGACCGAGCGCTTGGGCACCGGACACGCCGTCAAGGTAACGCTCGAGGCCACCGGTATCTGCGAGGGGCCTGTCGTGGTGCTCAACGGCGATCTTCCGCTGATCCAACCCGCGACCGTCACCGACTTTGCGCAATCCGTAGCCGACGGCACCGCCGCCACCGTGCTCACCATGACCCCGCCCGACCCCTTTGGCTATGGGCGCATCCAGCTCGACGATGAGGGCGTTATCGAGCGCATCATCGAGCAGAAGGACTGCACACCCGAACAGGCCGCCGAGCTCCTCGAGTGCAACTGCGGCTGCTACGCATTCGATGGCGCCGAGCTGGATGCGCACATCGGCGACATCACCAACGACAATGCACAGGGCGAGTACTATCTGCCCGATATGCTGCAGATTCTCAAGCATGCGGGGCAGAAAGTCGGCATCTTCCACGCTGACGACTACCGCGATGGCTTGGGGGTCAACTCCCGCGCACAGCTCGCCGAACTCACTTGCATCGCGCGCGATCGCATCAATGCGCACTGGATGGCCGAAGGCGTGACGTTCATCGACCCCGTCCAGGCCTGGATCGGCCCCGATGCCACCATCGGGCGCGACACCGTCGTCTGGCCTCAAACGCACCTCATCGGGCATGTCAGCGTGGGCGAAAGCTGCCAGCTCGGACCCAACAGCCGCCTCACGGACACAACGGTAGGCGACAACTGCGTCATCGATGAAACCGTCGCCATCGATGCAACCATCGAAAACGACGTCGACTGCGGACCGCGCGCCTACCTACGCCCAGGCACCCACATGCTCGACGGATCAAAGGCCGGTACGCACGTTGAGATCAAGAAGTCGACTATCGGCGAGGGTTCGAAGGTGCCGCATCTCTCCTACATCGGCGACACCACCATGGGTTCGGGAGTCAACATCGGTGCGGGATCCATCACCTGCAACTACGACGGTGTGCATAAGCACGCCACCACTATCGGAAACGACGCCTTCATCGGCTCTGACACCATGATGGTGGCGCCCGCACAGATCGGCGACGGTGCCATCGTTGCCGCGGGATCCGTGATCACCGAGCCCGTGCCCGCCGATGCCCTGGGGCTCGGCCGCGCCCGACAGACCAACATCGATGGATGGGCCATCGGTTATCGCGAGCGCCTGAACGCCGCGAAATAACGTTTTACCACCGTCACCGGAGAAGGCTGTAAAGCTTTCTCCGGTTTCTTTTTAGCCCGCTGCCTGCATATATCTTTTGTAATCGCTTCGATATAAAGATTGTGTCAACCTTCAATAAAGGGCGTCTACAGGTACAATGCGAAAAGGCATCTATTTGGCATTCGACAAAAAGGAGAAGGGTAATGCCGATTATCGATTCCGAGAAATCGGAGAGCATGCGCAAGATCATCCGCGTGTATTCCGGTTCCTCTAACCGCCCCCTGGCTGAGAAAATCGCCAACATTCTGGGGGTTGAACTTTCCGGCCTCACCCTCAAGCAGTTTGCCAACGGCGAGATCTACGCGCGCTACGACGAGACCGTCCGCGGCGCCGACGTCTTCCTCATCCAGTCCGTTGCCGGCGGCAATGTCAACGATATGCTCATGGAGCTGCTCATCGCCACCGATGCCGCCAAGCGCGCATCCGCCCGCTCCATCACCGCGGTCATCACGCACTACGGTTACGCCCGCCAGGACCGCAAGGCCGGCCCGCGTGAACCCATCACCGCACGCCTTGTTGCCAACCTGCTGGAGCGCGCCGGCGTGAACCGCATCATCACGCTCGACCTGCACCAGGGCCAGATCCAGGGCTTCTTCGATATCCCGGTCAACCATCTCTCCGCCCTGCCGCTCTTCGGCGACTACTACAACAAGATGGGCTTCGATACCGACGACCTCGTGGTCGTATCCCCCGACGTGGGACGCGCCAAGGCCGCCAAGAAGCTCTCCGATATGCTCGGCTGCAGCCTCGCCATCGCCCACAAGGGCCGTCCGCGCCACAACGCCGCCGAGGTCATGGGCATCATCGGCGATATCAAGGGCAAGACTTGCGTCATCAACGACGACATGATCGACACCGCAGGTACACTTTGCGCCAATGTCAAGGAGCTTAAGGCCCTGGGCGCCGGCGACATCTATGTCTGCGCCACGCACGGCATCTTCTCCGGCCCAGCCATCGAGCGCCTCAACGAGGCCCCGATCGTCGAGTGCCTTGTCACCGATGCTATCCCCGTCGAAGTCGGCGGCAAGATCAAGACCATCTCGGTTGCCGAGGAGTTTGCTCAGGCAATCGCGGCCGTGTACCACGAGGAGCCGGTCTCCAAACTGGTCGGCGGCGACTTCGCGCTGTAAGCAAGACGCCAATAGCACGTTCGCAACGCTTTTAAGAAGGCGGCCTCGCAAGAGGCCGCCTTCTTATTTTGACCGCATCCAGATCCCGTCTTGGCCGCACCCCAAAACTCGCGCACACCGACTAACGACCAAGCTGCGAGAGCCTTGAACCGAAAATCTCGGCAACCCAATCCTTCAAGGCGGATTCAGCGCGCCCAAACGCAGGAAATTGAGCAGAGATTTCAGATATGCACAAATAGATCGCTCATCCGCGGCGGCCATCGCCAGAAACGAGCCGTCAGCCAACGCATCTTGCCCCCTTTCGCCCTTAGAGCCTTGAAAGCGCCCGTTTTTCACTTGATGTCATTGCCTCTTTCACAAGTTTTTTATGCATATCTGAAATCTCTGCTCACTTCTCGCGTCCGATCATCTGAAACCGCTTAGCCAGCCCAGTAGACCTTTCGCCGAACAGGCCCCCATCCGCACGGCACGCTCGCCATGTCAAGACTCCCGCATCGACCCCTCGCACGATAGGGTTGCCGTATGGAGCCAATCGTTATCTCACATACCTCGGCCCTCCGAACCATCCGGCATGCGCGTCGCACGTATGCAAACCTTCCATGGGACCGCATCGGCCGCGCTGAACAACGCAAGGTACTTGCTTCCTGTGTACCGAACAACAAAAGCGTAGATTTCTCGGCGCTCGAACGCTTGGGGATCTGGGACTCAAACGACGGCGACCCCGTTGATATATTGGTCTCTTCGCCAGACAACCGCCGCGCACATGAAAACATCCGATGCCACGTTCTCTCAAAGGCGCTTCCCATCCATTCCCTTATGCGCATAGGCAAGGATCTCTACTGTACGTCGCCCTCCCTCACATCGCTTCTGTGCTTGGGCGATTCCTCAATCGCAGACGCTCTCATGCTTTTGTCCGAATTGCTGGGAACCTACAGCTTTTCCGAATACGGCCCCAAGCCCACCAAACAAAATGCGAATGCTGGCATAGAACCGGAAAACAAAGTTCACTATCGTTGCGAACCGGCGATAACAGCATCCGACCTTAGGGTTTTGTCTAAATGGGCGAAAAGCAGCAGATATCTAAATTATCGGAATGCCGCTCGTATCGCACTAGCAAACGCCGCATCACCAACCGAATCGATATTGTCATGTTTGCTCGCATCGCCCGCGCGATACGGAGGCTTTGGTTGCAGCCGCTTGCCAAAAGACGGAATTGTCCTCAATCATCGCATCGATTTCGATTCCGAAGCCTTTGCCATCTCTTCAGGTATTCCCTACGCCATATGCGACATATATGTTCCATCGAGCAAAATTTGCCTCGAATACAACGGCGGCGATCACGAGAACGCAGCGGCGCGCGCCCACGATGCCGGACGAAACAACGGGCTTAAATCCATGGGCATAACCGTCATAACCTTAAACAGCGACCAACTGAGAGACATCGATGCATTGGAAGCGACCGCTCGACTGCTTTACCGCGAAGCTGGGGTCCGTTTCCAGCACCGAATAAAAGGCTATCGAATCAGACAAATCACTCTGCTCAACTCCCTAAGAAAGGCCGCTGGGCTTAGGACCGTCTGATCATTGCGTTCTTAATTTGCGTTGGCAAAAAAGTGAGCACCGATTTCAGATATGCGCTTCCAGGTTTAGGTTTTCATCCGTAAAGGTGCACTCGGAAAGCAAGTTCGTCCCCTTGGATACGCTGAAACCCCTTATTAGAAATCAATCGCACTCATTTCAGCCGCCATCGCCCTATTGAAAAGTACATATCTGATACGGCTGCTCATTTTTTGCTCATTCCCACCGAACTTTGACAAGATGCGCGTTCGTCTTCACTATGAAGCGTTGAAACCGCTTGAAAGGAATGGCATGGCAGCAGCTCAGCCCAAAAAAATCCGCATGGTCGCGGGACTCGGCAACCCCGGGGAAGAATACGCCAATACGAGGCATAACGCCGGCTTTAAGGCAATCGATGTTTTGGCAGCGCAAGCCAATGTATCCTACTGGAAGAATCAATCGGGAGCGGAAGTCGCCACCGTCAGCATCAACGATGCCGAGGAGGCAACGGGTAAACGCGAGATCGTGTTGGTCAAGCCGCAGTCGTACATGAACACATCGGGCGGCCCCATCTCAAAACTATGCCGCGAATACAAGGTTGCACCCGAAGAGCTGCTCGTCGTCCACGATGAGCTCGATATCCCCGCGGGCGACGTGCGCATCAAGGTCGGCGGCGGCCACGCCGGGCACAACGGCCTGCGTTCCATCATCGACAAGCTGGGGAGCCGCGATTTCAGCCGCGTCCGCGTCGGCATAGGCAACCCTCCCGGGAAGATGCCCGTAGCCGATTTCGTACTCAAGCAACTCCGCGCCAAAGAGGCCGAGGCTTTCGATAACACCGCCGCCCGCGCAGCCGATGCCGCAGGGATCGCGCTCGTTCACGGGGTGGTCTTTGCGCGCGACCACGTCAATGGCGGTGCCGCCAACAACGGAAAACACTAGTCGCCGATAATCGTGCAAGTACCCGCCAGGCGCCCGTCAAACGTCGGCTGCTAAAACGTTTCCGCCTGCAGAAACGCTGCTATCGCGCAACGTCTCAAGGGTATAATCGATACCGTATGCGCGCATTCGCCGTGCGCCTACGTCTATACAGGGGATCGGTTCACGCACGCGCAGGAGGCACTGCGGGCCCGCCCCCAGCATAAGAGAGGGGTTCTATGTACAAGATCCTGGAGAAAACGCAGTTCTCGGAGAAG
>CAVGWH010000042.1:0-59823 GCA_963633065.1 Oribacterium sp.
ATATACGTCTCTGGGCATGCGATATCAGTAACGATCCGCCGTCCCTGCAGCCCACCCAGCTGCCTCTCCTCTTTCTTACATCTTTCTTCCTTTTTATATATAGAGAAGTGAAAGGCTATAGAGATATATGGATGTGCGTCTACCACATATGCTCAGTGGCGGGCATACATATCCGCAAACGAAACCGGAAGCCCTCTCTAGCCGAGGTGTCTGCCGAGGAACGCACACGCGAGCTCGAACCAAGGTCGTACGGAAACCTGCTTTTCGGCGTTTTGATCTTCGGTGTTCTCGTTTGCCATCGAAAGGCCATGACCGCCTTCATCGAACACATGGATTTCATGAGGCACGCGGTTTTTAGCCAGCGCACTTCCGAAGTCGTAGAGCTGCCATACCGGGCATGTCGCATCATCCGCCGTACCCCATGCAAACACAGGCGGAACCTGCCGACCGACATGCGTTGTGGGGCAGATGTCGATAAGGCGCTCCTCAGTCGCCTCACCGCCTGCAACCATTGCCAGATGCTCGTTGATAAGGTCGCGACCTGTTTTGCCTCCCGTTTTGGGAACGCGTAAATCGATACGGGGATCACGGGTCTTCTCGTCGCGCGCCACGCGGAAATCGAGCGCGGGGTATCCGAGCACCACCGCATCGGGCCGGATGTCTTCAACGCGAGCGCCCGCACCAGCCGCAAACTCCCGTTCTTTCCAGCGGACTGCGAGTGAAGCACATATATGCCCACCTGCAGAAAACCCGACGACAACGACTTTAGAAGGGTCGATATGCCAGGCTTCGGCATTCTGGCGCACCGTAGCAACCATCTTCGCAAGATCGATTTCGGGATGCGGATACGACACATCGCCTGTCTCCTGCGTAACGTAGTTGAGCACAAAAGCTTGATAACCCTTGTTGAGGAACGCCATAGCGACCGGCTCCTGTTCGTGCGGGGCTATGAGTTTGAAAGCGCCGCCCCCGCACACGATCACCGCAGGACGCTTGACGGCAGGATTAGCGGGCATGGTGTCTAAAAGGTAACTCGTATAGGTTGCAGGGGCTTCGGGGGTTGCCGTCTCTCCCCACAGAGCATGGGTTTCGATCTGCATGACTTTATATCCTTTCTTGGATACGCATCGCCCCTCACCTATTTCAAGGGCACATGATGCGTAACTCGATCGCGTCTATTGTGCCACGGCGCCCCAAGCTTGGAACCAAAATCGGACTGCTATGATGGATGCGCATTTTGAAAGGAGAACCCAATGCAACGCACGAAAATCGCTCAGCTGTACCGCGATTCCGAGCAACTTGGCGGCCAACAGGTCACCGTTGCCGGCTGGACCAAATCCGTCCGAGACATGAAGAACTTCGGCTTCGTAACCCTCAACGATGGCAGCTGTTTTGCCGATCTACAGGTTGTCATGAACCGCGAGACGCTTCCCAACTACGACGAGATCAGCCATCTCTCCGGCTACAACGCCCTCATCTGCACCGGCACCCTCAAACTCACCCCCGATGCCCAGCAACCCTTTGAGCTCACGGCCGAGAGCATCGTAGTCGAGGGTACTTGCGCGGAGGGGTACCCGCTCCAAAAGAAGCGCGCCACAGTGGAGTTCCTGCGCACCCAACAGCACCTGCGCCCTCGCACCAATCTCTTCCGCGCCGTTTTCCGCGTGCGCTCGACCGCGGCCGCGGCAATCCACGAGTTCTTCCAGGGCCAGGGCTTCCTTTACCTCAACACGCCCATCATCACCACGAGCGACTGCGAGGGCGCCGGCGAGATGTTCACCGTCACCACGCTCGACCCCAAGAACCCGCCGCTCGTAAGTGCCGAGGCAGCGGCCGCCAGCAACGGCGAGCTTGCTGAGGGCGACGCCGACTGGAGCCAGGACTTCTTCGGCAAGCACGCCTCGCTCACCGTCTCCGGCCAGCTCAACGCCGAGAACTTTGCCATGGCCTTCGGCGACGTCTACACCTTCGGCCCCACCTTCCGCGCCGAGAACTCCAACACCACGCGCCACGCCGCCGAGTTCTGGATGATGGAGCCCGAGATGGCGTTTGCCGACCTCACCGACTACATGGACAACGCCGAGGCCATGCTCAAGTACGTCATCCGCGCCGTGATGGAGCGCTGCCCCGACGAGCTCGCGATGCTCAACAAGTTTGTGGACAAGGGCCTGCTCGAGCGCCTCGAGCACGTGGCGGGCTCCGACTTCGCGCGCGTCTCCTACACCGAGGCCGTCGAGATCCTGGAGGCCGCCGTGGCCGCCGGCCACAAGTTCGAGTACCCCGTGAGCTGGGGCATCGACCTGCAGACCGAGCACGAGCGCTACCTCACCGAGGAGCACTTCCGCCGCCCGACCTTCGTCACCGACTACCCGGCAGAGATCAAGGCCTTCTACATGCGCGCCAACGACGACGGCAAGACCGTCGCCGCCGCCGATTGCCTCGTTCCCGGTATCGGCGAGATTATCGGCGGCTCCCAACGCGAGGAGCGCCTGGACGTGCTCGAGCGCCGCATCATCGAGCTTGGTATGAAGCCCGAGCAGTACAAGTACTACCTCGACCTTCGCCGCTACGGCTCTTGCAAGCACGCAGGGTATGGCATGGGTTTCGAGCGTCTCGTGATGTATCTCACAGGCGTGGGCAACATCCGCGACGTCATTCCGCATCCGCGCACCGTGGGCAACGCTGAGTTCTAATTTTATGAATCGCTTTTATTAAATAGTCTTCGCCCTGCGCGACCCCCGTTTCTCAAAAAGAGGCGGGGGTCTTTTAGATTACCGGGAAAGGTGCAGGCAAGGTTTTGGCAAGAAATGGACCCGGAGGAAAAATCTCAGCACCATACATGGCCTTCCACCTGCCGCCTACCGTCTGCATCACCCTCTTTTGGGCCCTCATCCCTAGCCTGTAGGTCACAGGGAAATCAAAGTGCGGGAGGCAGCATGGAAACACAGCGTGAACATCTTGCAAGGACATACGAGAAGAAGTGCCCAGGAGTATCGAGAGGCATCAAGAGACAGCCTTCAGAAGATCCCCCTGACGAGGCCGCAAAGCAACGCGGCAGCATCGCTGCGCTTAGAGCGCTTCGCGTGTTGCAGCTGCTCCGAGCGCATACCGATCAAGAGACCTACCTTTCCAGCGACGA
This sequence comes from Oribacterium sp., assembly GCA_963633065.1. GTDB lineage: Bacteria > Actinomycetota > Coriobacteriia > Coriobacteriales > Coriobacteriaceae > Collinsella. The sequence goes on from CAVGWH010000042.1 coordinate 3,140, forward strand.
GCTCATAGCTGAACTCAATATGCCAAACGCTCGCACGACGTTCCCTATTGCGACCGAACGCAAGTCGCTCTACGGCGCTGTAGCCTCGCTGAGAGCCGCAGGCTATCGCATCGATTCGAAAACAAGCTGCGGCTACGCCCTGATCGAGCACCCTCTCTCGGAAAGTGATGCCGAAGAGCTTGCGCTTATCGTGGAGTCGTGCCCTTTCCTTGAAAAGGAACGTAGACGCGAACTCCTGCAACATCTCTCATCGCTCGCCGCACCTAATGTCAGGGAGCGCATCGCTGGCGCCCGCCGCGCAGGCCAGCGGGCAACGGAACGTGTCACCTCAACAACAAGAGAGTTTTGCACCTTACAAGCAGACGAGTTGATGCGTTGCGCCATTGAACACCGCAAGCCCGTTTCGTTTACGTTCAAACATGGTGAGCAGCAAGGCGCCCTCAAACAGCAGACTTTCTACCCACGCGCGCTCGTAGAACGCTATGGCGCTCATTTTGCAACCGGTTACCTGCGCGAAGAGGGAACGGAGGAACCGCATATGCGCACCTACAAACTCGCCCGTCTACGCAATATGCGCACAATGCTTCCCAATGGATCCATCGCTCTCGCCGGCTTTGCCGACGAGAGCCCTCACGAGGCCGACCCGTCGAAAGAAATAAATTCCAAAGCTTGAACCAGAACCGTCCACTTGGCGGTACTATGGGGACACTTGCGCTGCACTGCACTAAAGTACGCGCACCTTAACAGGTATGTCGGGAGCCGGCGCCATGCCGGCAAAAGGAGGTTCCTATGAACAAGGTTGTTATCAGCCGCAGAAACTTCGTCGTTTCCGCCGGCCTCATGGCCATGGGCGCTCTTGCCGGTTGCGGCACCAGCGGCAACTCGAGCAGCAGCTACACCATCGGCGTGTTGCAGCTCACCGAGCACTCAGCGCTTGATGCAGCCAATAAAGGCTTCGTCAAAGCCATTAAGAAGAGCGGCCTCGATGTGAGCATCGATCAGAAGAACGCCCAGAACGATCAGTCGGCTTGCAAGACCATCGCCGACAAGTTCGTGGGCGACAATGTCAACCTGATCTTCGCTATCGCCACTCCTGCCGCGCAGGCCGCCCAGCAAGCTACGAGTGATATCCCCATCGTGGGCACCGCCATCACCGACTACGCCGCTTCCAAGCTCGTCAAGAGCAACAAAAAGCCCGGTGGCAACGTAACAGGCACCTCCGACCTCACGCCCGTCAAGGAGCAGCTCGAGATGCTCCAGAAGGTCTTCCCCGATGCCAAGAAGGTCGGCCTACTCTACTGCACCGCAGAATCCAACTCGGACATCCAGATCGCCTCGGCCAAAAAGCAGCTCGACAAACTCGGTCTCGAGTACAAGGATTACACCGTCTCTAGCTCCAACGAAATTCAGTCCGTAGTGGAATCGGCTGTGGGCAACATCGATGTGCTGTACTCACCCACCGACAACACCATCGCCGCGGGCGCCGCACAGGTTGGCCAGATCTGCAAGGAGAACAAGCTTCCGTTCGTGACGGGCGAAGAGGGTATGTGCAAGGCCGGCGGCCTGTTCACCCTCTCGATCAACTACAAGGATCTGGGCTACAAGGCCGGCGAGATGGCCGTCAAGATCTTGAAGGGCGAGGCTGATCCCGCCGATATGCCTATCGAGTACCTTTCCACCAAGGAACTCGTAGTCGTGAAGAACGAGGAAATGGCCGAGGCCATCGGCGTCGACCTCTCGGTACTCGACGAGTAGAATCTCTTTCCTCGGCGCAGACTGCCCAGAAGGATCGATTGTTACCAAATGCACCGCGACGAGCTCATTGCAGGGTTTGCCGCGGTGTTCTTCTATTTGAACGGTATCATTAGCCGTTAGTGTACGTATACGAGGCGTCAGATGACGCCGCAAACGACAAGGAGGCATCGGAGCATGTTCATCGCTCTACAAGGTGCCGTCTCACAGGGCGTGCTTTGGGGCATCTTGGTACTAGGCGTGTTTATCACGTTTCGCCTGCTCGATATTCCCGACATGACCTGCGACGGCAGTTTTGCCTTGGGCGGGGCCGTTGTGGCCGTGCTCATCGTCAACTTCAATGTCGACCCCGCACTGGCGATCTTGGCCGGCATGGTGGCGGGCGGCTTGGCAGGCGCAGTAACAGGTTTCCTTACCACGGTGTTTGAGATTCCCGCCATCCTCGCCGGCATCCTCACCCAGATCAGCCTGTGGTCCATCAACCTGCGCGTAATGGGCAAGTCGAATACCCCGCTCCTCACCAGTTCGACGATCTTCTCGAATATCTCCGACATCTGCGGGCTGCCGCAGAGCACGGTGGCAGCGCTCGTTGGTATCGTGCTCGCCGCGCTTATCGTATGGATCCTCTACTGGTTCTTCGGTACCGAAATCGGCTCGGCCCTGCGTGCCACGGGCAATAACGAGGATATGATCCGCGCACTTGGCGTGAGCACCAATAAAACCAAGGTGATCGCGCTCGTGCTTTCAAATGCGCTCATCGGCCTTGCCGGTGGCCTTATCTGCGAAAGCCAAAAGTACGCGGACATCGGCATGGGCACGGGCGCCATCGTGATCGGACTTGCCGCCATCGTGATCGGAGAGGTGCTGGGGCGCTTGCTTCCCGGCGGTCTATCCAAATTCGGCACGCGCCTGGTTTCGGCTGTCGTCGGCTCCGTCGTGTACTTCCTCATCCGCGCCATCGTGCTACAGCTCGGCATGGATGCCAACGACATGAAGTTGCTTTCCGCCATCATCGTCGCGCTCGCACTCTGCGTGCCTGTTGTTTGGGAGCGCTACCGCCTGCACAGCTCCTATACGAAGGGAGATGAGGCGGATGCTTAAGCTCAGCCATGTAAAGAAGACCTTCAACAAGGGTACCGTCACCGAAAAGCGCGCGCTCACCGGAGTCGACCTCACGCTGAACGACGGCGATTTCGTCACCGTGATCGGCGGCAACGGGGCCGGAAAATCGACACTGCTCAACATGATCGCAGGTGTCTACCCACTCGATTCGGGTGTGATCGAGCTGGATGGAACCGACATCTCACGCCTTACCGAGCCACAGCGCGCCCGTTACCTGGGCCGCGTGTTCCAAGATCCCATGCGCGGCACTGCCGCCGACATGCAGATCGCAGAGAATCTTGCCCTTGCCAAGCGCCGCGGCAAGCATCGCGGTCTTGCCTGGGGTGTCACAAAGGCCGAAAAGGAAGAGTACACCGAGCTTTTGAAGAAGCTCGACCTCGGACTCGAAACGCGCCTTACCGCTAAGGTCGGCCTGCTCTCAGGCGGACAGCGTCAGGCACTCACCCTGCTCATGGCCACGCTCACTAAGCCGCAGCTCTTGCTCCTCGACGAGCATACCGCGGCACTCGACCCCAAGACCGCCGCAAAGGTGCTTAATCTTACCGAGGAAATGGTTGCACAAGATCACCTCACCACGTTGATGGTCACGCACAATATGAACGATGCCATTCGCTTGGGCAATCGCCTGATCATGATGCATGAGGGGCGCATCATCTACGACGTTGCGGGCGATGAGAAGAAGTCCTTGACCGTACCCGACTTGTTGCACAAGTTTGAAGAGGCTGCGGGCGGCGAGCTTGCGAACGACCGCATGCTTCTGAGCTAGCCTAACGCGTATCCGTATTGTCTGCACAAGCCCATTCGACGACACGTCGGGTGGGCTTCTTTTATGGGTATCATTGGTCGCGTTGCCAGAGACATCTGCATTTTGAACGTCTGTATATGAAAGGGCGGGGCATGGAACTTCTTACCGCCGCAAAATCATTTTTCGCGCAGCACTGGGTGCATTCGACCATATGGGCCATCATTCTTCTGATCGTTACCGCTATCGCTGCCAAGATCGCCAGCCGCCTGATTCGGCACTTCCTCAATCGAGATGAAAATCCCCTGCCGTCATCGACCATCTTCGTGAATATCGTCCGCACTGCCATCTGGCTTCTCGGCGGAAGCATCATCCTCGACAACTGCTTCGGCATCAACGCCAATGCCTTCGTTGCGGCCCTTGGTGTTGGAGGTATCGCCATCTCCCTCGGCTTTCAGGACACGCTTTCCAACCTCATCGGCGGCTTACAGGTCAGCTTCACAGGACTCGTCAAGCCAGGGGACAACATCGAGGTCGGCGGCAAGACCGGTGTAGTTGAAGACGTGACCTGGCGCCATACCACCATCCGTGACGCGATCGGTCAGTGCATCGTGGTGCCGAACTCGGTGATCTCGAAGAACACGCTCGTGCACCTGCTGCCCGCGGGGCGCGTAGTCGTACCCGTGGCAATCGCGGACCGCTCTAAATGGAATGATCTCAATGCGCTCGCCGATCAACTCGAAAAGGCTGCAACCGACGCTGTTGCGCCCCTCAGCACGTTTAATGCAGACCCCAAGGTCTATTTTCTCAACATGACCGAACTTGGTGTAACCGGCAGTATCGTCTTTGAGATAGCAGACGCCTCCCAAACCACCCCCGCAGCCGACGCCTGCATGCGCGCTGTGGCTAAGCTCGTCGCGTAAGGGCTAATAGACGATAGGCCGCCTCATGCCTATCCTCAAGGTCTCGGTCCCGCAATAAAAAGAAAGCCCGGCCCCGCAAGAAAGCGGAACCGGGCTGACAAGCCATATGTGGCAGCCGATTTACTCAGCGAGGAAGTCACGCTGGACAGAGGAGTCAACCTTGACGCCCGGGCCCATGGTGCTGGAAACGGAGATGGACTTCACATACTTGCCCTTAGCAGAAGAGGGCTTAACGCGAAGGATCTCGGTGTAGAGAGCAGCATAGTTCTCAACGAGCTGCTCATCAGTGAAGGACTTCTTGCCCAGGGGCACGTGGCAGATGCCATAACGATCGGCACGATACTCAACACGGCCGGCCTTGAGCTCGGAAACCATCTTGGCAACGTCCATAGTGACGGTGCCAAGCTTGGGGTTGGGCATAAGACCACGGGGGCCGAGGATCTTACCGATGCGACCAACCTTAGCCATCATGTTAGGGGTGGCGATAGCAGCGTCGAAATTGATCTCGCCCTTCTGGATCTGGGCAACAAGCTCATCGGAACCGATCACGTCAGCGCCAGCGGCCTCAGCCTCGCGAGCCTTTTCGCCCTCGGCGAAAACAGCGACGCGCACGGTCTTACCGGTGCCGTGGGGCAGCGAAATGGAGCCACGAACGTTCTGATCGGCCTTGCGGGTGTCGATACCCAGACGGAAGTGAGCCTCAATCGTCTCGTCAAACTTGGCGATCGAAACTTCCTTCACCAGCTTGACAGCGGCGAGAGGAGTGTAGAGCTGGGTGCGGTCGACCTTAGCGGCAGCAGCACGATAGTTCTTTCCATGTTTAGGCATATCTATTACCTCCTGTGGTCAACGGGCGCAAACCCTCCCACATCACGCGCGTGCCCTATTGCACGCATAAACGGGAACCCATACGGGCTCCCGTGATTACCAAATAAAGCTACTCAGCGATGGTAACGCCCATGGAACGAGCGGTACCTGCAACGATGCGCTTGGCAGCCTCGATGTCGTTAGCATTAAGGTCCGGCATCTTGATCTCGGCGATCTTGGTGAGCTGCTCCTGCGTGAGCTGACCGACCTTGTCAGCCTGCGGACGGGCGGAACCGCTCTTGAGGCCAAGTTCCTTCTTGATGAGGTGAGCCGCCGGAGGAGTCTTGCAGACGAAATCGAAGGAACGATCTTCGTAAACGGTGATCTCAACAGGGATGATGTCGCCCTTTTTGTCCTGCGTGGCAGCGTTGAATGCCTGGCAGAACTGCATGATGTTGACCTGGGCGGCACCGAGAGCAGGGCCTACCGGAGGAGCGGGGTTAGCGGCACCAGCCGGAATCTGGAGCTTGATCATGGTAGCTACTTTTTTCTCAGCCATGTCAAAACCTTCCTAAAACACTAAGTGTGATGTACGAACTATAAGGTTAACGTCCTTGCGCTAGAAGCTCATCTGAGGTGAGCGGTCCCAGATGAAACACATGGACGAGAACTCACGAATACTAAGCGATGACAGCGACCTGATCGAACGTAAGATCAACAGGCGTCTCGCGACCGAAGATCATCAGCATAACCTTGACCTTGCCGGACTCGGCATTGACCTCGGAAACCTGGCCATCGAAGTTAGCCAAAGGACCAGAGGTAACGCGAACCGAAGTGCCGACCTCAAGAGCAACGGACGTGCGCTTGGACTGCTCATCCTTGTTGGCACGACGAGTCATCTTATTGTACTCGTCACGCGAAAGAGGAGCGGGCTTACCGCTGCCGCCCAAGAATCCGGTAACACCGGGGGTGTTACGAACACAGGTCCATGCATCATCGTCCATTTCCATACGGACGAGTACATAGCCAGGGTAAATCTTGGAATCCTTGGTTTCGCGCTTGCCACCCTCTTTGATCTCGGTGACACGCTCCATGGGGATCTCAATATCGAAGATGCGATCCTGCATACCCATGGTCTCGATACGATGCTCAAGATCGGACTTGACGCGATTCTCGTACCCCGCATAGGTGTGAACGATATACCAACGCTTAGACATTGTTTAGCCCCTCAATCCAGAGAAGAGCACCAGGCCCTCGCTGACAGCAGCATCGACCAGAGCGATGGCGACGCCAACGACGATAAGCGAGACGCAAACCACGACGGAGAAATTGACGAGCTCTTTCTTAGAAGGCCACGTAACACGCTTCATCTCAGAACGCACAGAAGCGAAGTACTTCTTGACACCCGCAAAGAAACCGGGCTTGGCATCCTTCTTAGACTTGGCAGCCTTTTTGGAATTTGCCTTGGCTACGGCCTTTTTGGACTCAACCTTAGAATCAGCAACCGACTTTGTCTTGGCGACGTTAGTCTGCTCCTTCTTCTTGTTCTTCTTGTTGGCCATATGCTCTTACCTCCGCGCGATTTTGCGCTTATACATGATGAAACCGAAAGCTCCATTTCGGAGCTTTCGGATTAAATACTGGCACGCCAGGAAGGACTCGAACCCTCAACACTCGGTTTTGGAGACCGATGCTCTACCAATTGAACTACTGGCGTATATAAAAGAAACTAACGAGTCTCTTTGTGTGCAGTGTGCTTACGGCACCAAGGGCAATACTTCTTGATCTCAAAACGATCAGGCATAGTGGACTTGTTCTTGGTGGTGGTATAGTTGCGGCGCTTGCACTCAGTGCACGCAAGAGTAACGAGAGTACGCATTAATCCTGAACCTTTCATGTCCTGTCCCTTACGGGCACGGCGAAATACTTTATCATCCTGCTTTCGCATCTGTCAACGGATTCAGGCTAAAGGACGCTAAATGCTCTATGCGTCCACAAAATATGCACTCTACCCTCGACAGAAAAAACCCGGCCCCCAGAAGAGAGCCGGGTCTTGATTCACGGAGTCAGAACCAGAGAGGTAATTTACTCGATGATGGTGCTGACGATGCCCGAACCGACGGTGTGGCCACCCTCGCGGATAGCGAAGCGCAGGCCCTCCTCCATGGCGATCGGGTGAATGAGGTCGCCCTCGATGGTGATGTGGTCACCAGGCATGGCCATCTCAGTGCCCTCGGGGAGCTTGACCGTACCGGTAACATCGGTGGTACGGAAATAGAACTGAGGACGATAGCCATCGAAGAACGGGGTGTGACGGCCACCCTCGTCCTTGGTCAGGACGTAGATCTCGCCGGTGAACTTGGTGTGCGGGGTAACCGAACCAGGCTTGCAGAGGATCTGGCCGCGCTCGATGTCCTCACGCTTGACGCCACGGAGCAGGATACCGACGTTGTCGCCAGCCTCGCAGAAGTCCATGGACTTACGGAACATCTCGATACCGGTAGCAACGGAGGAAGCCGTCTCCTTGATGCCGACGATCTCAACGGGGTCGTTGAGCTTGAGCTCGCCGCGCTCGACACGACCGGTAGCAACGGTACCACGGCCGGAGATGGTCATGACGTCCTCGACAGCCATCAGGAACGGCTTGTCGTTGTCACGGGCGGGAGTCGGGATGTACTCGTCAACAGCCTTCATGAGCTCACGGATAGCGTCAGCCCACTTCTCCTCGCCATTGAGAGCACCGAGAGCGGAACCGCGAACCACGGGGATGTCGTCGCCGGGGAAATCGTACTCGGAGAGGAGCTCACGGGTCTCCATCTCAACGAGGTCGATGAGCTCGTCGTCGTCGACCATGTCGCACTTGTTCAGGAACACGACGATGTAAGGCACGCCGACCTGACGGGCGAGAAGGATGTGCTCACGGGTCTGAGCCATCGGGCCGTCGGTAGCAGCGATAACGAGGATAGCGCCGTCCATCTGAGCAGCACCGGAGATCATGTTCTTGACGTAGTCAGCGTGGCCCGGGCAGTCGACGTGAGCATAGTGACGCTCAGCGGTCTCGTACTCAACGTGGGCAACGGAAATCGTAATACCGCGCTCGCGCTCCTCGGGAGCCTTGTCGATGTTCTCGAACGCAGTGAAGTCAGCCTTGCAGCCCTCGGTCTCAGAGAGAACCTTGGTGATGGCGGCCGTCAGCGTGGTTTTGCCGTGGTCGACGTGACCGATGGTGCCGATGTTAACATGCGGCTTAGTGCGCTCGAACTTCTCTTTGGCCATAAAGCCCTCCTCCTTAAAGGTCGCTCCCTTATGGAGCTGTGCCTTAATACCATAGTGGCTTCTCAAGAATCTCTTAAGAAGCCACCGTGTTACCTATGGTAGCGGTGACTGGATTCGAACCAGTGACGCCACGGGTATGAACCGTGTGCTCTAACCAACTGAGCTACACCGCCGGATGGAGCCTGCAACCAGACTTGAACTGGTGACCTCTTCGTTACCAACGAAGTGCTCTACCGACTGAGCTATACAGGCAAACGGGTGGGAGCTATAGGATTCGAACCTATGTAGGCAGAGCCAACGGGTTTACAGCCCGTCCCCATTAACCACTCGGGCAAACTCCCAAACGTTCAAGTATCCGCAGGTTGCTTTGGCGCTGAGACCTCGGCGCCCGCGAACGAATGAGATATTACGACGATGCAAAGAACGCTGTCAACGATTTTTCTATAACACACGGTGTCGGGCGTATCTAAACAGTGCTTTCCTGCGGTTTTGCCGCTTTATTTAGCTAAAGCCGTGGACGAGATGTGAAGGCGCCTCCGTATCGCCGGCCAGGACCCTGCCGTGCCTTCCCTGCTGAGAGCGCCTATCCTTTAAGCCAGGTGTACTTCTCCACGCTATAGAGCGGGATGAACGGCAAAAGAATCGGCGTTTTCTTGACGTAGCTCTGATACTCAGGATCTGCACCATAGTTCCTGTTCTGGCGAATCTCGAGACGGCGGGCGCCGCCGAACATCACGTACACGATGCCGATGTAGCCGGCTATCGCGGCAAGCCACTGCAGCGGAGTCTGAATCGCGGTGATACCCGAGAGGAGCATGCCTGTCCACGTGATCACTTCGCCAAGATAGTTGGGGCAGCGTACGAACGAGTACAGCCCCTTATCGCAAAAACGATGCGGGTTCTCGCGCTTCTGCGCGCTCTTTTGAAGATCCGACGCGCTCTCGAGCACGATACCGGCACACATGACCACAGCGCCGACAACCCCACACGCGTCGGTACCGCACGCATTGCTCAGGCGAAAGATTGCGGGTGCCGCCTCGCATGCATACAGCAGCGCGCAGACGGCCCAGATCACGATCTGGAGCGGCAGCGGCGTATCGGAACCGTCGTTTACCTGCGTCGCCATCACCTTGTTGTAGGCGGCGGAGCGACGTTCGCGCAGTACGAGATAGATGCCGAGCCGCAGACCGTAGACCATAAGCAGCACACACAGCGCCACGGATGCGAAATCGGTCTTTCCAACAAAGAGAACGAGGAGTGCCAGGCCGATCGCGGCCATCGAGAATCCGTAGCCGAGCGATATGAACCAGACGAATTTCTTAAAACCGATCGAGCTCACTATCAGCGCAACCGCGAACATTATCCAAAAAGCCATACCGCGTTCCTGCTCCTATCTGATCGCGCGCACATTCGGCGCGCCCCACCTCTCCCGCCAAAGCTCAACTACAAGCAATACGAGAGCGTACAATCCACTAGGTTAGTACTTTCCCGAAAGCAGGCGATGCGTTTGAGCGAAACAAAGGTCCCCGAAGGCTTCACGCTCGGTCTTGCACTGATGGACGCCGTTCCCGTCGCTTTGTTTTGCGCCGCCACCGTCGTGTTCGGCGCAAAGATCGAGACCCCTCCCCTCTTCTCGCTCGGTGCTGCCCTCGCTTTTTTGGGAGGCGCGGGAAAAGTCAGCTGGAAACTTGCGATAGCGCTTGCGCGCAAAAACGTTCCGTGGCTGGGGCGCCAGATGCGCGTCACCATGCCCGTTGGATTTTTACTCATGATTCTGGGCTGCATAATGCAAGGCAAAACAGCCGTTCGCGCCGTCGTATCTCTGGGAGCCATGCCAAGCGCGGTGTTTACGTTGTTGTGGCTCGCGTGCATGTGCGCCATGGGGTATTTTGCCGCGCATCGCGACCAGACGAACGCGCGCGACAACTGGACCGAGCAGATCACCAACGCAATCGGGCAGGCGGCCCTCTTGCTCGCGATCCTGCTAACAACGTAAAGACGAGTCAAACGCTCACGCGTTTGCCTCAGCTCCGCGCCCTGTCGGCATCGATTCCCGGCATACAGAATGGCGTTAGTTGAGCATTTCGTATTTACTCTTATAACCTGTATGCCCTCGCGATGTGCCTGTACACGGCATTTCGGAGAGCAATACAGCGCCTTTGTCGTGTGGGCTTCAAACAGTCGGTTACAGTAGACGCAACGGCGAGCGTAGATAGCCATAAGCTGAACTTCTTTCCCTTGGTGGAACGCTTACGCCCTCTATCGTCCGCCACGTGTCCCCCAAATCGTTACACCACCGAACAGCGTTCAATTTCGTAGGCGCATAAAAAACAGTGGGGCGCGCTGGGTAGGCGCTACTAACTTAGCGATTCAACCCCCCTACCCTTTGCCCAGTTCAGGCGCTCAGCGGCGGGCGGCGCTCGAACGCGTTCACGTTCGTTGATTGTCGATAGATAGCGCTGTTATCTCTTTTGTTTTATTACGCTACGGGATTACGGTACGGCGCTAGGCGCACACCACCAGAAGAAAGAAGCGCACTCACTATGCAGCTTTGCGAAGTCAAAAGACCCAAAACAGGGCATGGGTTGGGCATGGATTGGGCATGAGCGGCAAAAAGAAAACAGGCCAGAAGCATTTAATACCTCTGACCTGCTGTTTTAATGGGAGCCAGTGACAGGAATCGAACCCGCAACCCACTGATTACAAATCAGTTGCGCTACCGTTGCGCCACACTGGCACGCTTGGCGCATTGCGCGCGAAGCCCAATCAGGATACTTGAACGCCCGTTCGGCTGCAAGCTTCTCAGCGGCCGCGCAGGGCCTTGAGCTTGGCGAGCGCGTCGGGCGAGAGCCGGCTGCCGAGCGTCATCTTGATCTGCGGAGCCTCCTCGGCCTCGGCCACGTCGCGATCGATCTGCTTGACCTCGTCGACGAGCATGCGCGAGCTGATGCGCGTGACGCCTTTGCCCATCACAACCGCCTGAATGGTGCCGTCACTCGTAACGACCGAGCAGGCCCTCCCCTCCGCACGGGCCTCGGTGCAGAGCTGCTGCACCACAGTATCGGCCGAAATCCCGGTCGGAGAAAAGCGGATATCGACGCCCGCCCGCGGAAGGTTGGGCCTTGTGTCCGAAACGTTGCCCGCGCCGTCGAAGACGATAACCGCCTCGTAGCGGCCCTGCGCAAACGCGGCGACATCGGCGATGAGGGCCGTGCGCGCCGCATCGTGCACGTCGCGCGAATAGGGGTCGTCGGATCGGTCGTACACAAGGCGCTCGTAGCGCGGGTCGCAATGGATCACGTTGTAGCCATCGACCACCAACAGCTCGGGCTTATCGGAGTGAACGATCGAGGCCGGATCGGCCACAGCCTGAGCGAACGCATTGCCCCCCACGCCGTAGGTGGCAGCCGAGACGATCGGCTTGGCCGAGCCCTCGCCAAATCGCTTGGCCTTTGATTTTGTACGGTTCTTCTTGCTCATGACCTAGCCTCCCCGAGTTCCGCACGGTTGCGACGAGCCCACTCAAAGCAAAGCGCCGTAGCCGCCTGCGCAACATTCAAGCTCTCGGTCTGGCCGCGCTGAGGCAGCTTGGTGAGAAAATCGCATTTTTCGAGCACGAGGCGGCTGATACCCGAACCCTCGGAGCCCATGACGAGGGCAAGATTGCCAGCGAACGGCGAATCCCAGCACACGTCGCTTGCATGCTCGGAGGCACCGGCCACCCAAAAGCCCGCCTCTTTGAGCTCCTCGAGCGCGCGAGCGATGTTGGGAACCTGAACGATCGGAAGATGCATAACCGCACCGGCCGACGTCTTGTAGCTACCGACCGTGACCCCGGCGGCACGCTTGTTGGCGATGACGACACCCGCTGCCCCCACGACCTCGGCCGTGCGCACGATGGCGCCGAAGTTGCCGTCGTCCGTCACATGGTCGAGCACGAGCACGAGGGCCGGGCCCTCGCCCGCGCGGTCGAGCAGGTCGCGCATGCTCGCATACGGAAACGCCCCGACCTCGAGCGCTATACCCTGGTGCGCGCCATGGCTCGAGAGCTCGTCAAGCTCCTCGCGGGGCACGCGTTTGACGGGCACGCCGGCAGACTTGAGAGTGCCCACGAGCTCCGCGAGGGACGCATCGGAACCCTGTCCGTCGGCCACGAGCGCGCGCTTGATGGGAAACCCGGTGCGCAGCGCCTCGGCCGCAGCACGACGTCCCTCGATAAAATCACCCTGCGGGCGCCGCGCCGCGCGCTCGCGGCCCTGCGGCGTGCGCTCGGTTTTTTGGGACTCACGCCGGCCCTGCTTGGGCGGGCGGCTCGCTCGACCCGAGCGCTCGCCCGCACCGGAACGTTTACGTCTATCGGCCACGAGGGCCTCCTTCCAAAACAACAATCACGGACGGCTGCGAAAGCCTACCGAACGCCAAGACCCAAAAGGATAAATCCGACGAAGCGTCACCGAGTCCGAGCATCGGAAGCCGAGGGCGGACGCAGCAGAACAAATCACCCCGAAAGAGGAGCGTCGCGTACTTGAGGTACGCAAGCGACGGCTTGAGGGACGAGGTGCGCTGCCGTGGTTCGCCCGTAGTTAGGCGGACTTGATGCGGGGGCCAGCCGCCGTATCCTCGATAACCAGACCCATGTCTTTGAGCTGATCGCGGATGGCGTCGGCCAGATCCCAGTTCTTGGCGACGCGGGCCTCGGCGCGGGCGGCAAGGATCTTCTCGGCGGCCTCGTTGACGTCATCGCCCGTATAGGCCACGAGCCCGGCGGCCACGCCAAGCAGCCCCAACGGCAGCTCTTCCTCGGGCTCGGGCAGCTCGATGCCGAGCGTGGCGAGCAGCTCCGAAAGCGCGTCGGCCGCGGCGTTGGCGGCAGCCGCGTCGGCAGCGTTGCCGCAAGCCTCCAAATACTGGTTGCACTCCGTCACAAAACCGAAGACGGCACCGAGGGCGCCCGCCGTGTTGAAGTCGTCGTCCATGCACGACGTGAACTCCGCACGCACAGCCTCGGTCTTGGCAGCAAGACCATCTGCCAGCGCGGAATCCGCCGCGCACTCGGCATGCGACGCGGCCCAGCGCAGGTTCTGCACCGTGCCGGCAATGCGCGCAAGCGAGCTCTCGCTACCCTCAAGACGCTCCCACGAAAAATCGAGCGGCGAGCGGTAGCTCGTCTGGAGCATGAGCAGGCGCAGGGCCGCACCGGAGTGCTTCTCGAGCACCTCGGCGAGCGTGAAGAAGTTGCCGAGCGATTTGCTCATCTTCTCGCCGTCGACGAGCAGCATGCCGGTGTGCATCCAGGTGTTGGCAAAGCCCTGGTGCCAGGCGCAGGTGGCCTGGGCGCACTCGTTCTCGTGATGCGGGAAAGCGAGGTCGGAACCGCCGCCGTGGATATCGATAGGCACGCCGAGATAGCGGTGCACCATGGCGGCGCACTCGGTGTGCCAACCGGGACGCCCCTCGCCCCACGGGCTCTTCCAGCTCGGCTCGCCCGGCTTGGCGGCCTTCCAGAGGGCAAAGTCGAGCGGGTCGTTCTTGTCCTCGTTCTCCTCGATGCGCGCGCCGACCATAAGGTCGTCGATGTTGCGGCCCGAGACCTCGCCGTAGGTGGGGTCGGAGCGCACGGCAAAGTAGACGTCGCCGTTCTCGGCGGCATAGGCGTGGCCCTGCTCGATCAGCGTCTTGATCATGCCGATCATGGGACCGATCTCTTTGGTGGCGCGGGGGCGCACATCGGGGTCGAGCACGTTGGCGGCGCGCATGACGCCGATGAACTTATCGGAGAACTCGCTCGCGACCTCGGCGGCGGTACGGCCCTGCTCGTTGGCACGGCGGATGATCTTATCGTCCACGTCGGTAAGGTTCTGGGCAAAGGTGACCTCAAAGCCCTTGGCGATGAGCCAGCGGCGGATCACGTCGAAGCTGATGAACGTGCGCGCGTTGCCGATGTGGATGTTGTCGTAGACGGTGGGGCCGCAGACGTACATGCGGACCTTGCCGGCCTCGATCGGCTCGAACTCTTCTTTTTTATGCGTTGCACTGTTGTAGATACGCATGGATTACTCCTCACAGGTTTTCTCGAGCAGGCAGACGGCCCAGGCGCCGATACCCTCGCCGGTGCCTTCCCAACCGAGCTTTTCGGTGGTGGTGGCGGCAACGCCGATGTTCTCGACCGAAACACCCAGGGCGCGCGCTAGATTCTCGCGCATGGCCTCGCGGTGCGGGCCGATCTTGGGCGCTTGGCAGGCAATGGTGCAGTCGGCGTCAACGAACTCAAAGCCGAGCGAACGCGCGTGCTCCATCACACGGGCGAGCAGCACCAGGGAATCGGCGCCCGCATAGGCCGGGTCGGTGTCGGGGAACAGCTTGCCGATGTCTCCCCCGCGGCAGGCGCCCAGAATGGCGTCGGCCAGGGCATGGGCGAGCACGTCGGCATCGGAGTGGCCGAGCAGGCCGCGCTCGTAGGGAATGTCGACGCCGCCGATGATACATCGGCGTCCCTCCACCAAGCGATGGACGTCGTAGCCGTGCCCGATACGGAGATTACTCGGCATCTGTGCTGGCCCTTTCTTGTTCGAGACGTGCATTCATGAGCGCCGTCACGAGGAGCAGGTCCTCGGGAACGGTGACCTTGAGATTATCACGCGGCGTGGGAACGCAGAGCACGCGGCCGCCCGCGCGCTCCACCAGGCTCGCATCGTCCGTGCCGCAAAAGCCCTCGGCTTCGGCAGCCGCATAGGCGGCGAGCATCTCGGCGCGCCTAAAAACCTGCGGCGTCTGTACCGTCCAATACCGACTGCGGTCGGGCGTCGACTCAATGCACCCGTGCGGATCGGCGAGCTTAAGCGTATCGATCGCGGGCTGGCCGCAGATCGTACCCGCAAGCTCCGGCTCGGCAACGAGCGCCTCGACGGCAGCATCGATCGCCGCAGGCGTGATGAGCGGACGGGCCGAATCGTGGATGGCAACGATATCGCACTCCGCGGGTGCCGCCTCCACTCCGGAACGCGTGGAGTCTTGGCGCGTGCTCCCCGCCGTGGCGAACGTGATGGGCGTCGACCAGGTATACGGCTCAATCGCGGCGGCAACATAAGCATCGCGGCGCTCAGCCGGGCACACCACAACGATGTGGTCGATGCTCCGAGCACGGTCGAACGCGCGGATCGACCAGCTCATAAGCGGGCGCCCACACACATCGACCAGCTGCTTGCCGCCAGGATTACCGAAACGCTCGCCGACCCCGCCGGCGACGATGACGGCGCACGCGCGCATGCTCGACTCCACCTATGCCTCCGACGGCTTGTTGCCCTGCATGCGGTAAAGCGAATCGGCGAGGATGGCGGGATTGTTGACGCCGAAGTCGCCCAAGCGCTCCGGGTCCTGGCGAATATCGTCCATGAGCTCTTGGAGCGAGCCGTACTCGTCCACGATCTTCTCGGCCACGCCGTCGCGCACGACGGAGACGCGCGAGAGCGTGCGCAGGCCGAGCGGGGTCATGACCGAATCCTCGTCGAGGTCGTCGTAGCCGAGAACCTCGGCAACGCGCTGCGGGTTCGCCAGGTCCTCGGGCGACATCTCGGAAAAACGCTTGCGGATGGCGGCGGAGTTCTCCTCCGACGAATCGGAAGCGTAGTCGCGGATCATGAGATCGTACTCGGTGTCCATGCTGCTACCGGCGAGCTGCTCGAGCTGCATCTGCACGAGCTTGCCCTGGTTGCCGAGCTTGACGATACAGTCTTTGAGCTCGATCTTGGCCTGCTGCATGATCTCGAAGTTGGAGAAGATGCCCGTGATGTCGGCGAGGGTGACGTAGTCGTCGAGCTCGAGGGCCGTGAGGCGCAGCAGGGAGCGGTCGAGCGAGGTGCGCGTTGTCTGGAGCGTTGCCACCAGCTGATTGACCGAGTTCATGATGGCCGAGACCGGCTGCAGCTCGTAGCTCTTGCCGTGCACGTAGACGTTCACCACGGCGCGGCGCGACGAGACCGAGATCACGATCGCGTCGGTGAGTACCGACATGCGGGCCGCGGTGCGGTGACGCATGCCGGTCTCGCTCGTGGCGAGCGACGGGTCGGGATTGAGATGAAAATTGGCGCGCAGGATCTGGTTGAGCTGGCCGTCGATGACGATAGCACCGTCCATCTTGGAGAGCTCGAACAAGCGGTTGGAGGTAAACGAGATGTTCAGCGGGAATCCGTCGTTGCCCGCGGCGAGAACGTTCTCGGTATCGCCCACGCAGATCAGTGCGCCGAGATGGCCGGCGATGATCATGTCGAGAGCGGTACGGACGGGCTGGCCGGGGGCAGTGAGGCGGATGGCCTCCTGCATGCGCTTCTGAATCTCGTTCTTATCCAAAACAGGGCTCCTGTCGATAGTCACAATCAGCAGGTATTGTCCCATGCTTTACGTGCCGGGACCCACCGCACGGAAATGGTTACAGAAAAATAGGAGACGCACGGAATCTTGCCGTCGGGGCCCATCCACAGTGCGCGCGACTCCCAAAGAACCGTGTCGTGAGCCGACTTCGTACCGAACTCTTGAGAATGCACGATTGATTTGGACGTTGCAGAGTAGAGAGCAGATTTTCCAAACCGCCAACTGGGAAAACGCCAGCGAATCCGGGTCTGCTACTCCGCCAATCCAAATTCAATCGTGCATTCTCGGGAGTTCGAATCGTTTCGCCGCTTTCAGCCGCCGTCGGCATCCATTTTCTGCAATGTCAGCAGACGGGCAGATAAAGATAGGGGCTTTTCGATCACGGGCCGATGCATTGGACGCGCATCTCGTCGAAAGCTCGGCAACGGCGAATGCTCTCCGGCAGTCTGCAGAGCTCGGCAAAAAGAAGGCGCCGGCCTGAGCCGACGCCTTCATGCGCTGATCGCGAATTAGGACCGCAAGGTCGCTACGGGCTACTTGCCGCAGGTCCGCTTTTTGGCGAGACCCATGCAAATCGCAGCAAGACCGAGCAGGCAGGGCACCACAAGACCCCATGAGCTATCCCCCGTTGCGGGAATCGAGCCGCTCGTCTTTTTGGAAACCGTGGTCGTGGTTGCAGTCGTGGTCGACTTGGCCGGCTTCTTGGTGTTCTCGGGCTCGGTGGGGCTGCTGGGATTCTCCGGCGTTTCCGGAGTCTCCGGGTTGGTGGGGTCAGTCGGATCCTCGGGCTCGGTCGGATCGGTCGGATCCTCCGGATCCTCCGGCTCCTCAGGGTCTTCCGGAACGGTCTTCTTGGAGTTGGTGACCGTCAGGTAGTACATGCGGTCGGCCGCATCCACCGTAAAATCAGCACCGGCATCGGCGCTCGCCTTGCCATCGTTGCTGATGGTGATGCGGATCGGATCGGTGCTGACGATCTCGTAGCCCTCGGGCGCCTGGAGCTCCTTGACGTAATAGGTGTTGCCCGCAACCAGCCCGTAGCAGGTCGCCAGGCCGTTAGAGCCGGTCACGAACTCGTTCTCGGCAGAACCGGTCTCGGTGACGCTACCCCAAAGCTGCGCCGGGACCGTGCAGGCCTTGTCGGTATAGACCCCAAAGCGAGCGCCTTCCAGCGCGGTCGTCTTATCGCTCGCATCCTTCTTGGCGATGGTGAGGGCGTACTTGGGAGCGATGTTGAAGTAAATCGAGCAGTTCGACTGCGAAGAGCCGCGCTCCAAGTAGTAAACCTTCAGCTCATGGTTGCCCGATTTGATCGACGACGGGAGGCTGCCCGGCTTGTACTCACCCTTTGATACCTCAACCTGGACCTCGCCGGTAGAGAAGTTGATGCTGCCGCCACGGGCACCGTGCATGCCGCCCAGATCGAGCACGAGCGTGTCGTCCACGAACACCCATACATCATCGTCACCGGAGAAGCGGAACTCCATTTCCTTGCCGGTGTCGGCTATGTTGCCGCCCGTGCCGGGATCGTTCGGGAGCCAGAAGTCGATGGTGCTCTGGAGGCCGAACCAGTAGTTGATCGAGCCGTCCTTTTCGTCGTATGCACCAGTCTCGTTATCGTTAAAGGGAAGCAGCGCAGTCGTATTTTTATTGTTATACGTCCAGCCGCTTCCGTTCTTCTTCTGCCCGAGGACATATTCGGGATCCTTGTACAGAACGAAGCTCTGCTGGGACTTGTTGTACGAGGCACCGTTCTTGAAGCTGTCGTAGTAGTAGTAGCCGTAGTGCTCGTCGTCCACGTCGTCTTCGTACTGGTACAGGCCATCGCCCTCGCCGAGATAGGTGCGACCGGCCTCGCTCTTCTTGGTGAACAGGGCACCTAAGATCGCCTGACCGCTAGACGAAACGCTGCCGTCCGTATCGGTGATGATTCCCTGCGTGATCTCATCTTTGGACATGTTAGCTTCATCGGACTTGTAACCATTCAGCGAGGCCAGGGTCTTAGCCCCTGCAATGTCGTCGTAAGCCCAGTTCAAGAAGGCGAACTGCAGGGACGAGCCCGCGTCAGCGGACTCACCGGCGCCAACGAGCTTCCAATACTCCGTGTGAGTTGCATCCGTCAGAGACGTCCCGCTCGCGTCACCCGTCGCAAGGGCAGCGCTGCGAAGGTTGAAGAGCTCGTTGTAGTCGAACACGTCGTTGGTGATAAAGCTGCTCGTATCAGGCTGGTCGGTAACCTTTGCTCGGGAGCTGGTACCGAGGTCATAGGTCGTGGCGACCCAGTCGGCGTAGAACACCGTATCGCGCGTCACGCTCACCTCTGAGCCGAGATACTGCTTGCCGTAGTATCTCTTGTTGAAGATGTCGTACCAGCCGTTGAGCGTATAGCCGTACTTGACCGAGAGATCGGCGCTTTTCGGCAGGGTCACCTTGCCCTCGGTCACCTTGACGCATGTGTCGTCAGCGTCCGCATACCAAGGACCCAGGTTTTTGTTCAACTGCTTCAGGCCGATTGACCCGTCAAACCACACGTAATACGTCGTGGATTCTTCGGCAGCCGGCTCTCCCTCCGTCGCATACGCGCTGTTCGCGCCGAATGCGGCGAACATAAGCAAAAGTGCTATGCCGAGTCCCTTGAGATAGCGTTTCAGGTTCATATTCGGTTCTCGCATTTCCACCCCTCGATCACATGGTCGAAAATCAGATAGTTGTTTATAACACGCCAGCCTACGAATCCCCCCCCTGAACACCTGCTTAACTGAAAAATGACTGGCTAAATCACCTGCATCAGGCCTGATTCTCGCGCTAAAACGTTATATCGCCCCGAGGGCGAATCTCCCATCTTTTGCCTTTCGCTTACAAGGCCCTCCCGCTCATCGTGCCAAGCTGTGGTATTCTCTCTTTTCGATATATGAGGGAGTAGTCGCGCGTGGGTTTCGCCGCCTGTGCGTGGCAAGTCAACATACTGGTTAGGACGGCGCGCCGTCCCACAAACGACCTGGCTTGTCTTAATGAACGAGACTCATGTATGGCACAGCGCTGTACATGGAGTCTCTTTGAGCCCGGTGCAGCGACGCAAGAGCTGCACCGGGCTCTTGCGTTTGGACACGACCAGGGAGGAAGACGTTGCACGACGCACATCTGGTCCGCATCGAGGAGCTGCTCCAGCGCACCAGCTCCGATGCGGAGCGCGGCCTGAGCGAGAGCGAGGTGGCACGCTCGCGCGAACAGTTCGGCGCCAACTCGTTCACGCAGGCAAAGGGCGAGTCACTCGCGCGCCGCATTTGGGACGCATCGACCGAGCCGATGCTCCTCATGCTCATCTTTGCCGCCATCATCACGTTGGCGGTCAATACCACGCGCTACTTTACGGGCGGTGAGTACAACTTCCTCGAGTGCGCGGGCATCTTCTGCGCCATCGCGCTCTCGGTAGTGATCACCGTCATCACCGAGGGACGCAGCGCCGCGGCGTTCGAAGCGCTCAACCGCATCAACGAAGACACGCTCATCAAGGTGATCCGCGACGGCGAGCCCCAGCTCGTGGCCCAGCGCGACATCGTGGTGGGCGACATCCTCGTGGTGGAGACGGGCGACAAGATCGTGGCCGACGGCCGTTTGCTCGCGAGCAATGATCTCTCGGTCAACGAGAGCTCGCTCACCGGCGAAAGTTTACCCGTAAACAAAGACGCCAACGCCGCATGCACTGCCGAGACTCCGGTGGCCGAGCGTGCGAACATGCTCTACTCAGGCTGCTTCGTCGCGGCGGGTAACGGGCATCTGCTGGTGACGGGCGTGGGCAACGACACCGAGTTCGGCCAGATCGCGCAGGAACTCGGCACCATCGAGAAGACCACCACGCCCCTGCAGGAAAAACTCGACCGCTTGGGCAAGCAGATCACGGTCCTCGGCTGCTCGGCGGCGGGGATCGTCTTTGCCATCGAGATTATCAGCTTTATCATGGCCGGCACGCTCAAGCTCGACACGGTCTCGGATGCTTTCATCACCTCGATCGTGCTCATCGTGGCCGCGGTGCCCGAGGGCCTGCCCACGATCGTGGCCGTCTCGCTCGCGCTCAACATCATCAAGATGAGCCGCGAGAACGCCCTGGTAAAGAAGATGATCGCCTGCGAGACCATCGGTTGCGTGAACATCATCTGCTCGGACAAGACGGGCACCCTCACCGAGAACAAGATGACGGTGCAGACCGTGTGGACCCCCGCCGGCAACGTGGAGCCCGAGGCGCTCGACGACCCCGTGCTGCTCCGCAACTTCTGCATCAACGGCAACGCCGACGTCACGGCCGAGGCCGACGGCACATGGAAGTTCATCGGCAACCCCACCGAGTGCTCGCTCCTCGTTGCGGCGCACAAAGCCGGTTGGGACTACAACGAGCTGCGCCACAGCGCCGACATCGTGCGCGTGTTCCCGTTCTCGTCGCAGAACAAGGATATGTCGACCATCGTGCGCGAAACCGCAGACGACGGCACCGAGCAGCTCGTGCTCTACACCAAGGGCAACCCCGAGAAGATCCTCTCGATGTGCCCCGGCATCACGCCCGAAAAGCGCACGCACATCGACTCCCTCATGGAGGACTACCAGAGTCAAGCTGGGCGCCTCTTGGCATTCTGCCACCGCACACTCGCAAGTTTTGACGATGAGCCGCAAGAAGAGCTCGAACGCGACATGGTGTTCGACGGCTTCGTGGTGATCTCGGACCCGCTCTCGCCCGACGTGTACGCAGCCATCAAACGCTGCCGCGAGGCGGGCATCGAAGTCAAGATGCTCACCGGCGATAATATCCGCACAGCACGCGCCATCGCAAACGAACTGCACATGCTCGACGAGGGCCATATCGCCGTGGAGGCCGCCGATATCGAGGCCATGTCGGACGAGGAGCTCGCGCGCGAACTCGAGCGCATCCAGGTGATCGCGCGTTCCACGCCGCTCGTCAAGATGCGCGTGGTCAAGGTCCTCAAGGGTCGCGGCAACGTGGTGGCAGTAACGGGTGACGGCATCAACGACGCGCCCGCCATCAAGAACGCCGATGTGGGCATCGCCATGGGCATCGCGGGTACCGAAGTCACCAAGGAAGCCTCGGATATGGTGCTTCTCGACGACTCGTTCTCGACGATCATCAAGGCCGTTCAGTGGGGCCGCGGGATCTACGAGAACTTCAAGCGGTTCATCCAATTCCAGCTCACCGTCAACGTCAGTTCCGTCGTGGTCGTGGTGTTCTCGATCCTCTCGGGCTTCGAGGCGCCGTTCACCGCGCTCGAGTTGCTGTGGATCAACATCATCATGGACGGTCCCCCGGCGCTCACCCTCGGACTCGAGCCGATCCGCGACGACCTGCTCCGCCGTGCGCCCACGCGCCGTGACGAGAGCATTCTCGACCGTGGCATGCTCACACGCATCTTTGCCAACGGCATCTTCATCTCGGCCGTGTTCATGGCGCAGCACTACTTCAACTTTTTGGGATGCGCCGAGGAGCAGAAGGCCACGGTGCTCTTTACGCTCTTTGTGCTGTTCCAGCTCATGAACGCGTTTAACTGCCGCGAGCTCGACACCACGCCCATCTACAAGAACCTGCTCAACAACAGGCTCATGCTCGGCGTGTTCTGCCTGGTGTTCGCTCTGCAGTTCGCCATCACCGAATTCGGCGCCGCCGTTTTCGAGACCGTCCCGCTCGATGCGGCCCTCTGGGGCAAGATGATCCTCTGCGCCCTCAGCGTGATCATCGTCGACGAGATGGTCAAAGCCGTTCGCCGCGCCGTCTCCAAGTAATAAAAACCCTCGTCGACAAACATGCGGCGGGTCGAAGGGCTTTCTTCCGTCCCGCCGCATACGCACATGCGTTTTCGACCGAAAAAGAGGTGCCCTAAGGACACCTCTTTTTAATTCCCATAAACGTGGCCTGCTAGCGCACACCCGATCCGGATTGCATCATGCCACCCGAGCCTGTAGTGACGCCACCGCTCGCAGGAGACGCGTTACCGGAGCGCGGAGCTGCCGCAGACGCGTCGCCGCCGAGTTCGCCCGCGGCGCGCGGCGCCGGGATCTCGCCCGTACCGTGGCTGAACACGAACTTATCATCGGCCACGTCGCAAAGCACGGTATCGCCCGTACCCCACTCACCCGCCAAAAGCTCCTCGGAGAGCGGATCCTCGATGAGCTTTTGGATAGCACGGCGCAGCGGACGAGCACCGTTGGTGAGATCGGTGCCCTCGGCCACGATCTTGGCATACGCAGCATCCGTGAGCTTGATATTCATACCGTTGACGATCAGACGCTGACGCAGATCATCGACCAACAGATGCGCGATCCTGGTCAGATCGGTACTCGACAGCTTCTGGAACACCACGATGTCATCGATACGGTTGAGGAACTCGGGGCGGAACAGACGCTTGAGCTCGCCCATAGCGCGACCCTTGATCTCGTCCGTGGTAAGACCTTGTTCACCCGTGGTGCCGAAACCGATGCTCGCGTCTTGCGCGATCTCACGTGCTCCGACGTTGGAGGTCATGATCACCACGGTGTTGCGGAAGTCGACCGTCTTGCCCTGACCGTCGGTGAGGCGCCCTTCCTCAAGTACCTGCAAAAGAACGTTGAAGATATCGGGGTGCGCCTTCTCGATCTCATCGAAGAGCACCACCGAATACGGATGGCGGCGCACGGCCTTGGTAAGTTGACCGCCCTCATCGTGTCCAACATAGCCCGGAGGGCTACCGATGAGCTTGGAGACCTCGTACTCGCTGCCGAACTCGGACATATCGAAGCTGATGAGCGCGTCTTTGCTGCCGAAGAGATACTCGGCGAGCGTCTTGGCAAGCTCGGTTTTGCCCGTACCGGTAGGACCGAGGAAGATAAACGAACCGCCGGGGCGTCGCGGATCCTTGAGCGGCGACCGACTGCGGCGAATGGCCTTGGCAACGGCTTCGACAGCCTCATCCTGCCCGATGATGCGTGTCTTGAGTGCATCCTCGCACTGCAGCAGACGACGGCTCTCGCTCTCGGTAAGCGAGCTCACGGGCACGCCCGAGGTCACGGATACGATATCGGCGATCTGAGGGGTGTCGATCACGATGGGAGCCGCGTCCATCTCGGCGCTCCAAGCGGCACGCGCCTCGCCGAGTTCGATCTCGGCATCGTCACGCTGAGCCTTGAGCTCTGCAGCCTTGTTCATATCGTCGTTGTCCGAAGCTTCCTTCGCCGCAGCCTCGAGCTCGTTCACGCGCTTTTCGGCGGCAAGCACCGGCTCGGGAGCACGATTGCGCGCGATACGAGCGCGGGCGCCCGACTCATCGATCAGGTCGATAGCCTTATCGGGCAGGAAACGATCCTGGATATAGCGCATCGAAAGGTTCGCCGCGGCCTCGATGGCAGCCTCGGTGTACTTCACGTGATGATGCTCTTCATAACGCGGAACCAGTGCGTGCAGGATCTTGATGGTGTCCTCCACACTCGGCTCCTCCACGTCGATAGTCTGAAAGCGACGCTCGAACGCGGGGTCCTTGGTGAGGTACTTGCGGAACTCCTCGGCCGTGGTGGCACCGATGATCTGAAAGGCGCCACGTGCCAACACCGGTTTGAGCATAGAGCTCGCATCGATCGAGCCCTCGGCGGAACCGGCACCGATAAGCGTGTGCATCTCATCGATGAACAGGATGACATCGTCCGCCTCGGTCGCCTCGGCGATGACGTTTTTCAGGCGCTCCTCGAACTCACCGCGATACTTGGCGCCGGCTACCAAACCGGGCAGGTCAAGCGACCAGATATTCTGCTTTGCCAGATTCTCGGGAACGTTGCCCGCAGCGATCTCCTGCGCAAGCCCCTCGACGATAGCCGTCTTGCCCACGCCGGGATCGCCCAGGATAAGCGGGTTGTTCTTGGTGCGGCGCGAAAGGATCTCCATCATGCGCGAGATCTCTTTATCACGTCCGATCACCGGATCGAGCTCGCCCGCACGCGCCTTGTCGGTGAGGTTGATGGCAAAACGCTTGAGCGTCTCGGTACCGTCGTTTGCCGCACCGGCGGCATCGGAACCCGAGAAAAACGGTAGGCCCGCACCGGGACGTCCGGCGCCCGCACCTGCCATCGGACGCTTTTTGCCCTGGTCCTTCGCCGTGAGCTTCTCGATCGCCTCCTTGACGGCCGAGGCGGAGACGCCCAGGCGCATGAGGATATCCATGGCGATGCCCTTGCCCTCGGTAACGATACCCATGAGCAGGTGCTCGGTGGAAACGTAAGTTTGGTTGTTCTCGCGCGCCACACGGAACGAGCGCTCCATAACACTGATCACGAGCGGTGTGAAAGCAAGCTTACCGCCCTCGGCAGCCTGCTCTTCAGACGCATCGGCAGCAGGAGCGGCGTCATCGCCCGCAACATCGCTCGTCGCGGTGGGCGCCTTCGTCGTAGCCGCTGCGTTGACCTCTTTGAGCGTGTCCATGATGTCGTCATAGGAGATATCAAGCGAGCGCAACGCCTCGGCGGCGATTCCCTCTTGCTCTTTTGCAAGCGCAAGCAGCAAATGCTCGGTACCGACCTTGTTTGTATGCAGATCAAGCGCCTCTTGCTTGGCGATCGACATCACCTTGCGGGCGCGATCGGTAAATCGGTCTAACATACGAAAACCTCTAACATGCTGGCAGATTATCAGATAGGGATATACGTGCCCTTGTTTACCCATAGAAGCATTCATGATAACCGAAACCCTGAAATTAATGTGAGCGGGGCCGCTGGGAAGCGAGATCTTCCCAGCGGCCCCGTTTTGTCATGGATGGCAATGTGTCGCCATCCATGACATATATATATAGTTCGGTCGCAGATGACCTTCGGCACCTACGCCGAGAGAGCGGGCTCCTCAACGGGCTTGGCCGCGGGAGCTCCGTGCATCTGCACGTGCTCGGGATGAGCCTCGGCAAGCACCGTGCCAATGGGGAACGCGCGACGGAACATGTGGCGCACGATCGGGCCGGCGATGATGATGTTGAACGGCCAAGCCATGATGAAGTTCCAGCCGATGTTCTGAATCCAAAGCAGGGGCACGTTCGGCAAAATGGCCGCGATTCCGCCGGGCACGTGGCTCGCGCTCTCGAAGACGCCGAAGAGAGACATGATGATCACCATCGGCACCACCATGCAGGAGCTCACGATGACGGGGATGAAGCGCGGCGAGGTGGTGGGCTTGACGAAGAGCTTGAAGGCCACGCCCTTGGCGAGCGGGCTCGCGATGAACCAGTCGCAGAGCATGGCGAACACGTAGGCCAAGGGGAACCCGAGCCAGGCGTCGGCGAGGACCTCCATGTTGAGGGCGCCCATGTTGCGCGCCACGTTGTAGATGCTCATCCAGAGCACCATCATAAAGCACATGGAGAAGGTGAAGATCAGGCTCTCGCGTTTGTTTGTAGGCATTACGTCTACGTCCTTTCTTTGGGGTTTCACGACGGTGCCGCGACGCACACAAAAAGCGGGCGGGACAAACTACATCGTTCGTCTCGCCCGCTCATGAACACGTCTGCGACTACTTATGTGGTGAGTTCAGCCTAACACGATGCCCAGCGCTTTCGTAAGCGAAAAGTTTGTGAAGATGTCTTGAGCCATGTCAAGACCTTATCGGTGAACAAACGGTGATTACTGGTGCAAGGTCGCGATCATATGCTCGGAAACGGCTTTCACGTAGGCGCGCGCATCATCGGAGGGCGAAAGCAGGCGCATGGCCCCCTCCGCCTCGTAAGCGTTACCGCGTGCGAGCAGATACCCCACCACTCCCGAAAGCATAAACCGTATGGCAAACTCGCCATCATGAGTGAGATCGCGGCCCTCGGAAGCAAGCGACGCTCTCCAGCGTGCCAAGACCTCCTCGCTTACGACCCTGTGGACCTTATGCGCCGTATCCGAATCGAGCACGAGCATCATACGATGCAGACGCGGCGCCAGACCCGAGTCTTCCAAAGGTTCGAGCTCGCCCGTTTGCATAACGCGGAACAGCGCATCGACGATGGAGCCGTCGTCGAGCAATACCTCGTTCAGAGCCTCGTCGATCAGCGCTTCCACATCCTTGAAGTGGTAGTAAAAGGTACCACGATTGCAGGAGGCCGCCTGCGTCACCGCACCCACCGAAACACGCGTGTGACGCCGCTCTTCGACAAGACGCCAAAACGCCTCGATGATACGCGCACGCGCGCAGGGCTCTTCGGAGTCTTTACGCGGTCTCGCCATGGGCGCCACCCACCTCACGCGCACTCATGATGAGCATCTGCAGACGATTTTCCACGTTGGCAAAGCTCACGTCCGGATCATAGTCGAGCGGCAAGATATTGGCATCGGGGTAGCGTTCTTTAAGCGCGCGCACGAGGCCACGCCCCACCACATGGTTGGGCAGACAACCAAACGGCTGCAAGATGACGAACGAGCGGCAGCCTTTGGCCGCGTGTTCCAGGATCTCAGCCGGGATAAGTACGCCCTCGCCGGCATCGAAGGTGTGATGCAGTATCGGGTCGCTCGCCCGCACCAGCTCATCCATACGCGTAGGCGGCTCGTAGAGCGGGTGAGCGGCCCCCAGTTTGTCGCAACGATCATGCGCGATATCGAAGAGTTTATCCGCCGTGGCGTACCAGACCTTCTCCTGCAGCGGCAGATCCACATGGTACTCGCGCGACTGTGCATGTTTGTAGAAGTACGTCTTGCGGATCACGTCGGTCATCTTGGCCTCGATCACCTCGAGACCGTTATCCTCCAGGTAGCGTTCGATCTCGTGATTGGCGCCCGGATGGAAGTTGAGCAGGTATTCGCCCACGATCAACACCGTGGGGCGTGGATTGCTACGGTCGTAGGGAACCTCGTCCATGATCTTGAGAGCACGCTTGAATCCGCTGTCGAGTCCGCGCAAGCCGCTGCGTTCGAGGCCGCCGATCAGTTCATCCATCGCACGCTCAAAAGCCGCGTCGGCAGCGCCGCGCTCGAGCTCGTAGGGGCGAATGCGCCGCAGCAGCGCCTCAAGCGCATCGATACGCGGCAGGCCGAACGCGATCTGTATGCTCGAGCTCAGGCTGATCTTGAAACCGGGATGCGCGTTGTGCGCATCCACGTCATCGTTTGTGAGAATCGGCACGTAATCGTAGCCGGCATCATCAAGAGCACGACGTAGCAGCGGCATGTAATGCGTAAGGCGACAGTCGCCGATGTACTTGCCGGTGACCATAGCCACATCGTGCGGATCGTACTTGCCGCTCTCAAGCGCCTCGAGGCATTCGCCGATGACGATCTGCGCGGGGAAGCATATGTCGTTATGCACGTAGCGCTTACCCAGACGTATGGCATCTTCGCGACCCACTTCGAGCGCTTCGGCACGAACGCCCTGGTTGCGAAGGGCGGCTGTCATCAAGCGACAGAACGCATGGGAGGTATTGGGGATGAGGGCGATCTTTTCCTTGCGATCGCGCTTGGTGTACTTGACCTTATAGGGATCGCTCAGCGGGTGCACCACATGCACTTGCGCACCCTCTGCGCGTTCTTCGGCGCGCCGGCGCTCGACGGTCTCGATAAACGATCTCACGCGAATGCTCATCGGCCCCGTCGCATCGCTCTCGTCAAGTTTGAGAACCAGCGGCGTCTTACCGCCGATCTCGTCCATCATGCGCACCATCTCGTCCGAGAGATACGCATCGTGCCCGCATCCGAAGCTCACCAGCTGCACCAATTCGAGTTCGGGCGTCGACGCCGCGATTACCGCCGAGGCGAGCATGCGGGCATGGTAGTTGTTGACGATGTCAAGCCTGCTGTTGGAAAGGTCCACATCACGCACGCCCGGCACGGCATCGGGAGTGAGCACGGGAATGCCCATCTGCGCGA
This sequence comes from Oribacterium sp., assembly GCA_963633065.1. Taxonomy (GTDB): domain Bacteria; phylum Actinomycetota; class Coriobacteriia; order Coriobacteriales; family Coriobacteriaceae; genus Collinsella. The sequence goes on from CAVGWH010000042.1 coordinate 31,979, forward strand.
GCATCTTAGGAAGGCCATGATTTACCAGCTCGTCGTTATGGTAGGGGCGCGAGGCAAGCACCACGGCATAACGTCCCTCAGCGCGCACACGCTCAAGCACCTGCTCGCCGCGCAGCTGCATCTGATTCACAAAAGCGGTTTGCGCGGCATTCGCCTGCTCGATGGCTTTATCGACCAGTGCCGCCTCGATATCGAATGTGTCTTTGAAATAGCCCTCGAGCTGACGATCACGGTCCTCGGTGTCATACCAATGGAACAACGGCGCATCGAAGGGAATGCCGAAGTGCTCCTCGGGGTTGTCGGAGTTCTTCATCACATAGGGGTAGCCCTTGACCACCGCGCACATCCACTCGCTCGTCTTGGCAGTGTTCTCGGTAGGAACGGTGGTGATGATGGGCATGAAGATGCGATCGGGATGCCTGCGCGCAAGATCGCGCATATGCCCATGCACCAACTTTGCCGGGAAGCAGATGGTGTCAGACGTCACATGCGGCAGGCCCTCTTCGAACATCTTGCGTGTTGAGGTGCGCGAAAGCGTGACGTTGAATCCCAGACAGCGGAAAAGCGTGGACCAAAACGGCATGACGTCCCAGAACTCAAGCACCCGCGGAATGCCGATGGTGATGTCGCGATCGGAACAGACGGGCGTGCAGGGCCACTCCTGAAACAGAAGCTTCGCACGGTCGATGAAGAGGTTGGGAGCGGGGGCTTCAGCGGCATCAGTCGCCTCTGACGCGGCATTAGGCACGGCGCCCGAGGTGGTCAGAGGATCCGTTTCTGAAAGCCTTCCCTCGTCTTCGGTGAAAGCCGTTGTCACGGGGCGATCATCGGCAGCCACAGGCACTTCACGCACCAGCTCATCCCAATCGATCTTGCCGCCACGCGGACAACGGTTACCCGTCACGTAAAGCGATCCATCACCGAAGGCCACCACGCTGCGTTGGCAATGATTGTTGCAGCGGCGGCAGGTCACGCCCGCGTATTGCTTATGGGAGAAATCAGCGATGGCATCGAGGCCGATAAACGTCGAAACCGGCAGGGCTCCGCTCTCGTCCGCCTGCGAGCGCATGTGCTCGGCCGTCAACATGGCCACGCCGATAGCGCCCATCAACCCGGGGTGCGGCGCACGCGTGACAGGGTGTCCCACAAACTGCTCGAACGCGCGCAAGACGGCATCGTTTCTAAACGTGCCGCCCTGGACCACGATATGTTCGCCCAGCTTATCGAGATTGGATACGCGGATGACTTTTGTGAATACGTTTTCGATGATGGAACGGCAAAGGCCTGCCATGATGTCGCCCGGACCTTTGCCGCGCCGCTGCTCGCTCACCACCGAGCTGTTCATGAAGACGGTGCAGCGGCTACCGAGGCAAGCGGGCTCCGCAGAGGCAAATGCCGTCGAGGCGATCTCCTCGACCTCGATACCGAGGTTCTGAGCGAATCCCTCCAGAAACGAACCGCAGCCCGCCGAGCAGGCCTCGTTAACCACGATATCGGTGAGCACCCCGCGGTCGAGCCAAATAGCCTTCATGTCCTGGCCGCCGATATCGAGCACGAAGGTGGCTTCGGGCTCGCACGATGTGGCGGCTCGCGCATGGGCCACCGTCTCGACCGTATGGTAGTCGGCATGGAACGCGTGTGCGAAAAGCTGCTCGCCGTAGCCCGTAGTGCCGACAGCATCGATGACGAGCGTCACGCCCGCCGCTTCCCAGCGCTGCTTGAGCTCGACGAACCCTTGCTTGGCAACATCGAGCGGCGAGCCCTCATTATTAGCGTAGAAACTGTCAACGAGCTCACCCTCATAATCGATGAGCGCGAATTTGGTAGTGGTGCTCCCCGAGTCGATACCGAGCACCGTGTGCACGCACTGCCCCGGCTCGTATGCCTCGGGCCCCAGCGCATTTCGCTCCGCCTGATGACGCTGCGAGAAATCCTCACGCTCGGCATCGTCTGCAAAAAACGGCTGCGTCAAACGAGCGTCACCGTCGGGCGCAGGGTTTTCGGCAAGCGCACGCAGCGCCGCAACGCCCTCGGCAAGGTCCACGTTTTGCGCCGTCTCGGCAAGAGGGCCCTTAAGCGCGAGGGCGGCGCCACGCGCCACCATGACCTGGGGATCCTCAGGAACGATGGCGTCCTCGTCCGCCAAATGCAGGTGCTCGCTGAACACCTTCACCAACGTGGGATTGTAGGCCAGCGTGCCGCCCTCGAAGATCACCGGAGATTCGATATCGATACCCTGCGCTAGGCCGCCGATGGTCTGACGCGCCACGGCATGCATGGCGGAAAGCGCCAGATCGGCACGTGAGACGCCCTGGTTGAGAAGCGGTTGGATATCTGTCTTGGCATAGACACCGCAACGACCCGAGATGTCATAGACGGTGGTTCCCTGAGCCGCAAGCTCCTCAAACGCACCCGATTCGGCATCGACGCCCAAAAGCTTGGCCATCTCATCGATGAACGCACCGGTGCCGCCGGCGCACGAACCGTTCATGCGCATGTCGGAAACGCTCGGGCGCCCCTCTTCGTCCGTGCGGAAGAAGATCATCTTGGCGTCCTGACCACCGAGCTCGATGGCACACCGTGTGCGTGGGTAAAGCTCCTGTATCGCCGTCGCGTTGGCAACGACCTCTTGGATATAAACCGCACCGAGTGCGGATGCGATATCACGCGCTCCCGAACCGGTCACCGCAATGCGCGCAGGGGTGTCGCCAAAACGTTGGCGTACTTCTTCCAGCGCTTCGGCGGCGCTCAGCGCCTGCCGCGCACCGTGACGTTTATAGCGCCAATACAGGGTTTCCCCCGTGTTGGAATCAAGCACCATGACCTTGGTTGTGGTTGATCCGATATCAAGTCCGACGTCGATCTGTTCCATCTATCTCCTTGCAGGGAAGTTCCGCGCATGCGGCCGTGTCGCTTTATACCCCTGCAAGAAATACAACAGTCTGTTTAATTTTTTAGGCACACAGAAACGTCAGGCTCTTCATAACGCATCTACGCGCCAAGGTGGCCAAGCCCTCGCAGCAAGCCTCTTAAAAGACGATATGTAATACTGAGGCGCCGCCCGGTTAAGCCGGAGGCGTCACCGCACCCCATCCTGCGCAACGCGGCATAGTGTGGGGTTTTAAGCTAATGCGGATTTGCAATCACTCAGTAAAGACGAACATAAAACGCCCCCTTTCAGAAATATATCTCTGAAAGGGGGCACCGGTACAAGCGTTGCGAGAGACACTAAACAATTGGGGCAATACCGGCAAAGTGCAGGTACAGCGATACGATCGCAATGATAACGACAGCCGCGGCGATGGCCTTGTCGTGCAGGCTCGGAAGGACGGGCTTGCCTCGCCCACGTTCTCCGATCGCGTATACGATGATGCCGGGGGCAAATAGGACCGTGGTGACCATAACGCCCTGAAGTCCCGTGGACCACACCAGAAAGATGGTGTAGATGAATCCGAGCGTTCCAAAGAGCCGTGCCGTCTTAACACTCGGCGCATGGGGGCCATCAAGACACTCCCTCTTCCAACCGATCACCATGTAGTAGGCCGCTGAGCACACGTACGGAATCAAGATTGTGTTGACCGCGCAAGTGTAAATAAACTGATAGGTGCTGGATGCGACCACGGAGATGATTAGGAACAATTGGGTGATGCCAGAGCTTACGAGGACCGTGACAATCGGAGCACCGTGCTTGTTGGTCTTTGCGAATGCGAGAGGAAACGAGCCTTGACGCGCGGCCTCGAACGGAGTCTCAGATGCGATGATCACGTAGCCCAACAAGGCGCCGACCAGCGAAAGGATGACACCGAGATTCACGATCGCTGCGCCGATGGGGCCGATAGCGCATTCGAGGATTCCGGCCATAGAAGGCGTCGCGAGCTGAGCCATCTCAGAACGTGGCATGATACCGAGCGAAAGCATGGAGATAAACAGGTACAGCACAAACACCGCGGCGAATCCGAGCGCCGTTGAGCGGCCGACATCACGCACGTACTTAGCACGGCCCGAAATGACAACGGAGCCTTCAATGCCCGTGAATACCCACACGAGCGCTATCATGGTCGACACGACTTGCTCACCGAATCCGGGACCGGACGGCTCACCCCAGAAGTTGTCCATGAAGATATCGGAGTTGAACTTACCCAACAGTATGATGCTCAGGATAAAGAGGCCGAGCGGTACGAGTTTTGCCAGCGTGACGATGGTGTTGATGCCTGTCGCTTCTTTGACGCCACGCAGCACGAGTCCGGTGAGCACCCAAAGGAAGATGCTCGCGCAAACAATCGAAACAACGTTGTTGCCGGCACCGAATACCGGGAAGAAATACCCGAGCGCACTGAACAGCAGCAACGCGAAGCTGACGTTAGAGAGACACGCACTGATCCAATAACCCCAAGCGGAATTAAATCCAACGTAATCCCCAAATCCAGCCGACGCATATGCATAGATACCGCCAGTAAGGTCAGGACGCGCCTGCGAAAGGCCGTTGAAAACCATCATGAGCGCGAAGACGCCGATGAAACAGATTGCCCACGAAACGATAACGGCGCCGGTATTCGCACCGCCGGCGGCCATGTCGCCCGCAAGTGAAAAGATGCCGCCACAGATACTGGCAGTGATGACCATCATGGTCAGGCGGAACAAATCAAGTCCATCGGGATCGATGATGTCATTGTTCTGAGCTTTGGTTGGCATAAAACCATTCGCCTCCTTAATTAAGAAGACCGTGACCTGAAGATGGCCCGAGCGCCCGAGTGAATGAGCGCCTGGACCATCAATCACTATCGGACACGAATCACATCATCCGAATTAGAAGCGCAGGGACATGCAGGAAAGACCGCCATCGACCTTACGATACTCAGAGGTATCCACGATGAGCGTCTTATAGCCCAGATCCTGAACGGCCTTGAGAACGGTCGGATAGCCCTCGGCAACGATAACCGTACCATTGACCCAGATGCAGTTGGCGCCGTACGCCTCATCCTCGGGAACGACGATCTTGTTGTACTGGGCGAAATCGGGCTTATCGATGAACTCACCGGAAACGAGCATGTTGTTGTCTTCGATGTAGTTGACACCGGTCTTGAGGTGCAGGACCTCCTCCAGCGGCACCTCGGAACCCTCGAGACCCCAGCCCTCGAGAATCTCGCAGAACTGGCGAATGCCCTCTTCGTTAGTGCGCGCGGAACGACCGACATAGAAGTGGTCGCCGACCATCATGACATCGCCGCCATCGAGCGTGCCGGGAGCCTCGATATGCTTGACATGCTCATCGTCGAAGAAACGGCGGACCGCCGGCTCAATCTCGTTCTTCTCGCCGTTGCGGGAGGAGGCGCCGGGATTGGTAATGATGGCGCCGCAGCGGGTGATGACCGCCGGATCCTCAACAAACACGCTGTCGGGATACTCTTCCAGGGCCGGAAGGACGGTGACGTCAACGCCGCACTTCTCGAGTGCATGCTCATAGTCGTAATGCTCCTCGATGGCACGCTCGTATATGGGCTGACCGAGCTCAGGGGCACTCGTGATGCCGTTGCTCAGAGACTTACCGGGACGACGGATGATGACGTGGCTGAACTGAGTCATGATGAATCTCCTTGGATCCGTTTGGGAGACCTGAGTTTTCCGTTTGGCCTCCCGCTTGCTGACAACCTCATCTTAGGTCGGCAGTTTAGTTTTGTATATTGTATACAATCATGAACGGTAAGTTTTCCTCGGTAAACGTATTAAACATGCGATTGCACAATATGACATGTTTTACCTGGTCGTTTTATAATTGAGAAAACGACCGGTATGAATCGTATAAATATCAATTTGATATACAGTTAGGAATCTAACCAGATGGAATCACTAAGACGGCCACTCAAGGACCATGTATACGACTACATCTCGAGCCGCATCGATGCTGGCGAGCTCTCGGCCGGCGACCGCGTAAGTGAACAGGCAATATGCGATGCCATGGGTGTATCCCGAACACCGGTGCGCGAGGCGCTCATCCAGCTAGCGAGCGATGGCTACCTGGACAATCTTCCCCGCCGTGGCTTCCGCGTACGCGGGTTCGACCAGCAAAACGCCGTCGAGGTATTCGAGATCATGGGACCGCTCGATGGCCAGGCGGCCTATCTCGCCTGCTCGCGTCTTGTCGACGAGGACATCATACAGCTCAAGTTCCTCGTCGGCTCCATGGATCTTGCCATCGAAGGCGGCCTTATCCGCAAATACGACGATATTCAGCGCGACTTCCACAACACCTATGTCGAACGCTGCGGCAACGATCGCCTCCGCGACATGATCTCACAGCTCGAACGCTGTTTCATCAAGCGCGACTACGAAACCGTCGATCAGGCGACCGCATGCAAGCTGCTCAAGAAGGCAAACGCTGAACATACAAAGATCCTCGAACTATTCGAAGCCCATGACGCCTCGGGCGTGCGCAACTTTATCCGCGACGTCCACTGGAATATCGAAAACGCTCAATTCACCGTGTGGTAAAACAGCCTCCATACCCATGGGGTACGAAGGCCACGCACGGGCGGACAGTCCGAACGATGCGGCCCCATCATCGATGCAACATGATCTACCACCGCCGCAAGGTCGCACAGGCGAAGACGAGTTGACGAAAACGGCATCCCGAACAGATGCCGAAATGCGTAGTAATTTATGCGGCAAGGCGCTTGAGTACGTCGACGAGCAGCAGGTAGAAACGTTCGAACGAAGCTAGCTCCATGTGCTCATCAGGCGTGTGGACATCGTAAAGCTGAGGCCCCACTGCGATAGCGTCGAGTCCCTCGAGCGCCTCTGCGAAAAGCCCGCACTCGAGTCCGGCATGCAACGCTTCCACCTTGAGTTCGCATCCGAATAGCTCCCGATAGCTCTCTTTGAAAACCTCGCGCACGGCTGAATGTTCGGCATAACTCCAGCCGGGATACTCGAACTCGAAGACGACGTCGAAACCAAGGGCGTCTGCAAGCGTTTGAATTCGATCCTTAACGTCGTCTTGCAGCGACGTGATGGAAGAACGCGGCGAGATGACGATCTTGATCTCTTCGGGCGTCGTGGCAACGATACCGATATTGGAAGACACCTCGACGAAGTTGTCAGCCATGACATTGCGGCGAAGCACGCCGTTGGGAGCAAGGCGAAGCGCGCGTGCCAAAGTGATAGCGTCAGTGCGCGGCATGCAAGCGGCCTCTTCGCCATCCGCAACCGCAACCTCACAGGTAAAACCGGGATCGAAAGCCTCAAGCTCATCGGCAATCGTGGAGGCGATCTTCTTAGCGAGGTCGGCAGCAGCCTCCGCTTCCTCAGGGGACGTGTAAAGGAGCCTCGCGGTGCACTCACGCGTGATGGCGTTGTCCTTGGTACCGCCGCTGAAATCCACCAGCTCGGGATCGCCGGCGGCAAAAAGGCGTTCGACGATGCGTGCCATAAGAAGATTGGAATTGCCGCGCTCGAGGCCGATATCCATACCGGAATGGCCACCGAGGAGTCCCGAGATCTCGAGCGTGAGCAGACTGCCCTTCTTGCTCTCGCGCGCAACAGCACGCGTGCACGTAGCCACAACGCCGCCAGCACAGCTCACGGTAGCCACGCCCTCTTCCTCGGAGTCGAGGTTGATCATGGTGCGCGCATGTATCTGCGACTTGTCGAGCGTCTCGGCACCCACGAGGCCCGTTTCCTCATCCGCAGTGAACACGCACTCGAGCGCGGGATGCACCAGCGCGTCATCGTCAAGCACGGCGAGCATCAGAGCAACGGCAACCCCGTTATCGGCGCCAAGCGTGGTTCCGTTGGCCGTGAGCACACCGTCCTCGACGATCAGCTCGATGCCGTCGCGCTCAAAATCGTGTTCCACGCCGACGATCTTGTCGCACACCATGTCCATATGGCCTTGCAACATGACGGTAGGAGCATCCTCGGCGCCCTTGCTCGCCGGCTTCTTGATGATGACGTTATATACAGCGTCCTGGTAGACGTCCAGCCCGCGCTCGTGGGCGAAGGCGACCAGTAAATCGCTGATGCCCTGCTCGTTTCCCGAACCACGCGGAATCGCCGCGATATCCTCAAAGAAATGAAAAAGCTTCTCAGGCTGATAGCCGCTGATTTTATACGTCATAAGTTTGCTCCTTGTTTTTGAGCCGGCAGGCCTTTAATTGACATCAATCTTTCTCCCCAAGCTTAAGGGGATAAAACCTATCGGTAGAGCAACTTTCGGTAGACGTATTATTCGAGAGCCTTATACACCGAAAAGCCAAATATATGCATCGCAACAAAGGCGGTCCGTGCTGCCATACGCTCAGGACTTCAAGCAGCATCCGTAGAGCGCCGCCATGCCGACACATCAAAAAAGACGCGCCCCGAAAGACGCGTCTTCTTCGCAAAGGTATGTTCAGCCGAACAGAAAACTTTAGTAGAGCTTTGCGCCCGCAGGAATGCTGCTATCGAGCTGCAGCAAGTTGAGACGCTCCTCGCCGTTCTCCTCGTGGATGGCCGAAAGCAGCATGCCGCACGAGTCGATACCCATCATCGAGCGCGGCGGCAGGTTGGTGATGGCGACAAGGGTCTTGCCGACCAGGTCCTCCGGCTCATAGAAGGCGTGAATACCCGAAAGGATAGTGCGATCGGTGCCGGTACCGTCATCGAGCGTGAAGTTGAGGAGCTTCTTGCTCTTCTTAACGGCCTCACAAGCCTTGACCTTCACAGCACGGAAGTCGGACTTGCTGAAGGTATCGAAATCGACGAACTCCTCAAAGAGCGGCTCAACAACTACCTTGGAAAGGTCGAGCGTCGGCTGCTTGTTGGGAGCATACGATGCGGCAGCACGTGCCTCCGCGGCAGCGGCCTCGTCTGCCTCGCGCGCGGCGGCGGCGCCGCTCTTGCTACCGGCCTCGGGCTTCATGTGCGGGAACAGCAGCACGTCGCGGATGCTGGCAGAATCGGTAAGCAGCATGACCACGCGGTCGATGCCGATGCCGATGCCGCCCGCGGGAGGCATGCCGTACTCCAGAGCGCGCACGTAGTCCTCGTCGTACTCCATGGCCTCGTCGTCGCCGCCGGCCTTCTCGGCCATCTGCGCGGCAAAGCGCTCGGCCTGATCGACCGGATCGTTAAGCTCCGAGAACGCGTTGGCGTACTCGTGACCGGCGATGACCAGCTCAAAGCGATGGGTCAGACGCGGGTCATCCTCAAAGCGCTTGGCAAGCGGGCTGACCTCGATGGGGTAATCGCAGACAAACGTGGGGTTGACGATGGTGTCCTCGCCCAGCTCATCATAGATTTCGGCGATGATCTTGCCGGCGGTCCACTCGGGCTTGACCTCAAGGCCCTTCTCACGTGCGGCGGCGGCAAGCTCCTCGACCGGCGTGTCGATGGTGATCTTCTTGCCGATAACATCCGAGACGATATCGGTCATAGGACGGCTCGCCCATTCACCGGAAAGGTCGATCTTCTGACCCTGGTACTCGATGACCTCGGGGTTGCCGATGGCCTTGTTGGCAGCCTTGATGACGCCCTGCGCGAGCGCCTTCATGCCCTCGAGGTCGGAGAAGGCGCGGTAAGCCTCCATGGTGGTGAACTCGGGATTGTGCGTAAGGTCCATACCTTCGTTGCGGAAAATGCGACCGACTTCGAACACGCCCTCAAAGCCGCCGACCAGGCAGCGCTTAAGGTGCAACTCGGTCGCAATACGCAGGTAGCACTCCTGATCGAGCGCATTGAAATGGGTGATGAACGGCTTGGCCGTGGCGCCACCCTGGATGGTCTGCAGGATAGGGGTCTCAACCTCCATGTAGCCGTCGTCTTCCATGTAGCGACGGAACGTGGAGACGATCTTGGAACGCTTGCGGAAGGTGTCGCGCACGTCCTCGTTGGCGATGAGGTCGACGTAGCGCTGACGATAGCGCGTCTCCTTATCGGAAAGACCATGGAACTTCTCGGGGAGCGGACGCACGGCCTTGGACAGGAGCGTTGCCGAACGCGGGGACACGGAAAGCTGACCGCGCTGCGTACGTACCACCACGCCCTCGACGCCGAGGATGTCGCCCAGATCGAGCGCCTTGAGCGTGCTCCAGGTAACCTCGTCCATATCGTTGATGCGGCAGAAGAGCTGGATCTCACCCGTCGAATCGCGCACGACGATGAACATGATCTTGCCCTGGCCGCGCTTGGCAACCACACGTCCGGCGATCTTCACGACATCGGTGGTATCCTCGCCGTCGGCGAGCTGGGCGTACGCCGCCTCGATATCAGCAACGTAATTCTCAACGCACGAATGCTCGGGGTACGGGTTCTGACCCGCCTCGATCATCGCCGCGCGCTTGCTCAGACGCATAGCGCGCTCGTCGTTGAGCACGGAAGCGTTCTTCTGCGCCTCGGTGGCCTGGTTTTCTGCCATATTTGCTCCTCAAACTAAAACGCTCCCCGAAGCCCAAAGCCCCAGGGAGCGAACATTCACATACGCAGGGGCGCTTTACCTTAGCGCGCGACCTTGGTGATAGTGTAGGTACGGGTCTTGCCTGAAGGCGTGACAACCTCTACGGTAGCGCCCTCGCCATGGCCGATGATGGCCTGGCCGACGGGCGACTCGGTCGAGATCTTGTGCTCGAGCGAGTTGGTCTCGGTGGTACCCACCAGCGTGAAATCGTTGGCGACACCGTCCTGATCGACCAGGGTAACCGTGCAACCGATGGAAACGGTAAGGTCGTTGGAGTTATCGACTACCTGAGCGTTGGCAAGGATGGCCTGGATCTCGGCGATACGCGAAGCATTCTGAGCCTGCTTATCCTTAGCGGCATCGTACTCGGAGTTTTCCGAAAGGTCGCCGAAGGCACGAGCCTCTTTGATATCCTCAACGATCTCTTTGGCGTAATCGCCTTCGCGCCAGGCCAGCTCGTCTACGAGCTTCTGGCGACCTGCAGCGGTAAGTTGAATCTGGTTTGCGGCCATACGGATAACTCCAAACTTGCGTGTGAACAAAAACGACCGGCGCGCCCGCAGGTTTGCCGGTCTAAGATTCCAACTGAATAAGGGCTACTCAGCGTCCTCGTCGGCTTCAGCCTTCTTTTTCTTGGCTGCAGCGAGCTTGGCCTCGAGGTCGGCGATCTCCTTGTCCTCCTCGGACTCCTCTACCACCGTCTCGACGTCATTGGAATCGCCCTCCATGCCCTCACGGATATTCTTAACCGTGGAACCGAGCGACTTGCCGAGCTTGGGCAGGTTCTTGGGGCCAAAGATCAGCAGAGCGACGATCAGGATGACAACCCATTCAAAACCTTTAGGGAACATAAACTTTCCTCCCAGATGAATGCAAACAAGCTCGAACGAGTATACCGCGTGTTTACGGCACGAACAACAAGCCCCACAAAAAAGGGGCCGCTTGCACGACCCCTTAACAATGCAATGGTCGGGTTGACTGGATTTGAACCAGCGACCCCTGCGTCCCGAACGCAGTGCTCTACCAAACTGAGCCACAACCCGATAGCTCAAACATAGTAGCAAACTATCCGCTCGAGTGCTAGGACTTTTTTAGCTCACATGTCTTGGTACGCAAGGTCGTGGCGCAAGACCACCATCCTTGTTCCGCTTGAGCGCGCTCGGCCAACGACGCGGCCGTGTCAGCTGTATCGCAGATAGCGAAGCAGCAAGCACCCGAACCGCAGACCTCCGCAAAACGGATATTTTGCTGCGCATTGAGCCAGCAGAGAGCGCTTTTTACCTGGGGTTCAAGATATGCGGCGATGGGCGTGAGGTTGTTGTAGATATGTTCGATGACGCCCTTGATATCGGCTGCGCGCAGATTCTGCAGCATGGGCTCGACCGACACGGGCTCGATCGGAGATGCATCGAAAGCACGATACGCCTCAACAGTCGAAACACGGGCGTCTTGACCCTTTACGAGCACCACGGGCAACTCCGGGAGTGCAGGAAACGCCTCCTCGAACACATCTCCCCCACCGCGATAGAACGACGGGGATGCATGCAGGAAAAACGGCACATCGGCCCCGACGGAACGCGCAACCTCGTCACAGCGCGGATCGGCCATATCGAAGCCCCATAGCTCACAGAGGCCGAAGATCACCGCGGCGGCATCGGTCGAGGGACCGCCCAGACCGGCGCAAAGCGGTATGTGCTTGGCGATGGAAATGCAAACGCGCGGATCGATTCCGAACGCCTCGCCCATCAGGCACGCGGCCCGATAGGCGGAGTTCCGCTCGTCGGGCAGATCGGGCGCGGTATCGATGCGGACCGATAGGGCATCAGCGGACTCGATGACGACCTCGTCGCAAAGGCTGAGTGCCGCCATCACCGAATCGACGCGATGGTAGCCACGCTGGTCCTTTTCATCGTGCACACCAAGATAGAGGTTGATCTTAGCAGGCGCTTCGATATGCAGGGGCTTCCCCTGCATGATTAATGCTCCTCGAGCTGATCGCCCACGGGCTCGAAGATATGCTCACCTGTCTCGGGATCGAACAGCTCCACCTGTCCGGTCAGCACGTCGATGTACTGATAGGACTGGCGAGACTTGCGTCCGCGACGCTCGTCGACCTCGACGATAAAGACAGCCGGGTGCACGCTCTTTACCTCGCCGTTCTTTTCGATCACGCGAGTGCGGCCCATGTTGGCTTTAACACGTACGCGTGCGCCCAGCATATCGGCCAGCTTGGCATGGATGTCTTCTACAGGATTGCCTTCAAGCTCTTCCAACAAATCAATGGCTCCTTTGGCTGTATGTTCATATGGGTAGAAAATCCCCAACGATAGTCAAACGTATGAAGTATAGCAGCCGAGTAGTCTCTACACATATACGGCATAGTCGCGGCGCTGTTCGCAATGCAAAGAGCCGGCGTCCTGATGGACGTCGGCTCTTATCCTCGGTTCTGCGGCACGCGCTCTGTTGCGCTCGTCTAGGCGTCCTCGCCTGCGATCTTCGATGAGAGATCGGCAAGCGCATGGAAACGATGGCTGATGGCGTTCTTTTCGTCCGGCGTGAGCTCCGCCATTGTTTTGCTCGGCGTATCGATCGGCAAGAACAGCGGATCGTAGCCGAAGCCGTTGGACCCACGCCCCTCGTGCCCGATAACGCCCTCGCAAGCGCCTTCGCCCGTGATAACCATGCCCTCGGGGTAGATGAGCGCGATGACGCTCATAAAGCGCGCGGTGCGCTCCGCGTCGTCGACATCGACCATATTGGCAAGCAGCTTGGCATTGTTGGCGGCATCATCACCGTGCACGCCCGCGTAGCGCGCCGAATACACCCCGGGTTCGCCATCGAGCGCATCGACGACCAAACCCGAATCGTCCGCAATGGCGGGAAAACCCGTCTCCTCCACCGCGGCCTCGGCCTTGATGATCGCATTTTGCAAAAACGTGGTGCCGTTCTCTTCCGGATCGTCAAAATCGCCCAACTGCCCAAGCGCGACGAAGCGCACATCGGGAAGCACCTTCGCCAAAATGGTCTGGATCTCGGTGAGCTTATGCGCATTGCCCGTGGCCACCACGATAGTGCGCGCCGGATCGAGCGTTTCGATATCTATCTTCTCAAGTGCCATAGCTGTTCCCCTTGGAATCGAGTGTTACCTCTTAGCGGAGCCGTCCCACGAAAGCGTGGAGCCGAGACCCGCTAGTCTTGGAATCCGGTTACCTGGTTTTGCAGATCGATAAGTTTGGCGATACCTGACTCACCCAAATCAAGCAAGGTATCGAGGTGCGCGCGATCGAAGGGGGTTTTCTCACCTGTCCCCTGCAACTCGATGATCTGGCCGGTATCGGTAGCCACCAGGTTCATATCCACATCGGCATGGGAGTCCTCGATGTAATCGAGATCGAGGATCGGCGTGCCCTCCACCATACCCATGGACACAGCCGCTACCTGGCCGAGCAAGGGTAAGCGTGCGATCTTGCCCGCCTCGACCGCGGCCATGAGGGCATCGTGAAGCGCCACCCAGGCGCCGGTAACGCTTGCCGTGCGCGTTCCGCCATCGGCCTGCAGCACATCGCAATCGACCGTCACCGTGTATTCACCCATGGCGCGCATGTTGACCACCGTACGCAGGCTGCGCCCGATCAGACGCTCGATCTCCATGGAGCGTCCTTTGCGCTTGCCGTACTCACGTGAGCTGCGCTTGCCCGTCGATGCAGGCAGCATGGCATATTCAGCCGTAACCCAGCCGGCACGCGACGATTTACGCCAACCCGGCACGCCTTCTTCAAGCGTGGCCGCGCACAGCACATGGGTATCGCCGAACTTCACCAAACATGACCCGTCGGCGTGCTTCATGACCTCGCGCTCGAGCGAGACGGCGCGCATCTGATCTGCGGCGCGCCCGTCGTGGCGCACGTACGCGGGTGCTTCTTTGATATCGGTATCAGTCATCATGGTTCCTATCGCCTGCAGTAAAGGCTGTTCAACTCTTCCAATGCCACGTGTTCGATGCTCTTCAGCGGTTGCCCGAAGATAAAGCTGCCCGCTGCGGCAAACGAGGCAAGATCGTCGGAAGTGGTAGCGAAACGATGCTTGGGCTCGGCCGCATCGCTCGCAAGCTGCTCGCGACGGCTCAAGATATCGACCAACTCGCGCGTGGTCTCCTCAGCGGACGACACCACACGCACGCCCGTACCCAACGCATGCCGGATGGGACCGACGAGCAACGGGAAGTGCGTGCAGCCCAACACCACGGTGTCGACATCACGGTCGCGCAGGGGTTCCGTCACCTCATGCACTACCGCACGCACATCGGGTGTATCGAAGATGTCCTCATCCTCGAGCCAGCGCTCTTGCAGATGAGCGCCCGTGGCAAGTTCATGCTCGACGATCTCGACGAAACGCGAGGCAGGACATCCGTACACATCCACTCCGGCGTCGAGGTCTTGGATGGCGCGGGTGTAGGCGCCCGAGCGGATGGTGAGGTTGGTGGCAAGTACGCCCACCTTACGCGTTCGCGTGGAGTTGATGGCAGCACGTGCACCCGGCGCGATAACGCCGATAACGGGCACATCAAGCGTCTGCTGAAGTACACGCAGCGCCGCCGCCGTCGCCGTGTTGCAGGCGATGACCACGATTTTCACCTTGTGCTGAGCAAGCCAGCGTCCCGCCTGCAAAGCAAACGAACGCACCTCGTCCTCGGCACGCGTACCGTAGGGGCAGCGCTTGGTATCACCGAAGTAATACACGCTCTCGTGAGGCAGGGCGCACGCGATGGCGCGCGCCACCGTCAACCCACCCAAGCCCGAATCGAACACGCCGATGGGGCATTCGTTTTCAGCGGTTACGATATCGCTACCGAGCATCGTTGCTCCTTAGCTAGTTTTTAGCGTCCACCAGCAGCTGCGCCGTGGCGACCCAACCGTCGACGATGCGCCCGCGCGTGACGAACGCATTGTCGTGCGTTTGCAGGAACTCGTGGGCCGTGGGGCTCTTGAGGCCGTTTTCGACCAGGCAGAACATGTCCACGTAGTCGGCCATGAAGAAGTCGGATTCCGAATCGCCCAACGCCAGGGTCTCCTCGCGCTTGATGCCCAAGCGCTCGCAGAAACGCCCGATAGCCGTTCCCTTGGTAAGGCCACGTGGGCAGATGTTATAGGCATGCCCCGAAACGCCCTCGGGAAGCTCCAGCGTAGTGGGCTTTGAAATATGGGTAAGGCCACCGTTGTTGGCCCACAGAAGACCGCAACCCGCCTCGTCGAGCATCGCCTGCACCTCGGCATCGGGTACCTCGCCGCGCATGCCGATGGTGACCTCACGGTACTTGTAGCCCGTCGACATGTCGTTGTGGTACTCGATCAGGTGCGGCCAGCGCTCGAGGATGGCGTCGCACAGCCCCATTTGCTCGATCACCTGATGCGGAGTGAGCCCGCACGCGGGATCGTAGGGCATATCGCCCGTCAGGTACTCCCAGTCGTTGGCCTTGAGGTCGAACATCACCAAGCCACCCATCTCGCCGATATACGAGTTGAGGCCGAGCACGCGCGCGTCCTCATGGATCATGGTTCGGTTGCGACCCGAGGTGGGAACCACCTGGATACCCGCCTTGGCAAGCGCCACCACCGCTTCAACGAGCTTGGTGGAAGGATTGCCGTCGTTGTCGCGTAGCACACACGAACCGGGCGCCAACATGGTGGCATCGAGATCGGTGAACACGTACTTGATGCGCGCGAGGCGCTCTTTGAACTCGCCCGTGGCAAGCTCGGGCAAAACGGAATAGCTGGCGGTCATGCAGGCTCCTTATAAAGCTTGTCGATCCATCGCAATCGTGAATATCATAGTCGCACGGAAAGGATTTAGGGCAACACCATGCCTAAACCATGCGAGAAAATGCTTTGCGGGTGGCGGCTCAAAGTCGCGGAAGATGCGACTCAGAGCAGATGACGCACCGCGATTCGATGGCACGGCCGCTACGACTCGGCGACACCTGCCCCGTCGATGAAACGCTGAGCCAGATGCAGGTCACTTTCGATCGGCACGAACTCATCACCGATATGCATAAGCTCCTCGTCACCCTTTGCCAAGAGCAGGACGATCACGGGAGACCCATTGTTCTCTATGCTGCGGGCGTGTTCGAACGCGCGGCGCACAGCTTCGGTGCGATCCAAAATGATCTCGTAGGGCGTTGAGTCAGGCACATGAGCCGCAAGGTCCTCGCAGATCTGGAGCGGATCGTCATGAGCGGGGTCCTCATTGCAGAAGATCAGCAGATCGGAATGAGGAGCGGCCTCACGCGGTAGCTGCTCGCGGCGCTCATGCGCCTTTCCGCCCGGCGCTCCGAAAAGCGAGATGACCCTGCTTTGCGGGAACGCGCGCTCGACCGAGGCGTACAGGCTTCGGAAGCTCAGCTGGTTGTGCGCGTAGTCCACCACGGCGATAACGTGCCCATCGGCAGACTCCACCACTTCCATACGCCCCGGCACACGAAGATGCGCAAGCCCCTGCTCGATAGCTGCAAAGGGCAGCTTGAGCTCGCGCGCCACCGCGATGGCCACGAGCGCGTTTTCGACATTGAAATCGCCCGCGATACCCAATGTTATGTACTTGCCCTCCGCCTCGGGCACACCGTGTAGCGCAAAGCGAACCTTGAATCCCACGGGCGTCACATCCGAAGCCCAGATAGTCGCCTCGGGATGCTCGACACCTACGGTCACCACCCGCTCGGCCTTGCCCGCGGCCTCCCGCACGCGATCGGCATCGTCGGAAGCAAGATTGACCACGGCGCATCGGCACTGGTCGAAGATCTTGAGTTTGCTCTCGAAATAGTCCTCATAGCTGGGATGCTCCACCGGCGAGATGTGATCTCGACCGATATTGAGGAAGCACGCGATATCAAAAGTGAGGTTCTCCACACGCTGGTACTTGAGCGCCTGACTCGAAACCTCCATGACCATGGCATCTCGCGCAGAATTTCGGCAGTTGGCAAGGTGACGCCACACCTCGGGGGCCTCGGGCGTGGTGTTGGTGCTCTCGAAACGCTCGATGCCGTCGTCGGTCGTAACCGATCCCATCATGCCGCAGGTTTTATCGGCCGCCTTGATAATGGACTGCACCATAAACGCCGTAGTGGTTTTCCCCTTGGTTCCGGTAATGCCGACCACGGGAAACGCCTTGTCGGGATGGGCGTACACAGAGGGCGGCAAAAGCGCCATGGCGGTGCGGACACTCTTCACCACAAGACCGACCGTCTTGGAAGATTCGGCAACGCGGGCCAAGTCCTCTGCGAGGGACTCTTCGCAGACATACGCCACGCAACCCGCCTCGAGCGCCATGCTCAGGAATGCAGGACGAAACGCCGCCCCCTTACAGAAGAAGAGATCGCCCACCGCGACCGAACGCGAATCGAACGAGCATCCTCCCACCGAGGCGTTCAAGTCGGAGCCCAGTACACCCCTGAGCTGGCCCGCATCTTTAAGCAATGCGACCAATGCGGCAACGGTGATCGCAGGACGCACCTCTGCGTTATTCATACAAGTCCCTTCGCACAGCAAGCGCCACGGACGCCAAACGCTACAATCCGTCCCACTTTAACGCAAAGGTTTGCCCGTTCGGGCGCCGTGCACATTAATGGATAAAGGGTGGATGGATTTCATCAACCTCAAAACGATGGCCATTCAGCTATACTTAGCCCTCGCGGGCGATTGGCGCAACGGTTAGCGCAGGTGCTTTACACGCACAAGGCTGGGGGTTCGAATCCCTCATCGCCCACCACTTGAATGCTACGGCCTCGGCAACGGGGCCGTTTTTATTTGTGCAACTCCCCCGGGATTCGAACCCGAAAGGGCGCGGAGCTGCGGAAACGCGAGAGCGTTTTCCAGCGGAGCGCGCGAGGGGCCGGAGGCCCCGAAGCGGGGCGCGGGCGGCCGTGGCCGCACGCGGAATCCCTCATCGCCCACCACTTGAATGTTACGGCCTCGGCAACGGGGCCGTTTTCATTTGTGCACCCACCTACGCAAAAAGGCGCGATCATACGACCGCGCCCCGGAGATTTTCTAATCTCGAATGCAAACGCCTATGCGAGCACTTTCGCAAGACCCTCGACAAGCGCATCCACATCTTCCTTCTCGCAGACCAGCGGAGGCAGGAAGCGCAACGTATGCGCACCCGTCGCATTGATCACAAAGCCGGCCTCCAAGGCGTGTGCCACCACATCGTGCGCGTCTCCTGCCGCATCATCCAGATCGCAACCTTGCATAAGGCCGGTGCCGCGCACCTCGACCACATGGGGAAGCTCGGCCAGGCGCTTTGCGAAATACGCACCGACCTCCGCAGCATGCTCGGCATAGTTTCCGCGAATCAGCTCCGAAAGCACCGCCGCGCTCACGGCGCAGGCAAGGTTGCTTCCGCCGAAAGTCGAACCATGGTCACCGGGACGGAACACATCCGCGATCTCTTTCTTGGCAACAACAGCGCCCATGGGCATACCGCCTGCGATGCCCTTCGCCAAGCTCATGATATCGGGCTCGACCCCATAGGTTTGGAAGGCAAACGGCTTGCCGGGACGGAAGACACCGCTCTGGACCTCATCAGCGATCAAGAGAGCACCCGCCTCATGTGCCAGATCGCGCGCCGCCTCCATGAACTCCTGCGTCATCGGATGGACGCCCGATTCGCCCTGAATCGGCTCGAGCATCACCGCACAGATCTCTCTTCCGAGCTGTTTGAAGATGGATTTGAGCTCATCGACGTCATTGGGCGTGCAGGCCACAAAGCCACCCGGCAGCGGCTTGAAGCTATCCTGCAGCCAATCCTGCATGGTGGCGGCGATGGTCTCGAGCGTGCGCCCATGGAAGCCCCCGCGCATGCAGACGATGGTGTTTCCACCATTGCCCTCGCGCTTGGCGTACAGGCGTGCCAGCTTCATGGAACCCTCGTTGGCCTCGGCGCCCGAATTGGCAAAGAACGTCTCCCAAACCTGCTCGCCTGCAACGGGCGTGCCCAGCGCAGCCGCCGTTGTCTCATCGCCCGCAGCCACGGCGTCGGCAACGGTGCGCGCCCCCTCCATGTCGCCGTTGGCGAGCTTTGAGAGCATGGCGGCAACCTCACCGCGGTGCTCGATGTAGAAGTAGTTGGAAACATGCACGAGCTTTTCGGCCTGTGACCGAAGCGCAGCGGTTATAGCCGGGTGCGCATGACCCAGGCAGCACACGCCGATGCCGGCCAGGAAGTCGAGATATTCGCGTCCATCATCGCCATAGAGCTTCATGCCGTCTCCGCGCACGAACTCAACGGGAGAGCGTCCAAATGTAGGCATGACATAGGAGTTTTCAAGCGATTTCTGCTGGTTAAGCGACATGGGGAAACCTTTCGGATCAAAGAGCAGGTAAAGGAGGAGCAGGACAATCGGAGCGACGGCGGACGGGAGTGGGGCGCGATGGGATGGACCTAGGTCCCGCTGGCCGCAACTGCAAAAACGCGGTGCACGTTAGAGCGACTGAAGCTTCTCGATCTCGTCGATGTTCTCGGACAGGCGCGCCGCAAAGGTGGAAAGCGGATGCGGATGCGCATCGTACTCGTACGCGGTATCGGTGGAATGCATCACCGTACCGACGCCGCTATCGGTAAGGAGTTCAAGCAGCAACGAATGCGGCGTCTTGCCGTTGATGATATGCGCACGGAAAACGCCCGCCTCGAGCGCGGTCACACATGCCTGCAGCTTAGGGATCATGCCCTTATCGACCTCGTCGGTAGCGAGCATGTCCTTCACCTCATCGAGCGTGAGGTTAGAGATGAGCGAATCCTTGTCGGAAAAGTCCTCGTAGAGACCGTCCACGTCGGTAAGGAAAATCACCTTGTGCGCGCGCAGGGAGGCCGCGATGGCACCGGCCGCGATATCGGCGTTGATGTTATAGAAGCCGCCGTCCTCGCCCTGAGCCACCGTGGCCACGACGGGAATGTACTCGCTTTTCAGCAGGCGCTCGATGTAGTCGCTGTTGACGCGCGTGATCTTGCCCACGCGTCCCAGATCGGGATCAAGGGTCTCGGCGATGATGGTACCGGCATCCGAACCCGACACGCCTACGGCCAGATTACCGTGCTGGTTCACAGCGGACACCAGCTCCTGGTTGACCTTGCCGCCCAGCACCTCACGCACGATATCCATCGTCTCGGGCGTGGTCACGCGCTGTCCGTCCTTGAACTCGACCGGCAGATCGTAGTGCGAAAGCGCCTCGTTGATGGCCTTGCCGCCGCCATGCACGATCACAGGGCGCATGCCCATGATCTTGAGCAGCACGATGTCGCTCATCACATCTTGGCGTAGCTGTCCCTCGACCATGGCGGCGCCGCCGTATTTGATGACGACGGTCTTACCGGTGAGGTTCTTGATCCACGGCAGCGCCTCGAAGAGCGTCTGGGCGGTGCTTTCGTTGGTATCGGTCGTACGTTGGTCGCGTGCGTATTTCATGCGTTACTCGCTTTCGGGAGTGGCGGCAGCGGGGCGAGGAATTCCCTCGGCTCCTAGCCGAGATTAAGAGCGGTAGTCTCCGTTGATGGAGATGTAATCGTGCGTCAGGTCGCAGGTCCACACCGTGGTGGCTGCGTCGCCTTCGCCCAGATCGGCGGAAATCACGATCTCGGGCTCCTCGAATCGTCGCAGCGCCTCGTCCTCATCGAACGGAACCGTGAGACCGTCGCGACACACCGGCATACCCATCATGTCGATACCGACGTTTTCCTGCTTGAATGTGACGCCGCACTTGCCGAGTGCCATGGCAACGCGCCCCCAGTTGCAGTCGTGACCTGCGATGCAGGTCTTGACGAGCGGCGAGTTGGCGACGGCACGCGCCGCGACATCGGCATCGGCGGGCGTAGCGGCACCGGTGACGTTGACGGTAACCAGCTTGGATGCGCCCTCACCGTCGGCTGCGATATTGCGCGCCAGCGTCTCGCACACCACATGCAGGGCGTACTCGAGCTCTTCGTATGCCTCGCTGCCCTTGGCGATGGAGGGAAGCCCCTCTGCCGCCTTGCCCGATGCCAACATGATGCAGGTATCGTTGGTGGAGGTGTCCGAATCAACCGTCACCTTATTGAACGTCTTGTCGACCACCGTCTTGAGCAGCGTATGCAAGATCTTGGGGGCGACGGGGGCATCGGTGGTGATGACGGCGATCATCGTGGCCATGTTGGGCATGATCATGCCCGAACCCTTGCACATGCCGCCCACGGTAAACGTGCAGCCGGCGTATTCCGGCGTACCCGCCTCGTATTGCACGGCGCACTCCTTGGGGTGCGTGTCAGTGGTCATGATGGCGCGCGCCGCATCGGCGCCGCCCGCGGCGGAGAGCTCCTCGAATGCTTGGGGAAGGCCGGTCTCGAACTGCTCGATAGGCAGAATCTGGCCGATCACGCCCGTCGAGGCGACCAGAATCTGCCCCTGCTCGCAAGCGAAGATCTGCGAGGCGATCTTGCAGGTCTCACGTGCGGTGGCAAGACCCTCCTCGCCCGTCGCGGCGTTGGCGTTGCCCGAATTGATGGAGATGGCGGCAGCGGTGCCGTATCCTTTTTTGGCCCCGCCCAAGTTGGCGCGACTCACCTGCACGGGAGCCGCGCAGAAGCGGTTGGACGTGAACACGCCCGCTGCAGCACACGGTTCATCGGGCGCAACCAGGGCAAAATCCAGACGCTCGGGGTTCTTGCGGAAACCCGCATGGATGCCCGCGGCCTTGAAGCCGCGCGCGCTGGTGACGCCGCCGTCCGTGACGGCGCGCAATTTGAGTTCAAACGCTTCGATGTCCATGATGTTCTCCTTGCAACGCGGCGCTTTCGCGCACGCATATCGGTATCGGTTTCAACGCACTAAAGTGTACCCTCCCCATGCGGGAAAGCACTATCGGGAGACGGCGGTCCCCCACCCTATGGATTTGCACACTTAGGCAAGAGGGCTAAACGGGGCACGCCAACGTGGGAAGGCCTCGTCGCTCATCGAAACCGAATACGATATTCGCGCATTGGACCGCCTGACCGGCAGCGCCCTTGCACAGATTGTCGATAGCACCGGTCGCGATCAGCACGCCCGCACATTTATTGATGGCCAGGCCGATCTGCGCTGCGTTGCTACCCGCCACTGAAGCCGTGCGGGGCTGCTGCCCGGCATCGAGGACGCGAACGAAGGA
Organism: Oribacterium sp.; assembly: GCA_963633065.1. Classification (GTDB taxonomy): domain Bacteria; phylum Actinomycetota; class Coriobacteriia; order Coriobacteriales; family Coriobacteriaceae; genus Collinsella. The sequence continues at coordinate 54,575 of CAVGWH010000042.1, forward strand.
ACGCCCTGCATAGAATGTGCGGTACGTCTCCACCACGGTTTCGATATCGAGATCGGATACGACCTCGGGCGCCAGGGGAAGCGTGACCGTGGAAAGCAGGCCGCGTTTAAGCGGAGCCAGATGCGGCGTGAACACGATGCGATCGGGAAGCTGCAGGATCTGCTCGATCTCGGGCGTATGACGATGAGCGCAGACTTTATAGGCCTCGAGATTCTCGTCCGCGCTGCAGTAATGCGTGCGCGTGTTACATCCCTTACCGGCACCGGTGACACCCGAGATGGCGTCGACGACCACGGCGCCCGTACCAGACACCCAACCAGCACGCACTGCAGGTGCAGAGGCAAGCGAAGTCGCCGTGGGGTAGCACCCGGCGCACGCGACGAGCGTCGCCTTACCGGCCGCATGCTGCGCGGCCGCATCCGCAAGGTCATCAGAGAACAGCTCAGGAAGACCGAAAGCACGGCTTTTGAGCAGCTCGGGGCTCGTGTGCTCGGTTTCGTACCAGTGCTCGTAGACCGCAGGGTCGCTCAAACGGTAGTCGGCGGAAAGGTCGAACACCGCAACGCCCGCCTCAAGCAAAGCTGGCACGGCGGCGAGCGCCGCCGTATGCGGTACTGCGAGAAACACGGCATCGAGCGTCTTGAGCACGGGATCGTCGTGCATGGTGAACGTAAGGTCGCTGACACCCGCGAACGAGGGATACACCGAAGCAAGCGCCTGGCCGGCATCGGCATTGGAAGTGATGGCGACGAGATCGAACTCGGGATGAGCGAGCAGCAGACGCACCAGCTCTGCCCCCGCGTAACCCGCCGCTCCCACGACGCCGACGTTGTAAGACATATCGAACTCCTCTTCTGCGGCCTAGCGCCTTGATACGCATCCAACGGCCGCCGTTATGAAGTAGTTCGAAAGAATAGCACTAATTAATGCATAAAAACGCAAATCTTTTGCATATTAATGCATTGTTTCGAATCGATTTCGATTGTTTGCAGAACGCATCGCGGGGTGTTGGAAATCTAAAAGCGAACGCTGCGCTCACGACCGTCGATATCGCAGAAGCGGGCGACACCGCGCGCCACGCTGAAGAAGGCCAGACGCCCGTCATCGGGGCTTTCGTGCGCCTCGCCAAGACCGACCATATGCTTGAAACCCGCTTGGCGCACAGCGTCGCTCACGTTGGCATCGTCGGCAAGATCCGCCTCGCCCGAAACCACGATCCAATACTCCCCGGGCTTCCATCCCGAGAGCTCGAAACGAGGATGGGCCTCAAGCTCCACCCACACGTCTTTGTCACGCGAGGTGCAGAACCATAGCTTTCCGGCATCGGCCATGGCAAAGGAGAACGGACGCACGCGGGGCTGCGCAGGGTCGGCAACATCGATGGTCGCCAAAAACCATGCGGGGATATGCGTGAGGTAACGAACAACCCCGTCGAGCGCATCGCTCTTGTCGGCTTTTTCGATATCGGTTGCTTTTTCACTCATACGTCGCTCCTTACAATCCGTTGACTTGCACGACCACGACCAGGACAAGCAGACCCCATGACGCCAACGCGCCCGCGATGTCGATGGCCCCAAAATGCAAGGGACGCATACGCGTGCGGCCTTCCTCGCCATGATAGCAACGTGCGTCCATAGCGATGGAAAGCGTCTCGGCATGCCTGAATACGCTGGTAAACAGCGGTATGGCTATCGAGGAGAGCATGCGCACCGCAGCAAACGGCCCCCGCACGACACGGGCCCCACGGCTCGCTTGGGCATCCCGTGTCTGAGCGACTTCGCGCGCAAGTTCAGGCATAAACCGAAACGCGATACCGAGCATCATGCCCAGTTCGTGCGCGGGAACACCGAAGCGCGCGAACGGCGCGAGTACGCGCTCGAAACCGGCAGTCAAATCGAGCGTCGTCGTGGTCAACGTGATGATGCTCATCCCCGCCATCATGAGAGTGAGACGACACGCCATAAAAGCCGCCGTGCGCACCGACCCCTCCGTTATGCACAGGAGCCCCAACCGCCAAAGCACAGCACCGTCGTGTTGCGTAAACAGGTTGAGCGCCGCGACAAGCACGACGATCCCCAGAAGCGGCGTTAACGAACGCACGGCAAACGGCGCGGGAACATGCGACAGCGCATAGCACACGAGCACAAATGCGGCGACGATGGCAAGCGCGCAGAAGGTACGGGACGCCAGAGCCGTTATCAGGAAGAGGAATCCCAACAGGAGCTTGGCGCGCGGATCCATGCGATAGAGCACACCCGTGCCCGGATAATAGCTTCCAAACGAAAATCCCTGCATCAGAATCCAACCTCTTCGACAGGGGGACCTTGAAGCAAGAGACGTGCAAGCTCGTCCGCCAACGTATCGATGGTATACATGCGATCGAGTTCAACAGGAACGCCAGTCGCGGCGAACCTGTATGCCATGCGCTGCGCAGCCGGCGCGCCGAGCCCGACCTTCTCGAGCGCGGACGGGTGAAGAAACACTTCTTGCGGAGTTCCTTCGGCAAGAACGGTGCCCGCATTCATCACCACGACGCGATCGCAGTAGCGCGCCAGGTCATCCATACTGTGCGACACCATGACAACCGTAAGGCCATCCTTATGCAGGCCATCGACGAAATCGAGAAACGCGCGATGCGCGGCGGGATCAAGTCCCGCCGCAGGCTCGTCGAGCACCAGCACCTCGGGCTCCATCGCAAGCACGCCGGCAAAGGCGACACGGCGCTGCTGGCCGCCCGAAAGCGCAAAGGGACTCTTCTCCCCCACCTCGGCGTAATCGAGACCAACGCGCTCAAGCGCGGCCTTAACGCGACGGGCGACCTCGTCCTCGGCAAGACCCAGGTTACGAGGTCCGAACGCCACGTCCTCCGCCACCGTCTGAGCGAACAGCTGACGCTCGGGATACTGAAAGACCACACCGACCTTGGCCTTAACGGCACTCGCCGCCGCAGGCGCAGCAAGATCGGACCCAAACGCGGTGACACGGCCCTCGAGCGGATGAACCAGACCGTTCATGTGCTGTACGAGGGTGGATTTACCCGAACCCGTATGGCCGGCAAGACCTAAAAACTCACCACGCCTGACCGTGAGCGACACATCACGGAGCGCCCAGATGCCCGCATCGCCCACCGTCTCGGTATCCGAGACGCCGCGACGCGCTGCGCGGCGACGCATACGTTTTAGCTCACGCGGCGTGAGACCGTAGCTGTACGACACATGGGAAAACTCGATGACCGTATCGGTGGCATCGGAAGTGTCAACAGGGGCGAAGGCCCCGTCGGAAGTGGTATCGCAGCCGGAAGCAAAGCCCCGATCGGAGGCGAGGCGCTCACCTGAGGCGTCCTTGCGGGCGGACGCGGCGTCCGTATCGGCCGGGGTCGCCGTACCATCGGCACCGCCAACGCTTTTGCCTCCACGGTATGCGTCGGCAACCGCTGCGCAGAGCTCATCCTCCCGCACGCATGTCGGTATATGCAGGCCGCGCTTCCCGAGCGCCGCTCCCAAACGATAAGCAGCGGGGACATCGAGGTTCATACGCATGAGGCCTTCGCTCTGTGCAAAGACCTCATCAGGCGTGCCTTCCAGCGTGACGCGTCCGTCTTCGAAGACCACAACGCGATCGGCCTCGGCAGCCTCTTCCATGAAATGGGTGATCATGACGATACCCATGCCCTGTTCGTGGAGTTTACGGCAGATATGCATGAGCGCGGCACGCCCACGGGGATCGAGCATCGCAGACGCTTCATCGAGAACCAGCATCCGAGGCTCCATGGCAAGCGCGCCGGCAAGCGCGACGCGCTGCTTTTGCCCACCCGAAAGCGCGTGGGTCTCGCGGCGCTCAAAGCCTGCAAGCCCAACCGCCTTGAGCGCCCGACGCACATGCTCGACGATCTGTTCGGACGACATGCCCAGGTTCTCGGGCCCAAACGCCACATCGTCTTCGACAAGCGTGGCAACCAGCTGATCATCGGGATTTTGAAAGACCATGCCCACTTTTGAGCGGATGTCGTACACGTAGGCCGTATCAGCCGTGTCTAGCCCGTTCACGCGGACGCTACCCTCGTCGGGTGTCAATAACGCGTTGAGGTGCTTGGCGAATGTGGACTTCCCCGAACCGTTAGCTCCCAAAATGCAGACGAACTCACCGTCTGCTATATCGAGGGAGACGCCCTGTAAAGCCGGCGTCTCATCGTCGTAGCTAAAAGTAACCTGCTGCGCTTCGATCATGCCGACCGTCTCACTCACGCGTTACCCTTGACTTGTTCCTTTTTGGTGACGAGATAGCTCGATGCGGCTCCATGCACCATCAGCATAAGCAGCGAATTGATAACGCCCTTGGCGATATTAAACGGCAACACAGCGGGAAGCATGAGGGGCGCGATCACATCAACCGAACCGTACCAGAACCACACGCCGATCGTGAGGTTGGAGACCATCGAGCAGGCAGCGGCGCCGATCACGCCGCAGACCAGGCTCAGCATCGCCCCGCGGCGCCCGTGTACCCTGGCATATACCAGGGCGATCGGAACCAGATAGCCGAGCGCGGCGACAAGGTTCATAAGGCCGCCCACCCAGTCGCCCGTGGTAAGCGCGTGGATGACGATGGTGATAACCGAGACCGCGATACCGGGACCCATGCCATACGCGAAGGTACATACGACCGAGGGAACCAGCGACGGATCGTACGTGAGGAACGGAGCCGCGGGAATCAACGGGATCTGCACGTACATGAAGATCGCGCCCAGCGCACTCATGAGCGCCATGGTCACCAACTGCTTGGTGGTCCACCTGTTGGTGTTATTGAATTCGATATGCTGCGACTGCTCAGACATAAGCTCACCTGCCTCTTCCATCCGGACTCTAACCGTTGGTTCCGGGTTCTCACCGGGTCAGCCGCCGCACGAACCAACGTGACAGCGGGTCGCGGACTCATCGGTACGCGCCAGGCCTCGCGCCCCAGCGCCCACAGGCCTTTTTGCCTGCGGCCGATTTACCGCCAGTGGGGAATTTCACCCCGCCCTGAAACAGCGGCATGATTGTAATGCGCTTAGTGCCCCATGTGCAACTATCGAAGCAGTCTCGCAACATAACAAATCGCCGAAGTCGGCACTTTGCGACAAAAGAGGGGCCTATTCAGCCTGGTTTTGTCGCATTGTGCCGACTTCGGCGAAAGATGAGAGGTCAGACAGGCCCGTCGGGTACGCCTACTCGTGGATGCGGGTGCCGGAGAGGCCTGCCATGGTCTCGGCG
>CAVGWH010000043.1:0-12828 GCA_963633065.1 Oribacterium sp.
TTGTGCTCTACCAACTGAGCCATGTCCGCTTGCGAGAAAGTAATATACGCGAGTCGGACGGTACGCGCAACCCCTTTTTTCAAAAAACTTTCGAGGAGCCATGCGGCCCTCCTTCAAAACCAGACAAATAGCCTGCATGCAAACGTTATATGAGCTTGATCAGACGTACAAAGGTTCCTTGCCCATCACTGCGTTTACGGACCTCGACGCTGTCGACCAACATGCGCATGAGCTTGATACCGCGCCCGCGCTCCTCGCTCGGCTCCGGCTCCTCATCCGGAGCAAGCTCAAAACCCTCCCCACAGTCGACGACCTCGACCACCACGCGATCGGCGTATGCGCGCACCGACATGACGCACCCCGTACCGCAGGTATGGTCGTACACGTTTCCCAGCGCCTCGCTAACCGCCAACGCCAAATCGAAACGCGCGTCCTTTGAAAGCGGCAAACATTCCGTCATCTCGGCTATGCGATGGCGGTAATACGCCAAATTCTCAACACCCTCGTTAACCGAAAGGCTTTTGCTCCAAAGCGGAGCAGCGTTTGGCGACAACACCGGCACCGGCGTCTTTTGAGCGCCCTTTACGTGAAGAACCTCGAGCAAACGCGCAATCTGCAGAAACCGTGCCACCTCGGTCGACGTGTTCACAAGCGAGAGCATGCCGCCCTGTCGCATGAGGTCGCGCGCGCGACCAAGCAAAAACGCCAGACCAGTGGAATCGATAAATGAGACGTGCTGGCAGTTGACGATCACGCGGACAGTCCCCGCATCGCGGATCGACTGAAAGCGCTCGCGCAAGGAGGGCACCGTCGAGATGTCGATGTCCTGCATGGGCGTTATCACCGCTATGTCATTCCACTCGTTCATACGCTCATAGTTCCCCATAGGCACGGGACCGATACCGTTCTTTCGGCACGATGCGGTAAATCAGCCCTTGCGCGCAACGAAACAGATCGGGGCAACACTCAACGCGATCACATTCCCTATCGATCGCCATCATCAAAGCGAAGCGCCACCAGTGCGATATCGTCATCAAGATCGGAGCCGGCGAAATCATCGAGGCAATCAAGCACGCGCGCGCATAGCCCCCCTACGCCCCTGTCCGCCTGAGCAAGCAGAAAATCACGCAGACGATGCTCACCGAAAAACGCACCGGACGCATCGCGCGCCTCTATCGCGCCGTCGGTATACATGAACAGCATGTCCCCCGGCTCATACGAAAACGTACCTGCCTCATACGCCATGCTTTCAAAGGCACCGACCACACCCGATTGACAACTCAGGAGCTCAACCTCGGCAGGATGCGTCGCGGTACCGCTCTCATCGGTGCGCGGCGGATGCACGAGCATGGTAGGCGGATGCCCCGCCGAGCAGTACACCGCATGGCGCGCTTGAAGATCGATCTTTGCGATGAACATCGTCGCGAAGGTTTCGAGGCGCGAGAAGCCCATGAGCATGCTGTTGAGCGACCGTGCCATCCTGGCGGGGCCAGAACCCTCCCAGGCATACGCCGTGAGCGCGGTCTTGACGAGCGCGGACATCGAGGCGGCCTCAACACCCTTACCCGAAACATCACCCAGGATCATCACGGCCTGATTGTCGGGCAGGCGCATGAGTGTGTAGAAATCGCCGCCCACGAGCGCGGAGTTCGTCGCGGAGGAGTAAAGCGCGTCGGACGTGATGCCGGGAACGGATCCCAGGGAGCTGCGCATCCCCACCTGCAGCGTCTGAGCGATATGCCGCTCCTCGCGCTTGCGACGCTCGCCGCGTTCGATACGCTCGAAATCCTGAGCCAGACGAAGCAGATAGTCGTATTCCATGTCATCCACGGGCTCTTGCGATGCGCCGCGCAGCAGCAAAAAGCGCTGCGTATGCTCGAGGAGATCGGCATCAGCGGCAACCAGGCCTTCCTCGCCTGCATCGGCAACGTTCTCCCCCGTCTCCTCCGAATCGTGGACACCGGCTCCCAGATCGAAATAGACGCCCTGACACGGCAGACCGTGTACATCGAGCCAATCGCCGATTCGCGACGCCATCTCAACACGCGTGAGGCGCACGAAACGCAAATCATCAGCCACACGTGATGCATCGACCGCCCCGAAACGCGATTGCGCGAAAGCGCCCACCCGCGCCGCGGGAGCCGTAGTGGAAAAGAACAATGCCTCAGGGGTATCGGGCAGGGGTACACGGCTGCCGCCCTCAAAATCCAACACATAGCCTTTAAGGCGCGCATCGTACACAACAGGGCAGAAATGACACGAGAGCGTATGGGCAACCTCGCTCACCACGGCGCGCCGCAACTCGGCATCATCGCCGCGCTCGATCGCAGCAAAGGTGATTTCGCGCAAGCGATTGAGCGAATGGGTCAGCTCGGACGTTCGTTGTGCGCGCAAGCTGTCGGCAAGACCCACGAGCTGAATAGAGAGGTAATCGCACACGACCTCGAGCACGCGCACATCGAAGATGCGCGGAAGCTCGGGGCGCGTCCAACCCAATTCCATAACACCCAAGAACTGTGTGCCGAAATACACCGGTACCGCGATATCGGCGCTGAACGGCGGCATGTCCTGCATGCGGACATGCCTCGATGTGCGCTCGTCGAGGTCGTAGATGGTCCCCAACGTATCGTTGGGCCCCGCAGGAGCCACCGTCAGCCGGCAGGCGCCCGCCTTACGGAGAACATAGGTGGGAATTCCCGCGCCATAAGGGATGAATTCAGGAACGTAGCTACGTGAAAGCCCCTTGGAGATGCCGCGCAGCTTGAAACCACCGCTCTCGAGGAAGTAGATCGTGGCGCCGCTGGCATCGAGCGCCGTCACGAGCTTATTGAGCACGGTATCGAGAAGCGAGGGCAGGTCTTCGGCGCCGACCGTAGCCATGATCACCGAAAGCGTTCCCGAAAGGCGCTTGTTCACCGAACGCAGCTCAGCCATGACACGCTGCATCTGGCGATCGTGCGTATATTGCTCTTCAAGATTGCGGATGGCCACAAACACGCATGCGGACACGTCCGGAACACCCAGGCGCTCGGCTTCCATCTTGCCCGCGCGCACCTTGACGGGAATAAACGATCCGTCCAGGAGCTTGAGCATCAACGAGGATTCAGAGCCATCGAGGGCAAAAGGAAGCTGGTGGTTCTCGGCGCGCTCGAACGTCATGCTGTACAGCATGTCCTTGATGTCTTCGCCCACCAAATCGGCTCGCTCGCTCACTGTGGTCTCGAGCATATGGCGATTAACATGTAGCACGGTGCCATCGGGCTTACAAATAGCGATGGCGTCGCTTGAAATATCGAAAAGATGCGCCGCCTCTTGAACGTTATCGCTATCGAGGGTTTCCATACGACCGCCTCCATACACGCGAGAAGGTCCTGTAAGCTCAATCGGTAAAATAAAAGCCTCACAAGGAGGCTCTTAAATTCGATGGTGTCGGAGGCGGGACTTGAACCCGCATGACCAAAAAGCGGTCACTAGCACCTCAAGCTAGCGCGTCTGCCAATTCCGCCACTCCGACATGCTTTGTTGTTTGCACCTGTGCGCTTTCAACGAGAAAGATAGTAACCCATAGGCTCGAGACTATGCAAGAACTTTTTTAAAAAAGTTTTCGCCTCTCTACCAAAGCAAGAAAAACCGCAGGTGGATAAAGTGAAAGGGCGATGTGACCACCGCCCTTTCGTCTAATGTGCCTCATAAGCGCATTGATCGCATGTGCAAAAGCATCCCGTTTTACAGATCGATATGCGATCCCTTAATGGGGAACGCCTCCGCAAAGTGACATGCGCACTTGTGGCCCGGAGCGACCTCGTTAAGTTCAGGCTTCTCCTTGCCGCAGATTTCCTGAGCGATGGGGCAACGCGTATGGAAACGGCAACCCGAAGGGGGGTTCAGCGGCGAGGGCGGATCGCCCGCGAGGATGATGCGCTTGCGGCTCTTCTGCACATCGGGATCGGGTACCGGAACGGCCGACAGAAGCGACTGAGTATAAGGATGGTGCGGCGCATTGTAGAGCGTCTTCCAATCCGAAACCTCAACCATCTTGCCCAGGTACATAACGGCAACGCGGTCGGAGATGTGCTGCACGACCGAAAGATCGTGTGCGATAAACAGGTAGGCGGTACCGTACTTGTTCTGAAGATCCTTCAGAAGGTTGAGCACCTGCGCCTGGATGGACACGTCGAGTGCCGAGACGGGCTCGTCGCAGATAATGAGCTTGGGATTGAGGACGAAGGCACGGGCGATACCGACGCGTTGACGCTGACCGCCCGAGAACTCATGCGGATAGCGGTTGATGTGCTCGGGGTTGAGGCCGACGACATCCAAAAGCTCGCGCACCTTACGCATACGTTCCTCATGGGTACCCACGCCATGGATGACCATGGGCTCGGAGATGATCTCGCCGATGGTCATACGCGGGTTAAGGCTGGCATAAGGGTCCTGGAAGACGAACTGCATGTCACGACGCATTGCCTTGAGCTCTTTGTTGCCCATCTTGGCGACGTCTTGACCCTGGAAGTACACCTTGCCGGCGGTGGGCTTGGTAAGGCGCATGATGGTACGGCCGGTCGTGGACTTGCCGCAACCCGACTCGCCTACCAAACCGAACGTCTCGCCCGGATAAATCTCAAACGAGATGTCGTTAACGGCGGAAACCACGCGCTTGTTGAAACGACCCGAAAAGAAACCCGAATCTGCGGGGAACTCCTTAGAGAGGTGCTCGACCTTCAAAAGCGGCTCTTGTGAGGTATCGATAGGCATCTACTCGACATCTCCCTTCACAGCATCCTTGCGCGAACGCGAGGTCTCGGGGGCATTGGCGGCCACGAACGCATCGTCGTTGGAATAGTGGCACATGGAATAGTGACCCGATTCCATCTGGAACTTACCGGGCTTTTCCTTACGGCACTTTTCCGTAGCGTAGGGGCAACGGGGTGCAAACGCGCAACCCTCGGGCAGGTTGACAAGCGAAGGAGGGTTGCCGCTGATGGGCGTAAGGGGCTTCTTCTCTTCGATAGCCTGCTCGGGAATGGAACGGATAAGGCCCCAGGTATACGGATGGCGGCTGTTGTAGAAGATCTCGTCAGCCGAACCGAACTCAACGGGATGGCCCGCATACATGACCATGATCTTATCGGCCATATCGGCCACCACGCCCAGGTCGTGCGTGATCATGACGATGGCGTTGCCGTTTTCCTTCTGCATCTTCTGCATGAGCTCGATGATCTGAGCCTGGATGGTAACGTCGAGCGCCGTCGTGGGCTCATCTGCGATCAGAATGTCGGGGTCGCACGCAAGCGCCATGGCGATCATGACGCGCTGGCGCATGCCGCCCGAGAACTGGTGCGGATACTCGTTGATGCGCTTCTCGGGCTCGGGGATGCCTACCAGGTCCAAAAGCTCAGCCGCGCGCTTGAGCGCTTGCTGTTTGGTGTAACCACGGTGCAGGCGCAGGCCCTCGCCCACCTGACGGCCGATCTTGTAAACGGGGTTGAGCGAGGTCATGGGATCCTGGAACACCATGGCGATATCGTTGCCACGGATGTGCTGCATCTCCTCTTCGCTCATATCGAGCAGCGACTCGCCGCGATAGAGCACCTTGCCGCCGTGGATCTTTCCCGGAGGCATGGAGATGAGGCCCATGATGGTCATGGCGGTCACGGACTTACCCGAACCGGACTCGCCTACCACGCCGAGGGTCTCGCCACGGTCGAGCGTGTAGCTCACGCCGTCGACGGCATGCACCACGCCGTCTTCGGTATGGAAATACATCTTAAGATCGTCGACCTCAAGCAGGTGATGCCCCTCGGGAATCGGCTTGTTCTTAAGGTCCACGTAATTGGAATTCTTCTTAGCCATGCTTATGCGTCCTTCATCTTGACATCGAGAGCATCGCGCAGGCCGTCACCCAAGAGGGTAAAGGCAAGCACCGTGGAAAGGATCGCAAGACCCGGCAGAAGCATGAGCCAGGGCTCGGTCTGCAGATACTGCTGGCCGTCCTGGATCAGCGTGCCCCACGAGGGATCGGGCGGAACGACGCCCATGCCCAAGTACGAAAGCGCGGACTCGGTAAGGATGGCGCCACCGATGTTCATCGTCGCGTAGACCACGACGGAAGCCACCGAATTGGGGAAGATGTGGCGCACGATGATACGGAAGTTAGAAGCACCCATGGCACGCGCGGCGTCGACGTAGTCGTTCTCCTTGACGGTGAGGATCGCCGACCTGAACACGCGGGCGACGCTCGGCCAACCCAGAATACCGATGGCTATGAACACGTTCTGGATGCCGTTGCCGATAACGGCGATCATGGCGATGACGAAAAGCGTGTACGGGAACGCCAGGAAGATATCGGCGCAGCGCATGATGATGGTGTCCCAGATGCCACCGCGATAAGCGGCGATGGCGCCGAGCACGAGGCCGATGAACGTCGAGATGCCCGTGGACACAAGGCCGACCGTCAGCGAGATGCGTGCACCGTAAACCACGCGAGCGAACACGTCACGGCCGAGGGTATCGGTGCCGAACGGATGCGCCAGCGAAGGTGCGACACGAGACATGGTTGACATGGTGGACGTATCGGTCTTGGTAGGCGAACCGAACGTCTGGGGCACCCAGAGGTCGGCCGTCAAAGATACCAGCACGATGACGCAGATCCAGACGATGGCGATAACCGCCAGCTTGTTTTTGGAAAGGCGCTTGAGCGCGTCGCCCCACAGCGAACGAGCCTTCTGGGGCGCAACCGCACCAGCGTTTGCGGCGGTTTCGGACATAGTGGTTTCCTTCTCTTCCATGGCCTACCCCTCGCTCTTGGAGTTGCCCAGGCGGATACGCGGGTCAAGGAAGGCGTAGCTGATGTCAACAACCAGGTTGATGACCATGACGACAACGACGATCACCGTGACGGAACCCATGACGATGGGCCAGTCGCGCTGGGTGATGGCCACGTAGGTCTCGTCACCGATGCCCGGCCAGTTGAACACCGTCTCGGTGAGGATGGCGCCCGAAAGCATGCCGCCGAAATCCATACCGATATAGGTGACAACAGGGATGAGCGCGTTCTTGAGCGCGTGGTGCAGGATGATGGAGCGCTGCGAGAGACCCTTGGCCTTGGCGGTGCGGATGTAATCCTGGTTCATAACGTCAAGAAGCTGGGAACGCATGATGCGCGCCGTGTATGCCGTCGAAACGGAAGCGAGCGTAACCGCAGGCAGGATGTAGTAAAGCCATGCGGGGTAATGCGAGATGGGACCGGCGACACCCGAGATGGGCATGGAGACGGCACCGCCCGTGACGTTCTTGAGCCACACGCCGAAGACCAGCTGCAAAAGCATGCCGAGCCAGAAGGCGGGCATGGCTACCAGAACGGACGTGGTGAGCGTCACCAAGATATCCCAGAACGAATATCGCTTAATGGCCGATATGATGCCCGCCGAAATACCCACGACCGTCTCGAGAACGATAGCGGCCAGGGCGAGCTGCACGGTATAGGGATACTTTTCCTGAATGATGGAAATTACGCTCGTACCGCGCTTATAGGACGTGCCCAAGTCACCGTGGAGCAGTCCGTTGACGTACACCACGTAGCGCTTCCACATCGGCGTCTCGATCGTGTCTCCGTTGTCGTCGTATACGATGTTGCCGTCTTCATCCGTCTCAATGAGACCGTGAGCGGCACGGATGTTCATCTCCGTGACAGGATCCAGCTTCTTCTCGCCAGCGATCAACTTGATAGGATCGCCGGGCACGACGTTCTGCATGACGAACAGAATCAACGTGACGCCGAGGAAGACCGGGATGAACTGTAGGACTCGCTTTAGGATATACCTAACCATTGCGACACCCTCCCAAGTCTGGCCAATAGAATTACCTTCACTGCACCTAGGTACAGCAAGTTTGCAATTATAGAGTACTTTTCGATATACGCAGGTCATTCATGACCAAGTTGCATATTACGAAACAATTCTCCCCTATTTATGCAAAAGCGGGGTGCTGCGATGGCAGCACCCCGCAAACAAAGCTTCTAGATCGATAGGATCGGAAAAGCTTAGGCGAGCTTCATGTTCACGAAGTCGGCGGTACCGGACGGATCGAAGTACATCTTCTTGATGCGCTCGGAACCGACATAGTTGTGCGCATAGAACATGATGGGGATAACCGGCATGTCCTCGCCGATCTGGGCGCAGATCTTACGATAAGCGGCCTTGCGCTCTTCTTCGTCCTGGATCTTACGGGCCTCGAGGATGGCGGCGTCGATCTCGGGGTTGTTGTACTTCTCGTAGTTGTTGTCAGCCGTGGAGAAGAAGTTGGGATACAGGAAGTTGTCCATGATCGGGTAGTCGGCGATCCAGCCGAGACGTGCGACGGAATAATCGCCGTCGGTCAGGGCCTTGAGGTAGGTCGCCCACTCGTCCTTCTGCTGGGTGACGGTGAAGCCCACGGCCTCGAGGTCGGACTGGATGGAGGACATGATGTCCTCGTGACCGCCGTCGCCGTTGTAGTTAAGGGTGATGGAAAGACCACGCGAGCCGTCGGAACCGGCAGGGTACTTGGCATCGAGGATCTGCTTGGCCTGATCGGGATCGTAGGTGCAGTAGGTCCAGGTGCTCTCTTCGGAGTCGTCGATGATCTTGGGCATGATGGAGGTCGCCGGCTGGCGGCTGCCCTCGAAGAGCGTGTCGACGATGGCCTGACGGTTGATGGCGAGGGCCATGGCGTGACGCACGTCGACGTCGGCGAGAACCTCGTCCTCGGGGTTCAGGACCAGGAAGTACACGGAGCACTCGGTGCCGGTAAGGACCTGCTTGCCCGGCGTGGTGGTGTAGCCGTCCTCAGAGGTGCCGTACTTCTTCTCGGTGTCCTTGATCTTGCCCAGGGGCACGTTGCAGAAGTCGATGTTGCCGGCCTTGAACTCGTTGAAGGCGGTCTCGGGGGTCTTCTGGATGGAGAAGTAGATACCATCGATGGAGGGCTTATCACCGTAGTAATCGTCGAACTTGGTGACGTTGATGTACTGGTTGTGCTTCCACTCCTCGGCCATCTGGAAGGGGCCGTTGCCGATGGGCTTCACCAGGAAGCTCTCGGGGTCATCGAGGGCGCACTGCGGCACAGGGGCCATGGTGGTGAGGGTGCACACGGCGGTGAAGTCGGCCATGGGGTCGGTGAGCGTGACCTCGAGGGTCAGGTCGTCCTTGGCAACGATGCCGGAGATGTGCTTGGCATCGCCGGAGTTCATCTCGGCGTAACCGGCGATAGGAGCCAGGTGGTAGCCGACCTCGCCCGGGGTGGCCATCTTGGGGTCGGCCATACGCTCCCAGCCGCGCTTGAAGGAAGCGGCGTCAACGGCATCGCCGTTGTGGAACTTCATGCCCTTGCGCAGGTGGAAGGTGTAGGTGAGACCGTCCTCGGAGACCTCGGGGAGCTCCTTGGCGCACAGGGGCTCAGCAACGCCCTTGTCGTAGTTCCAGGTAAGCAGACCATCGAAGACAGCATGGATGATCGTGTTGCCCTGGTTCTCCTGACCGTTATAGGGGTCGATGTAGGCCGGCTCGGACAGATAGTAACTCAGCGTGTTCTCGGAAGAGCTGGAGCTGCTATCGCTGCTGCCGCATGCGGGCAGCACGCTCATGGCGCCCGCGGCGAGCGCGCCACCGACGAAGGCGCGACGACTCATAGCGAGCTTATCGAAATAGTTGGACTTAGTGGACATGCCATCCTCCTTGAGTTCAGAGGCCAAGCGGGCGGGAGCTTCCCCAAAGCCGCCGCAGCCTCGATCGTCCGTGTCGTGGTGGCCCACAACACGCAAAGAATGCAATCACTTTATCGCACTGATGCACGTTTGTGCAGTATCTTTTTGGCCTCGTTACCGCACGGACCGTCCGCCTGATCGATAAAAGACCTTGTTACCTGCGTAAATAAAATGACCGCATGTGCAATCTTTTACACACGCGGTCATGAGCTATCGAGCAATCTTACGCATCGGCAAGCGTGGCGTCGGCGAATCGCATGCGCCCCACAGGGTCGACGCGAAGGTCCTCAACGCGATCGGACGTACAGACACCGCGCGTGTAGAACATCAGCGGTATCACCGGCATATCGCTCGCTACCATGTCCTCGGCCTCTTGCAGAAGGGCGATCCGCTCCTCATCGTCGAGCGCCGAGCGCGCCTCGGCCATTTTGGCATCGGCGTCGGCATTGGTATAACCGCTGAGGTTGTTGCCGCCGTCAGCGTTAGCCGAGTTGAAAAGCGGAAACAGAAACGCGTCCATGCAGGCGACGTCGGACGTCCACGTGGTCAGCGCCAACTCGAAATCGCCGGTACCCATGCGCTCCTGCAATTCCGCAAAATCGCATGCCTCGCCTTCGAGCGTGATCCCGACGCGCGCAAGGTCATCGACGAGCATATCCACCACATCGCCCGCAGCACCGTTCTTGTCATAGGCAACGGAAAGCGTGAGGTTGCGCCCCTTCCCCTCAAGCGGGTAGAGCTCCTCCAAAAGCTCCGCCGCACGCTCTTGGTCGTAGGCGCACCATTCCCAAGCGCTTTCACGATATCCCGGACACAGTGGAGGCACCACGCCCGCAGCCGACAAAGTGGCATCGCGATACACCGTCTTGCAGACGTTCGCGGTATCGATAGCAAGCGATAGCGCTCGACGCACGTTGACATCGGAAAGCTTGCTCGATGAGGTCTTGATCGCGAGATACGCCATGCAAAGCTCAGGGAGCTGCACATAATGCCTCTCCGATGTAAGCACGCAGCGCTCTTCCGCCGTGGTACCCGATGCCTTGGAGGCGATATTCTCGACAGGCACGTCCGATACATCAAGATGCTCGGATTGAAACTCCTTGTAGGCGGTATCGGTAGCGTCTTCGTAGACGAACTTGATCGTTTCCACGGACGGTGAGCTTCCGTAATAGGCCTTGTTGCGCACAAGCGAGATGTTGGATGCGTTCTTCCACTCCTTCTTCAGCGCGAAGGGGCCGTTGCCCTGGGGACGCGCGAAGAAGGCATCGGGGTCGGTGACCGCCTGCACGGGAACGGGAGCGAGCGCCGGGTGCGCCGCCACATAAGGAAAATCGGCGTACGAGGATGAAAGCCTGACGATAAGCGTCTCGTCATCGGGGCACGTAACGCCCACGAGCTCAGAAGACGTGCCGGCAACGAGCGCATCGTAGCCATCCACCATCGACAGCAGGTAGGCGAAAGGAGACGCACCGCGCTTCTGGGCGGTGGCGTCAGCCGGGTTGGCAACACGTTCCCATGCGCGCTTGAAAGCCACCGAAGAGACGGCCTCGCCGTTGTGGAACGTCGCCGTCTTGATCTTGAAAGTGAACTCGGTGGCGTCCTCGTTTCCGGCATAGCTCGCCGCCGCCAGGGGACGCAATCTCCCCTGCACGAAATCATACGAGGTTAGGGGGTCGAACAGCTGATAGGTCACCTTAAGCTCGTTTGGCGTCGAGGCCGCATAGGGATCGATGCTCGTGAGGTCACCTAAAGAGACCCTCACCGTATCCTTATCGACTTCGGTCTTGCCCGTTGTCTTTGAGCCCTCGTTACTTTTGGAGCTGCATGCCGAGAGGAACGCAAGCGTGCTTGCGGCAAAGACGCTGCGCACCACATCGCGCCTGTCGAGGATCGGTTGCGGAATCTGAGGATCAATCATCGCTGTTCCATTCTGTCTGAAACGCATGCAAGCATCTTAATACGCAAAGGCCCCTCTGACGCAAGTGCATCAAAGGAGCCTGGAACGTCGGATGTCGCGAAGCTTAAATGCCGACAATGCCCTGCGGGAAGAAGAACATGGCCAGCACGACGCACGCGGCGAAGACGACGGCCATGATAACCGTAAGCTTGTCGAGATTCTGCTCCATGACGCCCGTAGCGGCGCTGGAGTTATACAGCGAGCTGGCGATCATGTCGGACACGCCCGTGCCCTTACCGGAATGCATCAGCACAAGCACGATAAGCGCAACGGTGGAAATAGCCCAGACAACGAAAAGGGCGATCTGCAAAGGACCCACGTTTACTCCTTAACTGACAAATAATAACCGCTGAATGTTACCACACCTCTACCGAGGCGCGACGGCATCCGTTCAGTCTTCACACGACGCGATACGACGCACTAAGCAGCCGACCCAGCGCCGTGCCCGGCACCCGAAAGCCGGTCTTAAACGGTGCCTTCTCTAAGAAGCGCGCAATCGCAACCTAGTAATCCTGGGCGGCGGGACTCTCCATCCACTCGTTCACAAACGCGCCGTAACGGCCCTCGATGATGGCCGCGCGAGCCTGCTGCATGAGGTTGAGCAGATAGTAAATGTTGTGCATCGAGAGCAAGATGCCGCCGAGCATCTCCTTCTGGGTAACCATATGGCGAATAAGCGCTCGGCTGTAACCGCCCGTGCAGACCGGGCAGGTGCATTTCCCATCGATGGGGCCTGCGTCATGCGCAAAGCGCGCGTTGCGGAAGTTAAGGCGCCCCTCACTCGAGAAAGCGGTACCCATACGGCCGGTTCGTGTGGGCAGCACGCAGTCGAACATGTCGATGCCGCAGGAAACACCGCGCACGAGCGTGGTGGGATTGCCCACGCCCATAAGATAGCGCGGTTTGTGCTTGGGCATATATTCCGAGGCGAGCGGAGCCAACGTCTCGAACATGGTCTCGTGGTCCTCGCCCACCGAGTAACCACCGATGCCGTAGCCCGGGAAATCGCCGCATTCCTCGAGATGCTTGAGCGAGCGCAGGCGCAGATCGAGATGCATACCGCCCTGCACGATACCGAAGAGCGCCTGGTCGGGACGGGTATGAGCCTTGTAGCAACGCTCGGCCCACA
>CAVGWH010000044.1:0-19300 GCA_963633065.1 Oribacterium sp.
GGGCGCCAGCGGTGGTATCGGCTCGTATGCAGCAGCTGCGACTTCTCAAAAAACAAAGAGGCCATTTCGCTTGAAATGACCTCCCTGTCTGCTAATACATTAGATATACGAACATCTGTACGCTTACTCCCACTCGATGGTCGCGGGGGGCTTTGACGTGATGTCGTAGCAGACGCGGTTGGCGCCCGGGACCTCGGCGACGATGCGTCCGCTGATGCGGGCCAGCACGTCGTAGGGCAATTTAGCCCAGTCGGCGGTCATGGCGTCGCTCGACTCCACGGCGCGCAGGATGATCGGGCGCTGGTAGGTGCGCTCGTCGCCCATGACGCCCACGCTCTTGATGTCGGGCAGCACGGCGAAGTACTGCCAGCAGCTGTGCTCGGAGTTGCGCTCGCCGGTCTCCTCATAAAGGCGCTCGTTGTAGGCGTCGAGCTCCTCGCGCACGATGGCGTCGGCGTTCTTGAGGATCTCGAGCTTCTCCTTGTCCACCGCGCCGATGATGCGGATGGCAAGACCAGGGCCGGGGAACGGCTGACGGTGCACGATGTAATCGGGCAGGCCGAGGGCGGTACCGAGCGCGCGGACCTCGTCCTTAAAGAAGTGATCGAGCGGCTCGATGAGATCGAAGTGGACGCCATCGGGGAACGGGATCAGGTTGTGGTGGCTCTTGATGGTCGAAGCCTTGCCGCCCGTCTTGCGCGCGCCGGACTCGATGATGTCGGGGTAGATGGTGCCCTGGGCCAGGTACTTCACGGGCTTGCCGTCGGTCTCCAGCTGCTGCGCGACCGCGAAGAACTCCTTCCAGAACTGCGTGCCGATGATGCGGCGCTTCTGCTCGGGCTCGGTCACGCCGGCAAGAAGCTCGGCATAGCGATCCTCGGCATGCACGTGGATGAAGTCCACGTCGAACTGCTTGGTGAAGACCTCTTCCACCTGCTCGGGCTCGCCCTTGCGGAGCAGACCGTGGTTGATGAACACACAGGTCATCTGCTTGCCCACGGCGCGGGCGCCAAGGGCCGCCACAACGCTCGAGTCCACGCCGCCGGAGAGCGCGAGGATCACGCGGTCCTCCCCCACCTTGGCGCGGAAATCGGACGTCATGGTCTCGACCAGGTTATCCATGGTCCACGTGGCCTCGAGCCCGCAGATACCGAAGAGGAAGTTCTTGAGGATCTGCTGGCCGTACTCGGTGTGCTTAACCTCGGGGTGGAACTGCGTGGTGTAGATGCGGCGCTCGGCGTTCTCCATGGCGGCCACGGGGCACACGTCGGTGGAGGCGGTGACGACGAAGCCCTCGGGAATGTCCTTCACCGCGTCAAAATGGCTCATCCACACGGTCTGATCGGCAGGGGTGTCGGCAAAAAGGGCACCGCTTGCCACATGCAGCTCGGCCGGGCCGTACTCGCCTACCTCGGGATGATGCACCGTGCCGCCGAGCGTCACGGCCGTGATCTGATGGCCGTAGCAAAAGCCCAGCACCGGCAGACCCAGCTCAAAGACCTCAGGGTCCACACGGGGGGCATCCTCGGCATTCACGCTCGCAGGACCACCCGAAAGGATGATCGCGGACGGAGCCAGCTCGCGGACCTCATCGGCCGAGATGTCGCACGGAACGATCTCGGAGTACACGTGCAGGTCGCGCACGCGACGAGCGATAAGCTGTCCGTACTGCGCGCCGAAGTCGAATACAAGGACTTTCTGGGCAGAGCTGTCCTGAGCCATGGATCTCCCTCCATAAGCGCGCCGTGGAGCCGCGCACATTTGCCTAAAACTACTTAATCATACACGGAATACAGGCCGTCTCCGTAATGTAACCTCCCGCGCACCTGTTTCGCACGAATGCCCTAACGCTGCAACATGAAGCGCGTTATGACACAATGGCAAGGTCCCAGACGATATAACGTCTTGGCAGGTATGTTCCCAACGCAGCATCAACGATAAAGGCGGCCTATCATGAAGCGCATACTCCTGATTGCAACCGGAGGCACCATCGCCTCTTCCGAAGATGGCAACGGGCTCTCGCCGACCCTTACGGGAGCAGACCTCGCACGTGCCGTCCCAGAGATCGACAACCTCTGCGAGCTGGGCATCGTGCAACCCATGAACATCGACAGCACCAACATGCGCCCCTCCGACTGGATGCGCATCCGTGACTGCATAGCCGAGCATTACGATGACTACGACGGATTCGTGGTATTGCATGGCACCGACACCATGTCCTACACGGCGGCCGCGCTCTCGTATCTCATCCAGAACAGCCCCAAACCCATCGTGCTCACCGGTTCGCAAAAACCCATGAGCAACCCCTTCACCGATGCCAAGCTCAACCTGTACCAGAGCCTCCTTTACGCCGCGGACGATCGGTCGAGCGATGTCTGCGTGGTGTTCGGCGGGGCCGTCATCGCCGGCACACGTGCCCGCAAGCAGCGCACCATGAGTTTCAACGCCTTCGATAGCGTCAACGTCCCACCACTCGCCTATATCCGCAACAACCGCATCGTTCGCAGCGGCAACGTCCCCTCCTATTCGTCTGCGATCGCACAGGAAGGCACAGCGAAAAGCGCGCCTGGCACCCCGTCTGCATCTGCAGCGGTGCAGGCAGCAAAGGAGCAATGTGCCGACCATTCCAAAAATCCTGCAGCCACGTTTTACAACAAGCTTTCGCCTCGTGTCATGACCCTCAAGCTCACCCCAGGGCTGGATCCCACGCTCTTTGAGACGCTCAAGCCCTCCATCGATGCTCTCATCATCGAGACGTTCGGCATCGGCGGCATTCCCGAATACGGAATCAACGGTCCCTCATATCGAGAGGCCATCTTTGACTGGGTGGATTCCGGACGTTGCGTCGTTATGACCACCCAGGTTCCCGAAGAAGGTCTCGACCTGGGAGTTTACGAAGTTGGACGCGCTTATGCCGAACACGACGGCATCCTTAAAGGCGATGACATGACCACCGAGGCGCTTGTAGCAAAGACCATGTGGGTGCTTGGAGAAACGCGCGATCCGCAGCGCATCAAGGAGCTGTTCTACCGTGAGATCAACCACGACCGTATTCCCGCTTGCTAGGCAGAAAACGATTAATGCTGCGAGAAACGCGCCGAGCATTCGGATTGCGCACGCAATCGGATAGCGCACAATCAGATAGGCCTGTCCGCACCGACACCACTCGCAAAGGGCTTCAGTGTTTAAGCGGCTTCTTGTTCACGTTATAGAAGCGCTCCATATTGATGGGAAGCTCGCCCTCCTCTAAGGGCATAAGCAGCTCGTAGGCATCAACGTCCAAAGCCGATGCAAGCTTTGCAACGGTCTCGATCTTGACATCAGCGTCGCCTCTTTCAATCAGATCGAACTGGGGACGGCTGATGTGAGCCATCTCGCAAAATCTGATCTTGCCGCCGCGCCCCTCAAAACCTCGGGCCTCACGTATCTGATGAACCCGGTAAGCCAGAATCTTTTTCACACTCATATCCATGAAAATCAGTGTGCTGGCTCTATTTTTATCAAACGTAAGCTCGACCTTACATTTGAAAACAAAGCTATGCGATATGCAGATTCATTTCAAACAGGGAGAGAAGCGAGCGCAAGCATATACTGCCGTTCTGCTCGCATCAAAACGCGGCAACTTACGAGGAGGCGGGCAGTGCGCCTTCCATTGCAAGAAGCGTAGCTTTGCGCTCAAGGCCGGCTGCATAACCCGTAAGCGCACCATCGGCGGCAACGACCCTATGGCAGGGCACTATCAGCCCCAAAGGATTGCGCGCCACGGCCGCGCCAACGGCGCGAGGCGAAACACTCTGCTTTGCGTCCGTCTTGTTCCAGTGCTTTGCAGCCACGCGTGAGGCGACCTCTCCATATGACATGGTGGACCCGCGCGGAATGGAAAGCAGCTCCATCCACACTTCACGCTGAAAAGGCGTTCCGATCATATGCAATGGAGGAGTAAAACGAGGCTCCTGACCTGCAAAATACGCATTAAGCCATGCCCAAGCGCGATCAAGCACACTTTGCGCCGCCGCATCTTGCGCGGAAAAGGAACCAACGTGCACGGCGCCCGATTCGGGGTCTGCCCCGACAACGGGCTGAGCCTGAGCGCGATCGAGCGTGGAAGCAAAGTGCTTCTGGTCCTCAAACCAAAGACCGGTAAGACCCTGAGCGTCAGCCGCGAGCAAGATATCACCAAGAGGCGAATGAAACGTCGTCGTAAGCACAGGCCTTCCTCCACCTCTAGCCGCTGTTGCACCAAGGGAATCTTACCTTTAGACAGCGCTTGCGCGCATGTTGGAACGAAGATTCAACCTAACATTCAGCTCTTGGCAAGCATCCTTATGATGGGCTACCCCATGGCGGGCTTACCCAAAAGGCACAATCGCCTTTGTCGGTGCGCCGGTCTCACGTTCGCACAACCTGCCCTCAGCGCAGGCCGCAACTCACACCGAAGTCGGCACTTTGCGACAAAAGAGGCGTATTTTCAGCCCGTTTATGTCGCATTGTGCCGACTTCGGCAAACTGGGATCGGAACTGAAACGAGACCCGGGATTGGAATCTAGGATCGGGACCTCAGCTAGAGGACGCCCCTGCCCATGGATCCAGCCCCGAACCCAGCCCCAAACCTACTCCGTGAGAAGCTTGGCGATCTGGACGGCGTTTGTGGCCGCGCCCTTGCGGATCTGGTCGCCGCAGCACCAGAAGGTGATGCCGCGCAGGGCATCGGGGTTCGAGATATCGCGACGCACGCGGCCGACCCACACCAGGTCCTGATCGCTCGTGTCGATGGGCATGGGGAAGCGCTCGTGCGCGTCGGCGGCATCGAGGTCGTCGACGAGCTTGACGCCCGGTGCGGCAGCGAGCGCCTCACGCGCCTGCTCGAGCGTGATGTCGCGCTCGAACTCAAGGGTGATGCTCTCGGAATGCGAACGCAGAACCGGCACACGCACGCACGTGCAGTTAACACGGAGCTCGGGCAGATGCATGATCTTGCGGCCCTCGTTTTGCAGCTTCATCTCCTCAGAGGTAAAGCCCTCCTCCTTCTCGCCACCGATCTGCGGAATGAGGTTGCTTGCAAGCTGCGCGGCAAACGCACGAGGCTCGGGAATCTCCTCACCGCGACCGAGCGCCGCAAGCTGCTCCTCAAGCTCGCGCATGCCCGGTACACCGGCACCCGATGCCGCCTGGTATGTGCTCACGATCATGCGCTTGACGCCGGCAAGCTTGTGCAGCGGCCAGGTGGGCACAAGGCCGATGATCGTCGCGCAGTTAGGATTGGCGATAAGGCCCTTGTGCCACTTGACGTCCTCGGCGTTGATCTCGGGAACCACCAGCGGTACATCCTCATCGAGGCGGAACGCATGGGAGTTGTCGACCACCACGGCACCGCGCTTCACGGCCTCGGGCAGCAGCGCCTTGGCGATGTCATCGCCAGCGGCACCGAGCACGATGTCGCAGCCTTCAAACGCCTCGGGAAGAGCCTCCTCGACGGTGACGGTCTGACCGCGGAACTCGACGGTCTTGCCAGCGCTCCGCGCACTTGCCAGCAGCTTGAGCTTACCCACCGGGAAGTCCTGCTCGTCAAGGCACTGAAGCATCTGCGTGCCCACGGCACCCGTTGCCCCAAGAATAGCCACTGTGTACTGTTTCATGCTTCCCCCTTTGGATAAGCGCGGGGCGGCACGCGGCCGCCCCTCCCAATCGGGCAGCCGAAGCCGCCCGTCTTACAAACTTATTTGACGCCCACAAGCGGATGCGAAGCGTCCGCCTCGATGTCGGCCACCTTGACGATGCCGTTCTCATCGGAGAACGCATCGTAGATGGTGCGGATGGCAAGATCGAAATCTTTCTGGTCCACACCGATGATGATGTTGATCTCGTCGCAGCTCTGGCTGATCATGCGCACCGAGACGCCCGCCTCGCCGAGCTTGCCGAACAGATGTCCCGAAAGACCGGCACGCCCGCGCAGGTTACGTCCCACGGTAGCGATGAGGGCGAGGTTGTCGACGACCTCGATCTCGAGGGGCTCAACCTCTTTCTCGATATCGCCCACCAGCGAATAGAGCGAATCATGCACATCGGCTTCCTGCACCACGGCGCCAAAGCGGTCGACGCCCGTGGGCATATGCTCGACGCTCACGCCGTAGCGCTCGAAAACCGAAAGGGCACGGCGCATAAAGCCGACGCGCGGCTTGGTGCGGTCGCGAGCCACGTTGATGGCAACGAAATCGCACTTGCCCGCGATACCGGTGATGATGGGTTCCTCCTGTCCCTCATCGGCGGTCTCGCTGATGATGGTGCCAGGGTCCTCAGGCGCGTTGGTGTTTTTGATAACGAGCGGGATACCGGCCTCGCGCACCGGGAACACCGCCTCCTCGTGCAGCACGCTGGCGCCCATGTAGGAAAGCTCACGCAGCTCCTCATAGGTGACGCGCGCAATGGGGCCTGCGTTGGGCACGATGCGGGGATCGGCCGAGAAGAAGCCCGACACGTCGGTCCAGTTCTCATACAGATCGGCATTCAGGCATTTGGCCAAAATAGAACCGGAGATATCGCCGCCACCACGATCAAGCAGCTTGATCTGGCCCTCTTTAGTGGCGCCGTAGAATCCCGGCATCACGAAGCCGCCCTGGCTGCCGCGCTCTTCCAAAAGCTCGGCAGTGCGACGCATGGAAAGCGTTCCGTCGTGATGGAAGGCCACGACGTCTTTAGCGTCCAAAAACGGCAGACCGAGGTATTCGGCCATGAGGCGCGCGGTGAAATACTCGCCGCGGCTTACCAGTTCCTCGGTGGAATAGCCGCCCGAGCGCGCACGCTCGGCAAACCCCGCGAACTCCTCGCGGATGGGATACGAAAGGCCCAGCTGATCGGCGATATCGAAGTAACGCTGGCCGATATCGTCCAGGAGCTCATCGCACGACACATGATATTTCACGTGCGCGCTCACCAGGTACAGCAGGTCGGTAACCTTGGTATCCGCCTTAAAGCGCCTGCCACATGCCGAGACCACCACAAAGCGACGAGCTGGGTCGGCATCGACGATACCTTTGATCTTCTTGAAATGTTCGGCATCGGCGACAGATGAGCCACCGAACTTCGCAATCTTAATCATGATGTTGAGGTTACCTTTCTTGCGCCCCTGTACGTAGGTCTTGCCTGCTCTGATACCATGGGTGCACCAATGACGGCTCAACGACCGAGGAGCACACCGATATGGGCACCTATCATAGTACACGCGGACGCACTTTATCATGCTCAAGCAAGGAAGCCATCAGAAAGGGCATCGCTCAAGACGGGGGATTATTTGTTTCCGACGAATTGGGCTCCGCAAAAGTCGATGTTGCGGGCATTGCCGACAAATCGTACTTCGATATTGCACGCGATGTGTTGGGAATGTTACTAAACGATTACACGCCCGAAGAAATTTCGGCCTGTGTTTCCGAGGCCTATGAGGGCACCTTCGCAAGCCCCGAGGTCACCCCTCTGGTTTCGCTCAAGACATCGCCCGCCCAAGCCTCCCAAGACGGCTGCGGCGATGCGGTACCCACGTATGTGATGGAGCTCTTCGGTGGGCCCACGTCCGCCTTCAAGGACGTGGCTCTGCAGATGCTCCCCCGCCTTATGGCCCGCACCAGCGCCGCGGATGACGCGGCAGCAGGGGCAGCCGGCGCCGGAACCGACGAGCGCATCATGATCGTCACCGCCACCTCGGGCGACACGGGCAAGGCGGCGCTTGCCGGCTTTGCCGATGCCCCGGGCACGGGTATCACCGTGTTCTATCCCGAAGGCAAGGTCAGCCGCGTGCAGAATCTGCAGATGAGCACTCAGGAAGGCGCTAACGTGGCGGTATGCGGCGTGCGCGGAAACTTCGACGATGCTCAGAGCGCCGTCAAGCGCATCTTTGCCGACAAGGAGCTCAACGCGCGCCTTAACGCCTCGGGGACCATCCTCTCGTCCGCCAACTCCATTAACGTCGGTCGCCTTGTCCCGCAGGTCGTGTACTACTTTGCCGCCTACGCGCAACTGCTGCGCTCCGGTGCCATCGCCGCAGGTGACGCGGTTGAATTCTGCGTGCCCACGGGCAATTTCGGCGACATCTTGGCCGGTTATTACGCCAAGCGCATGGGCCTTCCCGTAGCCAAACTCATCGTCGCGAGCGATAAGAACAACGTGCTCTGCGATTTCCTCGCCACCGGCGTCTACGATCGCAACCGTCCGTTCTTCACCACCATTTCCCCCTCGATGGATATCCTCATCTCGAGCAACCTCGAGCGCATGCTTTACTTCCTCTCGGACGGTGACTGCGAACTTGTAAACGCACTTATGGCCGATCTTGCCGAGAGTGGTCGCTACGAGGTTCCCGCCGACCTGCTCGCCAAGATCCAGGACGTTTTCGGTTGCGGTTGGGCCGATGAGGACCAGGTGCGCGCAGCCATCAAGACCTGCTGGGATGCCGAGGGCTACGTGATCGACCCGCACACCGCCTGCGGTTATCACGTACTCGAGCACGTAGCCGCAGCCGAGAGCGCACGTGCCCGCGTCTTGCTTTCCACTGCGAGTCCCTACAAATTCCCCCGCGCGGTCTGCGATGCCTTAGGCCTCGACACGCCCGCGGACGACTTCGAGGCCATGCGCGTGCTCGAAGGCTACACTGGCACCACTGCTCCCGCCCAGCTTGCCGAGCTGGAGCAGAAGCACGTCCGTTTTGAAGATGTCGTCGATGTCGCAGGTATGGGCGCGTATGTCGAAGCCGCAGCTGAGCGCATCGCCAGGGAGGCATAGGGCATGATCCGCATCACCGTTCCCGCCACTTCGGCAAACCTGGGCATCGGATACGACACGCTCGGCATGGCTGTGAGCCTCTACTCGCATTTCACTTTCGATCGCGCCGAGACGCTCACCATCACCGGTTGTCCTGAGGAATTCCAAAACGAGAACAACCTGGTATATGTGAGCTTCACCGACGCGCTCAAAGCTTGGGGCGAAAAACCGTTCCCGGTAAGCATCGACATCCAGACCGAGGTGCCCGTGGCACGTGGCTTGGGATCGAGCTCGACTTGCGTGGTGGCGGGCATCATGGCAGCCGCCGCCCTTACCGGGCACACTGTCGACCGAGCCGAACTGGTGCGCATCGCCACCGAAGTCGAAGGGCACCCTGACAACGTCGCTCCCGCTATTTTGGGCGGTGCGGTCTGTTCCTTCACCCCCGAGGGTTCGCTTCCCCGCTGTCTGCGCTACGAGGTCAGCGATCGTCTCCGTTTCATCACGGTCATTCCGCCCTACGAGGTGCACACCAGCGAAGCGCGCAAGGTTGTGCCGCAAGAGGTTCCACTTTCCACCGCCGTTTGGCAGATGGGACGCATCGCCGGCATGACACGCGGCCTCGAGACGGGGGACCTCGATCTGGTTGCCGCCGCCAACGACGACCGAATCCAGGAGCCCTATCGTCGCCGGCTTATCCCCGACTATGACGCCGTGCGCGATACCTGCCTTGCCGGCGGTGCCAAGACCATTTGGATCTCCGGCTCGGGCTCGACGCTCATGGCCGCCACCGACGACACCATCGTCGCCAAGTTTTTGCAGGTTCGTTTGCAGGAGCACTTCCCCAAGTGCCAGACGCATATCCTCACCTGTGACACCGAGGGCGCACAGATCGAATACCTGTAAGCCCAAGCACCAAACGCCATTAAAACAAGGGGCCTGGTCTCGGAGAATAGATTTCCGAGACCAGGCCCCTTATCGTATGGCATTCATTTAGAATGCCGGGCCTGCTTATGCGTTCGCTTCAAAACCCAGGTCGATGGCCTTTCAAAGGCTAGAAGCCGCATCAAGCCGAACAGGCAAACAGCAAAACCGAGTCGTCCGGTCTTTACAGACAATCCCTTACGATGCGCTCCTTAAGCGCATCGATTCCCAAACCCGTTTGCGATGATGTGACTATGATGTTATCGGGATCCACATTAAGCTGCTTTTTGATAGCCGCGACCTGCTTTTGCTGTTGGTTACGGCTGAGCTTATCTGCCTTGGTGAGGCAAACGACGAAGTTGAACCCGTTGGCCTGCAAGTAATCGATCATGTCGTGATCCAGCTTGCTGGGATCATGGCGAATATCGACCAGCGAAACCACCAGGTTGAAGCTACGCTCAGAATCGAAGAAATCGCCGATGAGGTTTGCCCATCGGTCACGCTCCCCTTTCGAACGCTTGGCATACCCATAACCCGGAAGATCGACGAAATGCACGCCATCAGCTTCAAAAAAGTTAATGTTGCTCGTTTTTCCCGGCGTACTGGAGACCTTAACCAGATTCTTCCTGTTAAAGAGCTTATTCATAATCGAGCTCTTGCCGACATTGGAACGACCCACAAAACTGACCTCGGGACAAGTCGACTCGGGGATCTGCTTTACCGCACCGTAGCTTGCGACGAAGTGGGCCAATTGATAGTTGATTGTTTCTTCGGCCATGGGGTTTCCTCCTCGGTCGTTTGGTAAAAAGTGGTTACGCTGCAACGAAACGCTGGATAATCTTAAGCGTCAGTGCACTTGCACGCTGCGCATATTCGCTCAGATCGAACTCGCGCTCGCAAAACGCATCGTACGATTCGTCACAGTTATCCGAGATCGCTCGTAAAACCAAACAGTCAACGCCATTCTTTTTAGCGATATGAGCAACCGCGGTGCCTTCCATCTCTACGCAATCGGCGGCCGTCGCTTCAATCGCCACGGAGCGCATCTCCGCCCCCGCCACAAAACGATCTCCGGTGGCAATGGTCCCACGAAGAAATTGCAGCCCATCGGTTTCATCGCTTACGGGCACATATCCGCTTTCCGCAAGAACTTCCTCCGCGATCTGCACCAACTCCGGCGTGGATGCAAACTCTTCCAACCCAGGAGCAGACTCGGCAATGAGTGCAGTGTCGGTATCAAGATAGCGAAGACGCTCGCCGATCACTACATCGGAAATGTGCAGCTTGGGATTGAGGCCTCCCGCTATTCCCGAGAATATAATCGCGTCGGCCCGATACATGCTGATAAGAAACTGTGTGGCAGCAGCCACGTTGACGGTTCCCATTCCGGCAGTGGTCGCCACAACGCGGCAGTTGCCCAGCTCGCCACAAATTGCAGTCAAACCAGCTTCCTCGCGCACCGAGGCATGACTGATGGCGCCTTGTATCAAGTTAACTTCTTTTTCAAGAGCACCTATAACCGCGATCGTCTTCATAGCCGTCCTTAATTTCGTTGCCAAACTCCGTAATGGTAGCAGCAAACAGCGTAGCCCCGCGAAAGGCGCACTTTTGACCCCATCCGCGCGCGTTGTTTCAGATTTTCGTGAATCTGAGTTGAGTTCCTATTCGAAAATCCTTCAAGTGAGCAGCGGTATCGCCTTGTCCCAAGTATCCGACATTGCCGTCCTTACAAAACTGCAGGTATATAAATGCCTTCTATTTAGTGATACTTAACTAAAGCCGATACTGCTACTCACTTAGCGCTTTTTGTTTATCGACCTAGATGTTTACGAACCCTAACGATACGGTCATTAACCCGTGCCTTGATTTAGCTGGATAAGTCCTGTCTCCGCGCCTTCAGCTCGCGACGACGCTCTTTCATACCGTTCATAACCGCTTGACGCAGCTCGGGCATCCGCGCCTTATCCATCTGGGGGACACCATCGAGCTTGTAGGGAATCCCCAGTTGTTCGTACTTAACGACACCCATAGTGTGGTACGGCAGCATCTCCAGGCCCACTACGTTGTGCCAGGGAGCAATCAGCCGACCCAACGCTTCGCATTCTTCTACCGAATCGGTGATTCCCGGAACAACCACATGGCGGATGATCACTTTGATATTTCGCTTGGCCAGCTCGTCACCAAACGCCAAAATGCGCTCAGGTGAACAACCCGTTAGCTTTTTATGTCCCTCGGGATCGGAGTGCTTGATATCCAAAAGCACCATATCGGTTTCATCGAGCACTGGATCGAACTTTTCGGGGGTTTGAGGCGTAAATGCATATCCGCAGCTATCAAGACACGTATGGATGCGCCCTGCCGGAGCATTGTGCGCCGCTTTAAACAAATCCGCGAGGAACTCGGGCTGCAGAAGCGGTTCTCCCCCGCTCACCGTAATGCCACCGCTTCGGTAGAACGGGCGATTGCTCTCAAACTCGTCAAGCAAATGCTCGACGGTCACCAGCGTTCCGCCTTTCACCGCCCAGGTATCGGGATTATGGCAAAAAGCGCAGCGCATGGGGCAGCCTTGCACGAACACCACAAAGCGGATGCCTGGCCCATCGACCGTCCCCATCGATTCAAGCGAATGGACGCGCCCCAGCTTAAACGCCGAATCATCGGGATTGGCATCAATCCCATCAAGTGTCATCTCTGCCATAACAAAACACCTCTGAACAAGTACGGTCAACTCAATCTCTGAGCGACGAGCGCCCCACGAACTCGAAGCGAGCAGACTGCCTGGAACCCGCTTTCCCAAGCTCGTGAAACGAAACAGAAAAAGCCCCGCATGCTGGGAGATTCAGGGCAAACGCCTCGGACGCGAAGCATCGATGACGTGTTCTCTGGAAATCCCGAAGGACATGCGGGGCCTTCGCGGGAAGTTACATCCCTTTAGAACTTATCGTGGAAGGTACGGGAAATAACCTCGTCCTGCTGCTCACGGGTAAGCGTGTGGAAGTTGACGGCATAGCCGGACACGCGAATGGTGAGTTGAGGATACTTCTCGGGGTGCTCCTGAGCATCGAGCAACGTCTCGCGATTGAAGACGTTGATGTTCAGGTGATGGCCACCCTTCTCAGCATAGGCATCGAGCATGTGAACCAGGTTATCGGCCTGAGTCTCGGGAACGTCACAAACCTTCATGTTGTCTCCTTAGATGAGCGCCGACCAACGTCGGCACTCTAATCAGTAACTGTTATCGATAGTATAACACTCTCGATAATTACTCGCCGAGCTGATCGATATCGATATCGCCGAAGAACACCTGATCCTCTTTGCCGAGCGCGCCCGGGATGATGGAGAAGGTGTTGGAGATACCGTCCTGAGCGTCGCGGAACGGCAGCTTGGAGACGGAAGACAGCGATGCGATGGCGCCATGGCTATCACGCTTGTGCATGGGGTTGGCACCAGGAGCGAACGGCTGACCGGCCTTACGACCATCGGGCGTGGAACCGGTCTTCTTGCCATACACCACGTTGGAGGTAATGGTAAGAACCGAGGTGGTGGGCACCGAATTACGGTAGGTGTCGTTCATGCGGACGTACTCCATGAACTGGTGCACCACGTCGTGAGCGATCTGGTCGACGCGATCGTCGTCGTTGCCGTACTTGGGGAACTCACCCTCGGTCTCGAAGTCGACGATGATGCCGTTCTCGTCGCGGACCGGGTGAACCTTAGCGTACTTGATAGCGGACAGGGAGTCGGCCACGACGGAGAGGCCGGCGATGCCCGTAGCGAACCAGCGATGCACGTGCTTGTCGTGCAGGGCCATCTGAATGCGCTCGTAGCAATACTTGTCATGCATGTAGTGAATGATGTTGAGCGAGTTGACGTACACGCCGGCAAGCCACTTCATCATGTCGTTGTACTTGGCCACGACATCATCGTAATCGAGCGTATCGCCCTCGACGGCACGGTACTTAGGACCGACCTGCTTCTTGGAAACCTCATCGACGCCGCCATTGAGCGCGTACAGGAGGCACTTGGCCAGGTTGGCGCGGGCGCCGAAGAACTGCATCTCCTTGCCGATACGCATGGAGCTGACGCAGCAGGCGATGCCGTAGTCGTCACCGTGGTAGACGCGCATGAGATCGTCGTTCTCGTACTGAATAGAAGAGCTGGCGACGGAGGTCTTAGCGCAGAACTTCTTGAAGTTCTCGGGCAGGCGGGTGGACCAAAGAACCGTCATGTTGGGCTCAGGGCTGGTACCCATATTCTCGAGCGTGTGCAGGTAACGGTAGCTCATCTTGGTGACGAGGGTGCGGCCATCGACACCCATGCCGCCGATGGACTCGGTGACCCACTGCGGATCGCCGGTGAAGAGCGACTGGTACTCGGGGGTACGGGCGAACTTGACCATACGGAGCTTCATGATGAAATGATCGACGAACTCCTGGATCTGCTCCTCGGTGAAGGTACCGCGGGCAAGGTCGCGCTCGGCGTAGATGTCGATGAACGTGGAAGTACGGCCGATGGACATAGCGGCGCCGTTCTGCTCCTTGACGGAAGCGAGGTAGGCGAAGTACATCCACTGAATGGCTTCCTGCGTATTGGTGGCCGGCTTGGAGATATCGAAGCCGTAGAACTCGGCCATCATCTTGAGCTCGCCGAGAGCGCGGATCTGCTCCTGGAGCTCCTCGCGATCGCGGATGTTGTCGGCAGTCATGACATCGGGCGTGGAGGCCTTCTGAGCCTCTTTGTCCTTGATGAGGTAGTCGACACCGTAAAGCGCGACACGACGGTAGTCGCCGATGATACGGCCGCGGCCATAGCCATCGGGCAGACCGGTGATGATGTGAGCCGAACGGCAAGCACGCATCTCGGGCGTGTACACATCGAAGACGCCGGCGTTGTGAGTCTTGCGCTCGAAGGTGTAGCGCTCGACCACGTCCTGGTCGATCTCATAGCCGTGCTGGCTAGCAGCCTGGCAGGCGATGCGGATACCGCCGTTTACGTGCAGGGCACGCTTGAGCGGCTTCTCGGTCTGGAGGCCGACGATGGTCTCCTTCTCGGGATGCGCGTTGTCGATATAGCCGGCGGGGTGGCTCACGATGCCGGTTACGGTCTTGGTGTCCATATCCAGAACGCCACCCTGCTCGCGCTCCTTCAGCAGAAGGTCGAGTACCTGACCCCACAGATCCTTAGTACGATCGGTGGGACCCACGAGGAACGACTCGTCGCCCTCATACGGGGTGTAGTTCTTTTGGATGAAGTCACGAACGTCAACCTCGCCCGTCCAAATTCCACCCTTGAAGCCTTCCCATGCTTCCTGCATTGTGTAACCACGCTCCTGTTACGTAATGTCGTGCATATGTGCACAACGATTTGTTAGCTCCGTATAGACCGTCTGACACCAACGCTCATCTGCAAAAAACGTGCGTCTGCCCGTGAAAATCGACCGTCTACCGGAGTTTCACCCACGTCCGCAAGGATAACATAGCGGCTTGTCGCAACAGGCCTTCTAAATGCTCTTTTGTGGTGGCGTTTGCCTTCGCTTTAAGAAACATGCAGGAACGTTACCCCACGCGCGCTACCGTTCGCCGATTGGCCGGCCTTTATGACGTCTTAATGCCACGCAAGCGGCTCGTCATACCGTTTACCGCCCATATTCAACCGTTCAGCGCCCGCCGCGACAAGGGGATGCCGCCCGTCGCCTTACCTCAGCGGCCATCGCCCGACAATCTGACGGTTCTGTGGCGCTTTTGGAAAAAAGCTCACCGCTCGCAACGTCTCAAAGAAATGGTGCATTATTAACCCTCGAAATGTTTTCTAGGGTTAAGGAGTTTTCTTTGGAAGATCTTCCCACCGAAACGAACGCGATCCGCGGCACCGACGCCTCATCCCAGAATGACTATCGCAAGCTCGCGCAGGCGCTCTTCCACGAGTTCGGCATCATGCACCGACGCATGACCAGCCGCATAGGCAACGCGGTCTCGGGCGAAATGGCCGTGATGCGCGCCCTCCGACTTTCCGGAGGAACGCTCACGCCCACGCAGATCGCCGATAAAGCCTGGGTATCCGCGCCGCGCGTGGCCAATATCCTCCGTTCGCTCGAGACAAAAGGCTGGATAGCACGCACCAACGACCCCACGGATCGTCGCCGTGTACTGGTCAGCCTCACTGACGAGGGCAAAGGCCTCCTCGATGCCAGACGCGCGCACTTCGACGAAACCACCGCCGATTTCCTCGCGCAACTCGGCTATGACGACGCTCAGGAGCTGCTGCGGCTTTTGCAGCGAATGAACCAGATCGTCGATGCCAACCAAGAAAAGCTGCCGAACCCCGTCCTCACCGATAACGAAAAGGAAGCGTGATACATGCGCATCATCAAGCTGTTCAAGCACCATATCCTGGCGCTCGTCGCAGCGATAACGCTTATAGTGATCAGCTGCAACGCCGACTTGGCGCTCCCCACGTATATGAGCGATATCGTGGACGTGGGAATCCAACAAAGCGGCATCGCCTCACCGGTGCCCGACACCATCCGCGCGGATTCCCTGGAAGATCTCAAGCTCTTCATGAGCTCAAAGGACGCAAAGCGCATCGATGCGGCCTACACCAAAGCAAACAAGAAGGGTGTCCGTACCTATAAGGGCGAAGAGGCCGACCGTGCAGAGGACGGCGTGTACACCGACATCATCAGCCTGCCCGAAACCGTCGTGCTGGCCCTACAGAAGGGCATTGACGCCGACACGCTTCCGCAAGGAAAGGGGACTTCATCGGCGAGCACGACGGGCGGTCAAAGCACCGAAGCTCTATCGGGTTCCGTAAGCGAAACCGGCGCTGCTGGCCTGGCGAGCTCCGAAGCCCCGTCAAGCGCCACCGGCGCTTCGAGCTACGCCGACATGACGCCCGAAGAGATCGTCGCCATGCAAAAGAAGGCGCAGGCCGCGGCCGACATGCAACAAGCCGTGAGCGCAGCAGATGGCAAGCTCACCATCGATGCGGTGCGCATCGGTGTCGAAGGCGGCATTATCGACCGTAAAGACCTGGTGAAGGCCGCCAAGAAGATGGCCGATAAGATGGGCAGCATGTCGGGCTCCATCGTCACGCAGCGTGCAGTGAGCTATGTCAAAAAGGAATACCGTGCCCAGGGCATCAAAATCACCGATGTTCAGAACGCCTATCTGGGCAGCATGGCCGCCAAGATGTTCGGGCTTTGCTTGGTGAGCCTAGTGGCCACCGTCCTCACGGGCGCCGTGGCCTCGCGCACCGCTTGCACCATCGCCCGCGATCTACGCCGCGAAACCTTCAACAAGGTCATGCACTTCTCCCCTGCCGAAGTCGGCAAATTCAGCCAGGCATCGCTCATCACGCGCTGCACCAATGACATCCAGCAGATTCAGATGGCCTCGACGCTCTTCATCCGCATGGTGCTGATGGCCCCCATCATGGGTGTCGTCGCGGTGATGCGCGTGCTCGCCAACCACACCGGCCTCGAGTGGACCATCGGCGTGGCCATCATCGCGGTCTCCGCTGTGGTCGGCGTGCTCATGGGACTCACCATGCCCAAGTTCAAGCGCATGCAAACCTACGTTGACCGCGTTAACCTGGTGGCACGCGAGATCTTGGACGGCCTCATGCCCATCCGCTCATTCGGACGCCAAGATTACGAACTCGAGCGCTTCGACAAGGCGTCGAGCGATCTCATGACCACACAGCTCTTCACCAACCGCGCCATGAGCTTCATGATGCCGCTCATGATGCTCGTGATGAACTGCGTCACCGTGCTCATCGTCTGGGCAGGCGCCCACGGTGTGAACGACGGCGTGATGCAGGTCGGCAACATGATGGCCTTCATCTCCTACACCATGCAGATCGTCATGGCGTTCATGATCCTCACCATGGTGAGCGTGATCCTGCCGCGCGCCGAGGTTGCGGCGGAGCGCGTCGAAGCCGTTCTGGACACCGAGAGCTCCATTCAGGAGCCCGCAACGCCTCGACTCCCCCATGAGAACGGACCGCGCGGTCAGCTCGCCTTCAACGACGTGAGCTTCGCCTACCCCGACGCCGACGAGAACGTCATCGAGCACATCAGCCTTACGGTCGAGGCGGGACAGATGCTCGGCATCATCGGGTCCACGGGATCGGGAAAATCGACCCTCGTGCAGCTTGTTCCGCGTCTGTACGACGTGAGCGCGGGAAGCATCACGCTCGACGGCATCGACGTGCGCGATATGCCCCTGGGCGAGCTGCGTCGCCGCATCGGTTACATCCCCCAGCAGGGGCGTCTGTTCTCGGGCACAGTGGAGTCGAACCTCAAATTCGCCGGCGACACCGTAAGCGACGACGATATGCACAGGGCCGCGCGCATCGCCCAGGCAACCGATTTCATCGAAGAGCGCGAGGATGGCTTCTCGTCACCGATAAGCCAGGGCGGCTCCAACGTCTCGGGCGGGCAACGTCAGCGTCTATCTATCGCACGTGCCCTTGCCAAAAATCCCGAGATCGCCATTTTCGATGATTCCTTCAGCGCGCTCGACTACAAAACCGACGCCGCCCTGCGCGAAGCCCTGGGGCGCGAGCTCACCGACACCGCACTCGTGGTGGTAGCGCAGCGCATCGCCACCATCATGCACGCCGACAAGATCATCGTGCTCGATGAAGGGCATGTGGTAGGCAGCGGCACCCACGAGGAACTCTTACGAAGCTGTCCTACCTATCTCGAGATCGCGCAAAGCCAGCTTTCGGCACATGAGCTGGGGCTCACCGATACCGAAATAGCCCAAATCATGAAAGGAGGCGTTTGCTAATGGCAGATGAAATGATGGCGAAAACCGAAGTGCCCAAACAGCGTCAACGCGGCCCCATGGGCGGTCGCGGGCCCATGGGTGGCATGCGCCGAGGCGAAAAGGCCAAAGATTTCAAGGGAACCATACTCAAACTGCTCACCTACATAGGGCAGTACAAGCTCTCCGTTGCAGGGGCGCTCGCCTTCGCCGTGTGCTCGGTGGTATTCAACATCATCGGCCCCAAGGTCCTGGGACAGGTAACCACCAAGCTCTTTGAAGGCCTGGTCGCCAAGGTCGGCGGTACCGGAGGCGTTGATTTCGATTGGATCGGCAAAACACTTGTGTTTCTGTTGAGCCTCTACCTGATCAGCTCGGCATGCAGCCTCATCCAAGGTTGGCTGATGACCGGGGTGACCCAGAAAATCTGCTACCGCATGCGCAAGGAGATCGCCGAGAAGATCGCCGTGGTGCCCATGAGCTACTTCAACGGGCACTCCAAGGGCGATGTGCTCAGCCGCATCACCAACGATGTTGACACCCTGGGGCAGAGCCTCAATCAATCCGTCACGCAGCTCATCACCAGCATCACGCAGATCATCGGCGTGCTCGTGATGATGCTTTCCATCAGCCTTCCGCTCACCGGGGTGACCGTGCTCACGCTGCCTGCCGCCGCGATCATCATGATGGTGATGATTCATTTCTCGCAGCCGTATTTTCGCGAGCAGCAGCAGGTGCTCGGCACCGTTAACGGCATTATCGAAGAGGATTTCGCGGGACAGAATATCATCCAGGTCTTCGATCGCGCGGACGCTGCCGTAGTGGAGTTCGACGAGCAAAACGATCGCCTGTTCATCTCCGGT
>CAVGWH010000045.1:0-31659 GCA_963633065.1 Oribacterium sp.
ACCCATGGAGCGCGACCCGAAGGGCTCGGCGATCATCGACGCGCTCGTCCGCGCCCAAAACCAGCGTAAGCCCGTCGCCGTCCTCGACTGGTGCGGAGGCCGACTGTGCTTCTACGACGAAGACGGCGAGCCCGTCAAAGGCTACTGACGTTTTGTAGCAGAGCCAATCTAGCTGGTAACCATACCTGCCAGATAATCCTTCGCGTTTAGGCGGTAGTAATGAGTCAGTGCCGTGTCACCAAGCGAAGGACGTTCGGGCGCGGGTATGGTTTTCGCGAAGGTGAAGCCGCACTTTTCCATGCAGCGTTTTGAGCGGTCGTTGCCCTCGAAGAAACAACACCACAGGGTCGGGCAGCTCAAGTTGCGGAAGCCCCGGGCGACTAATGCTCCCAGCGCCTCGGAGGCGTAGCCGTAGCCCCAATAGGCGCTGCCCAGCATCACCCGCGCGACTGTGGGCATCGGTAATAGGATTGACGAAGTCTATCTCGCCGCCAAACCGCAGGGCAAACGGCGACAGAAAGTCAGCACGCTTTTCGGCACTATACTAGTTGTTCCAGAGTTTTGGGGTGGCATTGATCTGGTTGCCGTAAAGCTGCCTGAAGGCCGAGGCGCCATTTTATGTCCGAACGGTTGGTTACTATTCCCGTGACTGTTGTCTAGGGAAGGGAATTTCATGAGCGCGCGCGTTGTCCTTTGCGTTTTGATTCTTGGAAGGGAGCTGTGGGAGCTTTTTCTGTCCTGGTTAGCGGCAAGGCAACGCGAGAAGCCCCTGCCGACCGAAGTGGCTGATATTTATAATGCCGAACGCTGGGGGCTTTACCTTGGGATATGCAAGGATGAATTCAAGCTTACATGTATTCACGTCCTGTTTGCCAGAAGCATCGACGTCGCTTTGATTTTCTCCCCTTTCTTCTCTTGGGTCGATGGCTTGGCTTGCGATGACTATCTGCTGGGGCTTCTGGTTCCCATGGTGATAATCCACCTAGTTAATGCTCCGATTGCCTATCTTGTGAATCTGTACGATGAGTTCAAGATTCAAAAGCGCTACGGGCAGAGCAACCACACGCTCTTCTCGTTCAATAAAGACTATTTCGTCGGCGACATATCGAGTTTCGTTCTATCTTTGGTTGCAACTTCGCTTCTCGTCTTTTCTTTTCGGGTCGCAATCGAAATTTCCTTGCATGCCGGCGGCGGTTATGCGGGCGCTCTTAAGGCCGCCCGTATGTTTGTGCCCGTGCTGTTCGGCCTCGCATTGTTGATCGTCTTGTGCGCTTTGGCGATTGAGTTCGCACTGTACAGGTTTCGGCCGATGCCGGCGGGGGAGCTTAGAGAGACTCTTGAGCACATGCTCTCATCGTGCAAGAAGAAGGTTAGATGGATCACCGTCTACAACGAGTCGGCGAAGTCGAATGAGAAGAACGCTTTTCTTTTAAACATCCCCGGATTCAGGATGATATCTATCGCAGACAATGCCGTCGAAGGCGAGCGCTCCGACGAGACGCTCGCGGTTCTTGCCCACGAGGTCGGGCACCTTAAGCATCGATTTGTGCCTTCGGACTTGTTCAAATACCTCTCGTCCATAGGCGTGTGCGCGATCGTTGTCGTGCTCTTGAGCAATACGTCCATCTTGTTCTCGGTTGACGCTTGGATTCAGGACTCCTTTTGCTTGAAATGCACGAGCGCCTTTCTTGCGATTCAGTTCCTTTCAAGCTTGGTCGAAATCTGCAATCTCCTGCTGGGTATTCCGCTGAATTACGCCCGCCGCCGGAACGAGTACGAGGCAGACCGGAACGCCGTGCTCGAGGGTTATGGGAACGCCCTTGCCGAAATGCTCAAGAGCTCCTCAAGTAAGGAGCTGAGGGGAGTTAATCCGCACCCGTTTATCGAGTTCCTCGAATACGATCACCCGGCTCTCCCCAAACGGCTTCGTGCTATCTATAAAGAAATGGAGAGACAGCACAGGATGGCTTGATGGGCAACGGGTTCCTACGCGGCTCGGCCGCACGGTTGGGTCGGCGTCGGCAAAACCTGCCCCGTGGATAAACCGTCTCCTTCTTGATAACACGCAATCAGCTATAGGAAACAAAGGCGCTCCCTGCTGCACGGTGCTTCCGTTAATTTACTGTGGGTTCACTCTAGTATGGTAAAGTATCGGAGTCGCGCCGGCGCATAAGCCGGCTGTTTTATATGCAATGTGAGAGGGGTTCTTGGAAAATGACAGCCACACCGTGGGGATTCCGGGATATTTTGCCCGAGGAGGCTCAGGCGCGCGAGGAGATCGCGCTGACGGTGAGAGGCTGCTTCAAGGAGCATCATTACCTTCCGGTCGAGACCCCCATCTTGGAAGATAAAGCCTCGCTCGAGGAAGGCGGTCCCATCGCGGACACGCCGTTTAAGCTGTTTGATGACGACGGCCGCCTGCTCGTGGTGCGTCCCGACAACACGCTCCCTATCGTCCGTTTGGTTTCGAGCCGCATGCGTACGGCCGATTTGCCCTTGCGTCTGCGCTACGAGGCGCCGGTAGTGCGCGAGCGCCAGCGTGGGACGGGTGCCTCGCGTCAGTTTGCGCAGCTGGGTTTTGAGCTTATAGGCAAGGGCGATGCCGCGGGCGATGCCGAGATGGTCTCGCTCGTTGCCGAGGCCATGCGCGCGCTTGGCCTGTCGCGCACACGCATCGTGTGCGGCAGCGTTCGCCCCTTCAAGGAGCTGTTGCTTCGCTGCTCGGATAGGGCGCTCGCCAACGAGGCTTTGGCGCTCGTGCACGCCAACGATCTGGTGGGGCTCGATGCCCGCGTAGCGAATAGCGATGAAACATCCCAGGTGAAACGGGCCATTTGCGAGCTTCCGCGCCTATACGGAGATGTATCGGTGCTCGATAGCGTAGACGAGCTTCTTTCTGCTGCGGGGATCGACGCTCCGGTTACCGCTGAGCTGCGCGCCCTGGTTGCCGGTCTTGACCCGACGGACGCAAAGCTGCTCTCGTTTGACTTTTCCATCATGAATTCGTTCGACTACTATTCGGGCTTGGTTTTCAAGGCGTATGCCGGCAACCTCCCCGATCCGGTGGGCTCGGGCGGTCGTTACGACTCGGTTTTCAACGGTGTCTTTGGTGCTGACGAGCAGGTTCCCGCTGCCGGCTTTGCCTTCTCGCTCGAGCGTTTGGAAGCGGTCTGTTCTTCGACGCAGGAGGAAGGGGCAGCGGTGGGCGATCACGCTATCGGCCATGATGCCGAGGCACCCTTACGTATTGCCGTTCCCAAGGGCTCGCTCAAAGCCGACACGCTCGCCGTGCTTGAGGAGGCGGGCTT
The DNA here is from genome assembly GCA_963633065.1 of Oribacterium sp. Classification (GTDB taxonomy): domain Bacteria; phylum Actinomycetota; class Coriobacteriia; order Coriobacteriales; family Coriobacteriaceae; genus Collinsella. The sequence goes on from CAVGWH010000045.1 coordinate 3,309, forward strand.
CGATGTGTCGGAGCTGCGCGATCCCGGTCGGCGTCTTATCGTGCACGGGGTGGACACCACGGGTGATATCGGAGATATCGAGTTCATCATCGTGCGTCCCAGCGACGCTCCGGCCTTCGTTGGTTGTGGCGGTGCCGATTGCGGCATCTGCGGGCGCGACTCACTTATCGAGGCCGATCTCAATCTGCTGCAGCTCGTTGATTTGGGCTACGGTACCTGCACGTTTATCGAGGCTGAGCCGGCATGGCGTGCGGGCCAGACCGAGCGCAACTACGCGCGCCGCGGCAGTCTTCGCGTGGCAACCAAGTACCCGCGCATCGCGAGTGCCTGGTACGCGAGTCGCGGTGTCAACGCCGACATCGTGTCGTTGCACGGCAACATCGAGTTGGGGCCGATCGTCGGGATGACCGATCGCATCGTCGATATCACCGCCACGGGTGCCACGCTGCGCGATAACGATCTTGTCGTTACGGGCGAGATCATGGAGTGCACGGCGCGTTTCTTCGTGAACCCCGGTGCTGCACGTCTCGATCCGCGTGTTCGTGCGCTGGCCGATCGCTTGGCCACGGCGGTGGGACATCTGCATTTCGAGCCCGTTGCAGGCTCGGCCCAGTAACGGATCCGTTACGCGGTTCCGTTCGGCGGATGCTTGGCACGGGCGCCTCCCTTAAGGGCGTATAGCGCCCGATCTTCGATAACCCATCCAACATGCAAAGGGGATTTCATAGCTATGAAGACCATCAAACTTGCTCCCGGAGAGCTTCTCAAGGTCAATCAACTTAATCGCAAGGGCGTGTTGCCCGAGAGCATCGTCGAGAGCGCTAAGGAAATCGTCGCTAACGTGCGTGCCAACGGTGACGCCGCGGTACGTGACTACTGCAAACGGTTCGATGGCGTTGAGCTCGAGAGCTTCCGTTTGCCTCAGGAGCAGATCGACGCCGCACTCGAGGGGCTCGATCCTGCTTTTGTCGCCGCGCTTGAAAAGGCCGCCGCTCAGATCCGTGATTTCCACCAGCGCGAGGTTGAGCAGAGCTGGTTTACCACGCGTCCCGATGGCACCATGCTCGGCGTCAAGGTGACCCCGCTCGCCGCTGCGGGCATCTATGTGCCGGGTGGCCGTGCGCAGTACCCCTCGACGGTCCTTATGAATGCCATTCCCGCCAAAGTCGCGGGTGTGAAGCGCGTGGTCATGGTTACCCCGCCGCAAAAAGACGGCCTTATCAGCCCCTACACGCTCGCTGCAGCCAAGCTCGGCGGCGTGGACGAGATCTACATGGTCGGCGGCGCGCAGGCCGTAGCCGCACTCGCTTACGGCACCGAAACCATCCCCAAAGTCGATAAGATCACCGGTCCGGGCAACGCCTTTGTGGCTGCTGCGAAGCAGGTCGTCTCGGGCGATATCGGCATCGATATGATCGCCGGTCCCTCCGAGGTCTGCGTGTTGGCCGATGCCACGGCGAATCCCATGGTGGTTGCCGCCGATCTTATGGCACAGGCCGAGCACGATCCGTTGGCCGCGTGCTATCTCGTTACCTGCGATGCCGCGTTTGCGGCCGAGGTGGAGGCCGGTATCGAGGTGCTGGTGAGTCAATCGCCGCGTGAAGAGATCACGCGCGCCTCGCTTACCAATGAAGGTACGATCGTCATCGCGGCGGACATGGCGGCAGCGGTCGAGGCCGTGAACACCGTGGCTCCCGAGCACTTGGAGTTGCACTGCGCCGATGCCATGGGCCTGCTCGGTTCCATCCGCAACGCCGGTGCCATCTTTGTGGGTGCATGGAGTTCCGAACCGCTCGGCGACTACGTTGCCGGTCCCAACCATACGCTGCCTACAGGCGGTACCGCGCTTTTCTCTAACCCGCTTTCGGTTGAGGAGTTCGTCAAACGCTCAAGCGTTATCTGCTACACGCCGGCCGGGCTTCTGGCCGATGCCCCCGCAACGCAGCGCCTGGCCGAGGCCGAGGGCCTCTGGTCGCATGCGCTGTCGGCGGCGTTGCGCCGTCGTGTGCTTGAGCAGGGCGAGGCATCGGTTACGCGTGAGTCACTTGCCGAGGCCGATCTCACCAAGGTCGCGTGGCCGGGCGATGAACCTGACACCGTTGCCGCAGGCTTGAGTCTGGCCGATGTGGATGCGGCCTCAGAGGCTTCCGCCGAAGCTGACGCCTCTGTCGCCATGACCGCCGCGAAGGGAGAATAGCCATGGCCGAGCTTTCCGACCGCATGAAAGAGCTGGTGCAGCCGTATCTGGCGGGCATCGAGCCTTACGACCCCAATTTCACGTCCACGCGCATCAACCTCTCGGCAAACGAGAATACCTATCCCTTGCCTGAGGGCGTGCGCGAGGCTGTTGACGCGGCACTCGCAACGACGCCGCTCAATCGCTATCCCGATCCCATGTCTAACGACCTGCGTGATGAGCTTGCTGCCTGGCACGGCGTGGATCGCAATATGATCTGCGTGGGCAACGGCGGTGACGAGCTGCTTTATAACTTCCTGCTCGCGTTCGGTGGCGAAGGGCGCACGCTTCTCAACTGTCCGCCGTGTTTCAGCGAGTATGCCTTTTTCGCCTCGCTCGCCAAGACCGAGGTGCGCGACGTGTGGCGCGACCCCGAGACCTTCCTGCTCGATGAGGCGGCCACGCTTAAGGCTGCGGCCGAGTGCCAGCTTGCCATCGTGACCTCGCCTAACAATCCAACCGGCGACCTTGTGGGCGCTGAGTTCGTCTCTGCGCTTTGCGATGCATGTCCTGGCATGGTGATGGTCGATGAGGCCTATATCGAGTTCGCCGACGACGCGTTCGGTGCCAAGGCCACGGTGCAGGCGCTTATCGACGAGCACCCTAACCTTATCGTGCTGCACACGCTTTCCAAGGTGTTCGGCGCTGCCGGTACGCGCTGCGGCTATGTGATCGCTGCCCCCGAGGTCATCGATGTGTTTGCGGCCATTCGCCAGATCTACTCCGTCAACGTGCTTACCCAGTCGGCTGCGCTGGCGGCCGTGCGCGCGCGTGACGCCTATGCCTCCACCGTGGCGGCCATCGTATCCGAGCGCGCGCGTGTGCTTACCGCGCTGCAGGGTCTTGCGTCCGACGGTCTTCCGGTAAGGGTCTGGTCGAGCACGGGCAACTTCCTTCTCGTCCGTGTTACCAATGCGAGTCGTGTGCGCGAACGCCTGCGCGACGAGTACTCTATTCTTGTGCGCGATTTTTCGTATGCGCCCGGCCTTGCCGATTGCCTGCGTATCACCATCGGCACCCCCGAAGAAAACGATTCCGTGCTGGCGGCTCTCGCCGTACTGGTGAAGGAGGAGATGTAGATGGCCCGCACCGCTGAGGCGACCCGCAAGACGGGAGAGACCGATATCACCATCAAGCTCGATCTGGATGGAACGGGCGCTTGCGACATCAGCACCGGCGTACCGTTTTTCGACCATATGCTCAACGCCTTTGGGCGTCACGGTTTGTTCGATCTCACCGTGCGCGCCGTGGGCGATGTCGAGGTTGACGCGCACCATACCGTGGAAGATACGGGCATAGTGCTCGGCGAGGCGTTCTGTCAGGCACTTGGCAACAAGTCCGGCATCACGCGTTTCGGTACCGAGCATGTTCCCATGGACGAGACGCTCGTCATGGCGAGCGTCGATATCTCCGGACGCGGCCAGGCGTACTGTGACCTGCCCGTTCCCACCGAGCGTGTGGGCTCGTTCGATACCGAGCTCGCGGTTGAGTTCTTCTATGCCTTCGCGCGCGACGCTAAGCTCACGCTGCATGTGCGCGAGCTTGCGGGCGAGAACTCGCATCACATCATCGAGGCCGCGTTCAAGGCCGTGGGCCGCTCGATGCGCCATGCTTGCGAGCTCGATCCGCGCGTGAAGGGTATTCCTTCTACCAAGGGATCGCTGTAAGTACGCTTTGTTGGCCGTTGCCATTTTGTAATCGCGAAAGGAGCTTGCATGACCGCTCCGAACATCGTTGTGGTCGATTACCACAAAGGAAACCTGTCGAGTGTGGTGCGCGGGCTTGTGCGCGCCGGTGCCACGGCGCAGGCGTCGGACGATCCTGAGGCCATACGTGCGGCCGACGGTCTGGTGATCCCGGGCGTCGGGGCGTTCTACGATGCCATCACATTTATGAGTGAGAGCGGGCAGGCTGCCGCTATCGCCGATGCCGTGGCGTCGGGTGCGCCGCTTTTGGGTATCTGCCTGGGGCTGCAGCTCCTGTGCGACCGTGGCGACGAGGGTGTGCCCGCCGATGTTCCCGCGACGCCCACAACGAATGCCTATGGCACCGAGCTCGCGCCTGCGACGGTGTTCGAAGACTCCGGTAAGCGCTGGGTGCGTGGCCTGGGACTGATGCGCGGATCGTGTACGCGTTTGGAATCGGGTCGCCTCAAGGTGCCGCATGTGGGTTGGGACCAGGTTCATCTAACCGATGAAGGGCGTCAGGGCATGTTGCTCGCAGGCTTTGCCGAGGGCGCCAACATGTACTTTACGCATTCATATGCTTTGGACGACGATGCGAGCGATGATGATGCGCTGGCGCGCACACATTATGTGCGCAGCTTTCCTTGCGTGGCGCATGTGGGTAATGTCTACGGATGCCAGTTCCATCCCGAAAAGTCATCGGGACTGGGGCAGCGCATCCTCAAGAATTTCGTTTGTATCGTCGAGGGCGCGGCGGCAGAGGCTAAGGCTTCCGGCTCCGTTGCCAAGGCGTCGGGGTCTGCGTCTGGGTCCAAGGTGACCGAAGCCGAGGCTAACAAGGAGGCGCGCGCATGATTCTGTTTCCCGCTATCGACCTTATCGCCGGTAAGGTGGTGCGTCTCGAGCGCGGCGATCGCAACCGTATGAAGGTCTACTCCGATGACCCCGTTGCGGTGGCCGAGAGCTTTGCCGCGCAGGGTGCAACCTGGCTGCACGTGGTCGATCTGTCTGCCGCGTTTGGCGAGGACGAAGATGCCCGCGCGGCTAACTCCGCCGCGATCGAGGCCATCTGCAAAGTGGGTGGCCTTTCCGTTGATGTGGGCGGCGGCGTGCGATCGCTGGCACGCATCGACGAGCTGGCGGCCGCGGGTGCGTGTCGCATCGCGCTCGGCACCGTGCTTGTTACGGAGCCCGGGTTTGCCGAGGTCGCTGCTCGGGGTTTCGGTAATCTGCTCACGGCCGACGTGGCTGCGCGCGACGGACAGGTCAAGGTCAACGGCTGGCGCGACGGTGCGGGTCTTTTGCTTGACGACGTGGTGAGCCAGCTTGCCGAGCAGGGCTTTAAACACCTGGTCTACACTGACATCGCGCGCGACGGTATGCAGACGGGCATCGACGTTGCGGCCTACCGCCACGTGGCCGAGGTCGCCGGTTTCCCGGTGGTTGCCTCGGGCGGCATCTCAACGCTCGACGACATCCGCGCACTCGCCGCGGCGGGTACCGACGTGATCGAGGGTGCCATCACGGGACGCGCGCTCTACGAGGGCAACTTTACGCTGGAAGAGGCCCTTGCGGCCGCTGCCGGAGAGGAGGGAGCATGCTAGCCAAGCGTGTGATTCCCTGCATGGATGTAAAAGACGGCCGGGTGGTGAAGGGTGTCAACTTTGTGAGCCTGCGCGACGCGGGCGACCCGGTGGAGCTTGCCGCGGCCTACGACCGCGAGGGCGCAGACGAGGTGATTTTCCTCGACATCACGGCCACGAGCGATAAACGCGCGACCACCATCGACATGGCTTCGCGCGCGGCCGAGGAGGTTTCGATTCCCTATACCGTGGGCGGCGGTTTCCGCGATCTGGCCGGCATGCGCCAGATGGTCGCCGCGGGCGCCGACAAGGTGTCGCTCAACTCTGCGGCGGTCAAGGACCCCTCGCTCATCACACAGGCCGCGGCGGCGTTCGGCAGCCAGGCCGTGATCTGCGCCATCGACGCCAAGCGCGTGGGCAAACCCGGCGAGCCGGGTGCCGACAAGTGGGAGGTCTACACGGCCGGCGGGCGCAACGCCACGGGCATCGATGCCATCGAATGGGCCGAGGAGGCCGCGCGCCGTGGTGCGGGCGAGATCCTGCTCACGAGCATGGACCGCGACGGCACCAAGGCCGGGTTCGACCTGGCGCTCACCCGCGCGGTTGCGCGCGCCGTGCCGATTCCCGTCATTGCCAGCGGCGGCGTGGGCACGCTCGAGCATTTTGCCGAGGGCATCATCGAGGGCGAGGCCGACGCCGTGCTCGCGGCGAGCGTGTTCCACTTCGGTACCTACAGCGTGCGTCAGGTGAAGGAGTACATGGCGTCGCAGGGCATTCCCGTGAGGTTGGATTTCTAGATGGTAGAACTTGATACGAATGTGACGCTGGGCGAGCTCAGGTATGACGCCAACGGGTTGATCCCATGCGTGGTGCAGCAGTTCGACACCGGCGAAGTGCTCATGGTGGCGTGGATGAACGAGGAGTCCGTGGGGCTCACGCTCGAGACGGGCACCACCTGGTTTTGGAGCCGGAGCCGCCAGGAGCTCTGGAACAAGGGCGCTACCAGCGGTAACATGCAGCAGGTCAAGGAGCTTTGGGCCGACTGCGACAGCGATACGCTGCTCGCCAAGGTCGATAGCCCGGGCCCCGCGTGCCACACGGGCGCGCGCAGCTGTTTCTTTAAGAAGCTCGCCTAGGGCGGGCGCTAGATAGGGAGTGCAACATGGGAGTGCGTACCGCTAACGTGCAGGATGGCAATATCGGCGAGACGCTCACGGGGCTTGCCGCCACGATTCACGGGCGCCGTGAGGCCTCGCCCGATGAGAGCTACACCGCGCGTCTTTTGACCGACGTCGAGGACGAGCTGCTCAAAAAGATCGTCGAGGAGGCGAGCGAGGTCATCATGGCCTGCAAAGACAACGACCACGACCACATCCGCTACGAGGCGGGCGACCTGGTCTATCACTTGCTGGTGACGCTTGAGCGCTACGGCGTCTCGCTCGACGAGCTGGCCGGCGAGCTCAACGCGAGGATGAAGTAGACATGGCCGCACTGTTCTTGGAGTACCCCAAGTGCTCCACCTGCAAAAAGGCCAAAAAGCGGCTCGATGAGCACGGCGTTGAGTACACGGACCGTCATGTCGTAGAAGATAATCCCACGGCCGAGGAACTGGCCGCATGGCAGGAGCTCTCGGGCCTGCCAGTGCGCCGGTTCTTTAACACGAGCGGTATGAAGTACCGTGAACTGGGCGTCAAAGCCAAGCTCGACGCCGGTATGACCGATGCCGAGGCGTTCGCCCTTATGGCAACCGATGGCATGCTGGTCAAACGCCCACTTGTGGTCACCGATAGTGCCGTTCTTATCGGTTTCAAAGAAACCGAGTGGTCGGATGTCCTGTTGTAGGACGTCTATGGTCTGCTAATCGGGTTGTTGCGGCTCGTTGGTCGAATCACAGAAGGTCTGGCGGATGGGCGGGCATACCGTTGCTGAACGGGCGCGCTTCTGTTTCAACAAACTGCCACATTGCTGCTTCAAAAAATACGGTTAAGGGTAGGTCGACAGGAAACCCTAATGTATACCGTTCGGGTGCCAATTCTTGACCAGGGGTTCTTTTTCTGAAAAACGACCTCTACTCAGCCTTTCCGAATTGACCTACCCTTAACCGTTATTTTTGATGGCGCCGTGAACTGCGTTACGGGCATTTGGGCGGATTTTCGTCAGCGATTTCTGAAAAACGGTCTTATGTCCAGGTCGGGTATGTGACCGTAGCCCGCGGGCGCCTTTTACAGCTCGATGGTTTCCCAGCTGCCGTCGGCGTGGGGCATGTCGAAGCTGCGATAGCCGCATTCGTAGGCATATTTTTGCGCCTCGGGAATGCCCCAGCATATATCGCATGCACGATGCGCGTCCGAACCAAAAGCGATGGGGACCTCCGCATGGGAGAAACGCTCCAGCAGGCCTCGTGTGGGGTAGTAGTCGTTTACGGTCTTGCGCAGACCGGCGGTGGAGACTTCGATGCGACGGCCTGTGTCGTGAGCGCACTCCGCCATCTGGTCCCAAAGAGGCGTCAAGTCGAAATCGGGAGCAAATCCTTCGTTGGAAAAGCGCATGGCCAGATCGGGGTGGGCCATGATGTCGAAATTGAGCGGGCTTGCGCAGGCGCGGCACCAAGTGTCGGCGTAGCGCGTCCATACCTCGTGGGTGCCGAGCTCATGCCAAACATGCAGGTTGGTGTTATCGTCGATCCATCCGGCGCCGTTACCGTGGATGTCCGCGGGCGCAACGTTTTCGGTTCCAGGGGCTAAGGCCGCGCCGGCATCGATGGCGCCCGGATCCCCGATCCAGTGAGTGGACCCCAGGCGCACGATAGCCCCTTGGGTCCATTTTTCCACATTGGCTTCGCAACCCTCATACCAGTCGCATTCAAAGCCGTAGATGTATTCCATCTGAGGAGCGATCTGCGCTGCCAGCGCACGAGCCGCTTCAAAATCGGCGCGATGCTTGGGGAGATCGCCCTCGAGCACCTGTACCTCGCCTACGGGATCCAAGCTCGCAGGCATGGTGAGGTGATCGGTCGAAACCATCACGAGGCAACCCGCTTCGGCGGCAGCGCGTACATTTTCTTCAAACGTGGCTTCACCATCGGAGTAGATGGTATGCGTGTGGCAATCGACGATGGGGCAGGCAGTCATGGCATCTCCTCGGTGGCGATCGGTGATGTTGCTGATGCGGTTCTCAACCATGGTACTCGGAAACGTCGGAGGCGCTGTTGCCGAGCATCGATTTGATCTTTCGGAATTGAAGACGATCGGTTATGCGCTTACCTCGCAAAACGAAAGAAGGGGCGACATTCTTAGCTAACGCGAGCGCTTGCTGCGTATGGTCACGATGGCGTGCTTGATCGCTGCGACGGGCCGATACCGAATCATACGAGGACCCGACCAGCGCATAACCGAGCGGATGCGCTCGCGCATGGCAGGACGATAGCAATGCGTGGGGCATGCAGAGCAGAAAGTTTTGGTTTCCATGTGCGGACAGGCGGCGATACGCGCGGTAGCGTAAGCGTTAAGCTCGGCGCAATCGGGGCAAAGCGTTACGTTTTGCATTCCCAAGCGCACACGCGGGGCATCGGCATCATGCACGGCTGTGGCCTTGCTGTGATGGGCGCGACACCAAAGCGCGATCATCTGCGAGACCATGCGAGCCTCGTCGGCGCGCTTGGCGGCGACTTGCGGCGTGTCGTCCGTGCGCGCCATCTAGCTCAGCCTCCCGTGCTCCACGGAAACGCACACATCGGCAAACGAGCACGTGCTGGCTCGGTGACTCACGAGCACGATGGTCTTGCCACGGTGCCGTAGCTCAGCGACGGCGCGCATCACGGCCGCTTCATTGAGGGCGTCAAGCGCGCTGGTCGGCTCATCGAGCAGGATGAACGGAGCGTCGCTCAAAAAGACGCGCGCCAGCCCGATGCGCTGACGCTCACCGCCCGAAAGCGAATCTCCGAGCTCGCTGACGGGGGTATCGAGACCCATCGGTAGACGATCGATAAGTGAGGTGAGCGCGGCGGCCCTGCATGCCTCAGCAAGCTGGTTTTCATCGGCATCCGCACGCGCGAGCAGCAGGTTTTCGCGCAGCGTCCCGACAAAGAGATGCGTGTCTTGAGTCATGTACGCCTGCATTCCGCGCAGGCAGTCCGTGTTGATACGCCGCACATCGGTACCCGCAATCCGGACAGTGCCCGACGTGGTGTCCCAGAAACGCATGAGCAATTTGAGGAGCGTCGATTTACCCGATCCCGAGCGTCCCGAGATGCAAGTCATGCTCCCTTGGGGGAAGGCGCAGCTTACGTTGTCGAGGATGTACGCGGATGAGGTGTTCGCCGATGCGTCTTCGCCCGAGATACCGCTGTAATTTGCGCCGTAGCTAAAGCGCACGTGCTCGACAACGGCGCCGGTAAAGCTCACGTCCACACCATCGGTGACCTCGGCGCATTCGGGCTTCTCGTCAAGCAGCCCGAGTACACGCTCGCCCGAAGCGAGCGTTGCCTGCAACGAAGCGCCGAGTCTGCTCACCGCGATGACGGGACCAAACGAGGAGAAGAAGGCGAAGGTCGCCACGAACGCTTCCGGCAATGGGATGGAGCCGCTTGCCGCCAAACCAAGCGAACGTCCGAGCAGGCAAAGACAGGAGATGAGCACGAGGGCGTCGGCTACGGCTTCACTCGCTGCTTGGCGTCGCTGCAGGCGCGTGTCGATGGTGCCGACCTGGCTGGTTAGATCGCGCAGCCGTTGGGAGCGCTCGGCTGTTCCTTCAAATTGAATGGTCTCGGAAACGCCGCGTAGGCTATCGAGCACAAACGCCCCCAGGCGTCCGGCGCCCGCGCGGCTTGCGTTGCCAGCGCTTCCGCATGCTCTGGCCGCGACGAAGGGGAGGCAGATGCCCATCAGGGCATAGGTGGCAAGCGCGATCGCCGCAAGTTCGGAGGAGATGCGCGCAAGGAACACCTCCATTACCACTGTGCAAACGATAGCGATAGCGATAGGCGAGATGGTGTGTGCGTAAAACACTTCGAGCAGCTCGATGTCGCTGGTGACCAGACTGATCAGATCACCCTTGCCGCGTCCTTCGAGCTTGGCGGGCGCAAGGCGGCGCAACGCGCCGAATACCAAGGTGCGCACATGGGCGAGCAGGCGAAATGCGATGTAGTGGTTGCAGAGTTGCTCGGCGTAATGGAGCGGCCCGCGCACGATGCCGCAAAGGGCGCAAAGAACACATGCCGCCACAAGGGTCACGCCAAGTGCGGGGGCGCCGCTTCCGCTCATGAGTGCGAAGGCGCCGAATGCGGGGACGAATGCGGCGGCGAGCATGCCCGCGCTACCGAGTACCACGGCGAGCAGCAGCCAGCCGAAAAGCGGCGAGACGAAGGTCGTCATGCGGAGCATGGTGAAGAGGCCGGAATGGCGGGCGCCGGTCGAAGGTTCGCTCGAATGGCTGTCATTGGGATTGCGGGCGTTGCGGGGAGTATCCGCGGCGGCAGCAGCGCCTTCAACGGAATCGTCCGCAAGCACGAAGGCGGCAAGCGACTCTTGGCTTTCCCACATGCGGGCATAGACGCCGTCCTTTGCAAGCAGCTCGGCATGCGAGCCGGCATCCACCACATGCCCGCGTTCCATGACCATGATATTGTCGGCGCCGGCGATAGTTGAGAGCCGATGCGCAACGACCACGACGGTATGGTTACCGGCAAGCGAGGCTATGACCTCGCCGATCGCGGCCTCGCTCTCGGCGTCGACGTTGCTCGTCGCCTCGTCGAATACATAGATGGGCGTATCGTGCAGAAGGGCGCGCGCCATGCAGATGCGTTGACGCTGGCCTCCCGAAAGGTTGCCGCCGCCTTCGGAGATAAGCAGGTCAAGACCGCCGTTATCTTCAACAAACGAAGCGATGCGTGTGCGACTGAGCGCTGCCATGAGCTCCTTGTCGGCGGCGTCGGGTTTAGCGAGCAGAAGATTCTCGCGTAGGGTACCCGCGAAGAGATATCCGTTGGTGGGCACGAGCGTGACCGCTTGCATCAGCGAGCTTGCCGAGACATCGTGCAGCTCCACGCCGTCGATGCGCACACTGCCACGATAGTTGCCCTTGCGTCCGCTCAGGATCCCGGCGAGCGTCGACTTGCCGCTTCCGCTCTCACCCACGAGGGCTACAAGTTGCCCGTGCTCGATGGTGGCATTCACATCCTCCAATACGACGCTTTCCCCGTAGGCGTAGCCCGCATCGACAAGCTCCACGGAGCCTGCCCCGTTTATGCGGGCGTCGCCGCGTTGGGGCTCCGGTGTATCCAAGATCTCGAACATGCGCTTGGAGGCGGCCATGCCGTTCATGGCCGTATGGAAAAGCGAACCCAGGCGGCGCATGGGCAAAAAGAATTCCTGAGAGAGGAACACGGTGAGAAAAGCGGCGCCGAAGCCGATAACGCCGTTCGCGAATTGGCAGACGGCGACGATGATGCCCAGTGCGGCGCCCATATATACCACCAGGTCCATCACGCAAATGGAGCGCAGCTGCATCATGAGCAGGCGCATGGTGGCGCCACGGAAGCGCTCGGACTCGGCATCGATGCGCTCGTGCCAGTGTTGGTCTGCGCGGTAGATTTTGAGCGTGGTGAGACCTTGTACGGCTTCGAGGAACATGTCGCCCAGATCAACATAGCTGCCCCAGTAGGCTGCACCGATCTTTTTCGCGTTGCGCATGACCATCATGATGGAGATGGGGATGATGGGGACGCAGATCAGCAATAGGGCGGCGGCAAGTCCTGCTTGCCTTATGAGCAGGATGAAAAGGGTGAGCGGCGCCAATCCTGCGAAGAAAAGCTGCGGTAGGTAGCCTCCAAAGTAAACCTGAAGTTGCGAGGCGCCCTCAACGCTCGTCTGTACGGCCTCGGCGGTGGAGACAACCTCGGCATAGGCTGGACCCAAGGCGCAGAGCTTGTCATAGACAAGCGATCGCACACGTGCCACGGCGAGCAGCGCCGCTTTGTCGCCCATGCGCTGCGCGAGGTAGATGCTTGCCGCCCTCGCCACGATAAGAGCGGCAAACCCGGGGGAAGCAAGCGCGAAAGCGTGCTGCGCGAGTGCCAGATCGGCTCCATGGGCAAAGACGGATTCGAGCAGTCCCGCAAGCGTCCACATCACGCCGATATTGCATGCGAGCGCGATCCATTTGAACACGACGCTTGCAACGATAGGGGGAACGGCTTCGGGAACCAAGGAGAACAGGCGTTTCTCGAACATGTGACCTCCGGGTAGTGCGGGTAGCGACGCGTGGGGGCGGACGGCGGCATGACGGCGTCATGCCAGCCAGGCGTCATGTTAGCCATATCGAACTAGGGTAGCATGCGCCTGCTTTGTCCCTCGGTGAGTTGGCGCCTTCGATTTTTCCCACAGAAACGTGCGGTGAGGGGTACGTATTGCAATGCCGCGCGGGAGCGGTGCGACAACTCGGCGCGGTACAATAGCCGAATTGAAAACAACAAGCATGGTCTCGGTAGATGGGAGACACGGTGCCACGCGACGATTCCTTTAAGACGGTCAGCCTTTTCGCCGGCATCGGCGGGGCGGACCTGCTGTTCAATGCCGGCATGCTGCTATGGAGGACCGAGTATGGGGCCGATGCACTGCAAATCACCATCGTCGGCATTACCGGTTTGGTGATGCTGCTGGTTGCCTACTTCGGGTGGCGTGCCTATACGGGCGTGGTATCCGCCTCTCAGGTAATGCCCGTTGCCGCGGTGGCGCTCATGCTCAATGCCGCCGATGTGTTGCTCGCCATGCAGAGCGGTCTTTGTGAGGCAAGCTCGATCGTGGTCGCGCTCATCGCGGCGTGTTTCTCGTACGTATGCAAGCAAATCAACGCCAAGGGAGGCAAGGAATGAAGATCCTTATCGCATCCGATATCCACGGTTCGGCTTATTGGGCGCAGCGGTTGGTAGAGGCTGTCGACCGGGAGGCTCCCGATCGCATCGTGCTGTTGGGTGACGTGCTCTACCACGGTCCGCGCAACGACCTGCCGCGCGAGTACGCTCCCAAAAAGGTCATCGCACTGCTTAATCCGCTCGCCGATCGCATCATCGCCGTGCGCGGTAATTGCGATGCCGAAGTTGACCAGATGGTGCTCGATTTTCCGCTGATGGCCGATTGCTCGACGCTTGTCGACGAGAACGGGCGTGAGCTGTTCCTCACTCATGGACACGTGTACGGAGCCGGCATGCATAACAGCGTCGATCACATGCCGTCTCTGCCTCAAGGTGCGGCGCTGGTGTACGGGCATACGCACGCCAAGGTGAACGAGGAGTCGAAAACCCATCCCGGCGTGTGGCTGTTCAATCCCGGCAGCGTCTCCATCCCCAAGGACGGCTCGCATAGCTACGGCGTCTACGAGGCCGGGACGTTTTGCCATGTGATCCTGAACGAGGAGTAGCCGTCGGGAGAAGGACGCTGACGTCGCCGTTCGGAACCGATGGCCACAAGATACGGGCCCGGCGCGTGGGCAGATAAAAGCTGAAAGAATCGAGCAAGGAGCGGAAATGTCCGAGTGGAAACAGGTTGAAGGGCAGAGTCTGGCCGATGTTGCGCGCGATACCGCGACCTTAGTCGATGCGCGTGAGGAGCTGCAGCATCTGGTTGAGACCATATGGCGTCTGCGCCAACCCGACGGATGCCCTTGGGATCGTAAGCAGACGCACGCGAGCATCGCTAAGAACATGGTCGAGGAAGCTTACGAAGCCGTTGACTGCATTGAAGCCGGCGATACCGCTCACTTGCGCGAAGAGCTGGGTGATGTACTGATGCAGGTGGTGCTGCACGCTCAGATCGCTGCCGATGCGGATGAGTTCACCATGGCGGATGTGGCTCATGATATCGATGCCAAACTGATCCGTCGTCATCCCCATGTGTTCGGTGAGGCAACGGCCGCGGATGCCGATGAGGTTTTGCAGATTTGGGAACAGGTGAAGCTCGAGGAGAAGGCCGCCAAACCGGCGGAGGGCCTGCTCGATAGCGTGCCCACGCATCTGCCAGCGCTTATGCAGGCGCAGAAGGTCTCGCGCAAGGCGGCTGCGGTCGGCTTTGAGTGGGCCAGCGTCGAGGACGTATGGGAAAAAGTCGCAGAGGAGCGTGCCGAGTTCGAGCGCGAGGAGCCGGGAAGCGATGCGCGCGCCCTCGAGTTCGGCGACCTGCTTTTCGCTCTGGTGAATGTTGCGCGCAAAGAGGGCATCGATGCCGAAAGCGCGCTTCGTGCCAGCACGAATAAGTTCCGCCAGCGTTGGGCGACCATGGAGGCGCAAGCCGCCGAGAGCAACGTCGACCTTTCGGAGCTCTCGGTTCATGGTCTTAACGACCTATGGGACAGCGCCAAGGCCGCGGAGTCTTCGCAGGGGTAGGGTCCGCTACGGCATAGGGTGCGCGCTCATGCGGGCGCCTGATCTCGGACAAGATGTCTCCGTTCGAGTACGCCCGCCCCATCCGTGTGCAAAGCATGGATGGGGCTTCTTTTTCAGACAAAAACAGTATCCGTAGGCTAACTCTCGGGCATAATGCAAAAGTGCGATGAGGCTAACTTGTACGCGAATGGGACGCGTTGCCGAATCGTCTTTATATCAGAGTCCCGAAAACGATAGGGAGACAGCATGAGTGACATTCTTGACGTCTACGGTCGCGAGGTCCTTGACAGCCGTGGCAACCCCACGGTCGAGGTCGAGGTCGTGCTCGAGGACGGCAGCTTCGGCCGTGCGATGGTGCCTTCGGGCGCTTCCACGGGTGCCTTCGAGGCCTGCGAGATGCGTGACGGTGACAAAGACCGTTACCTGGGCAAGGGCGTGCTTCAGGCTGTCCAGCATGTAAACAACGAGTGCGCCGACGCCGTCGTCGGTCTCGATGCTTTCGACCAGCGCGCCGTTGACGCGGCCCTCATCGCCGCCGATGGTACGCCCAACAAGACCAACCTCGGCGCTAACGCCATCTTGGGCGTGTCCCTCGCTGTCGCCCGTGCCGCTGCTCAGTCCGCCGGCGTCGAGCTGTATCAGTATCTTGGTGGCGTGAACGGTCACCTGTTGCCGACCCCGATGATGAACATCCTCAACGGCGGCGTGCACGCCGACAACAACGTCGACTTCCAGGAGTTCATGATCATGCCCGTGGGCGCCCCCTCCTTTGCCGAGGGCCTGCGTTGGTGCGCCGAGGTGTATCACACCCTCAAGGGCGTGCTGCACGAGGCCGGTCTCGGTGGTGGCGTGGGCGACGAGGGCGGCTTCGCTCCCAACCTCAAGACCAACGCCGAGCCGTTCGAGTACATCACCAAGGCCGTCGAGAAGGCCGGCTTCAAGCCGGGCGAGGACTTCATGTACGCCATGGACCCCGCGAGCACCGAGTTCTACAACGCCGAGACCGGCATGTACGAGCTCAAGGGTGAGGGCGTGGAGTACACCTCCGAGCAGATGGTCGACTACTGGGAGAAGCTCGTTAACACCTATCCCATCATCTCCATCGAGGACGGCATGGCCGAGGAGGACTGGGACGGCTGGGTCGAGCTCACCCGCCGCATCGGCAACAAGGTCCAGCTCGTCGGCGACGACCTCTTCGTCACCAACACCGCTCGCCTGAAGAAGGGCATCGAGCTCGGCGCCGCTAACGCCATCCTCGTCAAGGTTAACCAGATCGGCACCCTTACCGAGTCGCTCGAGGCTATCGAGACCGCCAAGGAAGCCGGCTACGCTTGCATCGTCTCGCATCGTTCCGGCGAGACCGAGGACTCCACCATCGCCGACCTCGTCGTTGCCGTCAACGCCGGTCAGATCAAGTCGGGCGCTCCCTGCCGTTCCGACCGTATTGCCAAGTACAACCAGCTTATCCGCATCGAGGATCAGCTCGAGGGCAGCGGCAAGTACGCCGGCAAGGCTGCCTTCTACAACATCCGCTAAAGGAGCGGGGCGACGGATTCGTCCAGCATAGCGAGATAACATGAGGGCCCGTGGTCTATGGGCCTTGTCGTCAGACGCTGCATTCGTGCAACAACGAGCGCAGCGTCTGCACATTTTCAGATAGGCCGCGTGGTATAACAATTCCAAGCGCAATCAACCTTCAATCGCACAAGGCGCACATGGATACCTATCGCAACAGCACAATCGATTCTTCAACGCGGCAGCCTGTACGTACGGCCCGTGCTATGCCGGCGCAGCTGGGGCAGGCACGTCGCACGGGCAATGGGGCTGCTTCTGCGTCATCGGGATCGCGGGCGCGCAGCATGTCCGATCCGGGCGCCACGGGAGATCTCTCCGCTGCACGTGCGGGGGCGTCGCGATCGACTGTTTCTGCACCGACGGCCACGTCGGCGCGGGCGCGTACCGCTTCTCCTCGCCGCCGCTCCAATTTCATGCGCTACGCTGCGGACAACCGTGCGGTGCGCGGCATCTACGAATTCACCACGGGCCGTTTTAAGCCCCTGTTCGTCGTGCTGGTGGTGATCGCTATCGGTATAGGGGTGTATTTCCCCGTGCGCGATTACTACGCGGCAACGCGGAGCAAGACCATCCTCGCCGAACAATCAAAAATCGTGAAGGCGTATAAGAAGCAGCTCAAGGGCGACGTTAACACCTTGCTCTCCGAGGACGGCGTGAAGGATACCGCCAGCAAAAAGCTCAATATGGTCATGCCGGGCGAAAAGACCATCAACGTCGTGGGCCTCGACGACACCTCGACTTCCAAGAAATCAAAGAAGTCTAAAAAGTCGAAGAAGGCCAACACGCCTACCACTGCCACCGAGCTCGAGGAGGCGCTCGACAAGGTGGAAAGCGATGCGCCTTGGTATGTGCATGCGCTCGATGTCCTGTTCAACTTCAAGGGCGTGGACGGCCAAGAGGTGGCATCAACGGGAAAGTAGCCGCGTGAGGTTTGAATCTGCGTGCGGACGTGTGCAGGCATTTGCGCACGGCCGCCCGTTGGGAGTTGGAATACAGGCAGAACGCACGGCGGAGGTAGCGTAAATGGCGGCAAATGAAGTGAGAATCGCGGCAATCGACCTGGGGACGGTGTCGTCGCGCCTGGTTTTGGCCGAGGTCGCGAACGGGGTCATTGTGTCGTCGCGCAAGCATACCGAGATAACCGATCTGGGTGAGGGCGTGGACGCCACGGGACGCTTTTGCGAAGGTGCGGTTGAACGTGTCGAGGCCGCGTGCCGCGTGTTCGTGGATGAGGCACGGGCGTATGGTGCCGTGGCCGTTTGCACCACGCTGACCAGTGCCGCTCGTGATGCCTCCAACGCGCGGGTTCTTTTGGATAAACTGGTCGCCTTGGGTCTGAAACCGCAGGTCATACCTGGTGAAATAGAAGCTCGTTTGACTTTTTTCGGCGTGGCGCACGACTTTGAGGGCGAGCGCATCTTGGTCGCCGATTCGGGTGGTGGCTCAACCGAGTTGGCACTGGGGAAATATGCACCCGCGTCCGGTGCGCTCGAGCTCGATAGCGCCGTTTCGCTCAACATCGGTTGCCGCCGTGTGACCGAGCGTTTTCTTGCGGGCGATCCGCCCTCTGCACAGGAGCTGGCAGAAGCTTCATCCTGGGCCGAGGAGCAGTTCAAGGGGTATTGGCGGGCAATGGCGGAGGACGCGCGTCCCGATCGGCTGGTGGCCGTCGGCGGAACCGTAACCACCTTAGTTGCCATGGCATATGAACTCGAGCGATACGATCCCGCGTTTGTGCATCTGCATTCGCTTACGCTTGACGAGATCGAGGCCGCTATCGCGCGGATGCGTCAGCTTACCGCTCAAGAGATCGCGGGGCTTAAGGGTATCCAACCCAAGCGCGCGCGTGTGATTCTGGCAGGTGCGCTGATTATCCGAGCGCTTCTGCGCACGGGTGGCTACGCCGAGCTCACCGTAAGCGAGAACAGCCTGCTTGCCGGCATGGCGGCGACGATCGGCGAGGTGCTGGCGGGGGAGCCTGCAACCATCGGATGGACCCCTGAGCTTTCGTAGTCGGTTCGAGTCCGTGTACGGTGCCCGCAAAAGAAAGGCCCCGTTGCCGGAGCCTTGGTCTTAAATGGTAGGGGCGCAGGGACTCCGCGTTCGGCTACGCCGCCCGCGCCTCGCTTCGGCAGCGTTCCGCTGCCTCGCGTGCTACGCTGGAAAACGCTCACGCGTTTCCGCAGCTCCGCACCCTCGCGGGTTCGAGTCCGTGTACGGTGCCCGCAAAAGAAAGGCCCCGTTGCCGGGGCCTTGGTCTTAAATGGTAGGGGCGGTGGGACTCGAACCCACAATCCTTGCGGCCGAAGATTTTAAGTCTCCTGCGTATGCCAATTCCGCCACGCCCCCGTGGGTGAAAAGTCTAACACATTTGTTTTTCGGCGCATTGGCGCCTGTCTGAGTGCGGATAATCGACCTTTAACGAACGTCCAAATTAATCACATCTTTGCGCTCCGTCCTCCACTTGCAGAAGTACACTAGGTACATCGTTTTATCCGGAAGGAGACATTCCATGAAGAAGATCGTTTTGGCTTGTGGCGCCGGTGCCGCCACCTCCACGCTTGTCGCCCAGAAGGTTTCCAGTCTGCTCGACACCAACGGTTACGACGGCAAGTATGAGATCGTCCAGTGCGCCATCTGCGAGGCCAAGGACCATTGTGACGACGCGGACCTGCTGATCGCCACCACCATCGCGCCCGAGGGTCTCAAGTGCCCCTACGTGAGCGGTGTTCCGTTCATGACCGGCGTGGGCCGCGTGGCCGCCGAGGACGCTGTGCTCGCCGTTATGGCTGCCGAGTAGGCGTTTGCATGGATAGCCAGAGCCAGAATCCCGTCGAGCTTTTCGGGCTTCGTGTGGCACATGTGGGCATCAATGCCGCCGATCCCGCTGAGGCACAAGAGATTGCAAACCTATTCCAGGACCTTATGGGGCTTCCCGCTAACGAGACCCCTATCTCGTATTTCTCCGATTCGGTTGTCGAGACCATGAAGCAGAATGGGCGCGGTACGCACGGGCACATCGGTTTCGGTGTCGATGACATCGCGGCAGCTGAGGCATGGTTTGCCGAGCGCGGACTTGAGGTCAACGAGGAGAGCCGCGTGCGCAACGAGGACGGGTCGACGTTTTTGGTGTATTTCAAGCGCGAGATCGGCGGTTTTGCCATTCATCTCTCGTGCAATCCAAAATAATCGCCAAAAATGTTCTTGAATCATAAGGTCGATTTGGTTACTATTTAACGGCACGCGGGCGTGGCGGAATTGGCAGACGCGTAGGCTTCAGGTGCCTATGGGCTTCGGCTCGTGAAGGTTCAAGTCCTTTCGCCCGCACCATCGATTAGTAAGAGCTCCCAGCAATGGGAGCTTTTTTGTTGCCGATACGGTTTTTTACTCACCGTCTTTCCCGGCTTACCTCGCGTTGTTCCCGCGCTCTGCTTCGTCTTCTCGTCGAAGTCGGCACAATGCGACAAAAACACGCCTGAAAACGTCGCTATATGTCGCAAAGTGCCGACTTCGACGAAGGAGCGCCGGAGGAGGCGTGCGGAATTAGGACGAAAGCCATGTGAAGCGGAGCTGTCGGACGAGAGGGTATGATTAGGTCACATTCGTTTTGATGGGAGCCGCATGGAATCGCTCTATAGGAAATACCGTCCGTTGACCTTCGACTCCGTTGTGGGCCAACAGCACATCGTCTCGACGTTGGAGCATGCTATCTCCGAGGGGCGCTTGTCGCATGCGTATCTGTTTTGCGGGCCGCGCGGCACGGGCAAGACGACCATGGCTCGCATTCTTGCCAAGGCGTTGCTCTGCCATGAATCAGATGCGGCTCGAGCGTCCGGAGCTTCTGGATGTATGCCCGACGGCACATGCGAGGAATGCGAGCTTATCGCCGAAGGCAACCATCCGGACGTGTATGAGCTCGACGCCGCAAGCCGCACCGGTGTCGACAACGTGCGTGAAGAGATCATCAATTCGGTCAATTTCGCTCCTGTGCGTGGCAAGTATAAGGTCTATATCATCGACGAGGTGCACATGCTCACCACGGCGGCGTTCAACGCGCTGCTGAAGACCCTCGAAGAGCCGCCCGCACACGTGGTCTTCGTGCTGTGCACCACCGATCCCCAGAAGATCCTCGAAACGATTCTTTCGCGCTGCCAGCGCTTTGATTTCCATCGCATCGGGAACGAGGATATCGAAGGGCGCCTTCGTTACGTGTGCGAGCAAGAGGGCTTCGAGTACGACGACGAGGCCATTCGTATCGTGGCGCGTCATGCGCGAGGCGGTATGCGCGACGCCCTGAGCACGCTCGAGCAGCTGAGCGTTTTCGGTGCGGGCGCAGTGCGCGCGAGCGATGCCCGCTCGCTTTTGGGTGAGGTGGCCGGAAGCGTCTTGGCCGACTTTGCGCATGCGATCGCGCAACGTGACGTGGTGGCGTTGTTCGGGCTTATCCGCGCGCAGGTAAACGAGGGCAATGATCTCTTGGAATTGACGCGCGATCTGGTGGCACACATGCGCGATATCTACATGGTGCGCGTCGCGGGCGCCCGTCCGGAGCTTTTCGAGTACGGCGCCGATGAGTTGGCGGCGCTCGACGAAGAGGCCAAGGCGTTTGACGATTCCGATCGCCTGGCACGCGTGCTCACCGTTTTGGATGATGCCTCGCTCGAGATGCGCAACGCGTCCGATGCTCGCCTGGTGCTCGAGATCGCCTGCACGCGCCTGGCACGCCCCGAGGCCGATTTGACTGTCGAGGCACTGGCTGAGCGCCTGGCGCGCCTCGAGGCCCAGGTTGCCTCGGGCTTGGTGGCTGGAGGTGTTCCCGCTGCTGGCGGGGGTGCGGCTGCCGCCGGTGCCGATGTTGCGGCTTCGAGGGGAGATACGGTCGGCGTGCCTGCCGGGCACACGGCTGCCGCGGCTGTCGGCGCGACGGTTCCCTCGTCGAGGCCTTCCGTTTCTGCCGCTTCGGCTGCAAAGCCTTTCGCTCACGGTGCCGCGCCGTGGGAACGCCCGACGGCAGCGGGTTCCCCTGCGCCAACGGCCTCTGCAGCGTCGACGCAGGAAGCCGCACGCAAATCGGATTCTGCTGGGACGGAACGGGTCGAAGCGGCTTCAGGTGCACCTGAAGTGGTATCCGGAGCGGCCGAGGTCGCGTCGAAAGCGGCGCCTGGCGTGACGGCACCCGCGGTCGCCGCCCCCTCCTCCGTGACGCCTTCTGCTCCCGTGACGCCGGCCGTTACCGATGAAGGCGAATTGCAGCGCAAATGGTT
Source organism: Oribacterium sp. (assembly GCA_963633065.1). Lineage (GTDB taxonomy): Bacteria > Actinomycetota > Coriobacteriia > Coriobacteriales > Coriobacteriaceae > Collinsella. The sequence goes on from CAVGWH010000045.1 coordinate 25,028, forward strand.
CGAGGTAATCGACCGCGTGAAGGCAGTCAAGGCGTCGTGTGCCGGATTGCTTCGCTATGCGCGCGCGCAATCTGATGACGGGTCGACGTTGGTGGTCTCGTTCCCCGCCGGTGCCGGCTCCAATTTCGCTATCAGCATGTTGGGGCGTACCGATACCCAGTCAATTGTCCTGCCCGCCGTAAACGCGGTATTCGGGCAGCGTGCAGTTTCTTATATCAAGGAAGGAGATGCTGCTGCTCCCCAATCCGGGGAGCCATCTCCAGCGGTGCCGTCGTCCGCGCCGGCGGCTTCTGCCGTACCCGTTGTGGCGCCTGCGACGGCACCGACCTCGCAAACTGCCCCCATGCCCGCGCCTGACCAATCCGCATCTCAGCAAAAAGCGGCCTCGGCGTCAGGGAAGGACGGGATTCTTCCCGCGAAGTCGAACGCGGTGTTAGGGAGCAGCAGGGTTTCTTCCGGGCCATCGAGCTCGGCGCGTGCGTCTGCTTCCCGGCCGCCATGGGAGTCCGCATCGAAAAAGACGGCCGCTGCGGCTTCCAAGGCCTCGACGGTGAGTTCTGCAAAAGTGGCCGACACATCTGCCTCGGGAGGGATTTCTCGGCCTGTTGGGGGGAGCGCCGCCCCTGCGGTTCCGAAAGACCCTGCCGCATCGGTTGGTCCAGAGCCATCGGATATCGATCAGGTTCCCTACGATGATGCCGAGGTGTCTGCCTACGACGACTTGCCACCGTTTGACGTGTCGGTTGATGTTCCAGTTGACGAGTCTCCCCAGCAGGCATCTCCTGCGCACGTTCCCGGGGGATTCGAGTCGCAAGGGGCCGCTCCGACGGAACCGGCGACATCATCTGCTGCGCCTGCATCAGGCGACCCCTCTCCCAAAACAGCCCCTGCTGCTGCAAGTCCCTTGTCAGGTTCGCCTTTTGGACATGCGGGGGCCGCGCCGGTTATTCCACAGACCGAAGAAGAGGCTAAAGAGCTGATACGAGAGGTCTTCGGTGCGGGAACTATCTTCAAATCGGTTCAGTAAGCTGGATGGGCGAGGGCCGTGCATGATGCACGAGGCGTGCAGGGCGGCGGTGGTTTGCGCAGACTGGGGAGACACCGAACGCAAGCCCGTCGATGCTTCCCGTGCATGGTAGGATTTTTGCGATAAAAAGGCGTGGCGGATGAACCGACATTCGCCGCACAACAAAAGGAGCCCACATGGCCGGCATGAACATGCAGCAGATGATGAAGCAGGCACGCAAGATGCAGGAGCAGCTTGCTGCCGCGCAGGAGAACCTTAAGACCCAGACGGTCGATGCCAGCGCCGGTGGCGGTATGGTCAAGGTCACGGTTAACGGTGAGATGGAGCTGGTGAGCCTCACCATCGACCCTGAGGCATGCGACCCCGAGGACGTTGAGATGCTGCAGGACATGATCATGGCCGCGGTCAATGAGGCTATGCGTGGCGTGGGCGAGCTTGCAAACAAGCAGATGGGCGCCATCACTGGCGGCCTCAATATTCCGGGCATGCCCTTTTAAAGAAGCCTTTTCGCATGAGCGCCAATCACAGTTTGCAAAAGCTGCTTGATGAGCTGGGGCGTCTTCCTGGGATCGGTCCCAAGAGCGCCCAGCGCATCGCGTACCACCTGCTCGAGACCGATGCCGAGGAGGCGCGTCGCCTTGCCGAGGCTATCTTGGAGGTCAAGCAGGAGGTGCATTTCTGCAGTCGTTGTTTCAATTACGCGACCGCGGACGAATGTAGCATCTGCCAGGATGTCACGCGCGATACGCAGCGGATTTGCGTGGTGGGCGAGCCGCGTGATGTGAGCGCGATCGAGCGTACGGGTAGCTATCACGGTCTTTATCATGTGTTGGGCGGTGTGATCAGCCCCATGGACAAAATCGGTCCCGAGCAGCTGCATATACGCGAGCTTTTGGCTCGTCTTGGGAGCGAAGACGTACAAGAGGTCATTATCGCCACCAACCCCAATATCGAGGGTGAAACCACGGCCAGCTATCTTGCGCGCACCATCAAACCCCTCGGGGTCGAGGTGAGTCGCTTGGCGAGCGGTCTGCCCGTGGGCGGCGACCTTGAGTACGCCGACGAGCTCACCCTCGGTCGTGCCATCGAGGCCCGCCGCGCAATCTAGGCGTCTTGCCGGCCCGTTCTGCCATGTTCCAGCGCACTCCGCCACGGAGTCGTCCGCCGACATGATGTCGGATACATCGGACTGCGGGTTGTCTCGAACCGCAAGTCGACCGTCAACCTTTGCTCTCCTTGCCATGCATGCGTGCTCCTTTTTGGGCACCGAAGCGTCCAGCTTGGAGCCCGCACCCTCTAGCCCAGTGCTTTGGTTGCCTTTGGTAAACATTTACCGCTTGCGTGATATATATGCCTTTGCCGCTTGACGGCGGGGTACAATGGTGCCGCATGTGGACTTTGATCGCGTTGCGCATCGCCTGATTCGCGCGTCAAAGCATCCTACTTGTGTTAATAACTCGACCGGTGCTTTGCGCTCGATCGAGGCCTGTATACCTTAAAAGAGAGGAGAGGGGTATATGGCGCGTAAGTTCAAGTCTATGGACGGCAACGAGGCGGCCGCATACGTATCGTATGCGTACACCGAGGTGGCGGGAATCTATCCCATCACGCCGTCGAGCCCGATGGCCGATCATGTCGACCAGTGGGCTGCCCAGGGGCGTAAGAACATTTTCGGCACCCCGGTAAAGGTCGTCGAGATGGAGTCCGAGGCAGGCGCTGCCGGTACGGTGCACGGCTCTTTGGGCGCCGGTGCCCTCACTACCACCTACACGGCGTCGCAGGGCCTGCTGCTCATGATCCCCAATATGTATAAGATCGCGGGCGAGCAGCTTCCGGGCGTCTTCCACGTTTCCGCGCGTTGCGTTGCGTCCCATGCTCTTAACATCTTCGGTGATCACTCCGATGTCATGGCTTGCCGCCAGACCGGCTTCGCCATGCTCGCCGAGGGCAACGTGCAGGAGGTCATGGACCTCTCGCCGGTGGCACACCTTTCCGCCATCGAGGGCAAGACCCCGTTCCTTAACTTCTTCGACGGTTTCCGCACCAGCCATGAGATCCAGAAGGTCGCTTGTTGGGACTACGAGGACCTCAAGGAAATGTGCGACATGGATGCCGTGCAGGCGTTCCGCGATCACGCGCTCAACCCTGAGCATCCGCACGCGCGCGGCAGCCATGAGAACGGCGACATCTTCTTCCAGAACCGCGAGGCTTGCAACAAGGTCTATGACGAGCTTCCCGCTGTCGTCGAGAACTATATGAACCAGGTCAACGCCAAGCTCGGTACCGATTACGGTCTGTTCAATTACTACGGCGCCGCCGATGCCGATCGCGTAGTGGTCTGCATGGGCTCCTTCTGCGACGTGCTCGAGGAAGTCATCGACTACCTCAACGCCCATGGCGAGAAGGTCGGCCTGGTCAAGGTCCGTCTGTTCCGTCCGTTCTCCATCAAGCACTTCGTCGACGTGCTGCCCGAGACGGTTGAGAAGATCGCCGTCATGGATCGCACCAAGGAGCCCGGCTCCATCGGCGAGCCGCTCTACCAGGATGTCGTTTCCGCGCTTTACGAGGCCGGCAAGACGGGAATCAAGGTCGTCGGCGGTCGTTACGGCTTGGGCAGCAAGGACACGCCGCCTGCTTCCGCCTTCGCCATCTTCGAGGAGCTCAAGGCCGACGAGCCCAAGCGTGAGTTCACGGTGGGCATCGTCGACGATGTCACCAACCTCAGCCTTCCCGAGATGGAGGATGCCCCCAACACCGCAGCCCCCGGCACCATCGAGTGCAAGTTCTGGGGTCTCGGCGGCGACGGCACGGTCGGCGCCAACAAGAACTCGATCAAGATCATCGGCGACCACACCGACAAGTACGTCCAGGCCTACTTCCAGTACGACTCCAAGAAGACCGGCGGCGTCACCATCAGCCACCTGCGCTTTGGTGATTCTCCGATCCGCTCGCCGTACTACGTGACCAAGGCCGACTTCGTCGCTTGCCATAATCCCAGCTACATCGTCAAGGGCTTCAAGATGGTCCGCGACGTCAAGCCGGGCGGTACCTTCCTGGTGAATTGCCAGTGGTCCGACGAGGAGTTCGCCGAGCATATGCCCGCCGTGGCTAAGCGCTATATCGCCAAGAATGACATCAAGGTCTACCTCATCGACGCCATCGATCTGGCGGCCAAGGTCGGTATGGGCAAGCGTACCAACACCGTGCTGCAGTCCGCGTTCTTCGCGCTCGCCAAGGTGCTTCCCGCCGAGGAAGCCCTTCAGTACATGAAGGATGCTGCCACCAAGTCCTACCTCAAGAAGGGCCAGGCTATCGTCGACGCCAACCACAAGGCTATCGACGCCGGTGCTACCGCCTTCCGCGCCTTCGAGGTTCCTGCCGACTGGGCCGATGCTACCGACGAGACCCCGGTTGAGCTTTCCGATGAGACCAAGAGCGCCATCGCCAAGCAGGTCAAGGAGCTCTTGGAGCCCATCGACCGCATGGATGGCGACTCGCTGCCCGTCTCGGCCTTCATGGGCTGTGCGGACGGTCAGTTCGAGCTCGGTGCTTCCGCCTACGAGAAGCGCGGCGTTGCCGTGGTCGTTCCGCATTGGGACGAGACCAAGTGCATCCAGTGCAACCAGTGCGCTTATGTGTGCCCGCATGCCACGCTGCGTCCGTTTGCCATGACCGAGGACGAGGCCGCTGCCGCGCCCGAGGCCTGTCGCACCATCGATGCCATGGGTCCCAAGGCCAAGGGCATGAAGTTCACCATGGGCATGAGCCCGCTCGACTGCATGGGTTGCACCAACTGCGTGAAGGTCTGCCCCAAGGGCGCCCTCGAGATGGTGCCGACCGAGTCCGAGATGGATCAGCAGCCCGTTTGGGATTACCTGGTCGAGAACGTCTCCGAGAAGACCGAGCTCGTCGCCGCCAACGTCAAGGGTAGCCAGTTCAAGCAGCCTTACCTGGAATTCTCCGGCTCCTGCGCCGGCTGCGCCGAGACGGCCTATGCGCGCCTGGTGACCCAGGTCGCCGGCGACCGCATGTTCATCTCCAATGCCACCGGCTGCTCCTCCATCTGGGGCAACCCGGCCGCGACTTCGCCGTTTTGCAAGGACAAGAACGGTCACGGCCCGGCATGGAACAACTCGCTGTTCGAGGACAATGCCGAGCACGGTCTCGGCTTGGCCGTGGGCTACGAGGCCGTACAGAACAAGCTCGTCGCTTCCGTCACAGAGATGATGGAGTCCGAGAAGGCTTCCGACGAGTTCAAGGCCGCGGCTCAGGCATGGCTCGATTCCACGAACGATGTCGAGGCTTCCAAGACGGCTGCCGCCGCGCTCATCCCCGAGCTCGAGAAGGCTGCTGCCGAGGGTTGCCCGGTCGCCCCGACCGTGCTCGCCGACAAGGCCTACCTCACCAAGAAGTCCTTCTGGATCTTCGGCGGCGACGGTTGGGCCTACGACATCGGCTTCGGCGGACTTGACCACGTGCTTGCCTCCGGTAAGAACGTCAACGTGTTCGTCTTCGATACCGAGGTCTACTCCAACACGGGTGGTCAGGCTTCCAAGGCTTCTAACCTCGGCCAGGTCGCGCAGTTCGCTGCTGCCGGCAAGGTCACCAAGAAGAAGTCCCTCGCCGAGATCGCTATGAGCTACGGCTACGTGTACGTGGCGCAGGTCGCCATGGGCGCCAACCCCGCTCAGACGCTCAAGGCCATCCACGAGGCCGAGGCCTACGACGGCCCGTCCCTCATCATCGGCTACAGCCCCTGCGAGATGCACTCCATCAAGAAGGGCGGCATGCAGAACTGCCAGGCCGAGATGAAGAAGGCCGTGGAATGCGGTTACTGGAACCTCTTCCGCTACAACCCCGATGCTGCAGCCGGTAAGAAGTTCTCGCTCGATTCCAAGGAGCCCGCTGGTGGCTACCAGGAATTCCTCATGAACGAGGCTCGCTATGCTTCGCTCACGCGTTCGTTCCCGGAGCGCGCCGAGGAGCTCTTCAAGCAGAATGAACAGGCCGCTATGGACCGCTACGCGCACCTGCTGAAGCTCAAAACGGTGTACAACGAGGATTAGTCGTCTGCCGTCTGCTAGATTCAAGGGCTGAGGTTCCGGGTCCTTGATTTACAAGCCCCCATCGTGTGATCAACACGGTGGGGGCTTTACGTTTGGAGCATTGGACTTCATTGAAATGAATCGCATCGGGATATCAGTGTATATAGCTTGGGTGATTATCAATAGATAAAACCTGCAAATAAATGTATAAAGTAGGAATCGATAATCATATAAAACAAGGCGTCGAAATACCCGCTCAATCTCAACTAAACTATAGTCTATCCTAACAAACTACAAGGTAAACGGTATATATTAAGCGGCAGACGGTGCTTATCGCGTTGAGCGGCCGAATACTACCGTTTACAGGATTAGCTAAGACCAAATGCATAAAATGGAATCTAAACGGAATATAATCCTAAATAAACTGGCAAACGTAAATCGCCCGGTTTATTAATAAGTTGTGGTTCAACCAACTAGAAAGGATGCTCCTATGTCTAAGCCCCTTGGCAAGCCCGACCGCATCGTCGTCGCCCTCGGCGGCAACGCCCTCGGCAACACCC
>CAVGWH010000046.1:0-6503 GCA_963633065.1 Oribacterium sp.
GGAAGCCCTATATTTAAGCAATATCGCATCGGAAGTTGTGATGGTCGTTCGTCGCGATACTTTTAGAGCTCCCGAGGGCATGGTTCACCAGATTCTCTCTAAAGATAATATTTCTGTTAGGTACCAAACTAAAATTACTGCTGTATCGGGGGAGGCATTGCCGTCCAAGATTACGTTCCATAATCTAAAAGCTGATACCACTTATGTAGAAACCTATGAACCAGGTGAAGTTGGGATCTTTGTTTTTGCCGGAACAAACCCCAGTACCGATTTGATTGCAGATTTTGTCGATATGAATGAAGCGAATGCAGTTAAAACCGATGAACGCATGCAGACGCGAACTCCCGGGCTATTTTGCGCTGGGGATATCCGTGAAACGCCACTCAGACAAGTTGTAACAGCAGCTGCTGACGGAGCGATCGCTGCGGCATCTGCCTATTCGTATGTTAAAGAAGCCTAGTAGGGATCGAGTGATTCAAGGATAAATTCCGCATAGACGCTATCACGGTATTTTTAGATAGCCTGATGAGCAGCCTGATGCAGGAATTTATTATCATAAGTACGATAATATATCTTATGTAAAGTTGTTACTGATACTATCAAAAACACGATTAAGTAAGCAAAGAAGGAAATTACAGTTCAAAAACGGGTCCCTGGCCGATTTCTCGATCAGGGGCCTGTTTTGGACTTATGAGAGCCTTTTTTCCTAAAAGCCCAACCTCAAGTAACTGAGGCATTTGTTTAGATTGCTAAAACCGGTTTCGCCTATCCCCAGGGATTGGAACACGGGTATCCGATGATCAAACCATTGACTTCGGCGTAATAAGAGCAAAGCCCTCTACATGGCATGATATGACATTCAGATTGAGGGCTCGCTTCTTTGATAAAGCCGGCGAGTTTCTGAGCACCTTCAAGATTGTTGACGTGATCGATAAACACATCACCCTCAGTAAAACCGTCATTCTGCATAGTGGCTACGATTTTCGCGTACATCTTCTTCTCGCCACGTGTCGGCCCAACGATCTTCATGGTTCCCTGATCGGTGGCAGAACCTAAAATGCGGATATTCAGTTTATTGACCACAGCGCCCGCGATTTTCGGTAAACGACCGGCTTTCGAGAGGTTGTCGAAGGTGCTCAACGAGTACAAAACCTGAGAATGGTCTTCGATAGTTTCAGCGTAACTGCAGACCTCTTCGAAGGAGGCATCGGGGTTGTTAGTTAGGTACCTATCTATCATTACAACGATGTACTCAAGTTTTCCGCCCGCAGCTCTGGAATCAATGATATGGATATTACGATCCTCATTTTCAGCGAGAACAAGGTCTCGTGCAGTTGCTGCAGCTTCAAGGCTACCGGAGAGTCCCGACGAAATGGGGACAACAATGACATTTTCAGCCTTACGGAAGAGCTCAGCCCACTCCCCTACGCTCGGACAGGCCGTAGAGGATGCAGAATGCTCCGAGGTCATGTGCGAGATGAATGCGCTGGTATCCAAAGAATCGTTATCAACGTATTCCTTAGCACCAACGTTGACTTTTAAGGGGGCTATGAAATAGGAAGTGTTGGGTGCTGCCGGTTCATAATTTTGAAGGTTGCAACTCGAATCAGCAACGATAGCCCAACTCATAACATTCCTTTCAGCGAAAACAAGATGATTATAGCGTTAAAGAAGCTATAAAAATCACTATTCTATGCATCGATAAGCGTAAAGCGTGTTTCGCATTTTAAGGAATTGAACTTATCCCCTATCGACGAACGTAAACCATGTCTGAATTGACAGGGCCAACGATCACTCCAACACCGGGACGGCTGGCATGAATCATCTGACCGCCACCGATATAGATTCCGCAATGCGACGCACTTGTGCAAACGTCGCCGGGCTGAGGATCGGAAACGCGCGTCCAGCCAAGGAAAGTATAGGTTGTTCCAAGCCTCGTGTACGAACCAGTAAGGCAGTAGCTCACGAAACCCGAGCAGTCAAACGCCGTCGGAGAGCAAGCTCCGTAAACATAAGCGGTTCCTAGCTTGCTGTATGCCCTCGATACAACCGACCCGCCATCTACGGTAGAGGAGGAACCGTTGTTGGTAGAGGAGTTGCTTGCGTTGCTGTTGCTGTTTGTATTTGTGTTGGAGTTCGAATTGGAGTTCGTTTGCGTATTTGCAGTAGAAGACTGCGATGTAGTGGAAGAGCTGTTGTTCGTTGAGGTGTTTCCAGAGGTATTGCTGGAAGCGCTCTGTGTCTGATTTACCTCTTCAACCTGAGAATCCTGGCTTGCTTGCAGGGCGCTTTGCAACCTGGCGTTTTCCTCAGCTTCCTTTTGAAGCTCTTCCTTAACTTGCGCATCAAGCGAGTTAACCAAAGCGGCCGCTTCAGTTCGCTGGGCATTCAGGTCGTCAACCTGTTTTTGAGCGGATTCAACCTGTTCTTCCTGCTCTGATTGCTTGGATTCAAGGGCTTTCTTGGCGGTTTTGACTTCTTCAATGGCCTCTGCCTTTGAGTCGGCAACTTTACCAGCATAGAAAAGCTTCGAAAACATATCGTCGAGGTTGTCGGTACCAAGCAAAGCAGACAGCAGAGTTGATCCTCCCGATTTGTAATCGGAAGACAGGAAACGGGAGAGTTTTTGCTGGCTCTCCGAAAGATCGCTTTCCTTTTCAGCGACTTCAGCTTGCGTTTCCGTTAGTTGATCTGTGAGCTCTTGTAGCTTGGAAGAGGTCTTGTCGGTTTGAACACCGATTTCTTCAAGCTTGGCACGCGCAGAAGCAAGGTCAGATTGTGTGTCGGCGCAGGCAATCGAAGGGACTGCGGTGAAGCAAAGCGCCCCAGCCAAAGAAGCATATACGGCAAGGCGAGCAGTGTTATGTGACTTAATGGAAGTTCCCACGGGTTACCCTCCAGAAGGTTCAAAAAAGTATCTAAAAGAGTATAGCCGCCCAGAAGCTCTTGGGCGGCTAATACATAGGTATCCCAACTATATGATCGAACCGTGATGCATAAGATCGTACGGCACGAAGCAAATTAGGAGTTCTTGTTGGAAGAAACCGAAGTCGAGGGAACAGAAGGATGTCTTGGCACCGAAAGGGGTTTTATCGGGCTGGCTTCAGTCTTTTTGTCCTTTTCGGAATCCTGATCTGCCGTTCTTGCCTTTTCGTCCTCGACACGAGCGATCTCTTTGTCAATGGCATCGATGTCGGCATCTTCTACAACTGCGTTCAACGATTCAAATACACGATTTTTTAAGAGCGCGGTATGAACGGCATCTGTAAGATCGTGGAGCTTTTTAAAAGCACGCTCCAGTTTCGCATCGCGTTCGTCATCGCTGTCGTCCATCCCAAGCATGCTAACGAGCACTTGCTCGAACATCGAGGATTCGCGATTCGCTGCCAAAACATATTGACGTAGGTTACGCGGCTCGATATGGAAACGCGAAAGCTCGGAGCAATAGCGAATGATCACGAAATCGCGACTGTCGATAAGTTCTCGATTCTGAGGGCTCTTGATGATGCGAATCAAGTCATTTTCAGCAAGAGACCTCAAGAAAGAAATGGAAACTCCCAAAATATCGGGAACGTCCTCGATAGGATGAAGCTTCTGCTTGGTTTCTTTAGGCTCCGCCTTCATCGGCAGGTCAGATAACAATCCGACTTCAAAAGCGAGGGTCGAAAGATCTTCAGCACTATCCAAACGCTGTTTAATGACATTCAGTGGCATATACCGCGTCTTTTGAAGATGCAGTATTACCTCAAGGCGTTTGACATCCTCTTTGGAATATTGCCTATAGCCTTTAGGGGTGCGATGGGGCGAAATCAGCCCTTCGTCCTCAAGGAATCTGATTTTAGAATTCGAAAGATCGGGATAAGCGCCGCGTAATAGATTTACGACCTGACCGATGCTGAGATAGCTTCGTTCGGCCATGCACTACTCTCCAGTTTCGATACGCTCCGGCGTGCTCTCATGATAGATGAGCGTGAAGGTGCCGATTTGAACAGAAGAGCCGTCGTGGAGAGGGGCCGAATTCACAATCGCTCCGTCAACCCACGTGCCGTTCAAAGATCCGAGATCTTCGATAACAGCTCCCCCATTACGATAAATAATCTTGGCATGAGCGCGCGAAACGGTCATATCGTTAAGGAAAATGCTATTGGCGGGCTCTCGACCGATGGTCGTTTCTTCCCCATCCAAATCAAATGTATTGCCCGTTTGAGGCCCTTTGATAATCGACAGAACGGGAGTGTTGATCTGGGCACTCTTCATAAGATCGGGAACGGTGACATCGCTTGATGGCATGCGAAACACACATGTTGCATCGGTTTGACTGTTATTAGTTGCGTTACTTGAAACCATGTTGCTATCCATAGCGATCCTGTCAATAAAAACGGACTAAACCCGTTACGGTAAACCTACATCATTCTAACCCACGGCAAGCGAAATACCGTATCGAGTTCTAATCGATAATCTCGGGATTGAGAAAATCGACGTTCTCCTCTTCAGGGTGATTCATAGCTCGTTTAATAGCGAGAGCGCCTTTTATGGTGTATATCACGCCGGTGATAAGAGAGAAGATAACGCCAAGGTAAACGAAATAAATGCCAAGTGGGACACTCTGGCTGTTTAGTCCAGGAAATACGCTCGACGAGGAGTCAAGCCAGCCCAGTCCTTCAATGACAGGAACCCCCAAGAGCATGAGGGTGAAGCCAGACATAAGAAGTGCGGTTGCGGCCTTACCGGTATATACAACATCGATAGGACGTCGATGGTATCTGCGAACAATCAGATTGCCGCATGCAAGGTATATGTCTCGACCGATTACAACCAGGCAAACCCAAAGCGGGAGCTCAGCGCGCGCGACGAGACCCAAAACACCGGTAAACAGTAGCGCTCGGTCAACAAGAGGATCCATCATCTTGCCAAGCCAGCTTACCGTTTTGGTCATACGGGCGATTTGCCCGTCCATCCAATCGGTGGACGCTGCAATTGCATAAATAATGAGCGCGACATAGCGATTGACGTCGGTGGTAAACAGATAAAGAAACACAAACGTGAGGATCAGTCGTATGAAGGTGATCACGTTGGAGATGGTGAAGATCTTATTGGAAGGATAATCGGATGTTCCGATTAACTCCTTTTTAATCTTCTGTTTGATTTCCACGGTACTCCCCCACGGTTTAAATGAAACGTTCGTATCATACCCGTAACGCTGCAACTTAGCCACTGGCACAAGCGATGTAACTCAAGGAAAGCAAAAGGACCTACTACATCGTCAGCTTTTGACATTCTCCTGATAATGTTTGTCTAGAAGAATACGCCTTGCATAAAACTTGTCATGAGTTGAAAGGTAATCGAGTTCAAAAAAATCCTTGCATCGTTTCCTTCTGTCGCTTATAGTAACTAACGCACCAGCACGGGGGCGTAGCTCAGTTGGGAGAGCGCTTGACTGGCAGTCAAGAGGTCAGGGGTTCGATTCCCCTCGTCTCCACCATTGCAATGTACGACCTCTGGAATCCCAGAGGTCGTTTTGTTACCAAGGGCTCTTGGCGCAACGGTTAGCGCAGGGGACTCATAATCCCTGGGTTGAGGGTTCGAATCCCCCAGGGCCCACCAAAACCTCACCGGGTCGGTTTTTTCCGGCCCGTTTTTATTTCCAAAAAAAGAATTGATTAAGCCGCCTGTCAGATGGCAGCGAACCCATTTAGTTAGCTGCCTACGCTGAGAGTACGTATGGATATGCCCCGCCAACCTCTAAGATTGGCGGGGCAACTTACGTTAAAGGCCTGAAAGTACACTGTGCCAGAAGCGTTGCTAAATGTTACGCACGGGCCTCTTTAACCATGGCACTGACTTTAGACACGACTTCATTGATTGCGACATCGATGCGCTCCCCTGTCGAGCGATCTTTAAGTTCAACGGTACCATTTTTAAGGCCGCGCTTACCTAGAACGATTTGATATGGGAAGCCCATAAGGTCATTGTCGGCAAACTTGAAACCGGGACGCTCATCGCGATCGTCGACCACGACCTCAATTCCCTCGGAGCAAAGTTCATCGACGATTTGGGAGCAAACGGAAGCGCATTCCTCTTTTTTGGGGTCCAGGGGAATGACGGAAACCTCGTATGGAGCAACGGAAACAGGCCAAATGATGCCATGCTCATCGTTGTGCTGTTCAACGATGGCGGCTAAGGTACGCGAGACACCCACGCCATAGCAGCCCATTTCGAGTGGTTTTTCCTTGCCGTCTTCATCCATGAAGGTAGCCCCCATGGCTTCCGAATATTTAGTGCCGAGTTGGAATACCTGCGAAACCTCGATACCACGAGCCGCCTTGAGAGGAGTTTCGCAATGCGGGCAAGGATCACCCGCGGCGATCGTTACAAGGTCTGCCCACTCATCTGCCGCAAAGTCACGACCAGGTTCGATTCCCGTGAAGTGATAACCGACTTCATTGGCGCCACAAACCCAAGAGCGTGTCCCCTCGAGAGAGGAGTCGCAGACGATACGGATG
>CAVGWH010000046.1:6513-23990 GCA_963633065.1 Oribacterium sp.
ATAAGATGCCAGTCGCCAAAGGCATGATCGGCCTTGCACTCGTTGAGTTCATGATCGCCGGGCACTAGCACCAATGTATTTCGACCTTCACCGTCAACAAGGCACAGCGACTTCACCGTTGCATTTTGAGGCACACCGAAAAACTCAGCGATGGACTCTATGGTCGAACGGTTCGGGGTTTCAACTTTGGTAAGCGTTCCGTCGCCGGGGCCCGCTATAACGGCAACCTTTGTGGAGGCAGCCTCATCATCGGCGGCAAATCCGCAATCATCGCAGTAAACAAGCGAAGCTTCGCCGGCATCGGCCAACGCCATGAACTCAACCGAAGTGTCGCCACCGATTTCGCCGGAATCGGCAACAACGGGTAGCGCCTTTACTCCGCAGCGAGTGCAGATATTCGCGTAAGCTTCCTTCATCTTGTCGTACTCTTCCTGCAGGCTTTCTTTATTTGCGGAAAAGCTGTAGGCGTCCTTCATGATGAACTCGCGCCCGCGCATGAGGCCGTAGCGGGGACGAAACTCATCACGGAATTTATCCTGGATATGGTAGAGATTGACCGGGAGCTGCTTGTAGCTCTTAAGCTCATTGCGAACGAGGTCGGTAACCGTTTCCTCGTGGGTCGGCCCAAGGACAAACTCGCGCTCGTGGCGATCGTTAAAGCGAACGAGCTCCTTGCCGTACGCATCGATGCGACCGCTCTGACGCCACAGGTCGGCATCGACCATGATCGGCATCATGAGCTCCTGGGCATCGTGGGAGTCCATTTCATCACGAACGATATTCTCGATTTTGCGGATTGCGCGCCAAGCTAGAGGAAGATACGTGTAAAGCCCGGCAGCTTCTTTACGTATCATGCCCGCGCGCAGCAGCAACCGATGGCTCGCCAGCTCGGCATCGGAAGGATCTTCCTTGAGCGTGGGCGCATAGAGACGAGACATATACATGGGACGGGTCATTGAGAACTCCTTGCGTAATTTTCGACTTCACTCATAAGCGTGTCGACGATATTTTCCTCAGCAACTTTACCAGTGATCTTACCGTGGGAAAAGAGCAGGGCCTGCCCTTTGCCGCATGCGACGCCGAGGTCTGCGTCAGACGCCTCGCCCGGTCCATTCACCGCGCATCCCATTACAGCTACGGAGACAGGCGCACTTACGTTTTTAAGACGCTCGGTGATTTCGTTGGCGATGGGGATAAGATCGACCTGGCAACGGGCGCACGTGGGACAAGAAACGATCTCGGGACCCCTTCTTCTAAGGCCGAGAGCCTGCAAAATGCCCCAGGCAACAGGCAGTTCCTTAACCGGATCGGCGGTAAGCGATACGCGCATGGTGTCGCCGATGCCCTCAGACAGTAGGATACCTAATGCAACGGAGCTTTTTATGGTTCCCTGTTGCTCGGTACCCGCTTCGGTCACGCCGAGATGCAATGGCACATGAGGAAGCTCGCGCGACAAAGCGCGATAGGTATCAACGGTCGTCCGAACATCGTGCGCTTTGGCCGAGAGAACGATGTTATTGAAGCCGCGCTTTTCAAAATGTTCAACGAAGCGCATCGAAGACATGACGAGCTTTTCCGGTTGCGAGAGTTCGTCACGCTCTGCGATATCTTGCTCAAGAGAGCCGGCATTGACGCCGATGCGTATGGCACATCCGGCGGTACCAGCCGCATCGATAACGGCGTCGACCTTTTCCCAGCTGCCGATATTTCCGGGGTTGATGCGCAGCTTGGCAGCGCCCGCCTCGATGGCCTCAATTGCATGGCGATAATTGAAATGGATATCGGCGATGATGGGAACAGGGCTTTCTTGGCAGATGGTCTTAAAACCATCGAGCGCTTCGTTGGTTGGGACTGAAACGCGTACCAGCTCGCACCCGGCATCGACAAGCTCGCGAATCTGCTTGAGCGTCAATTGGGCATCAGAGGTCGACGTGCATGTCATTGATTGCACAACAACGGGAGCGCCCCCGCCTATTTGAACATCGCCGACAAAGACGGGGTGCGTCAATGAGCGCGGTATGGAAACGGGCATGAAAATCACCCTCTTCTACAGAATGAAACGTAAGATATCCGCGCGCAGCATGTAAACGAAAAGCAACGCAAAGAGCGCTATACCCACATAGCTCACAATGCTTTGAACGCGTACGGAAAGGTTGCGACGTAGCACTACCTGAATAATCTCAATGAGGAATTTTCCGCCATCCAAAGGTGGAATCGGCAGCAGGTTCATAAAGCCGAGGGAGAAGGAAATCAGGGCGGCAAAGCTCAAATAGCTTGCAATTCCTGTAGAGGCCGCCTTTGAACTCATGACCGAAATGCCCACAATGGAGGTCGAACTATCAAGCACTTCCTTCGTATGCTGCGGATTGATGAGCTGTGCGACACCTTGCGCTGTAGCGGTTACGTAATTCCAAGAAAGTCGAGCGGAATCGACTACATTCAATCGTCTCATCTCGGTAGAGGCGTACACACCGATGTTCTCCCCCAGCGTGTAATCAACAACGACCTCATGAAGCTTGGAACCGCGTTTGTACTCGACTTTCACCTCGCCTGAGGCGTCGATCCCATCGATGGCGTTGATGATATCGGTCCACGATTCGCATTTTGAATCAGCGATGCGCACGATAGCATCACCGCCCTTAAGACCCGCTTGATCAGCAGGAGAGTTCGCCTCGATGCCGCCAAGAACATTGGTGTCGACAACTCCCGTGATCCCGATAAGGGAGTAAACGCAGATCAGAAGCAAAAAGCCTGATGCGATATTAACCATGATGCCTGCAAGCAGCATGAGCGTGCGCTGCCAAAATCCTTTGCCGATGTATGTTTTATCACGTTCTTGCCGGTAAAAAACTTCGGGACTTAGGTTGGTCTTCCAAGGGTCGCCTTCGCATGTAGCCTCAGAACGTGAAAACCTCTTTCCATCGTAGACGGTATTTCCACGAAAATCGCGGGGCATCGAGGCGACAGCAGTCGGGTAAACGGAAGGGTCAGGTCGCTCGCCCGACTCTAGATCGTACTTTGGTGCTATAGAGCCCCAGTCTAAAAGAAGAGCACACGCTTCCATCGCATCCTGATCGGATATGCCAAGTTCGGAAGCGATTTCAGACACGGAGATCGTTCCACGGCGATGGACGAGATCGAGAACATCGGGAGCGTAGGGGCTTTCCGTTGGGTCCATTCCGCAAATAGCAGCGTAGCCGCCGAGAAGTAGAGGCGTGATACCGAATTTCGTTCCGATTTTCTTCGACACATGGTGGACATTAAAGCGACAAGGGAGTCCCAAAAAGAATTCAGTGACACGCACCCCACAAGCACGCGCCGCCAAAAAATGTCCACCTTCATGAACGAAAACAAGGGTGGAAAGGGTAATAAGACCCCAAAACACCGTGCTTAAAACATTGACAAAGATCGTCATAAATGACCTCGATTTAAGTTTTAAAAACGTGCCAGCAGGGACTCGGCATGCAGGCGCGTGGCGCGGTCGATATCGTGAAGCTGCTCAAACGACTGAACGGGCTCAACGTTGTGGTCTTCCATGCAGGCTTCGACGATCTCATCGATGGAAGTGAACCCACATTTACCCGCTAGAAATCCAGCGACAGCAACCTCATTTGCGGCATTAAGCACACAAGGGAGGGTGCCTCCTCTTTTGCCGGCAAGCTCAGCGAGCTTCAAACAACGAAATGCATCGATATCGGGAGCATCAAACGTGAGCGAGGAAAGCTGCGTGAAGTCGATGCGTTCGGCAGGCGTGGCCCAGCGATCAGGATAGGAAAAGGCAAATTGGATGGGAATACGCATGTCGGAAGCTCCGAGATGCGCGATCACCGAGCCATCATCATATTCAACCATCGAATGGATTTTGCTCTGTCGCTGGATGACAACGTTGATGAAATCCAAATCGCAGGAGAACAGATGCATGGCCTCGATACGTTCAAGCCCCTTATTCATAAGGGTCGCGGAATCGATGGTGATCTTTGCCCCCATAGCCCACGTCGGATGCGCAAGCGCATCCGAAGGCGTCACCTTAGACAGCTCGTCGCGTGAGAAGCCGAAGAACGGACCACCGGAGCAGGTAAGCCAAATACAATGGGCCTGTTTAGGATTCTCTCCCAAATAGCACTGGTAGATTGCCGAGTGTTCGGAATCTACTGGAATAAGTTGCCCAGGAGCTGCAAGCGGCATAAGAAGGTCGCCGCCGACAACAAGAGATTCCTTGTTTGCGAGCGCCAAGCGCTTTCCGGCTACGAGTGCAGCGCGGCTTGCCTCGAGACCGGCAGCCCCAACGATCGCGACCAGAACGCAGTCGACATCGTCACGCACGGCGAGATCGGTCACGGCATCAGCACCGAAATCGCAAGTGCATTCGGGCGGAAGTTCCTGGAGAATGGGATCGTTCGCATGTGATGAATCTGAAACGGCAACAGCGCGCACGCTGAAATCTCGCGCGGCGCGGACGAGTGCATCGGTGCTTGAATGAACCGAAAGCGCTACGACGTCGATTTCGTTGCGATGCTGATGGCAGACGTCAAGTGCCTGACGACCGATCGATCCTGAGCAACCGAGAATTGCAACGCGAAGTTTTTGGTGCTCCGAAGCCATTACAGCACACCGCCGATAGTGAGAAGGATATATGCCGTTATACATCCGAAGATAAGAGAGTCGGAACGATCGAGCATACCGCCATGTCCGGGGATGAGGTTTCCCGAATCCTTAACACCGACACCACGTTTAATGCGGCTTTCAATAAGATCGCCGAAAACGCCTAAAACGGAAACCGCGAGTGCGCACAGCAGGCAATAAGGAAGATTCAGCTTATAAAAACCGGTGAGCCAGAGAATGAACCAGATGAGAACTGATCCCAGAATGCCCCCGATAAAACCTTCCCAGCTCTTATTGGGAGAAATCTTCGGAACCATTTTATGCTTACCGAATCGACTGCCGACCATATAGGCAAACGAATCGGAAACCCAAAGGCTCGCGCAAACGCCGACGGTTAGAAGCGCCCCCGGGAATCCGGCGATCTCGTCACGAAGGAGAACGATGGCCGAAAGCATGAAGCCCGTATAGATGGGACCGGTGAGCGTGATAGCCATGTCGGACAAGCGCGTACGCGGCGAGAATACGTACCACAGGCCCGCGATAAGAACCAAAACGGCAAGGAGGATATAAAGAAAAAGCGAGTCGCCTAAAGCGGAAATAGGCAGCAGAGCTGCAAGAATGAGGCCGAGAGGCTCATTGGGGACCTTGCCATCCTTGCGAACCATGCGATAGAACTCATAGCAGCAAAGAACGCTCATCACCGCGATGAAAATCGCCGTGGTTATTGACCCGATTAGAATGCAGGCGATGAAAAGGGCAGCATAGATGAGCCCTGAAGCCGCACGCTTGATGAACGATTGAAGGGCACCGGAAGACATACTAAGACTCCTTGGAAGCGTTAAGTCCGCCGAAACGACGATCTCTGCCTTGGTACGCAGCGATTGCGTCCAAAAGCCCCCATCGATCGAAATCCGGCCAATAAGTATCGGTTACGTAAAACTCAGCATAGGCGATCTGCCAAAGTAGGTAATTGGAGACCCTGAGCTCTCCCGATGTGCGAATCACGAGCTCGGGGTCGGGAAGCCCAGCAGTGTAAAGATGGTCGGCAATCAGATGGTCATCGATTTCGTCGATGGAAAGTGTTCCGGATGCAACCTTGGATGCGATAAGTTTCGTCGCACGAGTGAGCTCGGCTCGTGCGCCGTAATTAACCGCAAGGGCCAACGTCATGCCCGTATGACCCGAACATTCATTTAGCCCGTACTCAAAGACCTCGCGTGTCTTTTTAGGCAGCGCACTGATATCGCCCAAGAAGACAACTCGGACGTTCTCGCGCTTGAGCAACGGCAACTCATCTACAAATGTCTTCGCGAATAGATGCATAAGAAGGTCTACTTCGCGCTGGGGGCGTTTCCAGTTCTCGGTAGAGAAGGCATAAGCGGAAAGGACGTCAACACCAAGACGGACGCATGCGGTGATGATGTCCTGCAAGGAGATGATTCCAGCATTATGGCCTTCTCCCCTATTGAGACCTTGAGCAGTTGCCCAACGACCGTTGCCATCCATGATGCACGAAATATGGCGGGGAATACGCGCGAGGTCGATATCATAAAGGCCGACGCCCTCGTGGGCGCCGGCATAGAACTCAACGAGCTTATCCTTGTCGATGTTCACTTAGATCTCCATGACCTCGGCCTCTTTGACCTTTAGAATCTCGTCGACTTTGGCGACATACTCGTCGGTACGCTTCTGCACCTTAGCCTTCTCGCGAGTCTTATCGTCATCGGTGAGCTCTTCATCTCGGTCGATTTTGTTGTTGAAATCACGACGGATGTTGCGAATGGAAACCTTTGCCTGTTCAGCGTACTCGTGGCACTCCTTAACGAGTTCACGACGACGCTCCTCGGTGGGAGCGGGGAAAGGCAGACGCACGACGCTGCCATCGGAGTTGGGGGTGATGCCCAGATCAGAAGCGCCAACCGCCTTGACGATGGCGTTGACCAGCGCCTTATCCCACGGCTCGATCATGAGCATGTGGGCTTCGGGAACTTTGACGGCAGCAACCTGCGTGATGGGCGTGGGAACACCGTAGTAGTCAACAGTGATGTCCGAAAGGATATTGGCGTTCGCGCGACCGGTACGGACCTTAGAGAAATTATGCTTGAGCGATTCAAGCGATTTGTCCATGTGGTCGGTGATCTTATCTGCCATGCTAGTCCTCCTGATAGACGATGGAGCCGACGGGCTGACCCGCAAGCGCATCCATAATGTTCTTATCATCGATATTCAAAACGATAATAGGCATCTTGTTGTCCTGGCACAAAGCGGTTGCCGTGGTATCCATGACCTGAAGTCCACGTACCAGAACCTCATGATAAGTGATGCGATCGAAGCGAACGGCATCTTCGAATTTCGCCGGATCCTTATCGTAGATACCATCCACCTTCGTGGCCTTGATGAGGCACTCGGCACCGATTTCGCAGGCACGAAGAGCGGCGGCCGTATCGGTAGTGAAATAGGGATTGCCCGATCCGGCAGCAAAAATGACGACATTGCCCTTTTCGAGATTGTTGATAGCGCGACGACGAATGTAGGGTTCGCAGACCTCGTTCATCTGGATTGCGCTCATCACGCGGCAAGGAACGTCATTGTGCTCGAACGCATCTTGAAGAGCGAGCGCATTCATAACGGTAGCGAGCATTCCCATGTAGTCAGCTTGAGCACGTTCCATACCGCCCGCAGCACCGGCCACGCCACGGAAGATATTTCCGCCGCCAACGACGATGCCTACCTGGACACCCTCTTGTACAAGTTCCTTAACTTGCTTGGCAAGCCTGTCGGTTACTTTGGGGTCGATACCGTATTCGCCCTCCCCCATGAGCGCTTCTCCCGAAAGTTTGAGCAGTACGCGCTTATACAGGTACTCGGACAAGGCATTTCCTCCTTATGTCGAAACTTTATCAATCATAGCAAAGAGGACACGTACCGACATGAAAAAGCAGGCTGTCGGCGTAAACCCACAGCCTGCTCAACCGATACGCTTGAAGCTAATTACTCACCGCGGACAAGGCGATCGAAATCGACTACCTTGATGGTGTCGCCAAGCTCCTTGGAAACATTCTCGGCGTACTTCTTGATGGTGAGAGAAGAATCCTTGATGAACTCCTGCTCGTTGAGAACAGAACCCTTGTAGAACTTCTCAAGACGGCCGGTGGCCATCTTCTCCTGAATTGCCTCGGGCTTGCCGGACTCGGCAGCCTGAGCCATGTAGATTTCCTTCTCGTGCGCAACGGTCTCAGCAGGAACCTGCTCGCGAACGGCGCAGATAGGAGCAGCGGCGGCAACCTGGAGGGCGACATCATGAGCGAAGGACTTGAAGGCCTCGGCATCGGCGGTCTCAGGCTTCTCGAACGAGAACTCAACCATAACGCCGATCTTGCCACCCATATGGATGTAGGACGAAAGGGCGCCGTTCTCAACGCTGCGAGCGGAGAAACGAGCGATCTTCATGTTCTCACCCATGATATGGATCATCTCGGTGAGCTCCTCGGAAACGGTGTTGCCGCTCATCGGAGCAGCGAGCAGAGCCTCAACGTCGGCAGGCTTCTCAGAGGAAACGACCTCGGCCACCTGGCTAGCGAAACCGGTGAACTTGGCGTTCGAGCCGACGAAGTCGGTCTCGCAGGAAAGCTCGAGAAGAGCACCGGACTTGGAATCTGCGGAAACGAAAGCTGCTACAGCGCCCTCGTTGGTCTCACGACCGGCTTTCTTAGCAGCCTTGGCCATGCCGTTCTTGCGCAGAACGTCAACGGCGGCGTCCATATCGCCATCGGCCTCGACGAGGGCCTTCTTGCACTCCATCATCGGGGAGTCGGTCATCTCGCGAAGCTGCTTGACCATAGCGGCGGTAATCTGTGCCATGACTGATCCTTTCGAATGATTTAAAACCCAGTAGATTTACTCAGCAACGGTCTCGGTGGCAACCTCGGCAGGTGCGGCAGCGGCCATCTCGGCTTCGGAGATCTGCTCCTTGCCGGAACCGGCCAAGCAGGCGTCAGCCATGAGCTCGCACATAAGGGTGACGGCGGAAATGGCGTCATCGTTGCAGGGGATGCCATAATCGACCACATCGGGATCGGAGTTGGTGTCGATGAGGGCGACAACGGGGATATGCAGACGCTGGGCCTCTTTGATGGCGTTCTCCTCACGCTTGGTATCGATGATGAAGAGTGCCTGAGGCAGGCCCTTCATATCGCGAGCACCGCCGAGGTTGGTCTGCAGCTTGGCAAGCTCTTTGCCGAGCACGGACTGCTCTTTCTTGGGGAGCATAGCCATGCGGCCGTCCTCAACCATAGCCTCGAGCTCTTCCATGCGGTTGATACGCGAACGGATGGTCACGAAGTTGGTGAGCATACCGCCGAGCCAACGCTGGTTGATGTAAGGCATGTTAGCGCGCTCGGCAGCGGTCTTAACGGCCTCCTGAGCCTGCTTTTTGGTTCCGACGAAAAGAACGTTGCCGGTTTTAGCGGTGTTCTTGATGAAAGTGTAGGCCTTGTCGGCGTCCATGATCGTCTGCTTGAGATCAAGGATGTAGATGCCGTTACGCTCGCCGAAGATATAGGGCTTCATCTTGGGGTTCCAACGACGGGTCTGATGACCGAAGTGGCAGCCAGCCTCGAGCAGCGTACGGATATTGATCTTGGTAGCCATATTTACCTCCTGGTTTGCCTCCGCACGGGGTCAACCTCTTAAAACCACCCGGCCATGTGCTACCTTGAACCGGGCACCACGGTGAAGAGTAGCCGTGCGTGCGTAATACTGCTGTTGCCGTAAAGCAACCTGATGAATGATAGCAGGAAGTTATTCACATTGGTAGAAAAAAGAAGCCTGCCCCGACTGCCATCACCAATCTTCACAACTCAAGTAGCACGCGGATGCGCCTGATGTACCGCAGACTTAAGGCGTTCGGGTGTCAAATGCGTGTATATCTGCGTCGTGGATAGACTCGAATGCCCCAACAATTCTTGGACGCTACGCAGATCCGCGCCCCCCTCTAACAGATCGGTGGCAAAGGTATGCCGCATGGCATGAGGGGTCACATCTGCAGGGATTCCTGCAGATGTAGCATATCTATGAAAGCGCTTGCGTATGGCCGCGGCGCTCATGCGATGGCCTCGCGTGGAAATGAACAGAGCGGAAGCGTCTTCCGGCACGGCATCCCGATGGGCGCGTGAAAGCAAGCGTCCCCGCGGACCCTCGATATAAGATGCAACCGCTTGCGCGGCACGCCGATAAAGGGGGACGATGCGTTCCTTGGAGCCCTTGCCGAACAGGCGCACCTGAGAAGAATGCAGGTCGACATTGTTGAGGTCGAGGCCGGAGAGTTCCGATATGCGTGCCCCCGAAGCATAGAACAGCTCAAGAATCGCTCTATCACGAAGCCCCTCGTCGGTCGAGGTGTCGGGGGCATCGATAAGACGACGCATCTCTTCATGCGAGATTACATGTGGAAGGGTTCTGGGCGCCTTGGGGGTTTGCACCGACAAGAATGGATTTTCCTCGACCCGCCCGTCTAGTTGCATCCACGAGTAGAAGCTGCGAAGAGCTGAAAGATGGGCCGCAACCGTTGTGCTTGCATAACCGGCCCGTTTCATCTCAGAGAGATAGGCTCTGATATCGCGCACCTCCAATGAAAAGGGATCGCAGGAAGCACGTTTGATCCAACGGGCGAAAATCTCGAGATGGGACCGGTAGCCTGTCGCCGTAGCCGTTGATGCTCCGGAGACATTGCCGAGGAACTCGATGAAATCGTCAATATCCTCGTAGAGTTTCTGTTTGTTATTCGAGAGGTCTACCACGGCGTTAGAAAAGATCTCGGCGCCTGGATAGGTAAGAATCAAGATCTGCCAATGCCCTATCGGCGTAGGCGCGATAACGGTCACGTTTGGAAAGGCGTTTGTCGGAATCCAAGGGAGGAACGACTCCGAAGTTGACATGCATGGGCTGGTAATCCTTAGTCATAGGATCGGTGGCATAGGCGATCAACGAACCAAGCGCGCCTGTTCGGGGAAGCTCGACGGAGGGGACGTCTATCGCCTCGGCATAGGTATTGAGCGCCGCTAGGAGTCCGGTTGCCACAGCTTCCATGTAGCCCTCCGTTCCCGTGATCTGCCCAGCCAAACGAACCGTGGAACCGGGTACCGCGAATGTTCGATCGAGGACATGGGGGGCATCGACGAAGGTGTTGCGATGCATGACGCCATAGCGGAAGAATTCAGCGTTTTCCAAGCCCGGCACCATCCTGAAAACGCGTTTTTGCGCACCGAAAGTGAGGTTTGTTTGGAAGCCCACGAGATTATAGGCACTGCAATCGGCGTTTTCGGCCCGGAGCTGAATGGCGGCCCAGGGGCGTTTCCCTGTTCGCGGATCGATGAGTCCGACAGGCTTCATAGCGCCAAAACGGATGGCGTCGATGCCGGTTCGCGCGACCTCTTCGGCAGGCTGACAAGCTTGAAACAGATCCCTGCGCTCGAAATCCTTGAGCACGACCCGCTCAGCCGAGACTAAGGCTTCGATAAAAGCGGTGTATTCCTCTTTGTTTAACGGGGCATTCAGATAATCACCCGAGCCGGTTTCCTCGTAGCGTGATTGAGAAAACAGGATGTCCCTGTCAAGGGAATCGGCGTCGACGATAGGAGCGGCTGCATCGAAGAAGGAGAGGGCCTCTCCCCCGACCAGGTCCATGACGCGATCGGATAGGGCCTTAGAACAGAGAGGGCCTGCCGCTACGATCACGTGACCATTGGGAATATCGGTAACCTCTTCATGGATGACCTCGATGTTGGGCCTCTCGCGAACAAGATCTTCGACGTGCTGGGAAAACACAGCTCGATCGACGGCAAGGGCCCCTCCAGCCGGTACCGAGGCCGCCTCGGCGCAGCGCAGCAGATGGCTGCCCATGCGTTTCAGCTCGTTCTTCAGAAGACCGGCCGCGGAATCATAACGTGTGGACTTAAATGAATTAGAGCAAACGAGCTCGGCAAGATGATCCGTATGATGAGCGGGAGAAGTTTTTTCCGGCCGCATCTCATAGAGTTTTACCCGCATGCCGCGATCGGCAAGTTGAAGCGCGCATTCAGAACCGGCTAATCCGCCACCGATAATCGTTACCTCGTCAAAACTCATGGTTCCCCTTTCAAATCACCGTTATTGTGACGCAAGGGAGTCTGTTGAAACAACGCGAACTTTGAGGGCGCGTAACGTCCATCAAGTAAGCGCTCGATATATCCGTCGGCCTGCATGGCCGATAGCAATGTCAGGCAGCCCACCGCATCGATCTTAAGCAAAGCTCGAATCGCATCTATGCGAAGCGGAGAAGCGGTGAGGGCATGTAAGACCTTTTCCTCTTGGTCGCCGAGCTGGAGCCCAGAGCAACCATCGACGTGCTGGGTACGAAGTTTTCCATAGATGCGGCTTATAGCCATTTCAAGCGATTCCTCATCGATGAGGCAACATGCGCCGCACGAGATCAGATGATTGCAACCCTTTGATTCCGGCGAGATGATCGAGCCTGGAGCTGCCAGCACCTCCCTTCCGAGATTCATTGCGCATTCTGCCGTCGTGAACGTTCCAGACGGCAAGCCTGCCTCAGCGATCAGAAGCGCTTCGGATAAGGCGGCGATAATGCGATTTCTTCTTGGAAAGGCATACCGCCTGGGCTCGCATCCCCATGGGCTCAGCGATACGATAGCCCCTCCGGATTTAAGCGCGTTCTCAATGAGGCGAGCGCTTGATTTGGGATAGATGACATCGGCGCCACACCCCAGAACGACGACATGCTTTCCACCGGCCCGCAATGCCCCCCAGCCTCCGGCCTGATCGCATCCCCTTGCTCCGCCGGAGACGACAACGAGTCCACTTTCCGCAGCCAACCTTCCCGCCATCTCGGCAACCGCCAGACCGTAGGGCGTAGCGCGGCGAGCCCCGATGATCGAAAGAGATGGAAGCGAGAGAACGCTCGGATCACCTCGGACGTACAGGATTTCGGGAGCATCGGTAAGGTCGTGTAGTGATGCAGGATAGAGCGCATCACACGGCTTAAGCTCATATGCGTTGTCGGGATATATCGTCATTATTCATCACGCCTGCCCTGGTACATAGCAGCTTCAAGAACATGCTTCTTGCTTATGCGCTCGGAGGTGTCGATGTCGGCGACGGTACGGGCGATACGAGACAGGCGAACCATTCCGCGCCCGGTAAGGTGATTATGCCGAGAAAGGGCGAGCATGCTCGATTCCCCCGACTCATCCATTGCGAAATATTCAACGATATTGGCATGCGACTCCACTTTACGGGACGATGCATCGCCGTTTGAGTTCCGTTCGACGCGCCACGATCTGAACTCTCGCGCTTGCAAAACGCTCGCTTTCATGGTTTTAGAGTCCATTCCGCCCGTTGTTTCAATAATCTGTCCAGGATCAGGACGCGCGATATCCACTATCAAATCGATGCGGTCGGCTATAGGGCCGCGCAATTTCGATTGGTAACGCTCTACCACTGCATCGGAGCATTTACACGCAACTTCACGATCACCGAGATATCCGCAGGGGCAGGGGTTGCTGGCGGCCAAAAGCTGAAACCGCGACGGAAACACGTATGAGCCCTCCGCCCTGACGATATGGACCTCTCCCGACTCGATGGGTTGACGAAGGGACTGCAACACGGCATTCGAAAATTCAGCAAGCTCGTCAAGAAACAGAACACCCCCATGAGCCAAGCTTATCTCGCCTGGAGCAACGGGGCGACCCCCTCCGATAAGGCCGGCGATCGAGATGCTGTGATGCGGTGATCTGAAGGGCCTAACACCGGAAAGAAGCCCATCGATCCTCTCCCCCGCGACGGAATGAATACGAAGCGCCTCGCGCTTATCCTCGGGCGTAAGAGGCGGAAGTATCGTTGTCATACGTTGGGCCAACATCGATTTCCCAGACCCAGGAGCGCCGATCATGAGCAAGCCGAGATTCCCCGCCGCAGCGATGGTAAGTGCGCGTTTAGCGATTTCCTGTCCAGCTACATCGGCATAATCAAGCGGCCGCATCGCCTCACTGTATGCATAGGGCAACGAAGGAAAATCTCTGAATCTCAGCGAGGGGTCGCGCGCCAAATCACCCAAATGCTCGATGAACTTATGCTCGACCCCTTCGAGCGCAACATGCTGGCCGGAATTCCCACCTACAAGGGTAAGGCCCATGTTATGGGCGAGTACCTGATAAGCGACCTCGCCCCGTACGGGAAGCACGGCCCCTGTAAGTGCAAGCTCGCCAACAAAGAGGCAGGAATCGAGCCCCTCTCGAGAGATCTGGCCTGACGCCGCCAGTATGCCAACGGCGATAGGAAGGTCGAAGCCTGAACCCGTTTTTCTTATGTCACCGGGAGAAAGATTGACGGTAATGGCTTTTCGAGGGGTTTCGAAATCACGTTGCCGAAATGCCGAACGAATACGCGCGCGTCCCTCGAGAAGCGTTGCATCGGCGGCGCCGACGATGTTTATTCCGGGAACGCTCCCCGAAAGTGACACCTCGACCGTTACCGGATACGCTTCGACGCCTCGAATATAGGCAGCGTGAACAGCTATGACTTCCCCGCTCATCGTTCGACTTCCCAATCAAACGCATCGTGCAGATGAATGAGCTCTGCGACGCATCCACAACGCACGACAATGCTTATCACATCGAAGCGCAGGGCATATATGGGCGATTGATCGTATGCATAGTACTGGGCAATCCGCTTATATCTTTTTTGCTTCCTTGCGTCTACCGCCTCCTCGGGGCAGAGACCATCGTTGTCCCCCGAAGAAGCCCTTCTTGTTTTAACCTCGACGAGCACGATATAACCGTCTGTTTCGTCGAGAACAATCAGATCAGCCTCCCCATCAGGACAGCGATAATGGTGTTCAAGAACCGTATAGCCGCGTTCTTCGAGATAAGACATCGCAAGAAGCTCACCAACCTCGCCAAGTTCGCGTGGCGTAAGGGTGTCTATAAACGATGGGTCGATCGACCCCGGGCCTATCTCGCCCTGCTCCCACAGTTCTTCAAGCTCTTTAGTTCGACTGCGTTTATGGCTTTTTGAGCTATTGGACGTTGACATTGCCGCTCCTCAAGTCTGAAGGATTCCTGAGGCTACTTTGGGCTATCGCATCCACATAAAAGGACGGCTCCCCTAAGCCATAGGAGGGAGCCGTCTTTCCAAAATCTAAATTCTGTTCAAAAAGCCTGGTACGCGAAGGTGTTCGCACCTATTTTCATGCGAGACCTCGAACTTAAAGGCTAGAAAAGTCGCTGAGTTTCCATAAAATTCCCGCAAAAGCTAACACGATGCTGCGGGCTTAGGCCATGTTCCTTGATCGCGGCGACATGTGCAGCCGATGCGTACCCCTTGTTATCGGCAAAGTGATAAGCAGGGTATTCAGCATCGAGTTCGATCATCATCTCATCTCGCGTGACCTTGGCCACAATGGAGGCTGCCGCGATGCAGGCGATCTTAGCGTCACCTTTCACGACATCGCGCTCGTTAGGCACGGCCCCCAGGGGGTTTCCGTCCATTAAGACGCAATCAGGCTCAAGACCCGTATCGGCGACGGCTCCAGCGACGGCCTTTCTAAGCGCACGTGCCATACCGATCTCGTCAATCTCCTGAGGAGGGATGTGACAGATACCGATAGCGAGCGCTGTCTCCGCGATCTCCACCGAAAGGAGCTCACGTCGAGATGGCGACAGCTGTTTGGAATCGTTGATGCCCCAAATCCTCGGCTCATCGGGAAGGCAGACAGCGCATACCGTAAGGGGACCCGCGACAGGACCTCTTCCCACCTCGTCAACACCGACGATGACGCCGTCTCCACCAAGCTCGCGCATCATCGCATACATAGAGTCAACTCGACCGCGTTCGGCTTGCTCTCTCTCATAACGCTTATTCGCCCGCTGACATGCCTTTTGAACCTGAAGGCGCGGATCGGAACCATAACGTTCGATAAGCAATGGGATCTCATCGAACGATGCACTTGCCAGCAGTCCAGCAACCTGAGTAGCAGGTAGAGAGCTCGTAAGGTTAGCCATGGGTACTCCTAAAAAAGGCCGCCCCGTTGCGGAGCGGCCCATTGTCCAAAAAGGAACGTAAACTAGGTTTAGCGCTTCTCGGGGATGCGAGCGGCCTTACCAACCCTATCACGCAGGTAGTACAGCTTGGCACGACGAACACGACCGTGACGGACGATCTCGAGTTTGCCGATCTTGGGGCTGTGAAGCGGGAAGGTACGCTCGACACCGACACCGAAGGAAACCTTGCGAACGGTGAAGGTCTCGCGGGAACCGGCACCGCTCATGCGGATGACGTCGCCCTGGAAAACCTGGATACGCTCACGGTCGCCTTCTTTAATGCGATAGTGAACCTTGACGTTGTCGCCAACGCGAACCTCGGGGATGTCCTCGCGGATCTGCTGGCGCTCGATTGCGCGGATGTAATCCATCTGCTTTTCCTTACTCTTCTAGAGGTGCCGCACTTCACAGCCGACACGTAGTTGAACAAACGTTAGCTAGTATACACGCCGAACCTTGAATCGCAAGGAAATTTTGAGATCAAACCAAGAACACAAAAGAGGGAAACCCGTGTTCCGAGCGCGGGTTTCCCTACTTATCTTGGCTAACAGAGCTGCAGAAATCTCGTTAACCGATTGCACTATAGCAAATCGGTGCCATGAGGTCTAAACCCCTCACGGATACGCTACAGGCCTTAATCGCTGGCTTCAAGTTTCGCCTGCGCGGCTGCCAGCCGCGCCACAGGAACTCGATAGGGGGAACATGAAACGTAGTCGACGCCGGCCACATTGAAGAACCCTTTAATGGACCTGGGATCGCCTCCATGCTCGCCGCAGACTCCGAAATGCATGGTCGGATTGGACGCACGTCCCTTTGAGACCGCCATCTTCACCAATTCAAGCACGACCTTGTCGACTGTTTCAAACGGATTGTCTTTAAGGATCTTGCGATGCAGGTAAATGGGAAGGAATTTAGACTCTGCATCGTCGCGCGAAAAGCCGAACGTGGTCTGCGTGAGGTCGTTGGTGCCAAAGCAGAAAAAGTCCGCATGACGGGCAATCTCATCGGCAACCATGCAAGCACGCGGCAATTCAAGCATGGTGCCGACGGGGATATCGAGCTCCACACCGTATTCGTGCGCCACCTCTTCGATAACGTGTTCAACCACCGACCTCATCTGTACATGCTCAGCGGTGATAGCTACCAAGGGGATCATGACCTCGGGTCTGGGATCGAGATGTTCATCGCGGATCAGCTTTGCAGCCGCGGTTGCTATGGCACGCACCTGCATAAGCGGCAGTTCGGGATAAACAAACGAAAGGCGCACACCGCGAAGTCCGAGCATGGGGTTGCATTCGCTCATGCCATCGATGCGATAAAGCTTGGCTCGCAGCTCATCGATGAACTCGGGATCGGCGCCCGCCGCTTCAGCTCGGGCAAGAGCGACGGCGACCTCACGCGGGTCGTCGAGGAACTCGTGCAACGGCGGGTCGATAAGACGGATCACCATAGCCCGGCCGGTCATGGTCCGCTGCATCTGAATGAAATCCTCAGTCTGCACGGCAAGAAGATCGGCAACCGCTTTGTTCCGAACTTCTGCCGACTCACTCAAAATGAAGTTCTGAATGATCTGCTTGCGCTCGCCCAAGAACATATGCTCGGTACGGCAGAGGCCTATTGCCTCGGCTCCAAAATCAAGAGCAAGCTCAGCATCCGCAGGGTTATCAGCATTAACGCGCACGTGATACGCACGACCATGCGACTCATCGAGTCGAATCTCATCTGCCCAGGAAAGAATCGTATCCAGATCTCCGGTAAGCGACACTGACTTGAGGGGGA